>NZ_JAPVLR010000001.1:0-1017892 GCF_027157935.1 Microbacterium sp. H37-C3 | reverse complement strand
CACCAGCCCCGCTCCTCCGACGAATGTATCGGCGGACACGGGCGGGGCGGGCCGCGCGCCGGCGGATCAGAGGCTGCGGATGTGCTTGATGTTCGACTTCGCCGTCTCGAGCACCGCGCCGATGCCCCCGGAGTCCTTCGCACCGAGCACCATCTTCGCCATCGACATCCCGAAGCCCGCGACCTGCTCGGCGGTGATCGACGCCGGCATCGAGAGGGCATCGGGGTCGGTGACGATGTCGACGATGGACGGACCGCGGTGCGCGAGGGCGGCGGAGGCGGCGACCTCGAGGTCTGCCGGGTCGGTCACGCGCTGCGCGTGGAACCCGAGCGCGCGCCCGACGGCGGCGAAGTCCACCATCGGCACGTCGACGCCGAAGTCGGGGAAGCCGGCGACGAGCATCTCGGCCTTGACCATCCCGAGCGTCGAGTTGTTGAAGACGAAGACGTTCAGCGGCAGGTCGTAGGCGGCGACGGTGATGAGCTCACCGAGGAGCATGGAGAGTCCGCCGTCGCCCGCGATCGCGATGACCTGCCGGTCGGGATACGCCATCTGCGCTCCGAAGGCATGGGGGAGGGCGTTGGCCATCGACCCGTGCCGCCACGACGCCAGCAGACGGCGCTCGGGCCCGGGAGTGACATAGCGGGCCTGCCAGACGTTGCCCATGCCGGTGTCGGCGGTGAAGACGGCGTCGGATGCCGCGACCCGGTCGATGACCGACATGGCGCGCTCGGGATGGATCGGCTGCGCATCCGAGTCGGTGTACGCCGCCACCGAGTCCTTCATCGCCTTCCGATACCGCTTGAGCGTGTGCTCGAGGAACGTGTCGTCGGTCTTCGCAGCGGTCCGTGCGCGCAGGGCCGCGAGGGTGAGGCCGACATCGCCGTGGATGGGATGCGTCACGCCCGCTCGCCGTCCGAGCCGCTGGGCATCGACGTCGATCTGCGCGATGACGGTCTTCGCGCCGTCGGGGAGGAACTGGTCGTAGGGGAAGTCGGTGCCCACCATGAGGAGGAGATCGACCTCGTGCATCGCGTGGTCGATGGCGCCGTAGCCGAGCAGACCCGACATGCCCACGTCGAACCGGTTGTCGTACTGGATCCACTGCTTGCCGCGCAGCGAGTGCCCCATCGGTGCCCGCAGGTGCTCGGCGAACGCGATGACCTCCTCGCGGGCGTCGCGTACGCCCTCGCCCGCGAAGATCGCGATCTTCTCGGCCTTGTCGATGGCGGCCGCGAGGTCGGCGACGCTGCGCTCGTCCGGCGCGATGCGACCGGGGCGAGCGGCGACGAATGGCGGGAACTCGCCGGTCGAGTGCAACTCGGCGAGGTCACCGGGCAGCACGATCACCGAGACGGACGACCCCGCGGTGGCGTGACGGATCGCGGAGTTCACGACGCGCGGCGACTGCTCGGGCGTCAGGATCATCTCGCAGTAGTCGCTGCACTCGGTGAAGAGGCGCTCGGGATGCGTCTCCTGGAAGTACCCCGACCCGATCTGCAGGCTCGGGATGTGGCTGGCGATCGCGAGCACCGGCACACCCGATCGCTGCGCGTCGAACAGTCCGTTGATCAGGTGCAGGTTGCCGGGACCGCAGCTGCCCGCGCACACCGCCAGCTCGCCGGTGAGCTCGGCGTCAGCGGCGGCGGCGAACGCGGCGGCCTCCTCGTGGCGGACGTGGATCCAGTCGATCCCGCCCTCCGCCGCGCCTCCGGTTCGTCGCACCGCGTCGACGATCGGGTTGAGCGAGTCGCCGACGATGCCGTAGATCCGCTTCACCCCCGCATCCATCAGCTGGGCGACGATCTGTTCGGCGACGTTCTGCGGCACGGGGGCTCCTTCTGCTGAGGCTGTCGGGACACCCTCAGTCTTCTCCCGCCGCCTGTGCGCGTGCCAGGGGTTGCGAATGGCTCGCCTGAGCGGCAGGCGACCCGCGCTTCAGCCCTTGAGGTCGGGGAAGTCCGACTCGCGCCACTCGGTCGTCACGCGCTCGCCGGCATCCGCCGCGGCCACCTCGCGCTCGCGCAGCTCGACCCGGCGGATCTTGCCCGAGATCGTCTTGGGCAGCTCGAAGAACTCGACACGGCGCACCCGCATGTACGGCGGCATGTGCTCGCGGGCGTGCGCGAGGATCGCCCGCGCGGTCTCGGCGGATTCCTCCCAGGATGCCGCGAGCGCCACGTACGCCTTCACGATGTTGAGCCGTACAGCGTCGGGAGCCCCGACGACGCCCGCCTCGGCCACCGCGGGGTGCGTCAACAGGATCGACTCCACCTCGAAGGGCGAGACCTTGAAGTCGCTGGCCTTGAAGACGTCGTCGGTGCGTCCAACGAACGTGAGCTGTCCGTCGGCGTCGCGGACGGCGACATCGCTCGAGTGGTAGTAGCCGTCGTGGTCGACCCGGGCGGTGCGCTCGGGCTCGCCGAGGTAGCCGGGCATGAGGTTGAGCGGACGGGTCGGCGCGGTCGGCAGGCAGATCTCGCCCTCATCTCCGATGCGCCCGGTGAGCGGGTCGATCAGCACGATGTCGTTGCCCGGGAGCGGGCGTCCCATCGCGCCGGGCTTGACGGCGACTCCCGGGGTGTTGCCGATGACCGCCGTCAGCTCGGTCTGCCCGTAGCCGTCGCGGATCTGCAGTCCCCACCAGCGCTGGATCGTGTCGATCACCTCGGGGTTGAGGGGCTCGCCCGCCGAGAGAAGCTCGCGCAGTGCGCGGGGGCGCTTCTCGAGGTCGGCCTGGATCAGCATGCGCCAGACCGTCGGCGGGGCGCAGAAGGTGTTCACGTCGTTGCGGTCGAGCTGATCGACCAGGCGTGCGGCGTCGAAGCGGGAGTAGTTGTAGACGAAGATCGTCGCCTCGGCGATCCACGGCGCGAAGAACAGACTCCACGCGTGCTTGCCCCAGCCGGGGGCGCTGATCGTCATGTGGATGTCGCCCGGACGGACGCCGATCCAGTACGTCGTCGACAGGTGACCCACCGGATAGCTCACGTGCGTGTGCACGACCATCTTGGGTCGCGACGTGGTGCCGGAGGTGAAGTAGACGATGGCCGGATCGTCGGAGGCCACGACGACACCGGGTGCCGCGTCGTCGGCGTCGGCCGCGTCCGCGAACGAGTGCCATCCCGGACGCTCGCCACCCACGACGATGCGCTCGAAGCCGCCCGCGATCCCGTCGAACTTGGCGGCGTCGACCGGGTCGGCGAGGACGGCGCGGATGTCGGCGCGGTCGACGCGCTCGAGGAGGTCGTCGGCGCCCAGCACGACGGAGGTCGGCAGGATGACGGCACCGATCTTCAGGATCGCCAGCATCGCCTCCCACAGCTCGACACGGTTGCCGAGCATGAGCATGACGGCATCGCCGTGCCCGACGCCCAGGCCGGTGAGCCAGTTGGCGACGCGGTTGGAGCGACGACGCATCTCGTCGTACGTGACCCGCGTCTCGCTGCCGTCCTCGTCGACGACGTGCAGGGCGATGCGGTCGTTGCCCGAGGCGATGGCGTCGAACCAGTCGACGGCCCAGTTGAAGTGGTCGCCGACGTCGGGCCAGCTGAACCCGGCGTGGGCTGCCTCGGGGGAGTGCGCGTTGTCGAGCAGGAAGTCGCGGGCGGCGCGGAATGCGGCCGTCGCCGCCGTCGCATCGGGAAAAGACATGGGCCTCGGATCTGTTCTCTCGTCCGGAGCAGGCGCGGCGGACGCCTTCCGAGTCTAGGAAGGAGCGGATGCTGGGCGAAGCATGGGATGCGGGTTCGACCGGGGAATCGTTCGGGGAGGATGGGGACATGATCCGTGCGTCCGTCCTCGCCTTCCTGCTCGATGCCGTCCTCGTGGTGGCGTTCGCGGCGACGGGCCGGGCGAGCCATGACTCCGATGTGCTCGCAGGCCTCTGGCAGACCTCGTGGCCGTTCCTCGCCGGCCTGCTGGTGGCGTGGGTGGCCGTGCGGGCATGGCGATCGCCGACCGGGATCGTGCCGACGGGTCTCGTCGTGTGGGCGGTTACTGTCGTCAGCGGGATGCTGCTTCGTGCCGTGTCGGGTCAGGGGACGGCGCTGCCGTTCGTGATCGTCGCGACGCTGACGCTGCTCGCGCTTCTGGTCGGATGGCGCCTCGTCGCCCGCGGCATCCGTTCGCTGCGCTCGCGCCGCGGTGAGCGGTCTCGCAGCCGGGATGTCGCTCGCCGCGCGTAACCTGTCGGGCATGCGCCGACCCGCTCCCGATCCTGTCGGTCCCGGACAGGAGTCCGTCTGGGACTATCCCCGTCCGCCCCGCCTCGAACGCGTTCACTCGCGCGTGACGATCGACTTCGCCGCTGTCACGATCGTCGACACCGACGACGTGGTGCGGGTGCTCGAGACGAGCCATCCGCCCGTGTACTACCTGCCGGCCGCAGCGTTCGTGCCCGGCTCGCTGGTCCCGGCGGCAGGCAGCTCGTACTGCGAGTTCAAGGGCGCAGCCGAGTACTTCGACGTCGTGCGCGGCACGGCGGTACGCGAGCGCGCCGCGTGGGGGTACCCGAACCCGTCGCCGGGTTATGAGGAGCTCGTCGGCCGCGTCGCCGTCTACGCGGGCGGGATGGACCGGTGCACGGTCGACGGCGAGGTCGTCGTGCCTCAGCCCGGCGGCTTCTACGGCGGCTGGGTGACGTCGAACCTCGCGGGCCCGTTCAAGGGGATCCCGGGTTCGATGGGATGGTGATCCGCTCGAACCGGCCCGCGGAGGCGTAGCCGCGCTTCGTTCAGCGCTGGGCGCGGGCGAGGTTGGCGCGCAGCTCGTCGGCGTTCTGCCGGACGACGTAGGCGGGCTGGTCGCGCTCGACCCGCCAGCTCTCGGCGAGCGAACCGATGTCTACGGTGTCGAAGCCGAACTCGTCGTAGAGCGCGGTGACGTGCGCGCCGGCAGCCGGGTGGTCACTCGCGGTCGCGAGCGCCCGACGGTCGGGGGTGCCGGCGGGGGAGCCCCCGGTGTTGATGTCGGCGGCGGGGATGTGGTTGAACGCCTTCACGACCTTCGACTCGGCAAAATGACGCTGCGCCATCTCGGACGTCGTGGTGCGCTTCGCCTCCAGCTCGGCGATGCGGCCGTCGCGCTCCCAGTAGTAGTTGTTCGTGTCGAGCACGATCTTGCCCGCCAGTGGTTCGGCGGGGATGTCCTCGAGCGCCTTGAGCGGCACCGTGACGACGGCCCAATCGGCCGCCTGTGCCGCATCCTGGGCGGTCGCCGCCCGTGCACGGTCGCCGAGCTTCGCGACGAGATCGTTGAGCGTCTCCGGCCCGCGCGAGTTGGCGATCACGACGTCGTAGCCGCGTGCGATGAGCCCCTCGGCGAGAGCGCTTCCGATGTGTCCTGCTCCGATGATTCCCACAGTGGTCATGGGGAGGTGAACCGTTGGAACCGGCCCCGGCATTCCCGCACGGTTGTAGAGACCGGGTTGGTCAGAGGATCTGGCCGATGGGCTCGCGCTTCTCCGCCTGGAACCGGTCCTCGTTCCGGCCCCGGGCCCAGTAGCCCGACAGCGAGACCCGGCCGCGGTCGAGTCCGCGCTCGTCGAAGAGCACGCGTCGCAGAGCCTTCATCGACTCGCGCTCGCCGTGGGCGAAGACCTGCACGTCGCCCGCCGGCCAGTCGTACTGCCGCACGACGGCGGCGAGAGCCTCGGGATCGTGGGTGGGGTCGACGATCCACTCAACCTCTACCCCGGCGGGCGCCTCGAGAGCGAGGATCGCGTCGTCGGACTCCACCTCGATGAACGCGTGTCCGACCGCATCCGACGGCAGGGCCTCGAGCGTCGCCGCGATGGCCGGAGCGGCCGACAGATCACCGGCGAAGAGATGGAAGTCGGCCGCGGCATCCGGGGCGTAGCCGCCGCCCGGTCCCATCAGCTCGATCCGCTCGCCCACCTGCGCGCGCGCCGCCCACGGTCCGGCGAGGCCCTCGTCGCCGTGGACGACGAAATCGATCGAGAGCGTGCCGGCGACGGCATCCACCCGACGGACCGTGTACGTCCGAGTGACCGGCGCCGACTCGGGCGCGGGGGTCGTGAATTTCAGCTTGACGTACTTATCGGTCTCGGGCCGGTTCTGGAACGCAGCGAAGCCCTCGCCGCCGAGGGTCACGCGCACCAGGTGCGCCGAGAGGCGTTCGGTTCCGACGACCTCGAGCTCGATGCTCGGGCGCGGGGTACGGGGAGCGGTGCGAGAGGAGAGGGCCACCTCATCCACGGTACCCGGGGCGCCGCGGGTCAGGCGAAGCGGACCCAGTTCGCGCCCGCGCCGGTCTCGGCCTGCTCGAGCAGCGTCAGGTCGGCACCGTCGACGGCGTAGAGCGAGACCGTGCGCGACTTCTCGCCCGCCGCGATCAGGCGGTCGCCGGCGGGGGAGAGGACGAATCCGCGCGGCTGCGGCTCGGTGGGGATGAAGGACGCGACGTCCTGCACGGTGCCGTCCTCGGCGACGGGTGCGGCGCCCAGCGTGCTCGTCGAGCGCTCCGAGGTCCAGAGGTACCGCTCGTCCGCGCCGAAGTGGATGTCGGCGCCCCAGACGGCGTGGTTGGCGACGGGGTCACCGCCGATCTCACCGCGCACGAGCCCGGCGGCCGGGTCGACCGCGTTGGCCCGGGAGTGCAGCTGCAGGCCGCCCGTCTCCCGATCGCGGGTGTAGTGCAGCACCTCGCCGGAGTACTCGGTCATGACGTAGACGGCGTCCTCGGCGCTGTTGAGCACGAGATGGCGGGGGCCGCTGCCGGCGGGCGCTGCGGCGGTGCCCGAGCCGACCGGAGTCAGCGTCAGGTCGTCGCCGAGCGCGAACTGCCCGACGAGGTCGTCGCCGAGCGAGACGAAGTAGGCGAAGCGGCCGTCGGAGGAGGGCAGCACCGAGTGGAGCTTGGCGAACTCGACGCGGCCGGAAGGGTCGCCGATGACGCCGTCGGTGATCGGGGCGACGAAGCCGTAGTCGCCGCCGTACGACGCAGCGAGCAGCGCCGTGCCCCCGCGGGTGAGCGCGATGTAGCTGACCGACCCGTCCGGAAGCGCGAACCGCGAGAGGGGGGTGAGCTCGCCCGTGCCGCGATCGAGCGTGAGCGTGACGATCGCAGCAGGCTCGTCCGAGGACGCGCCCTTGACCCCGGCGTAGACGAGATCGCGCTCGCCGTCGATGGCGAAGGTGCCGGTTCCGGTGAGGCCTTCGGCGACGAAGAGTCGTTCGAGGGCGTCGCCGTCGAGACGGAACACGCTGATGGTGCTGTCACCCGCGTTGGCGACCAGGACGAGAGAGGAATCAGTCACATCACGAGCCTAGCTCCGCGGCCCGAGACCGACGCGGCGGGAGAGCCCGCCGGGGACTGATAAACTCGACGACGGAAGTGTGTCCGAGCGGCCTAAGGAGCATGGCTGGAATCCATGTAGGCGGGGTAACTCGCCTCGCAGGTTCAAATCCTGTCACTTCCGCCACAACGAAGGGCGCCACTCATCCGGGTGGCGCCCTTCGTCATGCCAGGATGCCGTCCCACACCCGCCCGCCCTCGCCGATGCGCTCCGACGCGTCGAGCCGGGCGGCGGCAGTGCCGGGCTTGCGGTGCGCCTGCGCGTGGATGCATCCCGCGAACTGCGCGGTGAAGTCTCGACGCGGATGCCGCTCGGTGACGGCCCGCAGGGTCGCGACATCCCACAGCTCCGGCGCGACTCCCGAGACATCGAGGCTCGTCGCGACCTCCAGCAGGTGACCCTCGGGGTCGAGTGCCGGCTCGACGCTCAGCCACATGTGGCGCTCGATGACCTCGCGCACGCGCTCGCGGCGCTCCAGGGGCCACCCCGCACCGGCCGCGAAGAGCCACCCCGCCGCCCCGCCGGCCGACTCGAACGCCATCTCGTGCGCGTCGAACGCCGGCGTCACGCCGAGGTCGTGGAGCATCGCCGCGACGAACAGCAGTTCGGGGTCGTGGTCGAGCCCGAGCGCCTCGGCGCGCAGCCGCGCCCAGGCCCACGACCGGATGCCGTGGTTCACGAGCGCGGTCGAGGACCATCGACTCACCGCTTCGAGAGCCAGCGCGGCGGTGGGCGTCGGCGGGGCGAGGAGACGGTCGAGATCACGGATCATGCGCTCATTCTGAGGTGGCGGCGACGGCCCGGACCGCCCCGCCACCGACTCCGGCAGACATCAGAGCGGCCGTGTCCCGAAAGCGACGGCCTGTCAGAGACAGCGGGTGTCACGGAGGGTCATATGGCCCCGACGACCTCGAATCGGGTTTAGCGTCGGTGGGTCGCCATCGCGACGTCATCCCTCTCAGGAGCACCACCATGAGTTCTGCCACCTCGAAGAACGCCGCCGCCCCGGCGAAGCGGAAGAAGCCCTTCTACCGCTCATTCGGCTTCCAGATCACGATCGCCCTCGTCGCGGGCGTCCTCCTCGGCCTGCTGGCACGTCAGCTCGGGCCCGATGCCGAGGGCAACCCGAACGGGCTCGCCGCGACGCTGTCGACCATCGGCAGCGGCTACGTCACACTGCTGCGCACGGCGGTCGTGCCGCTGATCTTCCTCGCGATCGTCGCCTCGATCACGCAGCTGCGCAACGTCACGAACGCCGCGCGCCTGGCGGGCCAGACGCTGCTCTGGTTCGGGATCACCGCGCTGATCGCCGTGACCATCGGCATCGTGCTGGGCGTCACGATCCAGCCCGGCGCGCGCGTCGACGCCGGTGAGCTCACGCCCGACGTCCCCTCGAGCGTCGGCTCGTGGTGGAGCTTCCTCACGGGCCTCATCCCGCAGAACTTCCTCGGTCTGTCGGTGTCGACCTCGATCAACCCCGAGACGGGTGCCGCGAGCTCGAGCGTCGGGTACAACGTGCTCCAGATCATCGTGATCTCGGTCGCGATCGGCATCGCCGCCCTCAAGCTCGGCAAGCGCGCCGAGGCGTTCGTGTCGTTCACCGAGTCGGCCTTGAAGGTCGTCCAGCGGGTGCTCTGGTGGATCATCCGCATCGCCCCGATCGGCACCCTCGGCCTCATCGGATCCGCTGTCGTCACCTACGGCTGGGAGAAGCTCACGACGCTGCTCTGGTTCGCCGTGGCGATCTACATCGGCCTCGCGCTCGTGCTGTTCGTGGTGTACCCGGTGCTGCTGAAGACCCACGGCCTGTCGATCCGGCAGTACTTCTCGGGTGTCTGGCCCGCCGTGCAGCTCGCGTTCGTCTCGCGTTCCTCGATCGGCACGCTGCCGCTCACGCAGCGCGTCACGGAGCGCAACCTCGGTGTCCCGCGCGAGTACGCCTCGTTCGCCGTGCCGTTCGGGGCGACGACCAAGATGGACGGCTGCGCCGCGATCTACCCGGCGATCGCGGCGATCTTCGTCGCGCAGTTCTTCGGCCTGGAGCTCAACGCGGTGCAGTACCTGCTCATCGTGGTGGTGTCGGTGGTCGGCTCGGCGGCGACGGCGGGCACGACCGGCGCGACCGTCATGCTCACACTGACGCTCACGACCCTGGGCCTGCCGCTTGAGGGCGTCGGCCTGCTGCTGGCGATCGACCCGATCCTCGACATGGGGCGCACCGCGGTCAACGTCGCAGGGCAAGCGCTCGTGCCGACGATCGTCGCCAAGCGCGAGGGCATCCTCGATCGCGAGCTGTACGACGCGGAGCGCTCGGGCGACCCGTTCGCCGACGACAGCGCCGACGAGCTGGAGCCCTCCGTCCGGGCCTGACGCTCGCGCCCACCCGCGATGGGGCGCACTTTCCGGCATCCGGCGCAGCTTTTTCTGCGCTCGACCTCAGGAAGTGCGCCCCATCGGCGCGCGCGGGGCGCGCGTAGCGGGTAGGTCAGGCGTGAACGAGGGCGCGGGGGAGCAGGACGGCGCCGATGCGCCGCGGCGTCGAGACGGACGCGAGCAGCCCGCGGCGGACGGCGAGGGCGTCGGATGCCGCGGCGCGGCCGATCTCCGCGTCGCGTTCGCTGCCGGGAACGCCGTAGCTCGCGCGTTCGACCGCGGCGACGAGGGCCTCGACCCTTTTCGCGGGAACCGTCGGCACCGCCGCCAGCCGGATGCCGAGGGCACGGGGGCTCTCGGCGTCGTCCACGCGCAGGCCGACGTCGCGAGCGCTCTCGCGGACGATGCGCCACGCGGCCAGCACATCGCCGCGTTCAGCCGCCGTCGCCTGCCACCGCCGCCGCGCCGCTCCGAGGAGGGCCGGCAGCAGCACGAGGGCCGCGAAGCCGAGGGCGACGCCGCCGTAGGGCAGCACGAGCGAGAGGGGCGACGTCCCGGAGCCCGCTCCCGTCCCCGTCGAGGCTGTCGGCGTCGGTGTGGGCACGCCGTCCGGCGCGACCGTCGCCGTCTGCTGCGGCGCGGGCGCCGGAGGCACGTCCTGCCCGCCGTCGTCCGGCACCGGCTGAGTGGATCGCGTGTAGGTGGCGGGGGTCCCGAGGCTGTTGGTGGGCTCGAACGGCACCCAGCCGATGCCGGCGAAATACACCTCCGGCCACGCGTGCAGCTGCGAGCTGAGCACCGTCGCGACGCTGTCGCCGTCGGCGACCCGGCCGGTCAGCGTCCCGGGCAGGTATCCGACGACGATGCGGGAAGGCATGCCGAGTGTCCGCGCCATGACGGCGAACGCCGAGGCGAAGTGCACGCAGTAGCCGCTGCGGACCTCGAGGAAGTCGGCGATCGCATCGACGCCCGATCCGTCGAACCCGTCGGAGACCGGAGCGTCGAGCGAGTACGTGAACTCCCCACTGCGGAACCAGCGCTGGAGGGCGGCGAGCCGGTCGAAGTCGTTCTCCGCCGTCGCGGTCACCTCGCGCGCCGTCCGCTCGATCGAGGCGGGCATCTCGGCGGGCAGTTCGCTGACCGTCTCGGGGAGGCCGTCGATCGTGGTCCCGGCCGCCTGGATCTGCTCCAGGGTCGGTCGCACGACGTGCGTCGTCGTGACGTATTCCTGGCCCTGCGTGACGGCGTCTCCTGCGATGACCGTGCGGTTCGATGGCATCGCCTCCCACGCGCCCGAGAGGTCATCGACGCGCACGGCCGGGCCGGGAACCGGCAGCCAGGCGGAGGAGAGCTGGGTGATGCTGACGGTGGTCTGGTACTCCGTCACACGGATGTCGGGGTCGGCGACGACGGGACCGAGCGCCTCGGGGGTGAGCGGTGTGGTCTCGTCGCGGTCGGGCTCCCACACCCGGCCATCGAAGCGAGAGAGCGTCGCCGCCCGCAGGTACGGCATGCTCGGCGCGTTGGTGCGCGTCGTCAGCACCTCGACGTCCGTGGGGCGTCGCAGGTCGTCGCCGAGCTCGAGGCTGGCATTGATGGTCGTGGCGGGCCCCGTGCCGACTCCGATGCGGGGCGCCGGGCGGGGGAGTTCCGGGACCACGATGACGGTCGCGACGATCGCGGTCACGGCCAGGCCGGCGGCGAGCACCGCTCCCGCGCGGCGCGGACGCGCGGCGGAGGCCGCCTCACCGCGCGGTTTCTCCGCAGCGGCGACGGATCGGGCGAGGGCGCGCTCGCGAGACCGGGTCTCGGCGCGGATGAGCAGCAGCAGCGCGGCGGCGAAGACGACGAACCCGACCAGGTCGACGGCGGAAGGGACGGACAGGGCGGGGATCAGCCATACCGCGACGAGAGCGATGGCCGCCAGTACGGGCATCCGCGCGGTGATGACGGTGTGGTCGAGCAGCACCGTGAGAGCCGCGACACCGGTCACGGCCAGGGCTGACAGTGGCCGCTCCGCCGAGAGCGGCGCGATGCCGTTGATGATCTGGTCGCTCGCGCCCGCCACGAGAGAGGGCACCTCGGCGAACGTTCCGGGCGTCGGGATCACCAGCAGCAACGCGGTGTCGCCGAAGTACACCGCGGTGACGAGCGCGCCGGCGGCCACCAGTTCGGTCAGAGTCACGACGACGGCGGGCGTGCGAAGTCGTCGCAATCCGATGCCGACCAGCAGCACGGCCGCGGCCACCGTGACCGCGACGACGAGCCACGTGCCGGCGGCGACGACGCGCAGCAGCGGAAGGATCGCCGCGATGATGGCGACGAGGAGGGCCGTCGCCAGGCGCACGTCACCGGTTCGAGTCAGCTCACCGCGCGCGGGCATCGTCGCCGGGCGGCGCCAGAACCGGCGTGACGGATCAGCGGGCACGAGCCGTCCCCCATTCGGTCGCGGCGCGCCAGGTCTCGGTGAGGTCGCCGTCGGCGGAGAGGGCGGCGGCCCGCCAGCCGGCCGCGGACGCCCGCTTGAGGGCGTCGTCCGAGGAATCGGCGGCCAGCAGCACGGGGAGCGCGCTGTGAGCGACCAATGGTGACAGGGCCTCGGCATCGGCGGCGGTGATCCGCGCCGACACGACAACGACGGGACCGGCGACGGTGCCCGCGAAGAGGCGGGGGAGCGAGGTCAGACGGTCGTCCGATGCGGTGACGATCGTCGCGAGGTCGAGTGCGAGCTGCTCGACCGCGACGATGTCTCCCGCCGGGACGGGTGCGCCGATGGGGTGCGCATCCGTGTCGATGACGGTGACGTCGTAGCCTTCGCGCGCGAGACGGGCGGCGGCCGAGATCGTGGCGGTCACCGCGGCCTCGAACGTCGGGTCCTCGCCCGGTCGTGACGCGGCAGGAGCCCAGCGCGCCGCCGCGCGATCGAGCACGACGGTCGCCTCCGGGGTGGATTCCTGTTCCTCCTGACGCACCATCAGCTCGTCGTGGTGCGCGCTGGCACGCCAGTTGATGCGCCGCATCGAGTCGCCGGGGGCGTAGGCCCGGGGGATGAGGTTGTCGGCGCCCTCGCCCAGCTGATGGGTCGCGGTGTGGAGGCTGCCGCCTGCCTCGCCGGGGTACTCCGTCAGGGGAGGCAGCGTCACCGTCGCCGGCGCGACCGTGATCGGCTCCACGCCGCCCGCCCGCACATTGCGACGCGTGAACCCGAACGGATCGGTGACGACGATCGAGAACGGTCCCACGTCGCGGATGCCCCGTCGAGTGCCCCGGATGCGGTAGGTCAGCCGGACGGGGTCGAGGGCTGCGGCGCCGGCCAGGATCCCGGAGGCCTCGCCCTCCACGCCGTCGGGCAGGATGTCGGTCCATCGTGCGATCGCGCCGGACAGACCGCCGCGCGCCGTCGCGTGCACCGTGACGACGCTCTCGGTTCCGACCGCGGCGACGTCGGGGGAGAACGAGCGCGATACCTCGCCGTAGCGGTGCACGAACCACAGCGACACCCACCCGAGCGCGACGATCAGGAGCAGCAGCACGCCGACGTACACCAGCTCCACGACGCCGAAGGCGTGGGCGCAGACGATGGCGGCGATGCCGATGACGACCGCGCCGACCCCGCGCGGCGTCAGCGGCCACGTCCGTCGGAGAGCGCGTCCCAGCGGGTGCAGCCGGCGTCGAGCCGGGGCGGGAGAAGCGGACATGGCGGGCTCAGCGGACCGGGAGAGGCACCGGCACCGTCGCGGCGATGTCGGCGAGTGCGGCCTCGACCACCTCGGCACCGCTCTTGCCGCGGGAGGCGCTGGTCGTGCGTGCCGGGATGAGTCGGTGAGCGAAGACCGGCTGCAGCAGGGCGACGATGTCGTCCGGGATGACGAAGGGGCGCCCGTCGAGCGCCGCCCACACCTTCGCGGCGCGGACCAGCTGCAGCGTGGCTCGCGGACTGGCCCCGAGACGCAGGTCGCGGTGGTCGCGGGTCGCCCGCGCGATCGCGACCGCGTACTCCTCGACAGCGGGTGAGACGTGCAGGCTGCGGGCCCACGCGATGAGATCCTGCACCTCGCGTGCGGTGATGACCGGAGCGAGCGACGAGAGCGGGTTGACGGTGTCGCGCTGGCGCAGCATCCGCGCCTCGGAGGCGGCATCGGGATAGCCCATCGAGATCCGCATCATGAAGCGGTCACGCTGCGCCTCGGGCAGGGCGTAGGTGCCCTCCATCTCGAGAGGGTTCTGCGTCGCGACCACCAGGAACGGCGCGGGCAGCGCGTGGGTTCGGCCATCGACCGTCACCTGACGCTCCTCCATCGCCTCGAGCAGCGCCGACTGCGTCTTGGGGGAGGAGCGGTTGATCTCGTCGGCGATGACGATGTGGGCGAAGATCGCCCCCTGCTTGAACTCGAACTCGCGATCGGCCTGGTTGAAGACGCTCACCCCCGTGACGTCGCCCGGGAGCAGATCGGGGGTGAACTGGATGCGGCGCACCGTGGCATCCACCGTCGCGGCGAGCGCTCGCGCGAGCATCGTCTTGCCGACCCCGGGCACGTCCTCGATGAGGAGGTGACCCTCGGCGAGGAGGCACACGAGCGCGGAGCGCACCGCCTCGGGCTTGCCGTCGATGACGCGGGCGATGCTCGCCGAGATCGCGTCGGTGGTGGCGGCGAACCGGTCCGGGCCGAAAGCCGCCTGGGTGCCGTCGTCGGTCATGCGATCCCCTCGTTCTCGGCGCCGCGTGTCCCGCCGCGTCGCGCCCATCTGGCGAGAGCCTAACCGCCCCCGGTGACGGGAGGACTCAGGTTCCGGGTTAGGATGGTGACAGCTCTCCGCGAGGCGGCATCCAGGCCAACTCCCCCAGGACGGAAACGTAGCAAGGGTAACCGGGCTCTGCCGGGTTCGCGGAGAGTCTTACTTTTCCCCCACCGTCGTGGCCTGCGGCACCCGCCGCCACGACCCGTGGGGATATTCACGGCTCGTGGTCAGGCCTCTCCCTCTTAGGCTGAACCCGTGGCTCAGAGCATCTACATCACGTCCGCAGAAGGCCATTCCGCGAAGTCGATCATCGCGCTGGGGGTGCTCGAGGCGTTCAGCCGTGTCGCGCCCCGCGTCGGAGTGTTCCGGCCGATCGCCCGGTCGACGGAGGAACGCGACTACGTCCTCGAGATGCTGCTCGACCACGACGGCGTCGACCTCGCGTACGACGAGTGCATCGGCGTCACCTACGACGACATGCGGCGCGACCCCGACGGTGCGCTCTCCCGCATCGTCGAGCGTTACAAGTCGGTCGAGGCCAAGTGCGACGCCGTCGTCATCATGGGCAGCGACTACACGGATGTCGGTTCTCCCGCCGAGCTGAGCTACAACGGTCGCATCGCCGTGAACCTCGGGGCGCCGGTCCTGCTGGTGCTCGGCGGCCGGGCAGGCCAGGGCGGCGGCGAGAAGCTCGGCTCGGCCCCGGCACGCACCCCCGACGAGATGGGGCAGATCGCTTCGCTGGCCGTCGCCGAGCTGCGGGGCGACCGCGCCGAGCTCTTCGCCGTCGTCGCCAACCGTGCCGACGGCGATCGTCTCGACGAGATCGTCGAGGCCGTGCGCGGTGCGGTACCGCAGAACGTCCCGGTCTGGGCCGTGCCGGAGGACCGCTTCCTCGTCTCGCCGTCGGTGAGCACCGTCCTCGCCGCCGTCGAGGGGTCGCTCGTCAAGGGCGACGCCGACCTCCTGGGGCGCGAGGTGCTCGGGGTCGTCATCGGTGCGATGTCGATGGTCAACGTGCTGCCGAGGCTCAGCGAGCGCTCGGTCGTGGTCATTCCCTCCGATCGTGCCGAGGTTCTGCTCGCCACCCTGCTCGCGCACGGGTCGGGAACCTTCCCCTCGCTCTCGGCGATCGTCATCAACGGCGGATTCCCCCTGCCCGAGGCGGTCGACCGTCTCATCGACGGCGTCGGCGAGACGCTGCCGATCATCGCGACCGACCTCGACACCTACGAGACCGCAGCCCGCATCATGGGCACCCGCGGGCGCCTCGCGGCCGATTCCCGGCGCCACTACGAGGCGGCGGCGGCCCTGTTCGAGCGGCACATCGACACCAATGAGCTCACCGAGGCGCTCGGGCTCGCACGCTCGACCGTCGTGACCCCGTTGATGTTCGCCTACGGCCTGGTCGAGCGGGCCCGCACCGACCGCCGCCGCATCGTCCTCCCCGAAGCCGACGATGATCGCGTGCTGCACGCGGCCTCGATCGTGCTCGCCCGCGGCATCGCCGACATCACGCTGCTGGGAGAGGAGATCGAGGTGCGCTCGCGCGCGCTCGAGCTCGGTCTCGACCTGCGCGGAGCGGAGATCCTCTCTCCCTTCGACGCCGTGCACGTCGACAAGTTCGCCCGCGAGTACGAGCGCCTCCGCGCGCACAAGGGCATGACGTACGGCCAGGCGGCCGACACGGTCACCGACGTGTCGTACTTCGGCACGCTCATGGTGCACCTCGGTCTCGCCGACGGGATGGTCTCGGGTGCCGCGCACACGACGGCGCACACGATCCGTCCGGCCTTCGAGATCATCAAGACGAAGCCGGGCGTCTCGGTCGTCTCGAGCGTCTTCCTCATGGCGCTCGCCGACCGCGTCCTCGTCTACGGCGACTGCGCCGTCATCCCCGACCCCACGAGCGAGCAGCTCGCCGACATCGCCGTGTCGTCGGCCGAGACGGCCCGCCAGTTCGGCATCGACCCGCGCGTGGCGATGCTGTCGTACTCGACGGGGGAGTCGGGGACCGGCGCCGACGTCGACAAGGTGCGCGCGGCCACCGCCCTCGTCCGCGAGCGCGCCCCCGAGCTGCTGGTCGAAGGCCCCATCCAGTACGACGCGGCGACCGACGCCGCCGTCGCGGCCAAGAAGATGCCCGGGTCGTCCGTCGCCGGCAAGGCGACGGTGTTCGTCTTCCCCGACCTGAACACGGGCAACAACACCTACAAGGCCGTCCAGCGGTCGGCCGGCGCCGTCGCGATCGGACCCGTCCTGCAGGGCCTGAACAAGCCCATCAACGACCTCTCCCGCGGAGCCCTCGTCGAAGACATCGTCAACACGATCGCGATCACCGCGATCCAGGCCCAGGGAGGGGCATCCGCATGAGCATCGTGCTCGTCATCAACAGCGGTTCGTCGTCGTTCAAGTACCAGCTGATCGACGCCGAGACCGGCATCCCTCACGCATCGGGTCTCGTCGAGCGCATCGGGCAGGAGCAGGGCCGGGTCAAGCACACCGTGTTCTTCCCGCCCGCCGCTGCCGGCGAGCCTGCCGTGACCGCCACCGACGCCACTTCCGAGCGCGAGCTGCCGATCGCCGACCACACGGCCGGCTTCCAGATGATGCTCGACGCGTTCGCCGAGAACGGCCCGTCGCTCGAGCAGCATCCGCCCGTCGCCGTCGGCCACCGTGTCGTCCACGGTGGCGCGCGGTTCTTCGAGCCCACGCTCATCACGCCTCTCGTCGAGATCAACATCGACGAGCTGTCGGTGCTCGCGCCGCTGCACAACCCCGGTGCGCTGCAGGGCATCCGCGCGGCGAAGGCGGCCTTCGCCGACCTGCCGCACGTCGCGGTCTTCGACACCGCCTTCCACCAGACGATGCCACCTGCCGCCTACACCTACGCGATCGACACCGCGCTGGCCGAGGCCCACCGCGTCCGCCGTTACGGCTTCCACGGCACCTCCCACAAGTTCGTCTCCGAAGCCGCGGCCGCTCACCTCGGGCGACCGCTCGCCGAGCTGCGCCAGATCGTGTTCCACCTCGGCAACGGCGCATCCGTCACGGCGATCGACGGCGGTCGTTCGGTCGACACGTCGATGGGGATGACGCCCCTCGAGGGCCTCGTCATGGGCACGCGCTCGGGGGACATCGACCCTGCGGTGATCTTCCACCTCGCCCGACGCGCCGAGATGACCATCCCGCAGCTCGACGACCTCCTCAACAAGCGCAGCGGAATGCTCGGCCTCGCCGGGGTCTCCGACATGCGCGACATCGAGGAGGGCGTCGCCCGCGGCGACGAGGCGGCCACGCTCGCGTTCGAGGTCTACGCCCACCGGCTGCGCGCCTACGCCGGCGCGTACCTCGCGGAGCTCGGCGGGGTCGACGTCATCTCCTTCACCGCGGGCGTGGGCGAGAACTCTCCGCAGGTGCGTGCCGCGGCACTCGAGACGCTCGGGTTCGCCGGGATCGAGATCGATCCGGCCCGCAATGAGCAGCGCGGGCGCGGCATCCGCCGGATCTCCACGGACGCCTCGCGCGTCGAGGTCCTGGTCGTCCCGACCAACGAGGAGCTGGAGATCGCCCGGCAGACCATCGCCGTGACGGCGTGACTGCCCGACTCATTACGCTGGTTCCGTGACCTCGGCTGAGCTTCCCGACCTGACCACCTACGACGGCGTCCTGTTCGACCTCGACGGCGTGCTCGCTCCGACCGCCGACGTGCACATGCACGCCTGGCAGACGATGTTCACCGAGCTCTTCAGCGCCTGGGGCATCACACCGGCGTACACCGCCGACGACTATTTCCGCCACCTCGACGGCAAGAAGCGGTACGACGGCGTCGCGAGCCTGCTGCGCTCGCGTGACGTCGAGGTGCCGTGGGGCGATCCGAGCGACGACCCGTCAGCGGACACGATCTGCGGCATCGGCAATCGCAAGAACGCCGTGTTCGAGCGCGTCCTGCGGTCCGAAGGCATCGCGCCCTACCCGGGATCGCTCGCCCTGGTCGACAAGCTCCAGGCAGCCGGGACCCCCATCGCGGTCGTCTCGAGCTCGAAGAACGCGCGCGAGGTCCTCGCCGTCGCGGGCCTGCTCGAGAGGTTCCCGGTCGTCATGGACGGCGTCGTCGCGGAAGAGCGTCATCTGCCCTCCAAGCCCGCGCCCGACGTCTTCGCCGAGGGGGCGCGCATGCTCGGCGTCGACCCGGCCCGCTCCGTCGCCATCGAGGACGCCCACTCGGGTGTCGAGTCGGCCGTCGCGGCAGGCTACGCTCTCGTGGTCGGCGTCGATCGCGGTGCCGGTGCCGATGCGCTGCGTGCGCTCGGAGCCCACGTCGTCGTCGACGACCTCGACGCCTTCGTCTGATCACGTCTACACCCGCCCGCATCGCCCGCCTCCAGCAGCGGGAACCCGTCCTCCGGAAGGCCATCATGATCGATCGCGATCGCTTCCCCGTCGACCCCTGGCGTCTCGTCGAGAGAAGGTTCTCGGTCGAGGACATCGGCGTCACCGAGACGCTCTTCGCCGTGGGCAACGGCTACCTCGGGCTGCGCGGCAATCACCCCGAGGGGCGATACGCGCACGAGCACGGCACCTTCATCAACGGTTTTCACGAGATCTTCCCGATCCGCCACGCCGAACAGGCCTTCGGCTTCGCCGAGGTCGGTCAGACGATCATCAACGCGCCGGACGCGAAGGTCATGCGCGTCTACGTCGACGACGAGCCGCTCTCGCTCGACATCGCCGATATCCGCGACTACGAGCGGGTGCTCGACATGCGCACCGGCGTCCTCACGCGCAAGCTGCTGTGGGTCACCCCCAGCGGCAAGGAAGTGCAGGTCGACTTCGAGCGCCTCGTGTCGTTCGAGCAGAAGCACTTGGCGATCATGCGGCTGACGGTGACGGTGCTCAACTCCGACGCTCCGGTGTCGGTGAGCAGCCAGATCGTCAACCGCCAGGACGGCGAGGACGTCTACGGCGGCTCGGCGCCGGGCCGTGCTGCTCCCGGTTTCGACCCGCGCAAGACCGAGAAGATCGAGGAACGCGTCCTCCAGCCCCAGGAGTACTGGCAGGACGAGGACGGCCGGTCGGTGCTGTCGTACAAGTCGTCCAACTCGGGCATGACGGTGTCGGTCGTCGCCGATCATCTGATCGAGACCGAGAACGAGTTCTCGACACGGCGACTCGTCGAACCCGACATCGCCAAGAACGTCTTCCGCGTCAACGCGCGCCGGGGCGTTCCGATCACCGTGACCAAGCTCGTCAGCTACCACACCTCGCGCGGCGTGCCCGCCCGCGAGCTCGTCGAGCGGAGCCGTCGCGTGCTCGACCGGGTTCGCGAGGAGGGCGTCGAGGTCCAGTTCGAGCGGCAGGCGGCGTGGTGCGCCGACTTCTGGCGCCGCTCCGACGTCCGTATCGGCGGCCACGAGGACCTGCAGCAGGCGACCCGGTGGTGCCTGTTCCAGCTCGCGCAGGCGGCCGCCCGCGCCGACGGGCAGGGGGTCCCCGCCAAGGGCGTGACGGGTTCGGGGTACAGCGGACACTACTTCTGGGACACCGAGGTCTATGTCCTGCCGTTCCTCGCCTACACGACGCCCCTCTGGGCCCGGAACGCGCTGCGCATGCGCTACCTCATGCTGCCGGCCGCACGCCGCCGCGCCCGGCAGCTCAACGAGGCGGGCGCCCTGTTCCCCTGGCGCACCATCAACGGCGAAGAGGCGTCGGCCTACTACGCCGCCGGCACGGCGCAGTACCACATCAACGCCGACGTCAGCTTCGCCCTCGCGAAGTACGTGCGGGCGACCGGTGACGTCGACTTCCTCTACCGCGAGGCGGTCGACATCGCCGTCGAGACGGCGCGGCTGTGGTCCACGCTCGGGTTCTGGCGCTTCAGCGAGAACGGTGACGCCGAGTCGTTCCACATCCACGGCGTCACCGGTCCCGACGAGTACACGACGGTCGTGAACGACAACCTCTTCACGAACGTGATGGCGCGGTTCAACCTGCGTTTCGCGGCGCGCACGGTCCGCGACATGGCCGAGCAGGCGCCGGAGGCGTACCGTGCCCTCACCGAGCGTCTCGACCTCGACCCGGCCGAGGCCGACGGGTGGGAGCGGGCGGCCGAAGCGCTGCTGATCCCGTTCAGCGAGTCGCTGCGCATCCACCCTCAGGACGCGGTCTTCCTCGAACGCGAGGTGTGGGACCTCGAGAACACCCCCGACAGCCAGCGTCCGCTGCTGCTGCACTTCCACCCGCTCGTGATCTACCGCTACCAGGTGCTCAAGCAGGCGGACGTGGTGCTCGCGCTGTTCCTCCAGGGCAACCACTTCACCGACGAGGAGAAGCTGGCCGACTTCGAGTACTACGACCCGCTCACGACCGGCGACTCGACTCTGTCGGGTGTGGTGCAGTCGATCCTCGCGGCCGAGGTCGGATACCAGGACCTCGCGCTGGAGTATTTCCTCGAGTCGATCTACGTCGACCTCGGCGATCTCCACAGCAACGCGTCGGACGGAGTGCACGTCGCCTCCGCCGGCGGTGTGTGGACCGCCCTCGTGTCGGGCTTCGGCGGCATGCGCGACCATTACGGCGCCTTGAGCTTCGACCCGCGTCTGCCGCGTGACTGGCCCTCGCTGGAGTACACGCTGCACTGGCAGGGCACGCGCCTCGACATCACGCTCACGGCCGATGCGATGACGGTCGCCGCCGGCCCCGGCGACGCGGTCGAATTCTCCGTCCGCGGACGCGACGTGCGGGTCGAGGGCGGAGAGACCGTCCGGATACCGCTCGCGGGTCAGGGCCCGCTGCTCTCGGGGCGGCCGTCGCTGCGTCAGCTCGCCGACGCCAGGCGCGAGGACGGGTCGCTGCTGTCGGCGTCGATCCCGGATGCGACCGTCACGACGTCCATCCCCACGGTGACGACGGAGGTTCCCGTGATCACCGGCGAGATCCCCGTCGTCGATGATTACGCGCAGACCTTCGCCGACCAGCAGGTGAGCACCGACTCCTGACGGACGCCGGGGCATCCGGTCCTCGTCTGCGGCGGGTCAGGCCCGCGCGGCGACCTCGCGTGCCCCGGCGGCCGTGGCGGTCGCGTCGGTCATGATCGCGCGGACGGCGTCGCGGCCCGCGCGGTTGGCTCCGACCGTCGACTGCGACGGGCCGTAGCCGATGAGGAAGAGCCGCGGCTCGTCGACCGACCGCCCGTTCGCGACCCGGATGCCGCCGGCGGCGGTCCGCAGGCTCAGCGGTGCCAGGTGGGGGATGTCGGCTCGGAATCCCGTCGCCCACAGGATCGCGTCGGCGCCCTCCAGACGGCCATCCGGCATGCGCACGCCGGTCGGCTCGATCCGCTCGAACATCGGATGCCGCACGAGCACGCCGCGCCGCTGCGCCGACTCCGCCCAGCGATTCCAGTGCAGGCCGGTGACCGAGATGACGCTGCCGGGAGGAAGCCCCTGCCGCACGCGCTCCTCGACCCCCGCGATGGCGGCGATGCGCGCGGCGGTGTCGAACCCGCCGGCATCCCACCGCAGCTCGTCGCGCGTCACCCAGAAGGTGTCGGCGACGCGGGAGATCTCGTCGAGCAGCTGGATGGCCGAGATCCCGGCGCCCACGATGACGACCCGCTGCCCGGCGAACTCGTCGGCCGAGACGTAGTCGTGTACGTGCAGCTGACGGCCGGCGAAGGTCTCGGCTCCCGGGTAGCGGGGCCAGAACGGGCGGCGCCACGTCCCCGTGGCGTTGACGACCCAGCGCGCCGACCACGACCCGGTGCCCGTCACCACGCGCAGACGACCGCGCGGATCGGCGTCTTCGCGTTCGACGCGCCGCACCTCCACGGGGCGATGCACGCGGAGATCGAAGCGGCGCTCGTAGTCGTCGAAGTAGGCCGGAAGCACGGTGCGTGCCGGAGCCCGCGGATCGGCCGGCGGCACGGCGAATCCCGGCAGCTCGTGGATGCCGTTCACGGTCTCCATCCGCAGTGATTCCCACCGGTGCCGCCAGGCGCCGCCGGGGGCCTCCTCGGCGTCGAGCACGACGAACGTTCGCACGAGCGCATCGGAGGGTGCGTCTCCGGGGGCGACCGGGACGAACCCGCGACGCCGCAGATGGTAGGCGGCGGAGAGTCCAGCCTGCCCTGCGCCGATCACGACGACGTCGACCCGGGCGGCTTCCATGTCCGGTGCAACCGCGCGCGGGCGCGCGC
This sequence comes from Microbacterium sp. H37-C3, assembly GCF_027157935.1. Lineage (NCBI taxonomy): Bacteria > Bacillati > Actinomycetota > Actinomycetes > Micrococcales > Microbacteriaceae > Microbacterium > Microbacterium sp. H37-C3. Next base: position 995,264 of record NZ_JAPVLR010000001.1, on the reverse strand, counting down.
TGTTCCCGCGGTGGCGGATGCCGACAGGGCCGGTGTCAGCGGTACGCCGTAGTCTGTCTGGGTGACCACCGCCCTTTACCGCCGCTACCGTCCCGAAGCGTTCGGCGAGATGATCGGCCAGTCGCAGGTGACCGAACCCCTGATGACGGCGCTCCGCTCCGACCGCGTCGGTCACGCGTACCTCTTCTCCGGTCCCCGCGGCTGCGGCAAGACCACCTCGGCCCGCATCCTCGCGCGCTGCCTCAACTGCGCGCAGGGACCCACAGACACCCCGTGCGGCACCTGCGACAGCTGTGTCGAGCTGAGCCGTGGCGGCGGTGGATCGCTCGACGTCGTCGAGATCGATGCGGCATCCCACAACGGTGTCGACGATGCTCGCGACCTGCGCGAGCGCGCCGTCTTCGCGCCGGCTCGCGACCGCTTCAAGATCTTCATCCTCGACGAGGCGCACATGGTCACGGCTCAGGGCTTCAACGCCCTGCTGAAGCTCGTCGAGGAGCCGCCGGCCCACGTGAAGTTCATCTTCGCGACGACCGAGCCCGAGAAGGTCATCGGCACGATCCGCTCGCGCACCCACCACTATCCGTTCCGTCTCGTCGCGCCCGCGGCGATGCTCGACTACGTGGAGCAGCTCTGCGCCCAGGAGGGCGTGCAGGTCGAAGCCGGTGTCCTCCCGCTCGTCGTGCGTGCCGGGGGAGGGTCGCCGCGCGACACGCTGTCGCTGCTCGACCAGCTGATCGCCGGCTCCGACGACGGTGCGGTCGCGTACGAGCGCGCCGTCGCCCTGCTCGGCTACACCCACGCCGAGCTGCTCGACGAGGTCGTCGGGGCGTTCGGCGCCGTCGACGCTGGGGCGGCCTTCGCGGCCGTCGACCGCGTCATCCAGACGGGCCAGGACCCGCGGCGCTTCGTCGACGACCTGCTCGAGCGCCTCCGCGATCTCATCATCGTCTCGGCGACCGGCCAGGGCGCGTCCGCCGTGCTGCGCGGCGTGTCCGCCGAAGAGCTCGAACGGATGGGACGCCAGGCCGCGCTCTTCGGCACCGACCGTCTCTCGCGCACGGCCGATCTCGTCGTGACCGCGCTCGACGAGATGTCGGGGGCCACATCACCACGGCTGCAGCTCGAGCTGCTGGTCGCGCGCGTGCTCGCCGCGGCCCAGCACGGCGTTCCCGCAGCCGATCAGGCGCCGGTCGCCGCGGCCCCCGCGTCGCATGCCTCGTCGCCCGCGTCCGCGCCCGCAGCCCCGCCACGCATCGTCACCCCCGCTCCGGCGCAGGTTCCGGCCTCCGCGCAGCCCGACCGTGCAGCGGCCTCGCCCGCTCCCGCGGCACAGCCGTCCGCGCCGGCGGCCGGCGCTGCGGCGGCCGCATCCGGCTCGGCGGCCGCGGCCCCGGCGGAACCGCGCGATCCGTCGACCGTGACGCTCGCGCAGATGCGCGACGCCTGGCCCGAGGTGCTGCAGCGTCTCGAGACGATCAGCCGCACCTCGTGGATGATCGCCTCCGTCGCCTCGCCCGTCGCCTTCTCCGAGACCGGCGTGCTCACCCTCTCGTTCCAGAGCCAGTCCGACGTCCTGCAGTTCAAGAAGCTCAACGCCGGCAAGGGCCCGAGCGAAGACCTGCGCGGCGCGATCCTCGGCGTTCTCGGGGTGCGAGTGAAGTACGTCGCTCGTCACGATTCCGACCCCGGCGGCGGACCGGCCCCGGGCGGGCCCACACCTCCGCCTGCCGGCGGGCAGCCCGGCGGCGCTCCCCGGCAGCAGCCCTCCACGGATCAGCGGCAGCCGGTGCAGGCGCCCTCGTCGCAGCAGACTCCGGGCGGTCAGCGGGCCACGGGTGCCCCCTCGGCGCCGGCGGGCGGCCGCCCGACCGCAACCGCGTCACCCTCCGGCTCCTCCTCCTACGCCGCCCCCGTCACGGAGTGGGCGGTTGCACCGATTCCGCAGGGCGACCCGGCGCCGCAGTTCGCGGTGGACGACGAGCCCGAGGATGCCGTCGCGGCGCCCGTGCGCACGCTCACGGCCCCCCACGACGGTGACGTCGACCCGTACCCCGAGCCTCTGCCGCCCATCGACGAGGAGGACCGCGACTACCCGCCGCCGCCCGTCGACGACTACGCGCCGCTGCCCCCGCGGGCGCCGGTCGCCGTCGAGCGGCCCGCGGCCGCGCCTCCGACCGCAGACCGGAACGGCTCCGGTCCCGAACGGCCCGCTGCCGCCCCGGTTGCCGCGCCGTCGAACGGTCGAGCGAACGCGGCGCCCGCGCGGGGCGGGATCGAGCGATACGGCGAGGCGGTCGTGCGCCAGATGCTCGGTGCCACCTTCGTCCGCGAAGAACCCTTCACCTCACCCACGAGATTCGGCTAAGCCATGTACGACGGCATCGTCCAGGACCTCATCGACGAATTCGGCCGCCTGCCCGGCATCGGACCGAAGTCGGCGCAGCGCATCGCGTTCCACATCCTGCAGACCCCGACCTTCGACGTCTCGAAGCTCTCGCACCTGCTCGGCGAGCTGCGCGAACGCGTGCGGTTCTGCGATATCTGCGGCAACGTGTCCGAGCAGGACCGCTGCGCGATCTGCCGCGACCCGCGGCGCGACGGCACGTTCATCTGCGTCGTCGAGGACGCCAAGGACGTCGCCGCGATCGAGCGCACCCGTGAGTTCCGGGGCCTCTACCACGTGCTCGGCGGAGCGATCAGCCCCATCGGCGGCGTCGGCCCCGACGACCTCCGCATCGCGCAGCTCATGCAGCGCCTCGCCGACGGCACCGTGCAGGAGGTCATTCTCGCCACGAACCCGAACCTCGAGGGCGAGGCGACGGCGACCTACCTCAGCCGCCTCCTGACGACCCTCGAGATCCGGGTCACGCGCCTGGCATCGGGCCTTCCCGTCGGGGGCGACCTCGAATACGCCGACGAGGTCACGCTGGGCCGGGCGTTCGAGGGACGCCGCCAGCTCTGACGGCATCCCTCGAGGCCGGGTCAGGCCCGCTGGTCTGCGAGACCCACGACGTCGAGCAGCCAGGCGAGCTCGAAGGCGCGTTCGCGCCACGAGTTGTACCGGCCGCTCACGCCGCCGTGACCGGCGACCATCTCGCACTTCAGCAGCGCGTCGACACCGACCTCGCGCAGGCGGGCGACCCACTTGGCGGGCTCGACGTACATCACGCGGGTGTCGTTGAGCGAGGTGACCGCGAGGATGCGCGGGTACGTCGCGTCCTCGCGGACGTTCTCGTACGGCGAGTACGACTTCATGTACGCGTACACCTCGGGGTCGTGCAGGGGATCGCCCCATTCGTCCCATTCGATGACCGTCAGCGGCAGCGAGGGATCGAGGATCGTCGTGAGCGCGTCGACGAAGGGCACCGCGGCGAGGATCCCGGCGAACAGTTCGGGGGCGAGGTTGGCCACGGCGCCCATGAGCAGTCCGCCCGCTGATCCGCCCTCGGCGGTCATCCGGTCGGGCGAGGTGTAGCCGCTCTCGACGAGGTGGCGCGCGACGGCGACGAAGTCGGTGAAGGTGTTGCGCTTGTGCAGCAGCTTCCCGTCTTCGTACCAGTGCCGCCCCATCTCGCCGCCACCGCGCACGTGCGCGACGGCGAAGACGACGCCGCGGTCGAGGAGCGACAGGCGCGCCACTGACATGGCCGGGTCTATCGAGTGCTCGTATGAGCCGTAGCCGTACAGGTGCAGGGCGCGGGGCTGCCCGCTCGCCCCGTCCGCGGGGTCTCCGAACGACCGCTTCCAGACGACCGAGACCGGGATGCGCGTTCCGTCATCGGCCGTCGCCCACACCCGTCGCTGCTCGTAGTCCGCGGGGTCGTAGCCGCCCAGCACCGGCTGGCGCTTGCGCAGCAGCAGGTCTCCGGTCGCGACGACGTAGTCGTAGACGGTGCCGGGGGTGACGAATGAGCCGTAGCCGAGACGCAGGACGGGCGGCGCCCACTCGGGGTTGCCGCCGGAGCCCACCGTGTAGAGGGGTTCGTCGAACTCGAGCTCGGTGACCGAGCCCGAGGCGTAGTCGAAGATGCCGAGACGCTGCAGCCCGTCGCGCCGGTAGCCGAGCAGCGCCCAGTCGCGGAACGTCGAGAGGCCCTCCAGACGGCGTCCCGGCTGGTGGGGGAGCACGACCTCGCGCGCACCCGTCGGGTCTTCGGCCGAGACCCGCACGAGCTCGAAGTCGAGCGCGTCGTCGTTGTGCAGGACGTAGAGCACATCCGCGCCGTCGACGATCGCGTGCGAGACGGAGTACTCCACGCCCTCACGGCGAGGCCACACCGAGCGCGGCTCCGCCCGCAGGTCGTCGGCCGGCACGAGGAACTCCTCGCTCGTGATCGACGAGCCGACCTCGATCACCAGATACCGGTCGCTGCGCGTGAAGCCGGCACCCACCCAGTACCGTTCGTCGGGCTCGTGGAAGAGGCGTTCGTCGGAGGCCGTGTCGGTGCCGATCTCGTGCAGCCAGACCGAGTCGGGTCGCCAGGCGTCGTCGACGGTGGAATAGACGACGAACCGGCCGTCCGGTGACAGCGAGGCTCCGGCGAAGGTGCCGGCGATCTCATCGGCGAGGTTCTCGCCGCTGGCGATGTCGCGCAGGCGAAGGGTGTACCGCTCGTCGCCCTCGGTATCGACGCCGTACAGCAGCAGGGAACCGTCGGTGGAGACCTCGAAGCTGCCCAGCGAGAAGAACTCCGCTCCTTCGGCCTCGACGTTGCCGTCGAGCAGCACCTGCTCGCCGGGGACGTCGACGCCGGGTTCGAGCTGCGGGGGAGTCCAGTCATCGGGTGAGGCCAGGGGAGCGCGGCAGTGGATGCCGTACTGGCTGCCCTCGACCGTGCGGCTGTAGTACCACCAGTCGCCGCGGCGGCTCGGAACGGACAGGTCGGTCTCGAGGGTGCGCCCCTTGATCTCCTCGAAGATCCGCTCGCGCAGCCCGCTCAGGTGCTCCGTGCGGGCGTCGGTGTACGCGTTCTCGGCCTCGAGGTGCGCGACGACCTCGCCGGCTTCCTTCTCGCGCAGCCACTCGTAGCGATCGACGAACTCGTCGTCGTGGTGCGTACGGCGGTGCTCGCGCACAGCTGCAACGGGGGCCGCCGGCGCGTCGGAGGGGGACGGAGTGGGGATGTCGCGGGTGTCGGTCACCGTTCCACGCTAGCGCCGCGGCCGCCTGATCCGGCCGCTCGGATTCACGGTGACGGCGATGGTGTGGCAGGATTCGATGGTCCGGTTGCCGGACCCTGAACAGACGGTGAACTCTTCGTTCGCGCCCGCCGCTGCCGCGGCATCCCGACCCGTACTCGAGGACCCGCGTTCGCGGGCCCGCACGCACAGAGAGCGCACAGTGGAAACCGCTGTACTCATTCTTCTGCTGGTCATCGGACTGGCACTCTTCTTCGACTTCACCAACGGCTTCCACGACACCGCCAACGCGATGGCGACGCCGATCGCGACGGGGGCCCTGAAACCGAAGGTCGCCGTCCTCCTGGCCGCCGGCCTCAACCTCGTCGGAGCCTTCCTGTCCACGGAGGTCGCCAAGACCGTCTCGCACGGCATCATTCACGAGGATCAGCTCGCCGCCACCGCGCTGCTGCCGCTGATCTTCGCGGGGTTGATCGGCGCCATCACGTGGAACATGCTCACCTGGCTGCTCGGCCTCCCGTCGAGCTCGTCGCACGCCCTCTTCGGCGGCCTCATCGGCGCGACCCTCGTGGGCGTCGGCGCGATGGCCATCGACTTCGGCGTCGTGCTGAGCAAGATCATCCTCCCGGCGCTGATCGCCCCCGTCACGGCCGGCCTCATCGCCTTCACGGTCACGAAGGTCGCCTACGCCGTGACCCGTCGCCACGACGGAAAGCCGGACGGCCGCGACGGGTTCCGCTGGGGCCAGATCTTCACGTCGTCGCTCGTCGCGCTCGCCCACGGTACGAACGACGCTCAGAAGACGATGGGCGTCATCACGCTCGCCCTCATCGCGGCCGGCTGGCAGAGCGCCGAGCACGCCGAACCGCAGCTGTGGGTCATCGTGGCGTGCGCCGTCACGATCGCGCTGGGCACCTACATGGGCGGATGGCGCATCATCCGCACCCTCGGCAAGGGGCTCACTGACGTCAAGCCCGCGCAGGGCTTCTCGGCCGAGGCGTCGACGGCGTCGACGATCCTCGCCTCGAGCGCGCTCGGCTTCGCGCTGTCGACGACGCAGGTCGCATCCGGCTCGGTGATCGGCTCCGGACTCGGACGCCGCGGCTCGACGGTCCGCTGGGGCACGGTCGGCCGCATCGCCGTCGGCTGGCTGCTGACGCTCCCCGCGTCGGGCGCGGTCGGCGCCGTGGCGGCGCTCCTGGTCGTGTGGCTCGGCCCGGTGGGCATCGTCGTCGACGCGATCGCCGCCGTCGCGATCGTGCTGGCGCTGTTCCTCCGCTCGCGCCGCAACGAGGTGCACGCGGGCAACGCCATGAGCGAGGTCGCCGACTCCGGCCTGGCCGTCGACGTGCCCTCCGATCCGCCGCCCACCCGGCGGCAGCGGCGCGCGAAGGCGGCGGCCGCGGCGAAGAGCTCGGGCTCGGAGCAGACGGAGGGCGAGCGATGAACGTCTCGATCGACTGGTTCGCCTTCGTCCAGGTGTTCGCGGCGGCCATCACGGGCGCCGTGCTCGTCGTCGGCTTCTACGCACTCGGGCTCCGGATGCTGGTGCGCGCGGGCCGGGTGCCGGTGGTGACTCCCGCGGAGTTCACCGACGCGATCGCCGTCATCAGCGAGAAGCAGGCGCGCCGTCACGCGAAGGCAGCGGCCAAGGCGGCGAAGAAGAATCCGCTGACGGCGGGGCAGAAGAGGATCGCGCTCGTCACGGCCTACGGCGCCTTCGCCCTGTGCGGTCTCGCCGTCCTCGGCGGCATCGTCCTCATCGTGGCGGGACGGTAGGACCCCCGGCATAGGCTGTGGCCATGACCTCAGCAGTGCCGTCGGACGGTTCCACGCAGCCCCGCGACCGCGCGGCATCCGTGCGTTTCGGGCGTCACGAGCCCGCGGCGCACGTCCTCGTCCATGTCAGCGACACCCACCTGCTGGCGGGCGGGGCCGCGCTCGGCGGGCGCTACGACGTCGAGGCCAACCTCGACGCCACGCTCGCGGCGATCGAGCGCACCGGCGTCCGACCCGACGCGCTGGTCTTCACCGGCGACCTGACCGACCTCGGCGAGCCGGACGCCTACCGCCGCCTCCGCGACGCGGTCGAGCCCGTCGCGGACCGCTTGGGTGCACCGGTCGTGTGGGTGGCCGGCAACCACGACGAGCGCGACGCGATGCGCGTGGGGCTGTTCGGCGGGCCCCCGACGCAGGAACCGCTGACCGGGGTCTGGGATCTGGCGGGCCTGCGCCTGATCGCCCTCGACTCCACGGTGCCCGGCTGGCACCACGGTGAGATCGACGCGCGTCAGCGCGACTGGCTGCGCGAGATCCTCGCGGAGCCCGCGCCCCACGGCACGATGCTCGCGATGCATCACCCGCCGCTGCCCAGCCACGTGCCCTTCTTCGACATCCTCGAGCTGCGCGACCAGGACTCCCTCGCCGAGACCATCGCGGGAACGGACGTGCGCGGCATCCTCGCGGGTCACCTGCATTACTCCACGTCCGGCACCTTCGCGGGGATTCCCGTCTCCGTCAGCTCCGCCACGTGTTACACGATGAACCTCCAGCGCCCGCCGCAGGCGGTCAACGGCATGGACGCCGGCCAGGCGTTCCAGCTCGTGCACGTCTACGACGAGGTGATCACCCACACCGTCGTGCCCGTCGTCGAGGCTCCGACCGGCGAGTACTTCTCCGCCGAATGGGTCGCCGACATGGCGCGGTTGTCGCCGCAGGAGCGTCTCGAGGCGTTTTCGCGCAAGCGCTGACTAGGCTGGGACCGTCCCTCCCATCGCCGTGAGACCCACAAGGACCAGCGCATGATGTCGTCCACTCCCGCCACCCGCACCGAGACCGATTCGCTCGGCCCGCTCGAGATTCCCGCCGACGCCTACTGGGGCGTGCACACCGCTCGTGCCCTCGAGAACTTCCCGATCTCGCAGCGGCCGATCTCCGTCTATCGCGACCTCGTCCGGGCCCTGGCGATGGTCAAGCAGGCGTCGGCGCGCGCGAACCGCGAGATCGGGGTGCTCGATGCCGAGCGCGCGGACCTGATCGACCGTGCCGCTCAGCTCGTCATCGACGGCGAGTACCACGACCAGTTCGTCGTCGGCGTCGTTCAGGGCGGTGCCGGCACCTCGACGAACATGAACGCGAACGAGGTCATCACCAACATCGCCCTCGAGCTCGCGGGGCGTCCCAAGGGCGACTACGCGTTCCTGTCGCCGATCGACCACACGAACCGCAGCCAGTCCACGAACGACGTCTACCCGACGGCGATCAAGGTCGGGCTCGCCCTCGACCTGGAGGGGCTGCTCGACGAGCTGGCGCTGCTGCGCGAATCGTTCCTCACGAAGGCCGTCGAGTTCCACGACGTCCTCAAGGTCGGTCGCACGCAGCTCCAGGACGCCGTCCCGATGACGCTCGGGCAGGAGTTCCACGGCTTCGCGACGACGCTGGGGGAGGATCACTCCCGCCTCGGCGAGAACGCCTCGCTGCTCTACGAGATCAACATGGGCGCGACCGCCATCGGCACCGGCATCACGACCCATCCCGAGTACCGCCCCGCTGTCGTGCGCCATCTGCGCGAGATCACCGGCCTCGATCTGTCGAGCGCCGTCGACCTCGTCGAGTCGACCAGCGACACCGGCTCGTTCATGTCGTTCTCGTCGTCGCTGAAGCGCAACGCGATCAAGCTGTCGAAGATCAGCAACGACCTGCGGCTGCTCTCGAGCGGACCCCAGGCCGGCTTCGGTGAGATCAATCTGCCGGCCCGGCAGGCGGGGTCGAGCATCATGCCCGGCAAGGTCAACCCGGTGATCCCCGAGGTCGTCAACCAGGTCGCCTTCGCGGTGGCCGGCGCCGACCTGACGGTGACGATGGCGGTCGAGGGCGGTCAGCTGCAGCTCAACGCCTTCGAGCCGATCATCGCGCACTCCATCTTCCAGTCGATCACCTGGATGCGGCGGGCGATGCGGACGCTCCGCGTCAACTGCGTCGACGGCATCACGGCGAACCGCGAGCGCCTCGGGGCCATGGTCGGGTCCTCGGTCGGTGTCGTGACGGCTCTGACGCCCTTCATCGGCTACGCCGCGGCAGCGGCCCTGGCCAAGACCGCGCTGCTGACGCACCGCAACGTGGGCGATCTCGTCGTCGAGGCGGGGCTGATGTCGCGCGAAGAGGTCGACAAGCAGCTCTCGCCCGCGCGCCTGTCGGGTCTGCAGGCCGTGACGGCGGCCATCCCGATCGTCCTCGCCGACGCCGAGGAGAGCGTCTCGGGCTGACAAGGCTTTGTGCCGCGGGGCCCGCTGTCGATAACGTCGAGGCTGTTCATCGCTTTCCGACCGACCGGGGGATCCCATGACCGACCCGAACAACCCGTCCGCGCCGCAGCCTCCGGCCTACCAGCCGCCGGCGTACCCGACGTCGTCTTCCGACGCGTCGTACCAGAACCCGAACGCCCCTGTGCCGGGAAAGACCCTCGGCATCGTCGCGTTCATCCTCGCGCTGGTTCCCGTCGGGCTGCAGCTCGTCGGTCTCATCCTCGGAATCGTGGCGCTCGTCCAGAGCAAGAAGGCGGGCCGTAAGAACGGCCTCGCTCTCGCCGCGATCATCATCAGCGCCGTCTTCATGGTGATCGGTGTGGTCGTCGCGATCGTCCTGTTCTCGGTCTTCGGCAACGCGGCGAACGAGATCTATCAGACCTGCGTGGTCGAGGGCGCCGACACCGTGACGGTGTGGGGCCAGACGCAGTCCTGCTCCTCCGTGCGGTAGTTCGCGTCCCGAAGAGCCCCCGCGGACATTGTCCGCGGGGGCTCTTCGTCTGCCCACCTCAGGAGTCGCTCGGGACGTTTGCGCCCGCGTAGTCAAAGCGCTTAAACTCGACGCCAGCGCAACGGTTAAGCGCTTTGATCGCCGCGGCGATCCCGCGATTCAAGGAGGAAGACGTGAAGTTCAAGACAGTGGCAGGCGGCATCGCCACCCTCGCTGCGGTGTCGCTCATCCTGACCGGCTGCGGCCGTGCAGACGAGTCGGCGGCCGGGCCCGCAGAGGTCACGACGATCGATGACAGCCCGGCCACGGGCACGATCAGCGTGTGGGCGATGGGTGCGGAGGGCGAGGCCCTGCCGGAGTTCGTCAAGGAGTTCCAGGAAGCCAACCCCGACGTGAAGATCGACGTCACCGCCATTCCGTGGGACGCGGCGCACAACAAGTTCCAGACGGCGATCGCGGGTGGGAACACCCCCGACGTCGCCATGGTCGGCTCGACGTGGATGGCGGATTTCGGCGACGCGTTCGCCACCGTCCCGGCCGAGATCGCGACCGACGGCTTCTTCCCCGGCGCCCTCAGCACCACGGAGTTCGACGACCGCGCCGCCGGTGTGCCGTGGTACGTCGATACGCGCGTGCTGTACTACCGCACCGACCTCGCGCAGCAGGCCGGCTGGTCCCAGGCTCCGACGACGTGGGACGAGCTGCAGCAGCTCGCCGCCGACATGAAGGAGAAGGCGGGCGCCGAGTACGGCATCCGGATGCCCGGCGGCAACGACTCGTTCCAGGGCGCCATGTGGATGCCGTGGTCCGCCGGTGCCGAGCTCACCGACGGTGACGCCTGGACCCTCGACACCCCCGAGATGACGAAGGGGCTGGAGTACTACAAGAGCTTCTTCGACAAGGGGCTCGCCGACGCGAACGCCGACATCTCCGCCGGCGCGACAGAGGCGGAGTTCGTGGCCGGAACCACGCCGATGGTCGTCGAGGGGCCGTTCCTGCGCGGTCAGCTCGAGCTGCTCGGAGGTGCGGACTTCGCCTCGAAGTACGCGACGGCCGTCCTGCCCGCCGACACCGGGTCGGTGTCCTTCAGCGGCGGCGCGAACCTCGTCGTGTTCAACCAGAGCAAGAACGCCGAGTCGGCGTGGAAGCTCGTCCGCTGGCTCAGCGAGCCGGAGACTCAGGCGGCGTTCTACGAGACGACGGGTGACCTGCCCGCTCTCCAGGCCGCGTGGGATGCGCCCGCCCTTGCCGACGACGCGAGCCTGACGACCTTCGGTGAGCAGCTGCAGACCGCCAAGGCCCCGCCCGTGACGACCAGCTGGGTGCAGGTGGCCGCCAAGGGCGACCAGGCCCTCGAGCAGCTGCGTCGCGGCGGAGCGGATGTTCCCGCGGTGCTGCAGAAGCTGCAGGCCGACGCCGACGCGATCGGACTCGAGTGACCTCGATGTCCACCACCACCCTCCCCGCGGCCGGAGCCGACTCCGGCCGCGGGGCCTCCCGCCCCGACGGGCTGCACGCACGGCTGCGCAAGCGTCAGGCACTCATCGCCTGGGCGTTCTGCCTGCCCTTCGTCGCCGTGTTCGCCGTCTTCATGCTCTTCCCGATCGTCGGGTCGTTCGCGATGTCGTTCACCGACTTCACCGCTCGCGACATCACCTCGCCGTTCGCGGTGAACTTCGTTTGGCTCGACCAGTTCGCGACGCTCTTCGGGGACCCGCGCTTCATCACGTCCCTCGGGGTCACCGCAGTCTTCGTCGTGGTCGGCATCCCCGTGACGATGGTGCTGGCGCTCGCCCTCGCGCTCGCCCTCAACAGCGGCGGCGGCCGCATCGTCGCGTTCTTCCGGGTGGGTTTCTACGCGCCGGTGGTCACGAGCATCGTCGCGGTCGCGGTCGTCTGGCGCTACATCCTCCAGCCGGACGGCCTCCTCAACTCGGCCCTCGCGCTCGTCGGCATCGACGGCCCGAACTGGCTCAACGACCCCGCCTTCGCCCTGCCCTCGCTCATCATGATGGCGGTGTGGCGCAACGTCGGCACGCTCATGGTGATCTTCCTCGCGGGCCTGCAGGCCGTTCCGCAGGACGTCAACGAGGCGGCGACGATGGACGGCGCGTCATCGTGGCGGCGTCTGATCTCGGTCACCCTGCCGCTGCTGCGCCCCACGATCCTCCTCGGGGCGGTCCTCATCTCCGTCGGCTACCTGCAGTTCTTCGAGGAGGCGTTCGTCATGACCAAGGGCGGGCCGCTCGACTCGACCCTGTCCGTGGCGTACTACACCTTCCAGCAGTTCGGCTTCGGCGAGTACGGACTGGCCTCTGCCGCCAGCTACGTCCTGTTCCTGGCCATCGCCCTGCTGAGCCTGCTCCAGTTCCGACTGCTCCGTTCGAAGGACTGACCCGATGACAACCATCCCCGCTCCCGTGGTGGACACCGTCACGCCGCCGCCCGCTCCGCGGCGCCGCCGCCGTCGGTTCGGTCCGCGTGCGATCACCTACACCGTCCTGGCCGTCGGACTCGCCCTCTGGCTCATCCCGTTCCTGTGGATGGTGCTCGGATCGGTCAAGACGCAGGGGGAGATTCTGCGCCGCCCGCCGACGTGGTTCCCGGAGAACCCGACGGGCGAGAACTTCGCGCAGTGGTTCGGGCCTCTCGACTTCGGACACTTCTTCGCCAACAGTCTCATCGTCGCGGTGGTCACCGTCCTCGGCAACATCGTGTTCTGCTCGATGGTGGGCTATGCCCTGGCGAAGATGGAGTTCCCCGGCAAGAAGGTGCTCTTCGTCCTCGTGATGGTGACGCTCATGGTGCCGGGGGTCGTCACCTTCGTGCCGCTGTTCGTGATGGTCTCCTCGCTCGGGCTCGTCAACACCTACCCCGCGCTCATCCTCCCCTTCATCACCGCCCCCATCGGCGTGTTCCTCATGCGGCAGTTCATCATGGGCATCCCCGACGCGCTGCTCGAGGCCGCCCGCCTCGACGGGGCGGGGGAGTGGCGCATCTTCTCGCGCATCGTGATGCCGCTGTGCGGGCCGCCGCTCGCGACCCTCGGCATCCTGACGTTCCTCGCCTCCTGGAACAACTTCCTCTGGCCGCTGGTGGCGGCCCAGACCGAGGAGATGTACACGCTTCCCGTCGCGCTCTCGCTCTACTCGACGGGACAGAACGCGACCAACTACGGACTGCTCCTGGCCGGATCCGTGCTCGTCATCGCGCCCATCATCGTGCTGTTCGTCTTCCTGCAGCGCTGGTTCATCCGGGGCGTCGCCACCACCGGTCTGAAGTGACCCACGCGCCGACCTCCGCGTCGCCGCATCCGTCCCCCCACAAGCGAAAGCACCTCATGCGACCCGAATTCCACACCGCGCCCGATGGAACCCGTTTCCGCGACCTCAACGGCAACGGCGTCCTCGACCCCTACGAGGACCCGCGCCTGACCCCGGAGGAGCGCACCGACGATCTGCTCAGCCGGATGTCGCCGGCCGAGAAGATCGGCCTCATGTTCCAGACCGTCATCGAGATCGGTCCCGATGGCGAGCTCCTCGAGACACCGGGCGCCATCTCGAAGTCGCCGACGACCGACGTCGTGGTCGGCAAGAACATGACGCACTTCAACGTGCACGCCATCCGCACGGCTCGTGAGGGCGCTCGCTGGAACAACAACCTGCAGAGACTCGCCGAGAGCACGCCGCACGGCGTCCCGGTGACGATCAGCACCGATCCGCGGCACGCGTTCGTCGAGAACACCGGCGTCGCCTTCTCCGCGGGTCCCTTCTCGCAGTGGCCGGAGCCGCTGGGGCTCGCCGCGCTCGACGACCTCGAGGTCATCGAGCAGTTCGCCGACGTCGCCCGTCGCGAGTACTGCGCGGTCGGTATCCGGGCGGCGCTGCACCCGCAGATCGACCTCCCCACCGAAGCTCGCTGGGGTCGTCAGGCCCAGACGTTCGGCTTCGACGCCGAGCGGGTCTCGCAGATCACCGCCGCCTACCTGCGCGGCTTCCAGGGCGACGTGCTCGGCGCTGAGAGCGTCGCGTGCACGACGAAGCACTTCCCGGGCGGCGGGCCGCAGCTCGACGGTGAAGACGCGCACTTCCCGTACGGACGCGAGCAGGTCTACCCGGGCGGCATGTTCGACTATCACCTCGAGCCCTTCCGCGAGGCGATCCGGCGCGGCACGGCCGGCATGATGCCGTACTACGGCATGCCGGTCGGGCTCCAGCGGAACGGCGTGCCGATCGCCGAGGTCGGGTTCGCCTACAACCGTCAGATCGTGACGGACCTCCTGCGCGACGAGCTCGGCTACGACGGCGTCGTGGTCACCGACTGGGAGCTCGTCAACGACAACCACGTCGGCGACCAGGTGCTGCCCGCTCGCGCGTGGGGCGTCGAGGAGCTCGACCCGACGGAGCGGATGCTGCGGCTGCTGGACGCCGGCGTCGACCAGTTCGGCGGCGAGGAGTGCACGGAGCTGCTCGTCGACCTCGTCGAATCCGGCACCGTGCCGCTCGAGCGCATCGACGTGTCGGCCCGGCGCATCCTGCTCGTGAAGTTCCGGCTCGGTCTCTTCGACGACCCGTACGTCGACGAGGACGAGGCCGAGCGCATCGTCGGCAACGCCGATTTCCGCGCGCTCGGCACCCGCGCGCAGGCGGAGTCGCTGACCGTTCTGCAGAACCGCGACGAGGTGCTGCCGATCCGTTCGGCGCCCCGCCCGAGGATCTACGCCGAGAACGTCGGCGACGCCGCGATCGCCCCGTACGGCGACCGCGTCGAGCGGCCCGAGGACGCCGACCTCGCGATCGTCCGTGTCGGAGCGCCCTTCGAGCCTCGCGACGACCTGTTCCTCGAGAAGTGGTTCCACCAGGGTTCCCTCGACTTCGGCCCTGGGCTGGTGTCGCGACTGGGTCGTGTCGCGACGCACGCCCCGCTCGTGCTGGTCGTCGGCCTCGACCGGCCCGCGGTCCTCACCCCCTTCGTTCCCGTCGCTTCGGCGATCGTCGCCGACTACGGCAGCTCGGATGCCGCGGTGCTCGCCGCGCTCACCGGCGCGGTGCCGCCACGTGGCACGCTGCCCGTCGAGATCCCGCGATCCATGGACGCCGTGCGCCGTTCCCGGACCGACGTCCCGGGCGACACGGACGAGCCGATCTTCCCGCGGGGGACCGGACTGTCGATCGTGCCGGCGTGAGGTGCGTCGGTAGACTCCCCGGGGAATCGAGGTAGTCATGGTGGTCGGACGACCCACGGTCTACGACGTCGCGGAACGTGCCGGGGTGTCGATCGCGACGGTCTCATTCGCGTTCCGGCGCCCCGACAAGGTGCGCACCGAGACCCGCGACATGGTGTTGCGGGTCGCACGCGAGCTGGGGTACGTCCCCAGCGGCTCGGCCCGGAACCTCGCGCGCGGCCGCACCGGGGTGCTCGGGCTGCATCTGTTCGATCTGCTGGTCGAATCGGCGCCGCCCGTCGAGACGGGGTTGACCTCGGGTGCGGCTCCCGAGCGGCCGACGCCGCCCGGGCTCACCGATCTCGCCGAGCTCGACCTCGACGTCGACCTGATCGCGTGGGACGCCGACGAGGACGTCCGCCGGAGCGCTCCCCGGACGTTCCCGCTCTACGTCGATGAGATCCAGCGCGGCTTCGTGCTCGAGTGCAAGCGGGCCGGCACCGCGGTGCTGCTCAGCACCGGGGGGCTGGGGGCGTCCGAGATCGCCGACACGGCGGGGCAGGTCGACGGCCTCGCGATCCTGCCGGGCCCGACGGTGACCGCGTCTCTCGGCTCGGTGTCGTCGACGCTCCCGGTCGCCGTGCTGAGCTCGCCGCTGGGTGACGCGCACCATGTCCTCGCCGACAACGCTGGTGGTGAGCGGATGCTCGTCGATCATTTCGTCGAGGTCCACGGCGTCTCCACCTTCGGGTGGGTCGACGCACCCGCCGGTTTCGACACCGACGAGCGCCGCGCCGCCTTCTTCGATGCTGTCGCCTCTCACCCCGGCGCGCGCGCCGAGGTCATCGACACCGTCGAGCTCGAGCGCGCACCGGTGTTCCCGGGGCTGAGCTCGCGCGCGCGAGAAGGCACACTCCCCGAAGCGGTGCTGTGCGCGACCGATCAGATCGCGCTCGCCGCGCTCGACGTGCTGCACGCCCGGGGCGTCGTCGTGCCCCGCGACGTGCGGCTCGCCGGCTTCGACGGCATCCAGGCGGCCGGGATGTCGTCGCCGCCGCTGACGACCGTGCGCCAGCCGATGGAGCTCATGGGGCGCATCGCCGCCCACCTGCTGTTGACCGATCCGGGAGACGGCTCGGCGCGGCGCAGCGTGCGCGTCGAGGTGGGGCTCCGGGTCGGCGGAAGCTGCGGGTGCCCGGTCAGTCCGTGATGCGGCAGTGCGTCCGCAGCTCACCGATCCCGTCGATCCCGACGGTGACGACGGAGCGGTCGCGCAGGAAGATCTGCGGGTCGCGCGAGTAGCCGGCGCCGCCCGGGCTGCCGGTCGAGATGAGCGTGCCGGGCAGGAGCGTGGCCGCCGTCGAGAGGTGCGCGACAAGCGTCGCGACCGAGCGGATCATCTGTCCGGTCGAGGCGTCCTGCACCGTCTGGCCGTCGACGACGGCCCAGATGTGAAGGTCTTGCGGGTCGGGGACCTCGTCGGCGGTGACCACGTAGGGTCCCGTCGGCGTGAACCCGTCGAAGGACTTGCAGCGCGACCACTGCGCCTCGGAGAACTGGATGTCGCGCGCGGTGATGTCGTTGACCACCGTGTAGCCCCAGACGTGGTCGAGAGCCGTGTCGGCAGGGACGTCCTTGGCCGCGGTGCCGATGATGACGCCGAGCTCGGCCTCGTAGTCGACCGACTCGCTGAGGCTCCGCGGCCACGACGTGATCGCGTTGTGCGCGGTGAGCGAGTTCGGCCACAGGGTGAACACGGTGGGCGCGGTGTCGGCCTTCAGGCCCAGCTCGCTCGAGTGCGCCGCGTAGTTCAGCCCGACAGCCAGCACGATCGGCGGGGCCAGAACGGCCGATGCGAACGCCGAGCCGGTGATGTCGTGCCACGCGACGCCCTCGCTCGTCGACGCGTCCGCGACGCGCGCAAGCCCGTCGTCGCCGAGCTCGATGAGCTGCTGCAGTCGTTCGGGTGCGCCGGCGAACAGGTCGCCGACGAACGTGGCCCGGTCGTCTTCGACGAGCACGAGGCGGGGATCGTCGGCCCCCGCGGTCATCACGTGGGCAAAGCGCATGCTCTCAGGCTACCCGGCTCACGACTCGGTCGCGGCGCGACGTCCTCGCCATAGGGCGGACGCCGCCCGCGCTCTAGGGTGGGGGCGTGTCGTTCCCGTCGCCTCTCTCGCAGCCGCAGCCCGGTCACCCCGGTCCCATCCCGGCCGCGCCGACCTCGCCGCCCGTCGTCCCCGTCCGGGCGCGGCCCGGCGGCTGGGCGGCGCTCTGGGTCGGCGCGGTCCTCGTGGTGCTGCTCCTCGGGCTGGCGGCCTACCTCGTGTCGTTCCTCGGCTGGTTCGCCTCGATCGTGGGAGCCGTGCTCGCGCTGCTGCCGCTGCTGGGAGTGCTGTGGGTCGTCCGCATCGTCGATCGGTGGGAGCCCGAGCCGCCACGGCTGCTCTGGATCGCGCTGCTGTGGGGCGCCGTCGCGTCGGTGGTCATCGCGCTCGGCGTCGACCTTCTCGTGACGATCGCCACCGGTCCGGCGCGTGACCCGCTCCTCGAGGCGATGAAGAGCGTCGTGCAGGCGCCCATCGTGGAGGAGATCGCGAAGGGCCTCGGCATCCTCCTCATGCTCCGTCTCGGGCGCCGCTACTTCGACGGACCTGTCGACGGCGTCGTCTACGGGGCGATGATCGGGGCGGGGTTCGCCTTCACCGAGAACATCCTCTACTTCGCCGACAGCCTGATCACCGGCGGTCTTGCTCAGGTGTCGGTCACGTTCGTGCTGCGCGGCATCCTCTCGCCCTTCGCCCACGTCATGTTCACGGCTGCGACCGGCTTCGCGGTCGGACTCGCCGTGCGGCGGGGAGCACGGGGCGCCGCCGTGTTCGGGCCCTGGGCGACCGGCCTCGCCGTCGCGATCCTCCTGCACGCGCTCTGGAACGGCTCGGCTGCTTTCGCCGATTTCTTCGCCCTCTACGTGACGCTTCAGGTGCCTCTGTTCATCGGGTTCGTGATCGGCGTGCTGCTGCTGCGCCGCGAAGAGGCGCGCCTCACCCGCGAACGGCTCGGCGACTACGCCGCGGCGGGCTGGTTCACCCCCGTCGAGGTCGACCTGCTCGCCACCGGGGGAGGCCGGAGGCGCGCGCTGGCCTGGGCGCGGACACTTCCCGGCGACCGCACCGAGACGATGCGGGCATTCATCGCCGAGGCGACGCGTCTCGCTGCCGCACGCCAACGGGCGCTGACCGGCCGCGACGATCGGGCGCTCTCCGACGAGCGCGAGCATCTCGCCCGGGCCACCCGCCTGCGACAGGCCCTGCTGCGACCGTGACTCTCGACCGGGACGACACCGCCCGGGAAAGACTCAGCGCCCGGTGCTGCGGCGATGCCTGCATGTCTCCCGGGCGCTGAGTTGGCCTGCCCTCATGATCCTCCCGCCGCCGCGCCGCGTCAAGAGGCGCGCTCGGACGGGCCCCGCGTTGCACCGGCCCGCGCCCTCGGGTTGGATGGACATCATGACTGACGACCGCACCAAGCCCGAGATCGACGCCCCCGAGGGTCCCGCGCCCGATGACCTCGTCGTTCGCGACCTGATCGTCGGCGACGGCGCCGAGGCCAAGCCCGGCGACACCGTCACCGTCCACTACGTCGGCGTCGAGTACACCTCCGGCGAGGAGTTCGACTCGTCGTGGAACCGCGGTGAGAGCATCCAGTTCCCGCTGCGCGGACTCATCCAGGGCTGGCAGGACGGCATCCCGGGCATGAAGGTCGGCGGACGCCGCGAGCTCGTGATCCCGCCGCACCTGGCGTACGGCCCCGCCGGCGGCCACTTCCTCGGCGGCAAGACCCTGATCTTCATCATCGACCTGCTCGCGGTCGGCTGAGCGGGCGAATACCTCTCGACGGGCGGGTGCTGCGCGACGCGGCATCCGCCCGTCGCCGTTCGGCCACCGAAAATTTACATTCGCGGGAATAGGCTGTGCGAGGGTCGCGTTGCCGCCCCTGTACGCCGGACCCCTCCCGGACACCTACGACGAAGGACGATCATGACCACGACCACCGACATCCCCGGTTACAAGGCTGGCACCTGGGTGCTCGACGCCTCCCACAGCGAGGTGGGCTTCAGCGTCCGCCACATGATGATCTCGAAGGTGCGCGGCACCTTCGCCGTCGCCGAGGCGACCATCGTCGCCCCCGAGAACCCGCTCGAGCTGACGCTCGACGCCAAGGTCGACGTCGCCTCGATCAACACTAAGGACGAGGGGCGTGACAACCACCTCCGCAGCGCCGACTTCTTCGACGTCGAGAAGTACCCGAACATCACGTTCGTCTCGACCGGTGTGCGTCAGCAGGGCGGCGACTTCCTCGTCGACGGCGACCTCACCATCAAGGACGTCACCAAGCCGGTGACCTTCGAGGTCGAGTTCGGCGGCTTCGGCACCGACCCGTGGGGCAACTACAAGGCCGGCGCGACGGCCAAGACCGTCATCAACCGCGAGGAGTTCGGCCTCACCTGGAACGCCGCGCTCGAGACCGGCGGCGTCCTCGTCGGCAAGGACGTCACCATCGAGCTCGACCTGCAGGGCTCCATCCAGGCCTGATCGCCCGGTTCTCTCCGAGGGGCGGATGCTGCGGCATCCGCCCCTCGTCGTGTCTCCGGGGGCGCGTCGGCCGGCTCACGGGGTCGGGTGGGCCGCGTCGTAGGCGCGGAACGCGGGGGCGAGGCGCACGAGGAGCGCCACCAGACCGACGATGATGAAGCCGCCCAACAGTGGCGGGAACCACAGTGCCGTGACGGTCGCGAGCGTCCCGGCGTACAGCGCGCCCAGCCGCGGACCGCCGGCGACGACCACGATGAACAGGCCCTGCAGTCGGCCTCGGATCGCATCGGGGACGGCGGCCTGCACCATCGTGTTGCGGTAGATCGAGCTGACGTTGTCGGCAGCGCCGGAACCGGCCAGCGCGAGGCCGGCGAGGGCGATCAGGGCGACGTTCGCGGACTCCTCGCCTACGGTCCCCGGGTCGAGTACACCGAACGACCCCGCGAGCAGGACGGCGCCGAACAGGGCGATCGTGACGCCGTAGGCGATGATCGCCCTCTCGATGCCACGGCCGTGCAAGGGGTAGCGCGCGATCGGTCCCGAGAACAGGCTCGAGAAGAACGCGCCGACGGCGATTGCGGCTGTCAGCAGCCCCGTCGTGATCGCGCCGCCGCCGAGCAGCACTGCGCCGATGGCGGGGAAGAGTGCGGTGGGCTGACCGAACGTCATCGCGATGATGTCGAGGATGAACTGCAGCCGGATGTTCTTCGCGCGCTTGATGAAGCGCCAGCCGTCGGCGAGCGATCGCAGGCCCGGTCGGACGACGGCGCCCTCCGGGCGGATGCTGGGCAACGACCAGAGGCCGAGGAAGAGGGCGCTCATGAGCACGAGGTCGATCGTGTAGGTCCAGCCGTAGCCGGTGAAGGCCACGAGCAGCCCGGCCGCGGCCGGCCCGACCGAGACCATGATGCCCATCGTGATGCCCCCGAGCGCGGAGGCTGCGGGCAGCAGCTCGCGGGGGATCAGCCGCGGCACGATCGCCTGGCGCGCGGCCATCACGACGGAGTTGGCCGCGGAGTTCACGACCGCGATGGCGTACAGCCACGCGACCGTCTCGCCACCGCTCCAGGTCAGCACCATCAGGACGGCCGTCGAGACGAAGGTCACGGATGCCGCGATGATGGCGACCCGGCGCCGGTCGAACGCGTCGGCGAGCATGCCCCCGTAGAGGCCGGCGATGATCATCGGCACGAGCCCGGCGACCGCGATCATCGCGACGGCGAACGTCGACGCCGTCAGGTCGTACATGTGGAGCATGATCGCGACGATGGTCAGCTGCCCGCCGAGGCCGGCGAGGGTCGAGCCGACCCACATGCGCGCGAAGGCGGGGGAGGTGGTCAACGGCCGCAGGTCGATGAGGTGATCCCGACGCAGGCGCATCATGCGAGCCTAGATGACTGGTACAGTAGAGCGGTTGCCGTTCGATCGGCCGCGGATAAAGAGAGCTCGCACATCGGGTGACGGGCGCCGCGCAATGAGAAGGAAGGGGATCCCATCTATGGCACTCGAAGCAGACGTCAAGAAGGCGATCATCGAAGAGTACGCGACGCACCCCGGTGACACCGGATCCCCCGAGGTGCAGGTCGCGCTCATGTCGCAGCGCATCAAGGACCTCACCGAGCACCTCAAGACCCACAAGCACGACCACCACTCGCGCCGTGGGCTCTTCCTGCTCGTCGGTCAGCGCCGTCGACTGCTCGGCTACCTCCAGGAGCTCGACATCCAGCGTTACCGTACGCTGATCGAGCGCCTCGGTCTCCGCCGCTAAGGAGAGCGACTCCGCGCACAATCGCGCAAAACATTCTTGCGAAGGCCGTCCCAGGTGTGGGGCGGCCTTCGGCTTTTCCCGAGCCGCCGACGCCGACGACCCCGAGAACGCACCTTCGCCGCGAGCACGCACCCTAGACGGTACGTTCTCGCGGAGACGGTGCGTGTTCGGCGGCGGGTGTTCGGCGGTGTGTGCTCAGCGGTGGGCCGCGGCGAGCAGATCGGCGTGCCAGCGCTCGGCGACGTCGGGGTGGGCCCGCAGGCGCGACTTCAGCGCGTTCTCGCCGTGCACGCCGTGGATCGGGTTGGTCGGATCCTTCGTGACGCCTCTCGCCTCCGCGGCGAGTTCGGCGGGCAGGTCGATGAGCGGGAACCGGGCGTCGAGCGCGGGGTTGAAGAAGAACGGGACCGAGATGCGGTCATCCGGATAGCGCGGCGACACGACGCGGTGGTTCGTCGCGATGAGATAGCCGTCGGTCGCGTACTCGAGCAGTTCGCCGATGTTGACGACGAAGGCTCCGGGCACCGGCGGAGCGTGGACCCATTCGCCATCGCGCTCGACCTGCAGGCCCCCCTTGCCGGGCTCGACCCACAGGAGGGTGAGGGCACCCGAGTCCTTGTGCGCGCCGACACCCTGCTGCGGGGTGGGGTCGTCCTTGCCGGGGTAGCGGACGATCTTCAGCAGAGTCTGGGGCTCGCCGAAGTGGTCGTCGAAGTACGTCGCGGGGGCGCCGAGGGCCTCGGCCCAGGCGCGGAGCAGGCGCCGCGCGACCTCGGAGAGGTGTGCGACCCACGCGTCGGTGACCTCGCGCAGCTCGGGCTGCGCGGCCGGCCACAGGTTGGGGCCGATGAGCCGGGCGTAGTCGGGCGCGTCGGGGTCGTCGACCGCGGACCGTTCGGGACCGATGTCGATCTGCTCGCGCCAGTCGACCCGGCCCTGCGTGAGTTCGCCGCCGACGCGCGTGTAGCCGCGGAAGTGCGGGCTGGCGACGTTCTCGATCGCGAGCTTGTCGGCCTCGGGCAGGTCGAAGAACTCGCGCGCGACGCGGTGGAGCCGGTCCTCGAGACCGGCGGGGATGTCGGTGCCGGTCAGGTAGAAGAAGCCGACGTCGTGCGTCGCGGCGCGCAGCTCGTCGCGGAAGCGGGCGACATCGGCGGCGTCGCCGTCGAGCTGGGAGAAGTCGAGAACGGGAAGGGAGAGCTCGCTCATGCAGTGAGGCTACGAGCCGTCTGCGGCATCCGCTCGTTTGTTGCGCGGGATGACCTCGCCGGCCTCGCGCGGACGACGCGACCCCGTCGGGTCGCTGCGCCGGCCCTCGCGGCCAGCGAGCTGCGGGTCGCGGAAGAGCCACGCCGGGCGGGGCTCCACGAGCGGGCGGAACACTCGTCGAACCGGCGCCGTGGCCAGACCCAGGGCGATGAGGATCGACGCGACGACGACGAGCGGCAGCCACACCCACGTGGGTTCGGCGTCTCGCAGCACGCCCGACTCCCGGAACGGGTAAAGCACGAACGAATGCAGCAGGTAGATGTACATCGTGTACTGCCCGAGCCGGGTCCAGCGGTGCGAACCCCGGGGGACGAGGGCCAGGAAGGATGCCGTGAGGGCGAGCGCCACGAGCAGCAGGGCGACCCGCACGGCTCCCGCCCACCATTCGGAGCTGCCCGCATCCGAGTAGCTCGCGTCGTAGAACATCCACTTGCCGAGGTTGATGTCGCGCCATGTTCCGATGAAGGCCCAGGCCGCCCATCCCGCGAGCCCGAGCGTCGCGACGGCCGCCGTCACGGTCGCCGGGGTGCGCCGCAGCAGGTCGAACCGGTCGACGACGTCGCGGTCGCGCAGCCACCAGCCGAGCACGAAGAAGGGCAGGAAGCCGAGCGTCCGCGACAGCGAGAGTGTCGAGTCGATGTTCGGGAGGTACCCCGAGATGACCGAGATCGCGAAGGCCCACAGGAGCGGCCACCGCAGGAGCGCGAGGTAGGGCAGGACCAGGCGGAAGATCCCGAGCGCCAGCAGGAACCACAGCGTCCACGAGGGCTGGGTCGGGTTGGGGTTCGCGTGGCCCTCGACGAGGAACTTCGTGAGCGTCCAGAGTCCCTCGAAGATCACGTACGGCACGAGGATGTCGGTGATGACGCGGGCCATCTGCCGCCGCGACTGCGGGTCGGACTTGGAGAAGTAGCCCGAGATGATCGCGAACGCGGGCATGTGGAACGCGTAGACCACGAGGTACATCGCCATCGCGATGTCGGAGTCGTACGTCAGGCGCTGGATCGCGTGACCCAGCACCACCAGCACGATGCAGGCGAAGCGGGCGTTGTCCCAGAAGGGCACGCGCCGCTTCGGGCGCGTTCCGGTCGTGCCGGTGGCGGGATGCGTCATCGTGGATGAAACACTATCCCGGGGGAATAGTCCGAGCGCGACCGCGTTGCATGGTTTATATTCATTTGCATGAAACGGATGCCGCGGCATCCGGGAAGGCGGACCGACGTGAACACGCACACGAGCGAAAACACCGGCTGGTCGGGGATGCAGTTCGGCATCTTCTCCGTGAGCGACATCACGGCAGACCCGACGAGCGGCCACACCCCGAGCGAGGCGGAGAAGATCCGCGCCGCCGTGACCATCGCCAAGCATGCCGAGGATGTCGGGCTCGACGTCTACGCGATCGGCGAGCACCACAACCCGCCGTTCTGGTCGTCGTCGCCCACCACGACGCTCGCCTACATCGCGGCGCAGACCGAACGCCTCATCCTCTCCACGGCCACGACGCTCATCACGACGAACGACCCGGTGAAGATCGCCGAGGACTACGCGATGCTGCAGCACCTGTCGGGCGGCCGCGTCGACCTCATCATGGGCCGTGGCAACACCGGCCCGGTCTACCCGTGGTTCGGCAAGGACATCCGTCAGGGCCTGCCGCTGGCGATCGAGAACTACGCCCTGCTGCACAAGCTGTGGCGTGAGGACGTCGTCGACTGGGAGGGCAAGTTCCGCACTCCGCTGCAGGGCTTCACCTCGACGCCCCGTCCGCTCGACGGCGTCGCTCCGTTCGTCTGGCACGGCTCGATCCGCACCCCCGAGATCGCCGAGCAGGCCGCCTACTACGGCGACGGCTTCTTCGCGAACAACATCTTCTGGCCCAAGGAGCACTACCAGCGCCTCATCGACCTGTACCGTCAGCGCTTCGCGCACTACGGCCACGGCACGCCCGAGCAGGCGATCGTGGGTCTCGGCGGCCAGGTGTTCATGAGCGCGAACTCGCAGGATGCCGTCCGGCAGTTCCGCCCGTACTTCGACAACGCCCCCGTCTACGGGCACGGACCCTCGCTCGAGGACTTCAGCGAGATGACGCCGCTCACCGTCGGGTCGCCCCAGCAGGTCATCGACCGGTACGCCGCGATGCGCGAGACGTTCGGCGACTACCAGCGGCAGCTGTTCCTCATCGACCACGCGGGGCTTCCGCTGAAGACCGTGCTCGAGCAGCTCGACATCCTGGGCGGCGAGGTCGTCCCGGTGCTGCGCAAGGAGCTCGCGCAGGGTCGCGGCGCGGCAGTGCCCGACGCGCCGACGCACGCCGCGCGCGTCCGCGAGGTGTACGGCGACGGTCCGGCGCGCGAAGCGCGACCCCGCGCCAACCGCGGCGACAACCTCAGCGGCCCCTCGCCCTACCAGGACGCTCCCGCGGCCGCAGGTTCGGCCTTCGGTGTGGCGGCGGCACGATGAGCGCCCGGCGTATCGCGGTCGTCTCGGCCGGCCTGTCGAACCCGTCGTCGACCCGCATGCTCGCCGACCGGCTCGCGACGGCGACGATCGCCGAGCTCACGGCATCCGACATCACCGCGACGGCGGACGTCATCGAGCTGCGCGATCTCGCGCACGACATCACGAACAACCTGCTAACGGGTTTCGCCCCGCCCGCTCTCGAGTCGGCGATCAACTCGGTCGTCTCGGCCGACGCGCTCATCGCTGTGACGCCGATCTTCTCGACGAGCTACTCCGGGCTGTTCAAGTCGTTCATCGACGTGCTCGACCCCGACTCGCTCACCGGCAAGCCCGTGCTCATCGGGGCGAACGCGGGCACGGCCCGTCACTCGCTCGCGATCGACTATGCCATCCGGCCGCTGTTCGCGTACCTGCACGCGGCCCCGGTCTCGACCGGCGTCTTCGCGGCGTCGAGCGACTGGGGGAGCAAGGCCGACGAGGTCGCTCCGCTGAGCGCGCGGGTCGAGCGCGGCGCACGGGAGCTCGCTGCGGCCGTCGTGGCACGCACGCCCGTCACGGACGCGGATCCGTTCGACCCCGCCTCGTACCTGGGCGAGGGCAAGTCGTTCGGTCACCTGCTCGGCGGTCTCGCGGGGGAGTGACCCGCTCGCGGCGCCGCGTGAGGGCGGCCGTGATCACATCGATCGCGGCGCCCAGCGCGAGTGCCGCGGCGACCGACAGGAGCACCGCAAGCAGCGGGGCATCGGGCAGGAGCGCGCCGATCGCCGCGCCGATGACGCTCTGATAGGTGGCCCAGGCCGTCGCCGCGACTCCGGCGATGGCGAGGAAGCGCACGGCCGATACTCGTGTGGCGCCCGCGGTGAGATTGACCGCGAGGCGCGCGAAGGGGATGAAGCGGGCGGTGAAGACGACCGTCGCGGTTCCCCGCTGCAGCCGAGCCCCCGCCCACGCGAACGCGCGTTGCACGCGCCGGTGCCGCATCCACCGCCACCGGCGGAGGCCGATCCGACGCCCCACGGCGTAGCAGAGCGCATCCCCGCAGAACGCAGCGGATGCGGCGACACCGACGACGGCCGCCAGCGGGGGATCGCCGGTCGACGCGGCGAGCGCTCCCGCCGCCGTCACCGCGATCTCGCCGGGGACGACGACCAGGACGGAGTCGAGGAGGACGAGCGCGAAGACCGCGACGAGGAGCCAGGGGCCGCCGGACATCGCGGTCAGCAGGTCGTCGAGCACGCGGCATCCTTATCAGCCGTGGATGAACGGAGCGGGAACGGCGACGGTCAGGCGTCCGCGAGGTGACCGAGCGCGGAGGATCGTGTGAACAGTGCGCGATCCCGGCCGATTCGGCAGACAGCCGCGCGCCGTCGGCGACACCCTGGTCTCGTGAGAGTCGCGGTGGTCACCGAGTCCTTCCTTCCCCACATGAACGGCGTGACCGGTTCGGTCCTGCGGGTGCTCGAGCATCTCGAGCATCGCGGGCACGAGGCCTTCGTCGTCGCGCCGGGCGCGGGGCGACGGCATCCGCTCGCCGTTCCGGGTCGAGCGGTGCGGTCGATCCCGATGCCCCGGTATCCCGCCGTGCGCGTGGCGGCCCCGCCCGTGGTCTCGGTCGCGCGGGCGCTGCGAGAGTTCCGCCCAGACGTCGTGCACCTCGCATCGCCGTTCCTTCTCGGCTGGCAGGGGCTTCTCGCCGCCGAAGGCCTCGGGCTGCCGAGCGTCGCCGTCTATCAGACCGATGTCATCGCCTACACCGAGCGCTACGGCGTGCCGCACGCCACGGCATTGACGGCGGCTCACGTGCGGCGGCTGCATCGTCGCGCGACGCTGACGCTCGCCCCCTCCGACGCGGCACGGCGGCAGCTGCAGGACCTCGGTGTCGATCGCGTCGCGATCTGGGGCCGCGGGGTCGACGGCATCCGCTTCTCGCCCCACCGCCGCGACGAGGCGTGGCGCAGGCGTGTCGTTCCGGAAACGGCCGACGGCGACGTCGTCGTCGGGTACGTCGGGCGGCTCGCCCCCGAGAAGCAGATCGAGGATCTGGCGGCGCTCGGCTCGCTGCCCGGCGTCCGACTGGTGATCGTGGGCGACGGGCCCTCGCGGACGAGTCTGGAGAGCCTCTTGCCGGATGCCGTCTTCCTCGGGCATCTGCAGGGGGACGCGCTCGCCACCGCGATGGCCAGCTTCGACGTGTTCGTGCACCCGGGCGAGAGCGAGACGTTCGGCCAGACCATCCAGGAGGCGCAGGCGAGCGGTGTGCCGGTGGTCGCGACGGGTCGCGGCGGCCCGCTCGACCTGGTGCGCAGCAGTGTCGACGGGTGGCTCTACCGGCCCGGCGATGCCGACGACCTCCGCAGCCGGGTCGCCGACCTGGCGGGGGATGCCGCGAAGCGGCGCGCGTTCGGTGCGGCGGCCCGGGAGGCCGTCGCCGGGCGCACCTGGGAGAGCCTCGGCGATACCCTGCTCGGCCACTACGAGCGTGCGGGCGAGCTGCATGCGATCGACCGTGCCCGGCGGGCTCGCGTGTGGCCGCGCGCCGAGCTGCCCGCCGCGGGCGACGGACCTCCGCTGTGGCGGCGCTACGTCGCGCTGGGCGACTCGATCACCGAGGGGCTCTGCGACACGTCGCGCATGCCGGCGGGGATGCACCGGGGATGGGCCGATCGTCTCGCTCAGCTGCTCGCCTCGGCGGCGCCGCGAGCCGGTGGGGGAACCGGAGCCTTCCAGTACGCGAACCTCGCGGTGCGCAGCAAACGGGTACGGCACCTCGTCGACGAGCAGGTTCCGGCGTGCCTGGCGCTGCGGCCCGAACTCGTCTCGGTGCTCATCGGTGCCAACGACCTCGTGCAGGCCCGGGTGGACGTCGCGAGCGTCGCCGACGAGGTCGAGATCGCGGTCCGGCGGTTGCGGGAATCCGGGGCGGACGTGCTGCTCGCCACGGTGTTCCTTCCCGAGCGGGCCGCGGCGAGAATCTTCGCGCGGCGCTTCGCCGCCTACAACGCCCGGCTGCGAACGATCGCGTCGAGGACGGGCGCCATCCTGGTCGACCTCGAGGCTGTGCCGGAACTCGCCCGCCTCGAGCTGTGGGCCGACGACAAGGTGCATCTGCGCTCGCGCGGGCATCGGCTCGTGGCCTATCGCGCGGCGGAAGCGCTCGGGGTGCCGCACGCCGAGGCGCTCGCCGAGCTCGACGAGGCCTTCCATCTCGACGACCATCCCGTCGTGCCGGGAACGTGGCTGCGTCGCGATGCACTTCCGTGGATGTGGCGGCGCCTGCGCGGCCGCACGGCCGGCGACGGCGTCGCGCCCAAGCTCCCCGCCTACGTGCGCATCGGCCCCACGGCCCCGCGCCGCTCGTCCCTCCCGCAGCAGTAGCCCGCCCCGCCCCGCCCCCGCCCCGCCCGCCGAGCGCGTACCGTTCCCGCGACAACGCACCATCGCCGGTACGCGTTCGCGGCAAGAGTGCGTTCTCGGCGGGGCAGGGCAGGAGAGGGCGGGACTCGGGGTCAGGGGCGCCAGCGGTACTCGGCCTCGGGCCGGCCGGGGGCCCCGTAGCGCTGGGTCCGTTCGGCGCGGCCGGCGTCGGCGAGGTGCTCGAGGTATCGTCGCGCCGCGACGCGCGACATCCCGAGCGCCTCCGCAGCCTCGCGGGCGGACAGGGCTCCGGCCTCGCGGAGCCGATTCGACACGCGCTCGAACGTCTCGGGAGAGAGCCCCTTCGGTATGGGCGCCGTGACCGGGCGCAGCGCGCCGAGCATCGCGTCGATCTCCGCCTGGGTCGCCGCGCCCGTGGTCTCGCTCGCGCGCTCGCGGTAGCGCGCGTACTGCGACATCCGTTCCTGGAAGTCGGCGAAGGTGAAGGGCTTCACGAGATATTGCACCGCGCCGAGGCCGACGACCTGGCGCACCACGTCGGCATCCCGCACCGAGGTGATCGCGATGACGTCGACATCCCGGGCTCGCGCGCGCACATGGCGCAGGACGTCGAGTCCCGATCCGTCGGGCATCGTCATGTCCAGCAGCACGAGGTCGATCTCGTCCGTGGCCGAGCTGTCGAGGAGGGCTCGCAGGGCGGCACGTGCGCCGCTGCACTCAGCGACGACCCGGAATCCGTCCAGCCGCTCGATGTAGTGGCGGTGGAGGTCGAGGGTGAGGGCTTCGTCGTCGACCAGCAGCACGCCGATCATGTTTCCCTCCTCGGCAGGATGACGCGGAACGTCGTCGGGTCGTGATCGAGGGTGAGGCTACCGCCGGCGTCGTCGACGATCGCTGCGACGAGGGCGAGACCGACACCACGTCCTTCGGCGCCGGCGGGTTTCGTGGAGAAGCCGTGCTCGAAGATCCGGCGCCGGAGCTCGGGAGGGACGCCGGTTCCCGAGTCCGACACGGCGATCTCGAGCTCGTCCTCCTCGGTGCGCGTCATCCTGATCTCCACCCAGCGCGGTTCGGGCCCGCCGGCGGCGGCGTCGAGCGCATTGTCGATGAGATTACCGACGACCGAGACGGCGTCGACCGGCGAGAGCACCGAGCGAGGCGCGTCGGGTTCGATGCGGGAGCGCCACCGGATGCCGCGTTCCTTGGCCTGCGAGGCCTTGCCGAGCAGCAGCGCCCCGACGGTCGGGTCGCCCTCGCGGCGGGCCGCGACCTCGTCGACCAGCACCTGACTCTGCCGCGAGGTCTCGGCGAGGATCTCGATCGCCTCGGGGGTGCGACCCAGCTCCAGCAGGGCGATGGCGGTGTGCATGCGGTTGCCGTGCTCGTGGGTCTGCGCCCGCAGGGCTTCGCCGAGAGTGCGGAGCGACTCGAACGACGAGACGGCGTCGCGGACGGCGCCGGCGGGCAGGTCTCCGGTGACCTGCCGCGTCGCCCGACGCGCGACGACGGCTCCGACGAGACCAGCCGCCAGGAGCGCGGCCGCGATGCCGACGACGACGAGGATGCGGGGCCCCAGAGTCGCCGCGATACTGCCGATGGTCACGCCGACAGAGACCCACCCGACGACGGCGCCGCCGCTCTCCACGGGCACGATGGTGCGGATCGAGGGGCCGAGGGTGCCCGTGAACTCCTCCGTCAACGCGCGTGACGTGGTGGGGATCGAACCCAGGTAGCGCTCGCCGATCCGCTCGGCGTCGCGATGCGTGATCCGGATGCCGCTCGGGTCCATGATCGTGACGAAGTCGACGCGGGCATCGACGATCACCTGTTCGACCTGGGGCTGCAGCTCCGCGGATGCGAGGTCGCGGTCGCCGGCGGCGAGGAGGTCGGTGACCTGCGCCGAGTCGGCGACGGTCTGCGCGACGGCCTGGGTGACGCGCTCGGCCTCGGACCGCGCGGACCGCTGCCCGTCGGCGATGAGGATGCCGGCGATCGCCAGGGTGAGGAGCGCCACGGCCACCGCGACCGCGACGAACACAAGCGAAGCGGCGCTGCGGGTGCGCGTTGTCATGCCGCTCTCGCTCTCGTCGTCGTCGGGTGCTGCCACGTCGCAGGCCGTGACCAATACGACCATAAATCGGCGTCCGCGCGGAACAGCCGGACGCTGAGAGCGCACCGACAGAGACGTCGGCATCGGACAACGACTGTTCAGCTGGAGGAGACCATGGCTCTCACATCATCTTTCCGCCTGCCGGGGTATAACGCCCGGAAAGGCAAGCAGGCCTGGGACAAGCACACGTGGCTCTACGTCTCGGTCATCCTGGCGGTCGTGCTGGGCGCGGTCGTCGGCCTCGTATGGCCTTCCTTCGCCGTCGGTCTCGAGCCGCTCGGCAAGGGCTTCGTCAACCTCATCAAGATGATGATCGCGCCGATCATCTTCTGCACGATCGTCGTGGGGGTCGGCTCGATCGCGAAGGCCGCGACGGTCGGGCGCATCGGCGGCCTCGCGCTGCTCTACTTCATGGTGATGTCGACCTTCGCCTTGGCGATCGGACTCATCGTGGGCAACATCATCCACCCGGGTGAGGGGCTCAACATGCAGAGCGCGGTCTACGACGCCGGGGCGGCGGCCGAGGCGAAGTCGACGACCGACTTCCTGCTCGGCATCATCCCGACCACGTTCTTCTCGGCGTTCACCGGTGAGAGCGTGCTCCAGGTGCTGTTCATCGCGCTGCTGGTCGGCTTCGCGCTGCAGGGACTCGGCGAGAAGGGCGCCCCGATCATGAGCGCCGTGAAGAACCTGCAGACGCTGGTCTTCCGCATCCTCGGCATGATCCTGTGGCTTGCTCCGATCGGCGCCTTCGGTGCGATCGCCGCGGTGGTCGGCAAGACCGGTGTCGCCGCCATCGTGAGCCTCGGTGTGCTGATGATCGCGTTCTACATCACGTGCATCGTCTTCATCGTCGCGGTGCTCGGCACGCTGCTCTACGCCGTGGCGCGGATCAACATCTTCAGCCTGATGAAGTACCTCGCCCGCGAGTACCTGCTGATCGTCGGCACCTCGTCGAGCGAGTCCGCGCTGCCCCGCCTGATCGCCAAGATGGAGCACGTCGGCGTCTCGAAGCCGGTCGTGGGTATCACGGTCCCCACGGGATACTCGTTCAACCTCGACGGGACGGCCATCTACCTCACGATGGCGTCGCTGTTCATCGCCGCCGGGATGGGCGCTCCGATGTCGATCCCCGAGCAGATCGGACTGCTGGTCTTCATGATCATCGCCTCGAAGGGCGCGGCCGGAGTCACCGGCGCCGGCCTCGCGACCCTCGCCGGCGGTCTGCAGGCGTACCGGCCCGACCTCGTCAACGGCGTCGGCGTGATCGTCGGCATCGACCGGTTCATGTCGGAGGGTCGGGCGCTGACCAACTTCACCGGGAACGCGGTCGCGACGATCCTCATCGGAACCTGGACGCGCGAGTTCGACCGCGACCAGGCCCGCGCTGTGCTCAGCGGCGAGCGCCCCTTCGACGAGGCGATGCTCACCGGTCACGGTCACGACGGGATGTCGAACGACACCGGCGCCGTCAACACGCAGGGCCTCGGTGACGCCGCCCTCGAGGAGGCCGCGGCGAAGGAGGAGCGCGCTCGCCTCCGCCGCGAGGCCGCGACGCGCTGACGGTTCCCGATCTCCGGTGGCCGCGGATCCGAGAAATCGGATGCCGCGGCCACCGGCATTCTCGGCGGGAGGGCGAACCGGCGGGAACGATCTGAGTCGACTGATCAGAATGGCGGAGGCCCGGCCGATCCTGGTCCGGAGCGCGATTCTCCGCTCGGCCGCCGAGCGGGGGCGCGCGTCGAGTCCGAATGCCCGTCGCCGCGGCCGGTTGGCGCGGTAGGACCGGGTGGTTCGGTGATGGCGAAGGCGACCAGTGGTGGTGGTGCGTCTTCGCGGTAGACCCGTCCGGTCGGTGAGGTCCACACCAGTCGCCCACCGGGGAGTTGTCTCACCTGCCATCGGGTGTGGTGTTTGACGTCGTGGTGTCTCTTGCAGAGATGGGCGAGGTTGCCCGCCTGCGTGGGCCCACCTACTGACACAGCGATGGTGTGGTCGAGTTCGCAGCGGATGGCGGGTTGCCGGCATCCGGGGAA
Source organism: Microbacterium sp. H37-C3 (assembly GCF_027157935.1). Classification (NCBI taxonomy): domain Bacteria; kingdom Bacillati; phylum Actinomycetota; class Actinomycetes; order Micrococcales; family Microbacteriaceae; genus Microbacterium; species Microbacterium sp. H37-C3. The sequence goes on along the minus strand of NZ_JAPVLR010000001.1, from coordinate 962,593 downwards.
CCGACAGCGCCGGTCCCGGGCCCGCAGCAGCCTGACCATGGCGGCGGTGGGGCGGTAGCTGTCGCACTCCAGGACGGTCCCGGTGACGGGGTGGGTCAGCAGCCGGTCCCACGAGGTCGCGTTGCCGGCGAGTTCTCGCGCGGTGGCCGCGTCGATGGGGGAGCGCCCCGCCAGATCGGCAGGCCCGTCGTCCGCCCCCATCAGAGTGAGGGCGGACACCGCGACCTGCACGTGTGCGCGGATCTTGCCGAGGGTTCCGTCGCCGTCGCCGTCACCGGTCGCGGTGGGGTCGAGGGCGGGTGCACCGGCGAGGAGGAGGTCGCTGAACACGTCGGCGCGGACCTGATCGATGGTGCGCGCGTCGACGAACGTCGACCCGTCGCAAACGGTCGTGATGGCGTCGGTTATGCCGCCGCTCGCGTCGGCTCGAGCGTCGTCGGGTGTGGCGCCGGCACCGGCGACGTCCGCCTGGGCCCGCGCATTGATGACCTCCCGCGCCTGCCGGGTGAGCCGGTCCACGATCCCGTCCGCGATCACGGTCGGCAGCGTCGCGATCAGGTCCGACATCCCGTCCGCTCCGGCCTGCACCCGCACGCACCGTCCCGCCGCGGCCTCCTCATGCCGTTCGGTGAACGTCCGCGGGTGAATCCGCTCCGCCAGCATCCGCAGCGCCTCGCGCACCCGGTTCGGCGTCTCACGCTCGCACTTCCCGACCGCGACGCGTTCGAACTCCGCCCGCTCCTCCACGGGCACGAGGCACCCGACTTCCTGGATCACCCTCACGTGCCCGCGGACGATGCGCCCGGCTTCCCAGGCCGCCATCGTCACCGGGTAGTTCTCAACCAGGTCCCGCGCTTCGTCGATCCGCCGCTGCAAAGTGCGGTCGGTCGTGACGAACACTCCGGCAAGCTCCGCGGCGATGCCCCGCAACGCCATCTCGCGCGCCTTGACCTTCTCCGACGCACCAGCGGCCTGCTTCTCGGCCAGCAGCCCAGCCGCCGCGAGCACCCGAACCTCACGAATCTGCACGGCTCGCGCGGCATCCGAAACGCCCTCGGCATCCGCAACCAGAACGGCAAGCGCATCGACGTCTGCGTCACCGCCCATCCCGCAGCCTGCCCGGCTACCGATCCCATCATTCGAATACATGTTCGAATCGTGTCACGAGCCTCCGACATCGCCCCACCACTCTCCACACCCCCCGAAGCGCCCGAGAAATACAGGCGGGGCCCGGACGCGTCAGCATCCGAGCCCCGTTCGCGGGCGGCCGTTCGGCGTCACCCGCTCTTGCGGCGGAACTCCCGCTTCGTCATGGCACCGTGCGACGCGTGCACCGACGAATCGCCGTTGAGGTGTGCCTCTCCGGTGCGGTGCTGGGCGTTCTTCTTCTCGAGCGCCTCGCGGAACTTGCGCTTCACATCGTCGGATGCCGCGCCCGCGGGCTTGTCTGCTTCGCTCATGAGGCCACGATACGCAGGCGAGGGTCTCGCTGGTAGGCTGGGGCAGGTTGCCGTCCGGCACCCGCTCAATTCAACACTGAGCTCATGGAGCGGATCCGGCAGGAAGCTGGTCCCCTGTGGTGGGTTCCCATCCCGATCGAATGCCGATCGCGGAGATGGTGATCTTCGACTGGTGACCAGCGCGGGCGGTTCTCGCGGTTTCGTCCGCGCGCCCATATCTGCCCCGCTCCTTCGCACGATCTCGTGCGCGAAACGCGCGTGCGAGTCTAAACAAAGAAGGAGGGACCTCTTGGAAGGTCCAGAAATCACCGCAGCCGAAGCCGTCCTCGACAACGGCCGCTTCGGCACCCGCACCGTCCGGTTCGAGACCGGACGCCTGGCACAGCAGGCGCAGGGCGCCGTTGCCGCCTACCTCGACGAGGAGACGATGCTCCTCTCGGCCACCAGCGCCGGCAAGCACCCGCGCGAAGGCTTCGACTTCTTCCCGCTCACCGTCGACGTCGAAGAGCGCTCGTACGCCGCAGGCAAGATCCCCGGCTCGTTCTTCCGCCGCGAGGGACGCCCCTCGACCGAGGCGATCCTGGTCTGCCGTCTGATCGACCGTCCGCTGCGCCCCTCGTTCGTCGACGGCCTGCGCAACGAGGTCCAGATCGTCATCACGGTCCTCTCGATCGCACCCGGCGAGTACTACGACGCCCTCGCGATCAACGCGGCATCCGCTTCGACGCAGATCTCGGGCCTGCCGTTCTCCGGCCCGATCGCCGGTGTTCGCCTGGCGCTCGTTCCCGGTCACGGTGAGCACGAGGACCAGTGGGTCGTCTTCCCGAACCAGAAGGTCGTCGAAGAGGCTGTCTTCGACCTCACGGTCGCCGGCCGGGTCCTTCCCGACGGCGAAGTGGCCATCATGATGGTCGAGGCCGAGGCGACCGAGGGCAGCTGGAACCTCATCAAGGGCGGCGCCGTCAAGCCGAGCGAAGAGGTCGTCGCACAGGGCCTCGAGGCCGCGAAGCCCTTCATCAAGCAGCTCGTCGAGGCGCAGGCTTCGATGGCGGCATCCGCGTCGCGTGAGCCGGGCGTCTACCCCGTCTTCCCGCCGTACGCCCCCGAGGTCTACGACTTCGTCGCCGAGCGCGCCTACGGCGAGCTGACGAGCGTCTACCAGATCGCCGACAAGCAGGAGCGCCAGAACGCCGACGACGCGATCAAGGACCGCGTCAAGGGCGAGGTCGCCGCTGCCGTCGAGGCCGAGCAGCTCCCGGCGTCCGCGCTCGCGGAGTTCTCCGCCGCGTACAAGTCGGTCACCAAGAAGATCGTCCGCGGCCGCATCCTCAGCGAGGGCGTCCGCATCGACGGTCGCGGCCTGGCCGACATCCGTCCGCTCGACGCCGAGGTGCAGGTCATCCCGCGCGTCCACGGCTCGGCGATCTTCCAGCGCGGTGAGACCCAGATCCTGGGCGTCACCACGCTGAACATGCTGAAGATGGAGCAGCAGATCGACTCGCTGTCGCCCACGACGAGCAAGCGCTACCTGCACCACTACAACTTCCCGCCCTACTCGACCGGTGAGACCGGCCGCGTCGGCAGCCCGAAGCGTCGCGAGATCGGGCACGGCTTCCTCGCCGAGCGCGCGCTCGTGCCGGTGCTGCCCAGCCGCGAGGAGTTCCCGTACGCGATCCGTCAGGTCTCCGAGGCCCTCGGGTCGAACGGCTCGACCTCGATGGGCTCGGTGTGCGCCTCGACCCTCTCGCTGCTGAACGCCGGTGTGCCCCTGCGCGCGCCGGTCGCCGGTATCGCGATGGGCCTCGTCTCCGACCAGGTCGACGGTGAGACCCGCTACGCGGCGCTGACCGACATCCTCGGCGCCGAGGACGCGCTCGGCGACATGGACTTCAAGGTCGCCGGCACGAGCGAGTTCGTCACGGCCATCCAGCTCGACACGAAGCTCGACGGCATCCCGTCGTCGGTGCTCTCGGCCGCGCTGACCCAGGCCAAGGAGGCTCGTCTGACGATCCTCGGCGTCCTCAACGCCGCGATCGACAGCCCCGACGAGATGGCACCGACCGCTCCGCGCGTCATCAGCGTCCAGATCCCGGTCGACAAGATCGGTGAGCTGATCGGCCCCAAGGGCAAGACGATCAACTCGATCCAGGACGAGACCGGCGCCGACATCTCGATCGAGGAGGACGGCACCGTCTACATCGGCGCGACCGACGGCCCCTCGGCCGAGGCCGCTCGTGCCCGCGTGAACGCGATCGCCAACCCCACCAACCCCGAGGTCGGCGAGCAGTTCCTGGGCACCGTGGTGAAGATCGCGACGTTCGGCGCGTTCATCTCGCTCCTGCCCGGCAAGGACGGACTGCTGCACGTCAGCGAGGTCCGCAAGCTCGCCGGCGGCAAGCGCGTGGAGAACGTCGAGGACGTCCTGGGCGTCGGCCAGAAGATCCTCGTGCGCATCACGAAGATCGACGACCGCGGCAAGCTCTCCCTCGAGCCGGTTCTCGAAGAGACCGCTGACCAGGACGGCTCCGCCGCTGCGAGCGAGGGCCCCGAGGCTCCCGCCGAAGGCTGAATCTCCTGATCACCCGGATGCCCGTCCCCGTCTCGGGGGCGGGCATCCGTCGTTCTCGAAGCGCGCCGTGATGAAACAGTTATCTGGAATTCACGGCCCGTTCGCGACAATACGCGCCGTCCGGTGCGAGGTGTCCTACTCTCGAAGTGCGCGCCGAGGAGCCGCGCCCCGCGATTCCTCGGTGTCGACGGAGGTGTGTGATGTCGGGGGACCGGGTGGCTCAGGTCGCAGCCGCTGGTGCGCCCGCCGCGGCCGTGCATCCCTCCAGCCCGATCCCGGTACACGGCAAGCCCGTGGGCGCCGACATCCGCGTCGACCTGGCCGAGACCGGCAAGCGGATCTTCCCCCTCATCCTCGGCGGCTCCGAGTTCGGTTGGACCATCGATCTCGCAGCGAGCCACGCCGTCCTCGACGCGTACGTGCAGCGCGGCGGCAACGCCCTGCACACCTCCGACGGCTACGCCTCGGGTCGCAGCGAGCACATCATCGGCCGCTGGCTCTCCAGCCGGGGAAACCGCGACGACATCGTCGTCACGGTGCGGGTCGGGGGCAACCCCGACAATCCCGGGCTCGGCTCGGTGAATCTCGTGCGGTCGGTGGAGGCGTCGCTCGGCCGGCTGGGCATCGATCGCATCGATCTGCTGTACCTGGATGCCGCGACCGACGGCGTCACGGCGCTCGAAGACACTCTCGCGACGGCGGAATGGCTTGTCGAGAGCGGGAAGGTCGGAGCGCTGGGAGCGGCCGGATACACCGCGATGCAGCTCGTCGAGGCCCGCATCCTGTCCTCCGCGGGGTACCCGCGTTTCGCCGCACTGGATGTTCCCTACAACCTGCTGCACCGGTCGGAGTTCGACGGCGACCTGCGTCTCATCGCCGGCGCCCAGGGCCTCGCGGTGACGCCCTCGCAGGCTCTCGAGCACGGCTACCTCACCGGGAGCCATCGCGATCGTTCCGGTCTGTCGTCATCCGTGCGCGGCTCGCAGCTCGCCGCATGGATGAACCGTCGCGGCGCCCGGACGCTGAAGGCGCTCGACCGCATCTCGGAGGAGCTGTCGGTCTCGACGGCGGCGATCGCGGTCTCCTGGCTCCTCGCGCAGCGCGTCGTCACGGCGCCGATCGTCAATGCGAGCCGGCCCGCGCACGTCGACCAGCTCGTGCAGGGCGTCGGCGCCCGGCTCGGTCGCTCGCACCTCGCGGAGATCGCGCGCGCCGTGGAGTGAGCCGATCTGTGACCCCGCGGAGCTCTTGTCGGAGGGGTGACGTAGGGTGGATGGCGCCCTGTTCATCGTTTCGAATCGAGCTTCTGTGACGCAGTATCTCTACCTCGTGCGCCACGGAGAGCATCAGGACGCCGAGCACGGTCTCGAAGACGGCCCGCTCTCGCCGCGTGGACGCCGTCAAGCCGAACTGCTGGCCGATCGCATCTCCGGCGTGCCCCTCGACGCCGTCTGGCACTCGCCGCTCGAGCGCGCCCAAGAGACGGCGCGCGCCGTCGCCAAGCGCCTGCCGGCCCTGGCTCCGCAGGCGTCGTCCCTGCTGTTCGACTGCGTCCCGACCGGTATGACGCCCGATACGCCCGCCGCCTACGAGCCCTTCTTCGGGTCGTACACCGAGGCCGAGACCGAGGCGGGCGCAGCGCAGATGGCGGATGCGGTGGGGGAGTTCCTCGCACGCAAGCCCGACGCTCACGAACTGCTGATCACCCATAACTTCGTCATCGCCTGGTTCGTGCGCGAGGTGCTGCAGGCACCCGACTGGCGGTGGTTGACGATCAACCAGGCTCACTGCGGGCTGACCGTGCTCGCGCAGCGCCCCGGCCGCCCCTGGACGATGGTCTCGCACAACGACCTCTCGCACCTCCCTGTCGAGCTGCGCACCGGCCTTCCCGACATCCTTCCCGTCTGAGCCGATGGCCGAGGCACCCGCCGAAGAGCCCCGTAACCCCGCGCGGCTTCAGCCGCATGATCCCGCGTGGGCCGTCGAGGCGCGGGCGATCCTCGATCGCGTCCACAACGCTCTCGTCGGGCTGCCGGGAGTCGACGCCGCCCGCTTCGACCACATCGGGTCGACCGCGGTACCGGGACTCGACGCCAGGCCGATCCTCGATCTCCAGGTCAGCATCCTTCCCCTGCCGGCCGAGGACGAGCTCAGCGCGCGACTGGGACCTGTGGGCTTCCGTCGCGAGTGGGGATCCCGGCCCGATTCGCCCGGTGTCAGCCGCGACATCCCGCGTGGTACTGAGGATGTTCCTCATGAGGTCTGGGAGAAGCGGCTGTTCGTCGCGCGCGGCGCCGACGTGATCCTGCACGTGCGCCGCTTCGATTCGCCATGGGCGCGCGAGACGGTGCGATTCCGTGACGCCCTCTGTTCCGACCCCGGGCTCCGCGCCCGCTACCAGGACCTCAAGCGCCGACTGTCGGCCGCGAACGCGGGCAAGGCCGATTACGACGACTACACCCGAGCCAAGACGGCGTTCTTCAGCGACATGCACGGCTGATCCGCGGCGCGAGCCCGGCTCCTGCCGATTGGACGCGGCGCGCACCGAACCGGAGAATCGATCGGTGCTCGATGGTCCTCTGCTCGCCGACTGGCTTCCCGTCTCCGTCTCCGCGCTGATCTTCCTCATCGTCGCGGCCGGGGTGGCCGGCTGGGTCGACGCGGTCGTCGGCGGGGGAGGGCTGATCCAGCTCCCCGCCCTCGTCATCGGCGTGCCCAAGGATGTCGCGACGCCCTTCATCCTCGGGACGAACAAGCTGTCGTCCTTCGCGGGCACGCTCTCGGCCAGCTGGGTCTATCTGCGACGCATCCGCGTGCAACTGGTCCTCCTCGTGCCGCTTGTGGCCGGCGCATTCGGGGGATCGGCCGTGGGGGCCGCGCTGTCGCGCTACGTCCCGCGGGAATTGCTGACGCCGATCGTGCTGGTCGCGGTCGTGGCGGTCGCGATCTACACGCTGCTCAAGCCCAAAATGGGCTTGAAACACGAGCCGCGCCACGAGTCGCGTGCGGCGATCGTGTGGCGCTCGGCGCTCATCGGAATCGTCGTCGGCTTCTACGACGGTATCCTCGGTCCCGGCACCGGTTCGTTCTTCGTCATCCTGCTCGTCGCCGTGCTCGGATACGGCTTCCTCCAGGCGAGCGTCAACGCCAAGATCGCCAACCTCACCACGAATCTCGCAGCGCTCCTCGTCTACGGGGTGCACGGCGAGATCCTCCTGCTGCTCGCCGTCGTCATGGCGGCGGCGAACATGACGGGCGGGTTCATCGGCGCTCGCATGGCGACGAAGAACGGCAGTGGGTTCGTGCGGATCGTGTTCCTCGTCGTGCTGTCGATCCTCGTCGTGAAGCTCGCTTGGGACACGTTCATGCAGTTCGCGCCCGCGTAGGCTGGTGGTCATGACCACGCGCGTGGCCCTCGTGGGCGGCACCGGAAAGCTCGGCGGCATCATCCGAGACGTCATCGAGGCGTCGGAGGGCTTCGAGATCTCGGCGGTCCTGACGAGCCGCAGCAGCCTCGACGAGCTCGACGGCGCCGACCTCGTCGTCGACGCCTCGACCCCGGCCGTGTCGACGGATGTCGTGCGTGCAGCCATCGAGCGCGGCCTCAATGTGCTCGTCGGCACGTCGGGCTGGTCGCAGGAGCGGATCGCGCAGATCCGCCCCGCTGCGGATGCCGCGGGCATCGGAATCGTCTTCATCCCCAACTTCTCGCTCGGCTCGGTCGTCGGCAGCGCCCTCGCCGCTGCAGCCGCCTCGCTCTTCCCCTCGATCGAGATCATCGAGGCGCACCGCGACACCAAGGTCGACTCTCCGAGCGGTACCGCAGTCCGCACGGCGGAGCTCATCGCCGCTGCCCGCACCGGCGTCGGTCCGGTCGAGTCGCCCCACGCGGACCAGCGCGCCCGCGGACAGAAGGTCGCCAGCGTCCCGATCCATTCGCTGCGCCGGCCCGGCGTCATCGCCCGCCAGGAGACGATCCTCTCCGGCCCGGGCGAGGCCTTATCGATCGTGCACGACACGATCGAGCCCGCGCGAGCCTATGAGCCCGGCATCCGAATCGCGCTCGACGCCGCCAGAGACGCGCGGGGCATCACCGTCGGGCTCGACACCTTCATCGACATCGGGATCCGGCCGCCCGCCGCGACGAACGAGAACGCGCCGACCGACGAGGGCGACGTGCCGGGTCAGGTCGCGCGAGCCACCGGAGCATGAGCGCCCGCATCCTGGCGTTGATCATGGCGGCGCTGCTCGCCATCTACATCGTCTTCGTCGCGCAACGCGCCGTGCTGCTCGTCATGTCCGGCGAGCCCGTGGGCATCGCGATGGGCGTCGCGCTGATCGTCCTTCCGGTCATCGCCGCATGGGCGCTATGGCGCGAGCTGGCGTTCGGCGCGAGCGCGTCGCGGCTCGGCAAGCGGCTCGAGCAGGAGGCGGCGCTTCCCGTGGAGACCATCGATCTCGCTCCGGCCGGCCGGCCGGACCGCGCCGAGGCCGACGCCCTCTTCCCGCGCTACCGAGAAGCGGTCGAGCAGGCGCCCGAGGACTGGCGAGCGTGGTTCCGGCTGGGCCTCGCCTACGACGGCGCCGGCGACCGCCGGCGCGCACGACAGGCGGTCCGTACGGCGATCGCCCTCGAGCGAGCGGAGCGGAACGCCTGATTCAGCGCGGCGGGACGACGGCGCGGATGGCGTCCTCCACGCGCTCGTGCGTGAAGACGAAGCCCGACTTCTGCAGGACCGCCGGAGCCACGTCGGTGTCGTTGGTCAGCAGCGCCTCGGTCGCATCGCGTCCGAGGACGAGGCGGAGCCCCCACTCGGGAGCGCGGACCAGGTATGGGCGGTTCATCCTCATGGCCAGGGCGAAGCCCAGGTCGTTGGCCGTCGCGCGCGTCGGCCCGGTGAGGTTGACCGGACCGGCGACGTCGGCGTCGATGAGGTGACGGATGGCTGCGACCTCGTCGACGAGCGAGATCCAGGGCCATACCTGCGTGCCTCGACCGATCGGTCCCGACAGACCCGCTCGGGTCAGCAGCATGAGCGGCTTCAGCACGCCTTCGGGATGCACGACCGGCGCCGTCCGCAGGAGGACCACGCGCGCGTGCTCACGAGCGGTCAGTGCAGCCGCCTCCCACTCCCCGCAGAGATCGGCGAGGAACGAGTCGCCGCGCGGCGCGGTCTCGGTCATGCGGACGCCGGGCCGGGTCGGGTAGTAGCCGACGGCCGACGACGACAAGAACACCGGTGCATCCGATCCGAGCGCGCGGACGGCTGTTGCGAGGGTCTCGGTCGGGAGCAGCCGCGACCACACGAGCTCGTGCTTGTACGAACGGGTCCACGGGAAGCGGCCGATGCTCGCGCCGTTGAGCCCCACCACGGCGCGGGCCCCGTCGAGCACCGCGGGGTCGAGCGGGCGCTCTCCGGGGAACCATTGAACCTCGTCGGCGGCGACAGGGGATCGGCGGACGAGACGCGTGACCTCGATCCCGTCACCGCGCAGCGCGTCGACGAGGGCGCGTCCGATCAGACCGGACGCACCCGCGACGACGACACGGCCCGCCGAGCCCTGATCAGCCAAGCGTCGCCTCGAGGGTGATCTCGATGCCCGCGAGGGCGGCGGAGACGGGGCATCCGCTCTTGGCCTCCTGGGCCAGCCGGTCGAAGTCCTCGGCCGACAGGCCCGGGACGACGGCGTTGACGTTCAGGTGCGAGCCGGTGATGCCGGTGCCCGGGATGAAGGTGACCGATGCCGTCGTCTCGACGGACTCGGGCGGCGTGCCGTTCTCGGCCAGAGCGTGGGAGAGAGCCATCGAGAAGCAGGAGGAGTGGGCGGCGGCGATGAGCTCCTCGGGCGTGGTCACCGCGCTGGAGCCTTCGCTGCGCGCCTTCCAGTTGACCTCGAACGGGCCCTGGTTCGAGCTCTCGAGGGCGATCTGTCCCGATCCCTCCGTGAGGCTGCCCTTCCAGCTGGTGGTTGCTTCGCTCGTGACGCTCATGACTCTCCTCTTCGCAGATGGCACCTCGGGTGCCGTATCGAGACGGCGCGGTGTGCGCTCGCGTCGAGCCTAAGTCGGTCGGCCGCCCGTCGGAACGTCTTGACAGGGTCCGCCGGCGGACTCAGACCGAGGCGGAGTCGGCCCGCAGTCGCAGGATCTCGAGGTGCACGACATCCCGTCGCGGTGCGCCGCCGAATCTGGTCCGCACGACCCCCCGTCCGTCGAGGACGAGCGTGGTGGGCGTCTGCGCGATCTGGAATCGACGCGCGATGTCGGGGCGGTCGGTCACGTCGATGTCGAGGTGGACGACGTCGTCGGTCTCCCGGGCCATCTCCGAGAGCGTGCGATGCACCGCGGGGCACCGGTGGCAGGTCTCCCTGCTGAACTGCAGGAGCGTCGCCGTTCGACCGAGGGCATCGGGGTCGGCGCCGAGTCGACGCGGGTCGACGACATCGAAACGCGGGATGGGATAGGGCCGTGAGGCGCGCCACCGCAGGAAGACTCCGATCCCGCCTGTTACCGCTAACAGACAGGCCAGGACGACCGCCACCGCCATGAGTTCCACAACAGCCCAGAGTAGACCTTCGGGGGGAGCCGGAAGCACTCGGACGCCGGGGGTAATCTGAGAGTGTGAGCGACGCCGAGCAGACCCCGACCAGCCCCGAGATCGAGTTCCGCAGCGATGTGACGGTCGAGCTCGTCCGCTCGAGTGCCGCCGACTCGGACGTCCTGTTCGCGGCTCGCGTGTCGACGCAGGGGGAGCAGACCCTGGATGCCGCCGCCGCCGGCACCGAGGCATCCGGTCGCGACCGCGGCCTCATCAACTACCTCATGCGCGACCGCCACGGCTCGCCCTTCGAGCACAACTCGATGACCTTCTACGTGCAGGCGCCCATCTTCGTGTTCCGCGAGTTCATGCGGCACCGCATGGCCTCGTACAACGAGGAGTCCGGCCGCTACCGCGAGCTGCGCCCGGTGTTCTACGTCCCCGCCCGGGAGCGCAATCTCAACCAGGTCGGCAAGCCGGGCGCGTACGAGTTCCTGCCCGGCACCGACGAGCAGTTCGCCGTCGTCGACGAAAGCACGCGCCAGGCGTCGATCCAGGCGTACGAGGCCTACCGGCGGATGCTGGATGCCGGCGTCGCCCGCGAGGTCGCACGCATCGTGCTGCCGCTGAACATCTACTCGTCGATGTACGTGACGGTCAACGCCCGTTCGCTGATGAACTTCCTGTCGCTGCGGACCAAGGTCGAGGGAACGCATTTCCCGTCGTTCCCGCAGCGCGAGATCGAGATGTGCGCCGAGAAGATGGAGACCTTCTGGCGCGAGCTCATGCCGCTCACGCATGCCGCATTCAACGCCAACGGCCGCGTCGCTCCCTGACGGGTCGGAGGGCGACGTCCCGGGACCGACTCAGACGAATCGGCCCAGGCTGATGCCCGCGTACGCGAGCGCCGCGACCGTCTCGCCGTCGTCGATCCGTCCCTCGGCGACCTGACGCACGGCCTCGGCGAACGGGATCCACACGACGCGCTCGATGCCTTCTTCCCGCTGGGATGACGCCGCGTCCTCCGCCTCGGCGAGGCCGCGCGCGAGAAAGACGTGTTCCGGGGCGACCGCGATGCCGTTGAGCGCATTCATCCGGCCGATGGCCTCCCACGAGGCGGCTACGAGGCCCGTCTCCTCGAGCAGTTCGCGCTTCGCAGCCACGAGCGGTTCCTGGCCGTCAGTCCCGCCTGCCGGCACCTCGAGCGAGCGACCCGTCGTGTAGCGGTCGACTTCCACGAAGCAGACTCGGTCCTGCTCGTCGACGGCCACGACGAAAACGGCCGGATGCCGCATCTCGACGACGCCGTAGATCCCGTCTCCCGCCGGCCCGGTCACCTCGTCCTCGCGAACGGAGATCCACCGGTTCTCGTACGTCGTGCGGGTGCTTCGCGTCGTCCACGCCATGCCGCTACCCTAGAGCGCCCTGCGCCCTGCGATACATCTGTCGGACCGGCGGGGCTGGTGTCGCGTCGGGCGGCCCCCGAGGCGCATCCTGCACCGCGAGTCCGACGGTTGTATCCGACTCGAGGTCGCTCGGCGCTCCTCCCCAGTCTGCAGCGGGTCCGCTCCCTCCACAGACGGCCGATGTCCTGAGCGACGAGATCGCGTTCGCGGCGAACGTCGGTGAATGAGCGGATACGAACTGGCCACGAGAATCCGTGCGATGGGCGGGTGCGTGCGGTCGCGCTGGTTGACCTCGCGAGGCGTCACTCGTTTGCAGCTGGCGCGGGCGGTCGAGAGGGGCGCGCTCGTCAGGGTCCGGCACGGTGTCTACGCGGTTCCGGATGCCGAGCCGGCTGACCTCGAAGCCGCTGCCCACGGCGGCGAGGTGTGCTGCGCTTCGGCGTTGCGACGGCGCGGCGTGTGGGTGCTCGAGCCGCAGGAACGCCTGCACGTGCGGGTCGGGCGTGCAGGGCGGGTGCACGCGCACCCGGGATGCCGCTGCGTCACGCATTACGACGGGGACCCAGCGGCGTTCGGTGCCGTCTCGCTCGTCCACGCGCTCGTGCAGGCGGCCTCATGCCTCGGTGCGGAGACGTTCTTCGTGGCCTTCGAGTCGGCGTGGCGGCTCGGCCTGCTCACGCGCGCAGACCGGGCGGAGGTGCGCCTGACGCTCCCGGCCCGCTTCCGATACCTCGTCGATCTCGCTCGTCCCGATGCCGACAGCGGGCTCGAGTCCCTCCTGCGGCTGCGCCTCTCGCGGCTGGGCATCTCCGTCGAGAGTCAGGTGCTCATCCCGGGGGTGGGGCGGGTCGACTTCCTCGTCGCGGGGTGCCTCATCATCGAGGTGGACGGCCGTCTCAACCACGAGGGCGCGCCGCTGCGGCACAAGGATCTCGTGCGCGACGCCGAAGCGGCGGCGATCGGCTACGAGACTCTGCGCTTCGACTACTCCCTCGTCATCTTCGAGTGGACGCGCGTCGAGCGAGCCGTCCTCGCGCGTCTCGACGCGATCCGCCGACGCCGCTGACGCAGTCGCGATACATCCGTCGGACCGGCGGGGCGGATGTCGCCTCGCGGCGCTGCCGTGCCGCCACCAGCACCTCCGGTCCTGCGAACGTATCGGTGACCGGGAGTCAGCCCATCGGTCATACGCGATGCAAAGGCGGAACCGATACCCTGAGACCATGACGCACTCGGGCAATCCCTTCGGACAGGTCCTCGTCGCGCTGGTCACTCCCATGACCGCCGACGGTGAGGTCGACTGGCCCGCCGTCGAGAAGCACATCGACGACGTCATCACCGCGGGCGCCGACGGCATCGTCGTCACCGGTACGACGGGAGAGACGAGCACGCTCACCGACCCCGAGAAGCTCCGCCTCGTCGAGGTCGGCAAGTCGGTCTCCGCCGGTCGCGCGAAGATCATCACGGGCGGTGGCTCGAACGAGACCGCGCACGCGATCGAGCTGTACAAGGCCAGCGAGAAGGCCGGCGCCGACGGCATCATGATCGTCACGCCGTACTACAACAAGCCCACGCAGGCCGGCATCCTGACGCACTTCCGCCTCGTCGCCGATGCGACCGACCTGCCGGTCATCCTCTACGACATCCCCGGGCGCACGGGTGTTCCGATCAAGTACGAGACGATCCTGCGCCTCGCCAAGCACCCCAACATCCTGGCGGTCAAGGACGCGAAGGGCGACTTCAGCGAGGTCAGCCGCGTGCTGAACCAGACCGACCTCATGTACTTCTCCGGTGACGACGCCAACGTGCTGCCGCACCTCTCCATCGGCGCGAGCGGCCTCATCGGCGTCACGGCGAACATCACCGCGACCCCGTACCGCACGATCGTCGACGCGGTGAACCGGGGCGACCTCGCCGCGGCGACCGCGGCGCACAAGAGCCTCGAGCCTCTCGTGCGCGCCGTCATGACGCACGTCCCGGGCACCGTGAGCGCGAAGTACATCCTGCACGGCCTGGGCCGCATCTCGAGCCCACGCGTGCGGCTGCCCCTCGTCGGCCCCGAAGAGTGGGAGGCCGCCATCATCGAGGACGAGCTCGCCCTCGTCTCGGGCGTCCCCGGCGCCGACTTCTCCAACTTCCGTCCCGACCGTAACGCCGCCGCCGGCGGTGCCCTGCCCAAGGTGCACGGGACGACCCGCTAGACGAAAACAAATGAGGATGCCGCATACGTCGGCGTCCCGAGGAAGCGTGCCAATGCCCACGAACGTCTTCAGCCCGCCCGCTCTCGAACCCGGAACGCTGCGGGTGTACCCGCTCGGAGGCCTCGGCGAGGTCGGCCGGAACATGACCGTCTTCGAGTACGAGGGCAAGCTCCTCGTCGTCGACTGCGGCGTGCTCTTCCCCGAGGAGCACCAGCCGGGCGTCGACCTGATCCTGCCCGACTTCGAGCCGATCAAGCATCGCCTCGACGACATCGTCGGTGTCGTCCTGACCCACGGCCACGAGGACCACATCGGGGCGGTTCCCTACCTGCTCAAGCTCAAGGGTGACATCCCCCTCATCGGCTCGGGGCTCACGCTCGCCCTCATCGAGGCGAAGCTCAAGGAGCACCGCATCCGCCCCTACACCCTGACGGTCACCGAGGGGCAGGAGGAGCAGGTCGGCCCGTTCGACCTCGAGTTCATCGCGGTCAACCACTCGATCCCCGACGCGCTCGCGGTCGCCGTCCGTACCCCCGCGGGGCTCGTCCTCGCGACGGGTGACTTCAAGATGGATCAGCTCCCGCTCGACGGCCGCATCACCGACCTGCGTGCTTTCGCGCGACTGGGCGAGGAGGGCGTCGACCTGTTCCTCGTCGACTCCACCAACGCGGACGTTCCCGGCTTCACGCCGACCGAGCGCGGCATCGGTCCCGTTCTCGACCAGGTCATCAGCAAGTCGCCGCGCCGTGTCATCGTCGCGAGCTTCTCGAGCCACGTGCACCGCGTGCAGCAGGTCGTGGATGCCGCGGCCGCGAACGGTCGCCGCGTCGCCTTCCTCGGCCGCAGCATGGTCCGCAACATGACCATCGCCGAGAACCTGGGGTACCTCAACGTCCCCGACGGCGTGCTCATCGACTACAAGAAGGCCAAGGACCTGCCCGACGATCGCATCGTCTACATGTCGACGGGCTCCCAGGGCGAGCCGATGGCCGTGCTCTCGCGCATGGCCAACCTCGAGCACGCGATCGAGCCCGGGCCGGGAGACACCGTCATCCTGGCGTCGAGCCAGATCCCGGGCAACGAGAACGCGATCTACCGCGTCATCGACGGGCTGACCAAGCTCGGCGCGAACGTCGTGCACAAGGGCAACGCCAAGGTGCACGTGTCGGGACACGCCGCGGCGGGCGAGCTGCTGTACTGCTACAACATCCTCAAGCCGCGCAACGTACTCCCGGTGCACGGGGAGTACCGTCACCTGATGGCGAACGCGAAGCTCGCTCAGGACACCGGCGTTCCGGAGGATCGCACGATCCTGGCCGAGAACGGTACCGTCGTCGACCTCAAGGACGGCGTCGCGGAGGTCGTCGGCCAGCTCGACATCGGTTTCGTGTACGTCGACGGCTCGACCGTGGGCGAGATCACCGACGCCGATCTCAAGGACCGTCGGATCCTGGGCGAGGAAGGCTTCATCTCGGTCATCGTCGTCGTGGACGGCAAGACGGGACGAGTCGTGAGCGGCCCGGACATCCACGCGCGTGGTGTCGCCGAGGACGACGCGGTGTTCGAGGGCGTCAAGCCGAAGATCGCGGCTGCGCTCGCGGAGGCCGTGCAATCGGGGACGCGAGACAACCACGCGCTCTCACAGGTCGTCCGCCGCACGATCGGCCGCTGGGTGAACCAGTCGCTCCGCCGTCGCCCGATGATCGTCCCGGTCGTCATCGAGGCCTGACCCGCGTCGTTCCGCGGTAATGGGGGAACCCCCGCGTACCGTGGAGGAATGGCCAGGAGCACGAACGCGCCCTCCGGACGCCGCGCACCGGCGAAGACCTCGACCTCGCGCGCCCGCAAGAGCGAACCGACACCCAAGCGATACGTCGACGAGGCCGACCGGCCTCCCGTGATCGCGCGCGCCTGGATGGGGCTCGCCCACGCCACGGGCGGGATGTTCCGCGCGTTCGGACCCGAGACGCTCGAGAAGGACCAGCGTCGAGACGGGCTGCCCTTCCTCCTCGTGCTGCTCGCGATCGCGGGTGCGGCCGTCGAGTGGTTCATGATCGGAACCGAGGCCGGCACGCTCGTGAGCGCTTACACGGTGGGCTTCCTCATCGGTCGCGAGGCGTTCATCATGCCGGTGCTGCTGCTGTTCCTCGCGGGGTGGCTGTTCCGGCATCCCGCGTCCGTCAACGACAACGGTCGAATCGGCATCGGTTTCGGGCTGTTCATCCTCTCGGTCGCGGGGTTCTGCCATGTCTTCGGCACGCGCCCCGAGCCCAAGGCCGGTGCCCTCGAGCTGAGCGCGTCCGGCGGGCTGTTCGGATGGGCCGTGGGAGAGCCGCTGACCATCCTCACCGTGTACGGCGCTGCGGCCGTCCTGGGTCTCGTCACGGTGCTCAGCATCCTCATCCTCACCAAGACGCCGCCGAACCGTATCGGCAGCCGCCTCGGCGACCTGTACGCCTGGATGTTCGGCGCCGAGCGTCCGGCCGCCGACCCCGATGGCGACGCTCCGACCGTCGCCTTCTCGCCGAAGAAGAGCAAGAAGGCGACCCCGGCGGAAGTGGACGACGACGAGGACGAAGACGCCCTGCCGTGGTGGCGCCGCAACAAGAGCGGCCGCGAGGAGGATCCCGACGACGGCAGTGCGTCGCAGGACCTCACCGAGCTTCTCGGCCCCTCCGTCGCCGGTTCCGTCGCCGGCGGATTCGAGCAGGCCGTCGCCACGCCGCCCCCGCTTCCCGACGCGCCGACCGAGATCATCGACCCCTCCGTCATCGAGCGGGCGGCCACTGCCGCGCGTTCCGGCCGACCGGCCGACACCGCCGTGCGCGATGACCACGACACCGGTGAGATCGAAGAGCTGCCCGGGCTCACCGGCCTCGGCGGCGACTTCCACGGTCAGCCCCCGGCGACGCCGTACCGCCTGCCCGCCGTCGCGGCGCTCGGCGCCGGCACCCCCGCCAAGACGCGGTCCGAGGCGAACGACGCGATCGTGCGGGCCATCACCGGTGTCTTCGAGCAGTTCTCGATCGACGCCAAGGTCACCGGGTTCTCGCGTGGGCCGACAGTCACGCAGTACGAGATCGAGGTCGGGCCCGGCACCAAGGTCGAGAAGATCACGGCCCTGACGAACAACATCGCCTACGCCGTCGCCTCGAACGAGGTTCGCATCCTCGCGCCCATCCCCGGGAAGAGCGCGATCGGCGTCGAGATCCCCAACACCGACCGCGAGATCGTCACGCTCGGAGACGTGCTGCGCTCGAACGCCGCGACCTCGTCGACCCACCCGATGACGATCGGCGTCGGCAAGGATGTCGGCGGCGGATTCGTCGTCGCGAACCTCGCGAAGATGCCTCACCTGCTCGTCGCCGGTTCGACCGGATCGGGTAAGTCGAGCTTCGTGAACTCGATGATCACGAGCCTGCTGATGCGGGCGAAGCCCACCGACGTCCGGATGGTCCTCATCGACCCCAAGCGCGTCGAGCTCACGAGCTACGCCGGCGTGCCGCACCTGATCACCCCCATCATCACGAACCCGAAGAAGGCGGCCGAGGCGCTGCAGTGGGTCGTGAAAGAGATGGACATGCGGTACGACGATCTCGCATCGTTCGGCTTCCGTCACATCGACGACTTCAACAAGGCCGTCGTGGCCGGTGAGATCCAGCTCCCGGCGGGCAGCGAGCGCGTGCTCAAGCCGTACCCCTACCTCCTGGTCGTCGTCGACGAGCTCGCCGACCTCATGATGGTCGCTCCGCGCGACGTCGAGGACTCGATCGTCCGCATCACCCAGCTCGCACGCGCCAGCGGCATCCACCTCGTCCTCGCGACCCAGCGACCGTCGGTCGACGTCGTGACGGGCCTCATCAAGGCCAACGTGCCGTCACGGCTCGCGTTCGCCGTCACGAGCGTCACGGACTCCCGCGTCATCCTCGACCAGCCCGGCGCCGACCGGCTCATCGGTCAGGGCGACGCCCTCTTCCTGCCGATGGGCACGTCGAAGGCCATCCGTGTGCAGGGCGCGTGGGTGGCGGAGTCGGAGATCGAGAAGGTCGTCGCACACGTGAAGGGGCAGGCCCAGCCGGAGTACCGCTCCGACGTGGCCGCGGTCGCCGAGAAGAAGGAGATCGACGCCGACATCGGTGACGACCTCGAGCTGCTGCTCGCCGCCGCCGAGCAGATCGTGTCGACCCAGTTCGGGTCGACGTCGATGCTGCAGCGCAAGCTGCGCGTCGGGTTCGCCAAGGCCGGACGCCTCATGGACCTCCTCGAATCTCGCGAGATCGTCGGGCCCTCGGAGGGTTCGAAGGCGCGTGACGTCCTCGTCACCCCCGACCAGCTGCCGGCCGTCCTGGCACGGCTGCGGGGAGAGGACCCGCCGGCTCCCGCGGCTGCCGCTCCCGCCGGCGGCGCCGCCGACCCCGTCGAAGCGCAGTTCGAGGGGCTGGAGGTCGTCGACGGTGACGACGCCTCCGAAGACGCCTGGGGCCTCACCGGACGCGACTGACGGATAGGCTCGGCTCCGTGGCGATCCCTCGGCAACTGCCCAACGCGATCACGATCGCGCGCATCCTGTGCGCCCCCGTCTTCCTCTGGCTGCTGCTGGTCGACGGGGGAGCGGACGGCGCTTTGCGCTGGTGGGCCGGCGTGCTCTTCATCGTCGCGATCGCGACGGACGGCATCGATGGGTACCTCGCCCGCAAGTACCGCATCGTCACGGATCTCGGAAAGCTGCTCGACCCGATCGCCGATAAGGTTCTGACCGGCCTGGCCTTCGTCGGGCTCTCGATGCTCGGCGAGCTTCCCTGGGTGGTCACCATCGTCGTGCTCGTGCGCGAGCTGGGCATCACCGTGCATAGGCTCATCGTCGCGGGCGATCACGTCGTCGCCGCGGCGTGGATGGGCAAGCTCAAGACCGTCGCACAGGCGGTCGCCCTGTCACTGGCCCTCCTGCCGCTGTGGACGATCGTCGGCGACTGGATCCACGTGGTCAACGGCATCGCGATGTGGATCGCCGTGCTGCTGACCGTCGCGAGCGGCATCGATTACGTCATCACCGCCGTCCGCGGCGCGCGACGGAGCGGAGTGGGATCGTGACGGCGCGCGAGCATGTCCACGATCTCCCGGATGATGTCGAGGCGACACTCGTCTCGCCGGGTCGGCGCACCGACGCCGAGCGCCTCATCGAGCGACTCGGCGAGCTGGGGTGGACGCTCGCCGTGGCCGAGTCGCTGACAGGCGGACTCGTGGTCGCCGAGCTTGTCGCGGTCTCGGGAGCGTCGTCGGTGGTGCGCGGCGGAGTCGTCGCCTATGCGACCGAGCTGAAGCAGCGGTTGCTTCACGTCGACGGCGCACTGCTCGAGGCGCATGGGGCGGTGCACCCGCGGGTCGCGCGTCAGATGGCCGAGGGTGCGCGCGCCGCGCTCGGGCCGGGTGATGCAGTGGCGGATGTCGGCATCGCCACGACCGGTATCGCGGGACCGGGCTCGCCGGATGGACAGCCCGTCGGAACGGTGCACATCGCGGTGGCGACGGCGCTCGGTGTGCGGGTCGAGAGCCTGCACCTCGGGGGCGACCGTGCGCAGATCCGCGCGGAGGCCACCGCCCGGGCGATCCGGTTGGCGCTCGACGCGCTGTGACGGAATAGACGAGCGGCGACCGCGGTTCTTGTCATCGTGAGCAGCGCATGTCAACTCTCATCCGACCCACAGCAGGTGCGGGCTAGGGTGGCGTGCTGATGAGATACCGTTGTCCACCCGGGACAAGCCAGCACCACGACGAAGGAGGGGGTCCGAGATGATCTTGGTTCGACAGGAGATCGGCGATGTTCTGCGTGACCTCCGCCTGCAGAAGGGTCGCACGCTCCGGCAGGTGGCCAGCCGCGCCAGCGTCGCGCTCGGCTACCTGAGCGAGGTCGAGCGCGGTCAGAAGGAAGCATCGAGCGAGATCCTCGCCGCGGTGGCCGAAGCCCTCGACGTGCCGATCTCGAGCATCATGCGCGAAGTCGGCGACCGCATCTCCGTGCTGGAGGGGCTGCCGGTGCTCTCGGATGTCGTGCCCGACGACATCGCGGGTCTCGACAACGACCTCATCGCACCCGAGCTCTCGCTGCACTGAGCTTCGCGCGGTCCGATGCGTCGCAGTGAATTCGATCGCGCCGTCGAGGCGGAGTTCGCCGGCCGCGGTCCTGCGCTGATCGACGATCTGGCGCTGGGGCCGCTGGGCGACCGCACCGCGCGCCAGGCATTGGCCGACGGCGAGCCGCCTCGCGCCGTATGGCTCGCGTTGTGCGTCGAGGCCGACGTACCCGAGCCCCGACGTTACGGGGTCGGGCGGCTGGATCCGCGGGAGCGCTGACGGTCGCACGTGCGGGCGCGGACACCGCGCGTGTTCGATGCTGAACCGGATGTTCCGGCGTGTCGTCGAATATCCGTTCGAAACGGGCGTAGTGTCCTGCACAGGTGGTTCATCCCGTCGAGGATCCCCGGATACGGCCCGGTAGCCGACGAATGTCGGAGGCCCTCCGTACCGTGGACAGCGTCGAGAGACACACCATGCCTTGTCGCAGCATCCCGGCACCGAGCCGGGAGCGCGACAGCCTACAGGCGTCGGAAACGCGAGCATAAGGAGCACGCCATGCCATCACCCGCTGACCGCGAGAAGGCCCTCGAATCGGCCCTCGCCCAGATCGACCGGCAGTTCGGAAAGGGATCGGTCATGCGCCTCGGCTCCGACGAGCGCGCGCCCGTCGAGGTCGTGCCGACGGGGTCGATCGCCCTCGACGTCGCTCTCGGCATCGGAGGTCTCCCGCGTGGCCGCATCATCGAGATCTACGGCCCCGAGTCGTCGGGTAAGACGACGCTGACCCTGCACGCCATCGCCAACGCGCAGCGCGCGGGCGGTATCGCCGCGTTCATCGACGCCGAGCACGCGCTCGACCCGTCTTACGCTCAGAAGCTGGGCGTCGACATCGACGCGTTGCTGGTCTCGCAGCCCGACACAGGTGAACAGGCGCTCGAGATCGCCGACATGCTGATCCGCTCCGGGGCGATCGACCTCGTCGTCATCGACTCCGTTGCTGCGCTCGTGCCCGAGGCCGAGATCAAGGGCGAGATGGGCGACTCCCACGTCGGTCTGCAGGCACGCCTCATGTCGCAGGCGCTCCGCAAGCTGACGGGTGGTCTGAACCAGACCAAGACGACGGCCATCTTCATCAACCAGCTGCGCGAGAAGATCGGTGTCTTCTTCGGCTCGCCCGAGACGACCGCCGGCGGTAAGGCGTTGAAGTTCTACGCGTCGGTCCGCCTCGACATCCGCCGTATCGAGACGCTCAAGGACGGTACTGAAGCGGTCGGCAACCGCACGCGTGTCAAGGTCGTCAAGAACAAGATGGCGCCGCCGTTCAAGCAGGCCGAGTTCGACATCCTCTACGGCGTCGGCATCTCTCGCGAGGGCAGCCTGATCGACTTCGGTGTCGAGCACGGCATCGTCAAGAAGTCGGGCGCCTGGTACACGTACGACGGTGAGCAGCTCGGTCAGGGCAAGGAGAACGCCCGCAACTTCCTGATCAAGAACGTCGACATCGCCGCCGACATCGAGAACAAGATCAAGCAGAAGCTCGGTATCGGTCAGCCGGCGGGCGCAGCAACGACCGAGTCCGACGAGCTCGCGGCGCGTCGCCCGGCGTGAGCGGTACGGATCACGACGGGGGCGAGACCGAGCGCCTCGCCCCCGTCATCCCGCTCTTCGGGCAAGCGGATGCCGCCCCGTCGGCGCCTCGCCCGCGAAGCGCGCGCGTCCCGGAGGACGGCCAGAAGTGGCACACCACCTGGACCACCGAACCGCGAACAGCTGCTTCCCGTCCGTCGCCCGCGGTTCGACCGGCTCCCGATGAGCCGGCAGCGGTGAGGTCCGCTGACGAAGCCCCCGCAGACGATGCCGCCGTGCGCGCGCGTGCCGAGCGCACGCTGCTCAAACGCCTGCGCGGCAGGTCGCTGTCCGTGCGCGAGGCTCGCGACGTCCTGCGCGAGGCGGAACTCGCCGAGGCTGACGCCGATGCTGTCATCGCCGCTTTCCTCGACAACGGCTATCTCGACGACAGCCGGCTGGCGGAGCAACTGCTCGACGGGGCGCTCGGGCGCAAGGCGCAAGGCGCCACCGCGATCGCGCAGACACTGTCTCGTCGTGGCCTCGACCGCGAGGTCATCGACATCGCCATGGCGTCGCTGCCCGACGACGAAGCCGAGCGCGCGCTCGAGTTCGCTCGGCAGCGCGCGCGCGGGATGTCGGGGCTCGATCACGACGTCGCACTGCGGCGGTTGCACGGGCAACTCGCGCGCCGGGGCTTCCGCGGGTCCGTCGCGCTGGATGCAGCACGTCAGGCGCTCTCGGACGAAGGCGGCTGATCGACGCCGGGGTTCCCGGCGTCCTCACCACGACGGTCGGCGGGAACGTCTCGATAACCGGACTCGATCTCCTGGGATCGGTCGCCGCGCTCCTGAACACACCGCTCACCGACGGCGTGGTCACGATCAACCTGCAGGCCGGAACGATCGACGTCGATCTCGATGCTCCTGCCTTCCCTCAACAACGCTGCGCCGAACACCGAGATCGTCCTCAACGACGCCGTGCTGAACCCGATCGTGGATCGCGCCGGCGTCCTACTCGACAACTGGTCGTCGCAGATCGTCGCTGCGCTCACCGCGGAGCTCCGTGAGGCGACGGTCACGGTCGCGCTCGAAGCCGTCGTGGCTGCGCCGGGCATCGGCATCCTTCCCGGCCTGAATGTGCTCGCGGCTGACATCGGGTTCGTCGGCCCGCTCGGAGCCCTGCTGGACGGGACCGCGGTGCCGACGATCGGCGCGAATGCCGTCGGCACGGGCGCCGCCGTCGACGCACTGCTCACAGCGGTGGGCCTGCCCAACGTTTCGCAGCGGTTGAGCACGGTTAGGCAACTGGGCTCCAGCCTGGTCTCGACCCTGGCGAACACGCTGACGACCACGATCGCCGGGGCGCTCACGACCCTCGGCGGCACGCTCGCGACGGCGGTGACCGCAGTCATCACGGCACTCGGCTCCGTGGTCGACGCTCTGCCGTCGGTCGTGTCGCTGATGGTCAATGTCCAGCCCGATCAGCCGAACGCGCCGCCGGACGCGACCTTCACGGCGGCGTCGGGCGAGTCGACCGCCGAGTACAAGGTCGCCGCTCTGCGGCTCGGACTTGCGGACGGCCTCGGCGGTATCGCGGCCGCGACGTTCGCCACGGCGTCGGCGGGTCCGGTCACCGCGCCCTGACGGTGCCGATCACCGATCGTGGGGTCGGCCTTCGCGGGTCGACCCCACGAGCACGCTCGTAGAATGAGGGAATCATGTCGACTCCCTCGAGCGCACCCACCCTCATCGCGCCGTCGCTCGCGGCGCGCACCGCCGACGGCCGCCCGCGCACGTACGAGGTGCGCACCTTCGGCTGCCAGATGAACGTCCACGACTCCGAGCGCCTGTCGGGTTCGCTCGAGAGCGCCGGATACCTCCCGGCTGATCCCGGCACCGAGGCCGACGTCATCGTCATCAACACCTGCGCGGTGCGCGACAACGCGGCCGGCAAGCTCTACGGCACCCTCGGGCACCTGAAGTCGCGCAAAGACAAGCACGACGGTATGCAGATCGCCGTCGGCGGATGCCTCGCGCAGATGGACCAGGCGGCCGTCCAGCAGAAGGCGCCGTGGGTCGACGTCGTCTTCGGGACGCACAACATGGGGGCCCTCCCGGGCCTGCTCGAGCGAGCGCGGCACAACGGCGAGGCCGAGCTCGAGATCCTCGAATCGCTCGAGACGTTCCCCTCGACTCTCCCGACGAAGCGCGACTCGGTCTACAGCGGCTGGGTGTCGATCTCGGTCGGATGCAACAACACGTGCACGTTCTGCATCGTGCCGCACCTGCGCGGCAAGGAGAAGGACCGCCGTCCCGGCGACATCCTGAACGAGATCCGTCTGCTGGTCGACGACGGGGCGATCGAGGTCACCCTCCTCGGCCAGAACGTGAACAGCTACGGTGTCGAGTTCGGCGACCGACAGGCGTTCGGCAAGCTCCTGCGCGCAGCGGGGGAGATCCCCGGCCTCGAGCGCATCCGTTTCACGAGTCCGCATCCGGCGGCGTTCACCGACGACGTCATCGACGCCATGGCCGAGACGCCGGCGGTCATGCCGCAGCTGCACATGCCGCTGCAATCGGGCTCCGACAGCATCCTGAAGGCGATGCGCCGGTCGTACCGCAGCTCGAGATTCCTCGGCATCCTCGATCGCGTCCGCGAGCGCATCCCGCACGCGGCGATCTCGACCGACATCATCGTCGGATTCCCCGGCGAGACCGACGCCGATTTCGAAGACACCCTGCGGGTGGTGGAGCAGTCCCGGTTCGCGAGCGCATTCACCTTCCAGTACTCGATCCGCGAGGGCACACCCGCCGCGACGATGCCCGACCAGGTGCCCAAGGCCGTCGTGCAGGAGCGCTACGAGCGCCTTGTCGCGCTGCAGGACCGCATCGCGCTCGAGGAGAACCAGAAGCAGCTCGGCCGTGAGGTCCAGGTGCTGGTCTCGTCGGCCGAAGGCAAGAAGGGCGCCGAGACGCACCGGCTCACGGGGCGCGCAGAAGACAACCGCCTCGTGCACTTCGAGGTGCCGGAGGGCTCCGAGACCCCGCGACCGGGGGATGTCGTGACGGTGACGGTGACGCACGCAGCCCCCTTCCACCTGCTGGCCGACAGCACGGACGGCTCGCCGCTGCGCGTCCGCCGTACCCGAGCCGGCGACGCGTGGGACCGCTCGCTGGCCGAGTCGTGCGGCGTGCCGGCTCCGGCCTCGTCGGATGGCGGTCCGCGCTCCGTCTCGCTGGGGCTGCCGTCCCTGCGCGTCGGCGTGTGACGGCAGCTTCGGGCCCGGGCACCGGCGGCAGCGAGGCTGCCGGAGCGCCGATCCTGTGGGCCGTCGTCGGGGCGACGGGCACCGGCAAAACGGGTCTCTCCCTCAACCTCGCCGCAGCGCTCGCCGCACGCGGCCGGTCGGCCGAGGTCGTCAACGTCGACGCGATGCAGCTGTACCGCGGCATGGACATCGGGACGGCGAAGCTCCCCGAGACCGAGCGCCGCGGCATCCCGCACCACCTGTTCGATGCGCTCGCCGTCACCGAGGAGGCCGCGGTCGCGTGGTACCAGGAAGTCGCGCGCCACACGATCGCGGCGATCCACGGCCGAAGAGCCGACGCGATCCTCGTCGGCGGTTCCGGGCTGTATGCGTCGAGCGTCCTGTTCGACTTCCGCTTCCCGCCGCGCGACGAGCGGTTGCGCGCGGCACTCGAGGACGAACTCGAGCGACACGGTGCCGGACATCTGTTCGCGCGCCTGCGCGCGGCCGACCCGGAGGCGGCCGATCGCATCGACCCGCGGAACGGCCGCCGCATCGTGCGCGCGCTCGAGGTGCTGGCATCGGGTGGACGGACGCACGGCGGAGCCCTGCCCGAGGCGCCGGTGCTCTGGATGCCGCGGACGCGGATCATCGGTACGGCGGTACCGCGCGACGAGCTCGTCCCGTTGCTCGACGTGCGCGTGGAACGGATGTGGGCTGCCGGGCTGCTCGACGAGGTCGAGGCGCTGCGACGGCAGGGCCTCGAACGCGGAGTGACGGCGGGTCGCGCCATCGGCTATGCGCAGGCGCTCGCGCAGCTGCGGGGCGACCTGACCGAGGGCGAGGCCATTGCGGAAACGCAGGCCCTCACACGACGCTACGCGCGCCGGCAGGTGTCGTGGTTCAAGCGCTATGAGAGCGTGCGGTGGGTCGATGCCCGGGAGGTCGGCGCGGAATCGCTTCTCGGTGCGGTGGCCCGACCGGGCGACACGTCACCCCGGTCGGAAGGGGACCACCAATGACGATCACCGTGCGCGCATTCGCGCTCGCCGATGAAGAAGCCGTCATCCGGCTCTGGCACGAGGCCGGTCTCACCCGTCCCTGGAACGACCCGCGTGCCGACATCAGGCGGAAACTCACCGTGCAGCCCGAACTCTTCCTCGTGGCCGTCGATCAGCCTGTCGACGGGACAGCGGAAGCCGTCGTCGGCACCGTGATGGCCGGTTACGACGGCCACCGCGGCTGGCTCTACTACCTCGCCTCGGCTCGGTCTCACCGCGGGCTCGGTATCGGGCGCATGCTCGTCACCGAGTCCGAGCGCCTGCTCGAGGCCATGGGGTGCCCGAAGGTGCAGCTCATGGTGCGGCCTGAGAACGAGGCGGTGCGCGGCTTCTACGACGAGCTCGGCTACCAGCCGTTCACCGTGTGGTCCGCGGGCAAGCGCCTCGTCGTCGATGGCCCGGGCGGCCCCGCCTAAGCTGGGCTCATGGCGACTCTCGCGTTCACCAAGGGGCACGGCACCGGCAACGACTTCGTGATCCTGGCCGACCCGGACGCCGACCTCGACCTGAGCGACGCGCAGATCGCGGCGCTCTGCGACCGCCATGTCGGCATCGGCGCCGACGGGCTGCTGCGCGTGGTCCGCTCGGCCGCGATCCCCGAGGGGGCGGATGCCGCGGCCGCCGGCGCTGAGTGGTTCATGGACTACCGCAACGCCGACGGCTCGAAGGCCGAGATGTGCGGCAACGGAACGCGGGTCTTCGCGCGCTACCTCGCCGACGCCGGCTTCGCCTCGATCGATGCCGGCCTCCGCATCGGCACGCGTGCCGGAGTGAAGACGATCACCCGGGCCGACAACGGCTTCGAGGTCGACCTCGGAACCTGGCGGGCCGAGGACGGCGACGTTCTCGTCCGCGCACGCGGGCTCGGCGTCGCGCGCCCCGGGCAGGGGGTCGACGTCGGCAACCCCCACGTCGTCGTGGCGCTCGCCGGGGAGGATGAGCTCGAAGGCCTCGACCTGACGGTGCAGCCCACCCTCGAGCCACGTCCGTCCGCCGGCGCGAACGTCGAGTTCGTCGTTCCGGCCGAGCCGCTCGTTCAGAACGGAGTCGGGGCCATCCGGATGCGCGTCTACGAGCGCGGCGTGGGAGAGACCCTGTCGTGCGGCACCGGGGTCGCAGCATCCGCTCTGGCCGTGCGCCACTGGGCCGGGGCTGCGGCACCCGACCGCTGGACCGTCGACGTGCCGGGCGGAACGCTGGGCGTGCGCATCGTGCGGCAGGCCGATGGCGAGCACGTGCTGCTCTCGGGCCCCGCGACGCTGGTCTTCTCGGGGCAGGTCACCCTCGCCGACTGATCCGAGCGCCGCGGCGTCTGGACGCTCGGCCCGTGATCAGGGCAGTTCGATCGCGCCCGTCGGGGGAGTGCCGTGCCGGCGCACCCGAAGCACGCGGAATCCGCGTCCGGTCGCGGCGCGCGAGACGCCATAGCCGTCGTCGAACGTCGCGGCGAGCCAGCGCTGGAGGGAATCCGAACCGAGGTTGCGCTGCACGACCAGCCACGCGTCGCTGCGTTCAGCCAGACGGGGTATCCAGCGCTGCAGCATCCCGTGGAGCTCGTTCTTGCCCACGCGGATCGGCGGATTGGAGCGAATGGTCCGGAATGCGACGTCGTCGGGAACATCGTCGGGCAGGACGGCGTTGACGTTATCGAGTCCCAGATCAGCGGCGTTGCGTCGCACCAGGTCGAGAGCCCGTTCGTTGACATCGACGGCCCACACCGTGGCGTGAGGCGACTCCAGAGCCAGCGACAGCGAGATCGGCCCCCAGCCGCAGCCGAGGTCGAGGAAATCCCCACCGGACGGTGCCGGCGGAGTATTGGCCAAAAGAACCCCTGTACCCGAATCCACGTGGTCAGGGCTGAACACCCCGCCCGCGGTCGTGACCTCGACGGCGTGACCCGCGAGGGTCACGCGGATACGGCGGAGGTTCTGTTCGCTGGACGGGGACGCGCTGAAGTAATGATCGCTCCCCATGCATCCGAGCGTATCGGAGCCGGACGTACCGGCGGGAGACTAGAATTCACGGATGCCCGGGCACGGGCATCCCGGGAAGAGAGTTATGACGCATATCACCACCCCCGACGGCGACGGCGACATCGCGGTGGACCCGGTCGATCGCGTGCTCGCGAGCGCGGAGACGCGCTCGTCGATCCGCGTCTTCGGCGGCGCGCAGGCGCTGCAGGATGAGTCGACGGTGTCGTACGGAGACACCGACGGCGACCAGTGGGATCGCGAGGAGCGCGCGGCGCTGCGCCGTGTCCCCGGCCTGTCCACAGAGCTCGAGGACGTCACCGAAGTCGAGTACCGACAGCTGCGACTCGAGAACGTCGTGCTCGTCGGCGTGTATCCCCAGGGGTCGCACGAGGACGCGGAGAACTCGCTGCGCGAGCTCGCGGCCCTGGCCGAGACCGCCGGTGCGGTCGTGCTCGACGGCGTTCTGCAGCGGCGGCCGCATCCGGACCCCGCCACCTACATCGGACGCGGCAAGGCCGCCGAGCTGCGCGACCTCGTCGCCGCCGTCGGTGCCGACACCGTGATCGCCGACACCGAGCTGGCGCCGAGCCAGCGGCGCGCCCTGGAGGATGTCGCGAAAGTCAAGGTTATCGACCGCACCACGGTCATCCTCGACATCTTCAGCCAGCACGCCAAGAGCCGTGAGGGCAAGGCCCAGGTCCAGCTCGCGCAGCTCGAGTACCTCCTGCCGCGTCTGCGCGGGTGGGGCGAGTCGATGAGCCGCCAGGCCGGTGGCCAGGTCGGCGCGGGCGGTGCGGGCATGGGCTCGCGCGGTCCCGGTGAGACGAAGATCGAGCTCGACCGGCGCCGCATCCGCACCCGCATGGCGCAGCTGCGCAAGCAGATCCGGGAGTTCGCGCCGTCGCGCGAGGCGAAGCGAGCCGAGCGTCGGCGCAACACGATCCCCTCGGTGGCGATCGCCGGTTACACCAACGCCGGCAAGTCGAGTCTGCTGAACCGGCTGACGAGCGCGGGTGTCCTGGTCGAGAACGCTCTGTTCGCGACGCTGGATGCCACGGTGCGTCGGGCCGAGGCCGCCGACGGGCGCGTGTTCACGCTCACCGACACCGTCGGCTTCGTCCGCAATCTCCCGCACCAGCTCGTCGAGGCGTTCCGGTCCACACTCGAGGAGGTCTCGGGCGCGGACGTCATCGTGCACGTCGTCGACGGCTCGCATCCCGATCCCGCGGCGCAGCTCGCGACCGTCCGCGACGTGATGGGCGACGTGGGCGCTCGCGCCACCCGTGAGCTCGTCGTCTTCAACAAGGCGGACCTCGTCGACGACGATGCGCGCCTGCTGCTGCGCGGGCTCGAGCCGACGGCCCACTTCGTGTCGTCCCGCACGGGCGAGGGCATCGACGAGCTGCGCGCCGCGATCGAGGATGCGCTGCCGCTGCCGGCTGTGGAGGTGCGCGCTCTCGTGCCGTATGACCGTGGCGACCTGATCTCGGCCGTGCACGAGAGTGGCCACATCGTCGCCACCTCGCACGAGGAGGACGGCACGGCCGTGCACGCGCACGTCTCCGAGCGTCTCGCGGCTGAGCTCGCGCCCTACGCCGTCTGATCACGCGGCCGGCGATACACCTGCAGGCTCGGCGGTGCTGGTGAGTCCTCCGCGGATGCGGAAGGCCTCACCAGCACCGCCGGCCTGACAGGCGTATCAGCGCCAGGCGATCGCCGGGCTCAGTCGAGCTCGATCGGCGCGACGCCGGGTGTGTCGAAACCGAACACCTGGCCGAGGAACGCCAGCTCGCTCTCCAGAGCGTTCACGATCGTCTCCGTCCGTCGGAACCCGTGCCCCTCGCCCGCGTACAGGACATAGGCGTGGGGCACGCCCTGCGCGACGAGTGCGTCGCGGATGGCCTCGGCCTGCGCCGGCGGCACGACGGCGTCCTCGTCGCCCTGGAGAAGCAGCAGCGGCACGCGGAACCCCTCGGCGTGGCTCAGCGGCGACCGCTCGATGTACACGTGCTCCGCTTCGGGAAGGGGACCGATCAGGCCGTCGAGGTAGCGCGCCTCGAAATCGTGGGTCTCGGCCGCGAGGGCGCGGGCATCGCCGACGCCGTAGCGCGAGACCCCCGCGCCGAACACGTCCGTGCCGACGAGCGCCGCCAACACGGTCCAGCCACCGGCCGACCCGCCCTCGATCGCGAGCCGTGACGCATCGGCGAGTCCGTCGGCGGCGAGGCCGCGTGCCGCCGCCGCGACGTCATCGACGTCGACGACGCCCCACTGGCCCTTCAGCCGTTCACGGTATGACCGGCCGTACCCGGTCGACCCGCCGTAGTTCACGTCGAGCACGCCGATGCCTCGGCTGGTGAAGTAGGCCGCCTTGGCGTCGGCGGTACCGCCCACGTGCGACGTCGGCCCGCCGTGCACCCAGACGAGGTACGGCGGCAGCTCGTCGGTCGGCGCCGTGACATCGGGGTTTGTCGGCGGATAGGCGAAAGCGTGCACCGGGCCGTGGGGACCCTCGGTGGTGATCTGACGGGCATGGGGGATCCATGCCTCGTCGATATCAGGGGTTCCGCCGCGCACCGCTGTCGGCTCGCCGCTGTCGAGATCGACCAGCCAGAGCCCGCTCGCCCCGGGCATGGCGCCGCTCACGAGGGCGCGGCTGCCGCGGACGTCCTCGATCTGCAGTCGAGCGGTGGCGGGGAAGGGGAGCGGGATCGCGCCGCCGTCGCGGTCGATGATCACGAGCTGGTCCGAGCCGTGCGTGCGGACGGCCACGACGCGGCCGTCGTCGAGCGGCGCGTACCACCGGGTGCCGAGGACCCACAGGCCACCACCCGTGTCGGCGTCGGCGGGGGAGACCGCGACGGGTGCCGCACCGGTCGCGGGGTCGACGCGATGGAGGTTCCAGCGCCCCGTCGGCTCGTCGAGCAGCAGCAGCTGGCCGTCCGATGTCCATTCCGGCTGCAGCGCGGCCGTGCTGCCGCCGGCTACCTCGCGGACACGATCCGGGGCGTCGAGCTCGATGACACGGATGCGGGTGCGGTCCCAGGGCATGTCGGGGTGATCCCACGCCACCCACGCGAGCTGTGATCCGTCGGGTGACAGTGCCGGCTGAGCCACGAAGTCGCTGCCCCCGGCGAGCTCCGTCACTCCCGCTTCGTCGCCCCTCGCGGCGTTCTCATCGCTGCTCGCGCCGTCGATCCGCACGATGTGTCGTTCCGGAGTGCGCCCCGGGCGCTCGCGCTCGCGCACCGCGAGGAGCGCGGCGTGCTGCCAGCGGAGACCGCCGTAGTGGGTGCCGCTCTCCTCGGGAGTGAGCGCCTCGGGCTCGCCGCCCGGGCGGAGGCGTCGAATGCGCTGGTCCGACTTGTCGACGAAGAACAGCTCGCCGTCGTCGGACGCCGTCCAGGCGCCGCCGCCATACTCGTGCACACGCGATCGCGCGTTCCCGGGCGCGGGGAGGACGACCTCTACAGAATCGTCGCGGCGGCGCATGACGGCGACGCGACCGGCCTCATCGGGAAGGGATTCGCCCCACCAGATCTCATCCCCGACGAAGCGCGCGCCGTCGAGGCGCAACGAGGACGCGCTGGCCCACGAGGCGGTCAGGGGGGAGGGCCAAGAACCGTACGGGAGTTGCTGCTGCGACATACCGCCACGCTACGCGAGCGGATCCGGGTCGTGCCGGGCGACGGGAGGGGATGCCGCCGAGTCGCGGCATCCCCTCCCGCAGTTCCGTCGGTGCGGCGAGGTCAGACCGTGCGGAGGACGGCGACGACCTTGCCGAGGATGGTGGCGTCATCGCCGAGGATCGGCTCGAACGCCGAGTTGCGGGGGAGGAGCCAGGTGTGGCCGTCGCGCTGACGGAGCGTCTTGACGGTGGCCTCGCCGTCGAGCATGGCCGCGACGATCTCGCCGTTGTCGGCGGTCGCCTGTGCCCGCACGACGACCCAGTCGCCGTCGCAGATGGCGGCGTCGATCATGGAGTCGCCGACGACCTTGAGCATGAACAGCTCGCCCTTGCCGACGAGCTGACGCGGCAGGGGGAAGATCTCCTCGACCTGCTGGTCGGCGGTGATCGGGACGCCCGCCGCGATGCGGCCCACGAGCGGCACGAGGGCGGCGTCGCCGAGGGCAGGCGCGGCGTCGGCGGGGTTCTCGCCGGCCGTGCCGGGGAGGTCGATGAGGACCTCCATTGCGCGGGTCTTGCCGGGGTCGCGGCGGAGGTATCCGCTCAGCTCGAGCTGGTTCAGCTGGTGGGTGACGCTCGACAGCGACTTGAGGCCGACGGCGTCGCCGATCTCGCGCATGCTCGGCGGGTAGCCGTTGCGGGCGATCGCGTGCTGGATCACCTCGAGGATCGCGAGCTGCTTATCGCTCAGATTCTTCCGTCGTCGCGTCTGCGGCTTCTCGCTCATACCGCCGGTCTCCTGTCGTCGCGCCCCGTCCCCGACCCGATGTCGGAGGTTCGTGGTGGGCTCTCGCTGTCGAAAAGGTAGCCCGATCCGACAGCGACATCACGGAACGCTCCGCGTGTCTCTTCGATCGGTCTCCGATTTCGGTGGGTGGTTGACACCACACAATATCGAAGATACGTTCGGAACCGAAGTTCGCACCCGCCTCTCCCGGCCGAGAGGCGGGAGCGAATCTTCCTACCGCTCCCGAGGAGATGTCATGACCACGATCGATGCCCGCTTCGCACCGGCCCCCCGCACCCGTCTGCGCCTGACGCGCCGCGGACGCCGCGTCATCGCAGCGATCGCCGCACTTCCCGCCGTCGTCGCCGTCACCGCTGCCGTGCTCTCCGGCGGGGGAGCACTCGCCTCCAACGAGGCGGGCGCGCCCGAGGGGTCGTTCACGACGGTGACCGTCATGTCGGGCGAATCGCTCTGGTCGATCGCTGAAGAGGTGGCGCCGGCCGCCGACCCCCGTGACGTCGTCGACGCCATCATCCGGCTGAACGCCCTCGGCTCTGGTCAGCTCGAGGCAGGCCAGACACTCGCCATCCCCGCCGAGTACGACGCCGCGAGCTGAAGCCCGCCGTCTTCGGCGCAGAAGCTGGGATGCGGCCACGCCGGACTCGGACGCGGCCTAGCATGGGTGGGATGAGCCCGAGTCTGGATGATCTGCCCCTCAGAGACGATCTGCGAGGCCTCACCCCGTACGGCGCCCCGCAGGCGCCGCTTCCGGTCGCGCTGAACGTCAACGAGAACACGCATCCCGTTCCCGAAGAGGTCGCCGACGACATCCTGGATGCCGTCGCCCGTGCCCTGCGCGACGTCAACCGCTATCCCGACCGCGAGTTCACGCACCTCCGCGAGTCCTTCGCCGAGTACCTCGGTCACGGCCTCACCCCCGATCGCATCTGGGCCGCGAACGGATCGAACGAGGTGCTGCAGCACCTGCTCCAGGCCTTCGGCGGCCCGGGGCGCACCGCCATGGGCTTCGGCCCCACGTACTCGATGTACCCGCTGCTGACGCGAGCCACCGGCGCGCAGTACGTCGCGGGCACGCGCGGCCCCGACTTCACGCTCGACCCGGCCTCCGCTGCGGCGCAAGTCTCCGAACTGCGCCCCGACGTCGTCTTCCTCTGCGCGCCCAACAACCCGACCGGCACGCCGCTCGGTCTCGACGTCATCGAGGCGGTGTACGACGCCACCGACGGCATCGTGATCGTCGACGAGGCCTATCAGGAGTTCGCGCCGCGCGAGAGCCCCTCCGCGCTGACGCTGCTCGGCGAGCGGGAGCGCCTGGTCGTCTCACGCACGATGAGCAAGGCGTTCGCCTTCGCCGGTGCGCGCGTCGGCTATCTCGCCGCCGACGCGACCCTCATCGACGCCCTGCGTCTCGTCCGCCTGCCGTACCACCTCAGCGCCCTCACGCAGGCGGCGGCGACAGCCGCGCTGTCGCACTCGTCGACGATGCTCCGGATGGTGGACGAGATCGTCGCGCAGCGCGATCGGATGTCGGCGACGCTCGATGCCCTCGGGTACCACGCCTACGAGAGCTGGACGAACTTCGTCCTGTTCGACGGGGTCGACGACCCGCGCGCCACCTGGCAGGCGCTCTACGATCGCGGCATCCTCGTCCGCGACGTCGGCATCCCGCACAGCCTGCGCGTCAGTGCCGGTACGGAAGACGAGACGACCGCGTTCCTCGAAGCACTGGCGTCGATAGACTCGGAGGCATGACCAGCCCCCGAACGGCCAGCATCCGTCGTGCCACGAGCGAGTCGAGTGTCGAACTCGAGCTCGACCTCGACGGGACCGGGATCAGCACGATCGAGACGACCGTGCCGTTCTTCGATCATCTGCTGACGGCGTTCGCGAAGCACTCGCTCACCGACCTGACTGTGCGCGCGACGGGCGACACGCACATCGACGCGCACCACACGGTCGAGGATGTCGCGATCGTGCTCGGGCAGGCGCTGCGCTCTGCGCTGGGCGACAAGTCGGGCATCTCGCGCTACGGCGATGCGCTCGTGCCCCTCGACGAGGCGCTCGCGCAGGCTGTCGTCGACATCTCCGGGCGTCCCTACCTCGTGCACACGGGAGAGCCCGAGGGATACGAGTACCACCTCATCGGCGGGCACTTCACGGGGTCGCTCGTGCGGCACACGTTCGAGGCGATCGCGTTCAACGCGGGCCTGACGATGCACGTCCGCGTGCTCGGCGGACGCGACCCGCACCACATCGCCGAGGCGGAGTACAAGGCCTTCGCCCGTGCCTTCCGGCAGGCCAAGGCGCTCGATCCGCTCGTGCACGGCATCCCCAGTACGAAGGGCGCTCTATGACCGAGGGTGACACGACCGGACGCGCGCCGCTCGTCGCCGTCCTCGATTACGGCTCGGGCAACATCCACTCGGCCGTCAAGGCCCTCTCCGCCGCGGGTGCGGACGCCCGACTGACCTCCGATCGTGGTCTCATCCGTGATGCGGACGGTCTTCTCGTTCCCGGCGTCGGTGCGTTCAGCGCGGTCATGGCCGCCCTGCGCGAGAGCCGCGGCGACGAGATCATCGAGCGGCGCCTGGCCGGGGGTCGCCCGGTGTTGGGCATCTGCGTCGGCATGCAGATCATGTTCGGCAACGGCGTCGAGCGCGGCGATGACACCGAGGGCCTCGGGCAATGGCCGGGCACCGTCACCGAACTGCAGGCGCCCGTGCTGCCCCACATGGGCTGGAACACCGTTCGTGCCGGGGCGGGGTCGACGCTGTTCGACGGGCTGCAGGACGAGCGCTTCTACTTCGTGCACTCGTACGGCGCCCAGGACTGGAGCCTCGAGGTCATGAAGCCCTTCGCCGAGCCCGTGCTGACCTGGTGCGACTACGGCGCGCCCTTCCTCGCGGCCGTCGAGAACGGACCGCTCTCGGCGACGCAGTTCCACCCCGAGAAGTCGGGGGCCGCCGGCATCCGTCTCCTCGCCAATTGGATCGGCGCCCTGCCGCGCCACTAGTCTCCCTCTGGTGCGCTCGCGTGGACGAGCGTGCATCCCGACCCACCCCTGGAATGTGATGAACGACTTCGCGTCCACCCCCGAACTGATCCTCCTGCCCGCCGTCGACGTCGCCGACGGGAAGGCCGTGCGCCTGACCCAGGGCGAGGCCGGCAGCGAGACGACCTACGGCGACCCCGTCGATGCGGCGCTCGCCTGGGCCAAGCAGGGTGCGCAGTGGATCCATCTCGTCGACCTCGACGCGGCCTTCGGCCGAGGCAACAACACCGCCGTGCTTCGCAAGGTCATCAAGCAGGTCAAGGGCGTGCAGATCGAGCTGTCGGGCGGCATCCGCGACGACGCGACGCTCGAGGCCGCTCTCGAGAGCGGTGCGACGCGCATCAACCTGGGCACTGCCGCGCTCGAGAACCCCGAGTGGGCCGCCGACGTCATCGGCCGCTACGGCGACGCGATCGCGGTCGGACTCGATGTCCGCGGCACGACGCTCGCCGCCCGGGGCTGGACCCGCGACGGCGGCGACCTGTGGGACGTCCTCGAGCGTCTCGAAGACGCCGGCTGCAGCCGATACGTCGTCACCGACGTGACGAAGGACGGCACGCTCCAGGGCCCGAACCTCGAGCTGCTACGCGAGATCACCTCGCGCACACCCAAGCCCGTGGTCGCATCCGGCGGTATCTCGAGCCTCGACGACATCGCCGCGCTGCGCGAGCTCGTGCCGCTGGGCGTCGAGGGTGCGATCGTCGGCAAGGCTCTCTACGCCGGCGCGTTCACGCTGGCCGAGGCGCTGGATGTCGCCGGAGACTGACGACGGCTGCGGCCACGCCGCCGACTCGGCGGGCGTTCCCTGGGAAGGGCGCAGCTTCGAGTCGAACCCTCACGCCGGTGACGACGGCTCCGCCGATCCCGCGCTGCTCGCGGCGCTCGAAGCCTTCCGCGCGGGGACCGGTGACGCCGTGGCGGTCGTCGAGGCGTATCGCGCGGCGCGGCTGCTGATCCCGCTCGTGCCCGAGAAGGGCGACGAAGGGGTCGGGCCGACGGGGCTGCGTGTCGACAAGACCCAGGAGCTGTCGATCGTCACGGTCGCGGCTCCTGACGGTCGGCGCGTTCTGCCGGTCTTCACGTCGGTGGCCGCACTCGCGCGGTGGGATGCCGTCGCCCGTCCGGTTCCGGCCGACGGGGTACGCACGGCGATGGCGGCGGCGTCCGACGACACCGACCTGATCGTGATCGACCCGGGCTCCGAGACCGAGTTCGTGCTGCGACGCCCCGCCGTCTGGGCGATCGGACAGGGACTGCCCTGGGAACCGGCGCCCACCTCGCCCGAGGTCTTCACCGCTCTCCAGGCCAGCATCGGCGGAGAGCTCGCGGTGCTCGACCTGTCGGTCGCGGCGGGTGATCCCGACGCCCGGATGCGCGGCCCCGAGCTGATCGTCCGGCTTCATCTCATCGATGGGCTGGATGCCGCTGAGCTCGACGCGGTGCTGTCGCGGCTGGCGTCGCGGTGGGCCGCCGACGACCGCATCGCGGTGCTCGTCGACTCGCTGACGGTCAAGCTGGTGCGCGCTTCCTGACCTCGTCAGTTGACGGGACCGGTGAACTTCTCGCCGGGGCCCTTGCCGATCGGGTCGGGGATCGTCGACGCCTCGCGGAAGGCGAGCTGCAGCGAGCGCAGGCCGTCGCGCAGCGATCGCGCGTGCATGTCGCTGATCTCGGGAGCGCCGGCGGTGATGAGCCCGGCGAGGGCGTTGATGAGCTTGCGGGCCTCGTCGAGGTCGAGCTGGGTGGCCGGGTCGTCGGCGAGCCCGACCTTGACGGCGGCGGCGCTCATGAGGTGCACGGCGGCGGTGGTGATGACCTCGACCGCCGGCACGTCGGCGATGTCGCGGGTCGCGGCCGAGGCCGCGCGCTCCTGCTCCTCCCACCGCTGGCGACGAGCCTCGTCGTCGGTGAAAGTGCTGTTGTCGGCGGGGTTCGTGTCCACGTGTCGCTCTCTGCTAGACTGTGCGGGCACCGGAGTGTTCTACTCCGGATCGAAAGAGGATCACATCCCACCCGCGCTTGCCGTTCCAGGCTACCGGGTCATGCACTCCGCTCCGTCCGTCTCACCGCGGCCGGGGTAGCCAGGGTGCGGAACACGAATGCCGACGCACGCGCGTCGTGCGGGGTGGATGCGATGCTCTTCCGCCCGGGTCGCGTCCTCGCGTCCCGGTGGCCACCACCGCACGAACAGGAGTTCCGCACATCAGCGATCCCCGCACCAACGACCGCATCCGCGTCCCCGAGGTTCGCCTCGTCGGCCCCGCTGGAGAGCAGGTCGGCGTCGTCCGTATCGAGGTCGCCCTGCGTCTGGCGCAGGAGGCCGAACTCGACCTCGTCGAGGTCGCCCCGAACTCGAAGCCGCCCGTGGTCAAGATCATGGACTACGGCAAGTTCAAGTACGAAGCGGCTCAGAAGGCCAAGGAAACGCGCCGCAACCAGGCCAACACGGTCCTCAAGGAGGTCCGTTTCCGCCTGAAGATCGAGGCGCACGACTACATCACCAAGCTCAAGCGCGCCGAGGGCTTCCTCCAGGCGGGCGACAAGGTGAAGGCGATGATCCTGTTCCGCGGTCGCGAGCAGTCGCGTCCCGAGCAGGGTGTGCGCCTGCTCCGCAAGTTCGCCGAGGATGTCGCCGAGCTCGGCACCGTCGAGTCGAACCCGACGATCGACGGCCGCAACATGGTGATGGTCATCGCGCCGCACAAGAACAAGTCCGAGGTGAAGACCGAGCAGAACGCCCAGCGTGCCGCCAACAAGGAGGCAGCACGCCAGGCCCGCTCCGGCGACGCACCCGCGACCGAAGACGCCGCTCCCGCCTCGGCGGA
The DNA here is from genome assembly GCF_027157935.1 of Microbacterium sp. H37-C3. Classification (NCBI taxonomy): domain Bacteria; kingdom Bacillati; phylum Actinomycetota; class Actinomycetes; order Micrococcales; family Microbacteriaceae; genus Microbacterium; species Microbacterium sp. H37-C3. Next base: position 924,180 of record NZ_JAPVLR010000001.1, on the reverse strand, counting down.
GTAGCCCCCAGACTCCCGCCTCGCGGGAAACACAACGAAGGAAGAGACATGCCGAAGCAGAAGACCCACTCGGGTGCCAAGAAGCGCTTCAAGGTCACCGGCAGCGGAAAGATCAAGAAGCAGCAGGCGAACCTCCGCCACAACTTCGAAGGCAAGCCCACCAAGCGCACGCGCCGCCTGTCGGCCGACAAGATCCTGGCTCCCGGCGACGCGAAGGTCGCCAAGAAGCTCCTCGGCATCTGAGCGCTGCTGCGCACGAATAGGAAACAAACGAAATGGCTAGAGTCAAGCGGGCAGTAAACGCCCACAAGAAGCGTCGCGTCATCCTCGAGCGCGCCTCCGGTTACCGCGGACAGCGTTCGCGCCTGTACCGCAAGGCGAAGGAGCAGGTCACCCACTCGCTCGTCTACGCGTACCGCGACCGTCGCAAGCGCAAGGGCGACTTCCGCCGTCTGTGGATCCAGCGCATCAACGCCGCTGCCCGTCAGAACGGCATCACGTACAACCGCTTCATCCAGGGCCTCGGCCTCGCGGGTGTGCAGGTCGACCGTCGTATGCTCGCCGAGCTCGCCGTGAACGAGCCCGCCGTCTTCGCGTCGCTCGTGGCGACGGCCAAGGGCGCGCTGCCCGCCGACGTCAACGCTCCCAAGGCCTGATCGGGTCTTCGCGTTCCACGCACCGCACGAAGGGGCGTCCTCCGAGAGGAGGGCGCCCCTTCGCCGTATGCTGAAAACGTGCTCGAGAACCCCCGTTCGCCCCGCGTTCGCGCCGTCGCCAAGCTGACCAAGCGCAGCGCGCGTCAGGAGACCGGTCTGTTCCTGCTCGAGGGTCCGCAGGCCGCGCGGGAGGCGCTCGCGTACCGTCCCGACACCCTGGTCGAGGTCTTCGCGACACCCGGCGCGATCGAGCGGCATCCCGAACTGGCTGCGAACGCCGAGAAGGCCGGCGTCGCCGTCGTCTCGGCGAGCGAGGCCGTGCTCGAGGCGATGGCCGACACCGTCACGCCCCAGGGCATCGTCGCCGTCGCGCGTCAGTCGCCGTCGTCGCTGCGTGACATCTTCGCCGCCGGTCCCCGCCTCGTCGCGATCTGCGAAGAGGTGCGCGACCCCGGCAACCTCGGCACCATCATCCGAGCCGCGGATGCCGCCGGTGCGGATGCCGTCGTCTTGACGGGTCGCACCGTCGATCCCTACAACCCCAAGGTGGTGCGCTCGACCACCGGGTCGCTGTTCCACCTGCCGATCGTGCTCGGCGTCGAGCTCGACGCCGCCGTGGCGCGCGCGCACGAGGCGGGGCTGCGAGTCGTCGCCGCGGACGTCAAGGGCGAGGAGTTCCTCGACCACCGTGCGACGCTCGCGGAGCCCACGGCGTGGCTGTTCGGCAACGAGGCACGCGGCCTGGCCGACGAGGCCCTGGCCCAGGCCGACCTCGCGCTGCGGCTGCCGATCTACGGTGCCGCCGAGTCGCTCAACCTGGCCACCGCCGCGAGCGTCTGCCTGTACGAGACCGCGTTCGCCCAGCGCGCCGGCTGAGCCCGTCGACGGCGCCAGCGGGATGCGCCGTGTATTCCGATTCTGTTACAGATCGGTGACTCGGCGCGTTCCTCGGGGTCCCGGGCGGGGGAGTGCTCTTAATGTGATCTCTTATGACGACTCCCGAAAACCCGGCGCCCCCGACGTCGAACATCTCGGTGCGCCGCGGCGACCCGCTCGTGGTGATCGAGGGCGTGCAGAAGCATTACGGCTCGTTCCAGGCTCTGAAGGACATCGACCTGACCGTCAACCGCGGCGAGGTCGTTGTCGTCATCGGTCCCTCGGGCTCGGGTAAGTCGACCCTCTGCCGCACGATCAACCGCCTCGAGACCATCAGCGAGGGCACGATCACGATCGACGGCGAGAAGCTGCCGTCCGAGGGCAAGGCTCTCGCGGCGCTCCGCGCCGACGTCGGGATGGTCTTCCAGTCGTTCAACCTCTTCGCCCACCTCACGATCCTCGAGAACGTCACGCTCGGCCCGATCAAGGTCAAGGGAATGAAGAAGGCCGAGGCCGACAAGCTCGCCCGTGAACTCCTCGACCGCGTCGGCGTGGGGCACCAGGCCGACAAGCTGCCGGCGCAGCTGTCGGGTGGTCAGCAGCAGCGCGTCGCGATCGCGCGTGCGCTCGCGATGAAGCCGAAGGTCATGCTCTTCGACGAGCCCACGAGCGCCCTCGACCCCGAGATGATCAACGAGGTCCTCGACGTCATGGTCGGTCTCGCGCACGACGGCATGACGATGATCGTCGTCACGCACGAGATGGGCTTCGCCCGCAAGGCCGCCGACCGCGTCGTCTTCATGGCCGATGGCCAGATCGTCGAAGAGGCCGTTCCCGAGCAGTTCTTCACGTCGCCGAAGAGCGACCGTGCCAAGGACTTCCTCTCCAAACTCATCACCCACTGAGACCACCGACCTCCGCGCTCTGCACCGGGCGCGGAAGCCCCAACCAGGAGGACCACATGCGCAAGACACGAATCACCGGCGCCTTCGCCGGTGTCGCCATCGCTGCGATCGCTCTGACCGGCTGCAACAGCGGCTCGCCCACCTCGCCCGGCGGCGCCGCCAGCGGTGACGGCGGCGACAGCAACGAGGCCCTGTGGGAGGTCGCCTCCGACGTCTCGCTCGAGGGCAGCCCGACGTTCGACGCGATCCAGTCGCGTGACAAGGTGATCGTCGGTGTCAAGGAGGACCAGCCCGGCCTCGGCTTCCTCGACGCGACGACCAACGAGCGCAGCGGCTTCGACGTCGACATCGCACGGTGGATCGCGGCATCCCTCGGCTACGACGAGGACAAGATCGAGTTCAAGGCGATCGCGTCGGCCAACCGTGAGCAGGCCATCGTCAACGGCGACGTCGACTACTACGTCGGCACCTACTCGATCACCGACGCGCGCAAGCAGCAGATCGACTTCGCCGGGCCGTACTTCATCACGGGCCAGGGCCTGCTCGTCGCCGCCGACAGCGACATCGCGAGCGAGGACGACCTGAACGAGAACACGCGCGTGTGCTCGGCGACCGGTTCGACGCCCATCCAGAACATCAAGACGAACTACCCCGAGGTTCCCACCGAGGAGTTCGACCTCTACTCGGCATGCGTCGACGCCCTCATCAACGGCACCGTCGACGCCGTCACGACCGACCAGGCGATCCTGATCGGCTACGCGGCGCAGTACCCCGACGACATCAAGGTCGTCGGCGAGCCCTTCAGCGAGGAGAAGTACGGCGTCGGCCTGCGCAAGGGCGACGACGCGTTCCGCGCGCACATCAACGAGCTGCTCACCGACGGCGGCGACGTGTGGCAGGGCATCTTCGACAAGAACCTGGGCCAGTCCGGGATCACGGTCGAGCAGCCCGCGGTCGACGCGTACTGAGTCGCACTGACACCATGACCACGGGGCGGGGGCGCACGCGTCCCCGCCCCGCACCATCCAAGGAGACGATGTGGGCGTCATCACCGACAACCTCGACCTCTGGGGCGAGGCTCTCGGCAACACCCTGTTGCTGTTCTTCGCCGGCGGAGCGATCGCCCTGGTCCTCGGCACCCTGATCGGCGCCATGCGCGTCTCGCCGATTCCGGTGGCGCGCGCCTTCGGCACGGTCTACGTCAACACCATCCGCAACACCCCGCTGACGCTCGTCTTCTTCTTCTTCGCGTTCGGCTACCCGCAGCTCGACCTGCCGAACCCCGGCTTCACGGTGCTCGGCGTCTGGGCGCTGGGCATCTACACCGCGACCTACGTCGCGGAGGTCATCCGCGCGGGAATCAACACCGTGCCGGTCGGCCAGGCCGAGGCGGCCCGTGCGATCGGGCTCACGTTCGGCCAGGTCATGACGCTGGTCGTCATGCCGCAGGCCTTCCGGTCTGTCGTGCCGCCGATGATGAGCGTCTTCATCGCGCTGCTGAAGAACACCACGGTCGCCGCCGGCTTCTCCGTGGTCGAGCTCGGCGCCATCCGCGCGAACCTGAGCGAGCGGGGCGAGAACGCCCTGACCGTGCTCCTCTGGGTCGCCGTCGTCTTCGTCGCCCTGGTGCTGGTCCTCAGCGCCGTGCAGCGACGACTCGAGAACAAGTGGAGGATCGCGCGATGACTTCCGTCCTGTACGACGTCCCGGGGCCCCGCGCGATCCTGCGCAACCGCATCCTCGGCATCGTCACCATCCTCCTGGTCGCCGCGGCGATCGGATTCGTGGTCTTCCGCTTCGCGGTGAGCGGTCAGTTCTCCGCCGACAAGTGGTACATCTTCACGTTCAGCAACGTGTGGCTGGGCATCGGCCGGGCGCTCGGCAACACGCTCGTCGCGTTCGGGGTGGCGGCAGTCGGTGCGCTGGCTCTCGGCTTCGTCCTCGCGATCGGCCGCCTGTCGGATCACGCGTGGGTGCGGATTCCCTTCGGCGTCGTCATCGAGGCGTTCCGGGCCGTCCCGGTGCTGATCTTCATGATGCTGATGTACTACGGCCTGCCGACGCTCGGCATCCGCATGGAGCCGTACTGGGCGGTCGTCATCGCCCTCGTCGCCTACAACGGCTCCGTGCTCGCGGAGGCCCTGCGCGCCGGCATCGAGTCGCTGCCGCGCGGACAGAAGGAGGCCGGCTACGCGATCGGTCTGCGCAAGAGCGGCGTCATGCGCCTCGTCCTGCTGCCGCAGGCGGTCCGCGCAATGCTGCCCGTCATCGTCGCGCAGCTCGTCGTGACGCTGAAGGACACCGCGCTCGGCTTCATCATCACCTACCCCGAGCTGCTGTACTACGCCAAGCAGCTGACCTCCCAGCCGGGGCGCCCGATCCTCCAGGCGGGCATCGTCATCGGCGCGATCTACATCGTGATGTGCCTGCTGCTGTCGTGGTTCGCCAGCTTCCTCGAGAAGCGCCTCTCGCGGTCGCCGCGCACTCCGGGCGGCGGCGCCGCCGCTGTCGACCCGCTGCACCACCCGGTGGCGCCGACGACCGATACCGAGCTCATCGCCACCCAGACGGGGACGGACGGCGCTACGGGCAACGAAGGCGGCGGCTTCGCCGGCTTCCCACGTCGCGGCTGAATTCGACCTCGCCCTTCCGAGACCCGACGGGCCCCTCACGCGAAAGCGGAGGGGCCCGTCGCCGGTAGACTCGACTCCCGTGTCCGACGCACCCGAGATCACCCCTGACGCGGTCGCCGCGGCGGTGGATGCGGCCCTCGCCGCCATCGCCGACGCGTCCTCGACCGCAGAGCTGAAGTCCGCCCGCAACGCCCACACCGCCGAGGGGTCGCCGCTTGCGCGACTCAACGCGCAGCTGCGGTCGGTGCCCAATGAGAAGAAGGCCGAGTTCGGCAAGCTCGTGGGCCAGGCGCGCGGTCGCGTCACCCAGGCTCTTGCTGCCCGCGAGGACGAGCTCGCCGCCGCCGAGACGGCCGCGAAGCTCGAGGCCGAGGCGCTCGACGTCACCGCCATCGCCCCGCGCGGACGCGTCGGGGCGCGGCATCCGATCTCGCTCCTGCAGGAGGAGGTCGCCGACCTCTTCGTCGGGATGGGCTGGGAGATCGCCGAGGGACCGGAGCTCGAGCACGAATGGTTCAACTTCGACTCGTTGAACTTCGACGTCGACCATCCCGCGCGCCAGATGCAGGACACGTTCTTCGTCGACCCGGTCGCGCGGCACCTCGTCATGCGCACGCAGACGAGCCCCGTGCAGATGCGGTCGATGCTCGAGCGTGACATCCCGATCTACGTCCTCTCGCCGGGCCGGGTGTTCCGCACCGACGAGTACGACGCGACCCACCTCCCCGTGTTCACGCAGTTCGAGGGCCTCGTCGTCGACAAGGGCATCACGATGGCCCACCTCAAGGGCACCCTCGACCACGCGGCGCGCGAGCTGTTCGGCCCCGAGGCGAAGACGCGCTTCCGCACCAACTACTTCCCGTTCACCGAGCCGAGCGCCGAGCTCGACCTGTGGCACCCGACCTTCGCTGGCGGAGCGCGCTGGATCGAGTGGGGCGGCTGCGGCATGGTGAACCCCAACGTGCTCCGTGCCGCGGGCATCGATCCCGAGGTCTACTCCGGGTTCGCCTTCGGCATGGGCATCGAGCGGACGCTGATGTTCCGCTCCGACGTGAAGGACATGCGCGACATGGCCGAGGGCGATGTGCGTTTCAGCGAGCAGTTCGGGATGGTGGTCTGATGCGCGTTCCGCTGTCGTGGTTGCGTGAGTACGTCGAGGTACCGGCGGATGCCGCGCCTGAGGACATCCTCGCGGCGCTGGTGTCGGTCGGCTTCGAGGAGGAGGACGTCCACGGTTTCCACCTGACCGGTCCGATCGTCGTGGGCCGCGTGGTCTCGTTCGAGCCCGAGCCGCAGTCCAACGGCAAGACGATCCGCTGGTGCCAGGTCGACGTGGGTGAAGCCAACGGCGGCATCCGCGGCATCGTCTGCGGCGCCGGCAACTTCTTCGAGGGTGACAAGGTCGTCGTGACGCTTCCCGGCGCTGTGCTGCCCGGTCCGTTCCCGATCGCGGCGCGCAAGACGTACGGCCACGTCTCGGACGGCATGATCGCCTCGGCGAAGGAGCTGGGCCTCGGCGACGAGCACTCGGGCATCCTGCGTCTGACCGAGCTCGGACTCGACCCCGAGGTGGGCACCGACGCGATCGCGTTGCTCGGCCTCGACGACGCCGCGATCGACGTCAACGTCACCCCCGACCGCGGCTACGCGCTGTCGGTGCGCGGCATCGCGCGCGAGTACTCGCACGCGACCGGCGCGGCATTCCGCGACCCGGGCCTGCGCGAGTTCGACGAGCTCGAGCACCCCGCGACCGGCTTCGGCGTCGCGGTCGACGACCAGGCGCCGATCCGCGGCCGCGTCGGTGCGACCGAGTTCGCGGTGCGCGTCGTCTCGGGCGTCGACCCGTCGCGGCCGACGCCGCCGTGGATGGTCGCGCGTCTCACGCTCGCCGGCATCCGCTCGCTCGGCATACTGATCGACATCACCAACTACGTGATGCTCGAGCTCGGCAACCCGATTCACGGGTACGACCTCGACAAGCTGACGGGCGGCATCACGGTGCGCCGCGCGACGCCGGGCGAGAAGCTCACGACGCTCGACGGCAAGGAACGCGCCCTCGACGGCGAAGACCTGCTCATCACCGACGAGTCGGGCCCTATCGGCCTCGCCGGCGTCATGGGCGGAGGCACGACGGAGATGACGGATGCGACGCGCAACGTGCTCATCGAGGCCGCGATCTTCGACACCGTCACGATCGCCCGCACCGCTCGTCGGCACAAGCTGCCGAGCGAGGCCTCGCGGCGCTTCGAGCGCGGCGTCGACCCGCTGCTGCCGTTCGTGGCCGCCCGCCGCGTCGCCGACCTCATGGTCGAGCTCGCCGGCGGCACGCTCGAGCCGGTCGGTGGCGCGCTGTTCGGCGAGGTGTTCCTCGAGGCGATCGATCTGCCGCGCGGCTTCGTCGCAGGCCTCATCGGCATCGACTACACCGACGACGAGGTCGTCTCGGCGCTCGAGACGATCGGCGCCGAGGTGACCGACACGGATGCCGGTTGGGAGGTCATCCCGCCGTCGTGGCGGCCCGACCTCACCGACAAGTGGACGCTGGCCGAAGAGGTCGCGCGCATCCACGGCCTCGACCGCGTTCCTTCGGTCCTCCCGACGGCTCCCTCCGGCCGCGGCCTGACGGAAGCGCAGAAGGGGCGCCGCCGCGTATCGAACGCACTCGCGGCCGCGGGCTTCGTCGAGACCCCGTCGTTCCCGTTCACGACGCGAGACAGCAACGATCTGCACGGCTCGGCGTCGGGCGAAGGACTTCCGTCGGTCAAGATCGCGAATCCCCTCGACGGGCAGGCGCCCTTCCTGCGCCGTTCGCTCGTGCCGGGGCTGCTCCAGGTCGCGCACCGCAACGTCTCGCGCGGACTGACCGATCTCGCCCTCTTCGAGGTCGGTGCCGTCTTCCTCCCCGAGCCCGGCCAGCAGTACGGCACCGCGACGGTGCCGCCGCTCGCCGCGCGTCCCGACGACGCCACGCTCGCGGAGCTCCACGCGTCGATCCCGCCGCAGCCGCGTCACGTTGCGGTGCTCGTCGCCGGCAACGTGGCGCCCAAGTCGCCGGGGCATGCCGCCGTCGCGGCGGACCTCAGCGATGTCTTCGCCGCTGTCGCCGCGATCGCTTCGGCGGCCGGCATCGACATCGAGATCTCGCAGGCCCGTCGTGCCGCGCTGCACCCGGGGCGCGCCGCCGCGCTCACGGTCGGAGGTGTCGAGGTCGGCTACGCCGGGGAGCTGCATCCCGAGGTCTCGGCTGCGGCCGACCTGTCGGGCCGTGTCCTCGTCGCCGAGATCGACCTCGACGCGGTTCTGGCGAGCGCGGGGGAGCGGGTCGTCGTCGCGTCGCTGTCGGGCTACCCGGCGGCCACGCAGGACGTCTCGCTCGTCGTTCCTGCGGACGTGACGGCGGGTGCGCTCGCGTCGGCGCTGTCGGAGGGGGCGGGCCAGCTGCTCGAGTCGCTCCGTCTCGTCGACGACTACCGCGGTGCCGGCGTTCCCGAGGGCTCGAAGAGTCTGACGTTCGCGCTGCGCTTCCGCGCCGACGACCGCACCCTCACGGCGGCCGAGGCGAGCGAGGCCAAGCTCGCGGGCGTCGCCGTCGCGGCCGAGCGTTTCGGCGCCGTCATCCGCGACTGATCTGCATATCGGGCGCAGTTCCCCACGTCACGCGCGGTTACGAGCGCGCTCCACGTCCGGAACTGCGCCCGACGCGTTCCTGCGACCGGCCGGCCGACCGAGAGGGGCTTAGCGCGAGCCCCAGTTCCAGGCCGGAACGTCGAGCAGACCCTGACCGCGGACCGTCGTCTCGGCGTTCGATCGCTGGAGTTCGACGCGCGACGGTTCTGGCAGAGCGTCGACGAGCGCATCGGCATGCGACACCGTGAGCACCTGCGTGCGCTCGGATGCCGCTCGGATGAGCGAGGCCAGCGGCCCGAGGAGGGAGGGATGCAGGCTCGCCTCGGGCTCGTTCAGCACCAGGAGCGGTGCGGGTCGCGCCGGCAGCAGCGCGGCACACAGCAGCAGGTACCGCAGCGTGCCGTCCGAGAGCTCGGCCGCATCGAGCGGACGCAGCAGGCCGGGCTGCTCGATCGTCAGGCGGAAGAGTCCGTCGGAGGTCACGACGCGCACGCGGCTGCCCGGGAACGCCTGGTCGACCGCACGCGCCAGAGCGTCGCCGTGCCCGGCGTCGACGATCGTCGCCCAGGTGGCGGCGAGGTTCGCCCCGTCGTGCGCGAGGGTGTGGCTGCGGGTGCCGACCTGTGGTTGGCGCGCGGGTGCATCGAGGTCGACGCGGAAGTGGTCGTAGAAGCGCCATGCGGTCATCGCGCGGCGGAGGGTCAGCAGTTCGGGTGCGGTGTCGCCGTCGGCGAGGTCGGTGACGATGCTCTCGTACGGCGCCAGCTGCTGGTCAAGCATCGTCCAGGAGTGCTCGCGCACGCGGGTGCGCTGTCGCGTGCGGTCGATGAGCAGGGTCGACGGCTTGGCGACCGCGCCGGCGAACACCTGCTCGCGTTTGATCTCGGGGTCGCGGGCGAAGGGGCTGGTCTGGTCGCCCTGCGGGATGCCGAGATCGATGAGGTACCCCAGCTCGTCGGACGCGTAGCCGAGCTGCACCGCGACGGGTCCCCGGCGCACCGTTCCCTGATCTCCGCCGTTCTCGGGCCCGGCCCAGAGGACCGACGGCAGCCCTCCTTCGCGTGCCAGCGCGCCCACGATGTCGCCCCGCGCCGCTGCGGCGAGCAGGCGCAGGGCACGGTAGAGGTTCGACTTGCCTGAGCCGTTGGGGCCGGTGATGACCGTGAGGTCGCCGAGCGGCACGACGACGTCGCGGAGCGAGCGGTATCCCGATACAGCCAGAGTGCGCAGCATCCCCTCACTCTGGCATCCGCGTCTGACACCGCCGTCCGCTTCCCGATAGTGTCGGGGCCGTGAGCGAGATCCCAGCCATCGTCACCCCATCCTCCCCGGCGGCCGGTGCCGCCCCCGCCCTCGAACTGCTCGGCCTGGTCAAGAGGTTCGGTGAGAAGGTCGCCGTCGACGGCATCGACCTCGTCGTGCCGGCCGGCTCGTTCTACGGACTCGTCGGACCGAACGGCGCAGGTAAGACCACGAGCCTCTCCATGGCCACGGGGCTGTTGCGCCCGGATGCCGGCACCGCGCGCGTCCACGGGATCGACGTGTGGCGCGACCCGGTGGCCGCCAAGCGCACGATCGGCAACCTCGCCGACGGCGTGCGGCTCTTCGACCGTCTGACGGGGGAGCAGCTCATCACCTACACCGCGATGATGTTCGGGCTGCCGCGCCCCGAGATCGCACCGCGCGTGTCGGACCTGCTCGACCTCATGGACCTGCGCGGCGCAGCCGGGACGATCGTCGCCGACTACTCTGCGGGCATGACCAAGAAGGTCGCGCTCGCATGCGCTCTCGTGCACGCCCCGCGCCTGCTCGTGCTCGACGAGCCCTTCGAGTCGGTCGACCCGGTGTCGGCCGCGAACATCGAGGACGTCCTGCGCAGCTACACCAGCTCGGGCGGATCGGTGATCGTCTCGAGCCACTCGATGGACCTCGTCCAGCGCATGTGCGACCACGTCGCCGTCATCGCCGCAGGCCGCGTGCTCGCCGCTGGCACGATCGACGAGGTGCGTGCCGGCGAGAGCCTGCAGGACCGCTTCGTCTCGCTCGTCGGCGGACGCCACCAGTCGGAGGGACCGCAGTGGTTGCGACAGTCCTGAAGCTGCGTTACCGCGTTCTCGGGAACACGCTCGCCCGTCGTCCCTGGCAGCTCGTCGGCTTCATCCTCGGATCGCTCTGGGGTCTCAGCATCCTCGGCGGGCTCGTCGTCGGGTTCGTCGCGCTGTCGGTGTTCGAGAACCTCGAGGCCGCGACCGTCGTCGCGGTCCTCGGCGGCTCGATGCTTATCCTCGGCTGGCTCGTGGGTCCGATCATCATCGCGGGGCTCGACAGCACGGTCGACGCCGTGCGTCTGGCGCCGTTCCCCCTGACGCGCCGTCAGGTCATGCTCGCCCTCGCGGGTGCCGGGCTCACCGGCATCCCCGGCATCGTCACCACGGTCGCTGCCCTCGCGACGCTGATCGTGTGGGTGCGGTGGCCGGTCGCGGCCATCGTCGCCGTGCCGACGGTGCTGCTCGGCGTTCTCACCTGTGTGCTGGCCTCGCGTCTGATGGGCGAGCTCTCGGGCGGCATGGGCGGCCGGCGCTCGCGCGAGATCATCGGCACCGTCGTGCTCGTCGTGCTCATCATGACCGGTCCCATCCTCACCGGCATCGCCGCGCTGCTCGATCAGGCCGGTGGCGATCTGTGGACGCGATTGCAGCAGGCCGCCGGCATCCTCGCCTGGACTCCGCTCGGCGCCGCCTGGTCGGTCGCCCCGAGCGCGGCGGCGGGGCAGTGGCTTCCCGCGCTCGCCAGCACCGTGATCGCCATCGTGACCGTCGTGGTGCTCTGGATCGTGTGGGACCGCGTCATCGAGACGGCCGTGTCGTCGCCGCGCCAGCGCGCGACTCGCACCGTGGCTGCCGGAAAGCTCGGCCTCTTCGGCGTGATGCCGACCGGTGGTGTCGGCGCGACGTGGGCGCGATCGCTCTCGGGATGGCTGCGTGATCCGCGGTACCTGCGGCAGCTCATCGTCATCCCGCTGTTCCCCGTGCTCTTCGCCTTTACCGGCGGGACCGACGGCTTCATGTTCCTCATCTCGCCGGTGCTCGCCGCGCTCGTCATGGCCGCGGTGGGCTACGCCGATGTCTCCTTCGACGGCACGGCCTTCGGCACGACCCTCGCCACCGGCATCTCCGGCCGTGCCGACCGTCTCGGTCGCCTGCTCGGCGCCGCCTGCGTCGGAGTTCCGCTGATCGGGCTCATCGCGGTCGCCACCGCGGTGGTCTCGGGCGACGCGGCGCACCTGCCCGCGGTGCTGGGAGCGGCCCTCGGCGTGCTGCTGGCCGGATACGGCGCGTGCGCGGTGTCGTCGGCGCTCATCGTCACCCCGGTGCCCGCACCCGGTGACAGCCCGTTCAAGAGCACCCCGGGGCAGAACTCCATCATGGGCCTGCTGGTCTTCGTCGTATGGGCCGCGGTGATCGCGCTGTCGTTGCCGGCCATCGTGCCCGCCGTCGTGAACGCCGTGACGGGAGACGCGATGTGGGGCTGGATCGCGCTGGCCGCCGGTGTCGTGTTCGGCGCAGTGGTTGCGATCGTCGGGGTGCTCGTCGGTGGGCGCACGATCGAGCGGACCGGTCCCGACCTGCTCGTGCGCATCAAGTCGTTCCCCACCTGATCGACGTCCGGCCCCGCGGCCCCGTCCGAGATCAGCGGTAGCGGCGGCCCTCGTCGCGTCGGTACAGCCACACGACGAGGGCGCCCAGCGCGAGCGTCCACGCGACGACGCCGAGGATCGCCCAGAGGGGCACCTCGGCACCGGTCGCGACGCCGACGACGATCTCTCGGGCCTGACGGATCGGCAGGACCGACGAGGCGGTGTCGAGCCAAGCGGGGAAGAACTGCGGGGGCAGGAACAGGCCGCCGCCGAAGGCGAGCAGGAACAGGGCCACCTGCGTGACGGCGATGGCGGCCTTCGGGCCCGTCGTGAGACCGATGATCGCGCCGATGAGCATCGGCGGAAGCGCCGTCGCGATCACGAGCACGATGGCCGCGAGCAGCCGGAGCGGTTCGGGCCGCGCGCTGGTGAAGACACCTCCGACGACGAGCAGCGGCACCATCGCCACGGTCGCGATCGCGAGGGTCGCCAGGATCAGGGCCCCGATGCGGGCGAGCGGGCTGCCGGGGAGCGTCCGCAGATAGGGCGTCCACGGCTTCGAGCGTTGCTCGGCGAGCTCGAGCCCGACCGAGAACAGCCCGGACGACATGAAGGCGAACACGACCATCGAGCAGACGGCGGCGGTGGCGACGCTGCTATCCGCCACGACCGCGCCCTGGGGCAGCACGAACAGGCAGAACGCGAGGGTCGGGAAGACGACCGACCCGATCACCGCGATCGGAACCCGCGCGGTCTCGATGAGGTTGTATCTGGTCGCAGCCAGGGTGAGCGAGAGCGTGGACATCAGACGGCCTTCTCGGTGGTGGGTGCAGGCGTGGGTGCGGGTGCGCCGGGGTGCGCAGACGTGGCGGTCAGGGCGAGGAACGCCTCCTCGAGCGTCGCTCCGCGCACCGTGAGATCGCGGAACGGTAGATCGGCGGCGACGAGCGAGCGGACGAGAGCGTCGGAGTCGCCGACGACGGCCGTCACGGCGTCGTCTGCGGTGGAGACGGATGACTCGGGGGCGAGGCGCCGGATGTCGTCCGCCGAGACTCCGCGCAGGGTGACACGGCGTCGCGACACGCTCGACACGACAGCCGCGAGCGTGTCATCGGTGCGGACGACACCGTCGTCGATGACGACGACGCGGTGAGCGAGCTGCTCGATCTCTTCGAGGTGGTGGCTCGTGACCACGACGGCGCATCCGGCGGCGTGCCGGGCGCGGACGGCATCCCACAGTGCTCGTCGGGCGTCGACGTCGAGACCGGTTGTGGGCTCGTCGAGCAGCACGAGGTCGGGGTCGCCGACGAAGGCCAGCGCGACGGCCACACGCCGCTGCTGCCCGCCCGACAGCGCCCCGCACTGCTGGCGCAGCAGCGGGCCGAGGTCGAACTCCTCGATGATGCGGGCGCGGGGGGAAGGATGGGGGAAGTGCGCCGCGACGAAGTCGAGCACCTCGCCCACGCGCAGGGCCTCGGGCAGCGCCGTCGCCTGCGGTGTCGACCCGAGTCGAACGCGGGATGACGCGGCGCGCGGGTCGCCGCCGAACAGGCGCACCTCGCCGCTGGTCGGGGTTCGCAGGCCTTCGACGAGCGACAGGAGGGTCGTCTTACCGGCGCCGTTCGGGCCTAGCAGGCCGACGCATTCGCCGACATGGATGTCGAGGGTCACTCCGGCCAGCGCGGTGACGTCGCCGAACCGCTTCACGAGGTGGCGGGTGCTGATGAGAGCGGTCATGATCCTCCTCCGAGGAGATCGAGCAGATGGGTGCGGTAGGTGCGGAACGCGGCGCGCCCGGCGGGGGTCAGCGCGACGTAGGTCACGGGCTTCCGGCCCGCGAAGGCCTTGCTGGTATCGACGTAGCCCGCCGCCTCGAGCTTCGCGAGGTGCGTGGTGAGGTTCCCGGCGGTCATCCCGAGCAGCTTCTGCAGCACGGGGAAGGTCACCTCGTCGCCGTCGGCGAGGGCCTCGTTCAGCGCCGTGACGATGCGCAGGCGGGCCGGGGCGTGGATCACCGGGTCGAGCTCGGTCATCGGCTGCCTTCCGCCGGGATGACGCCGCGCAGCATCAGGGTCGCGACGATGAGCATCGCGAGCGGTCCGACGGTCGCGTACACGAGGTAGTTGGTCGGCGTGCCCGCGTACGAGGCCACGACCGCGGTGGCGATCATCACGATGCCGAGCGCGTACTGGACGGGGGAGCGCCACAGCGCCCCGCCGGCGAGGTAGAGCACGCCGACCAGCAGGACGAAGATCGCGGGGGAGAGCACTGCCACGACGTCGGCATCCGCGCCGGTGCGCTGTACCGCGCCGATGAGGAGCCCGGCACCGAACATCGACAGCGACCACGCCCAGCCGTACATGGCCCCGGCCAGGCGCGACGGCCCCCGCACGCCCACGCCGGAGCGGATGCCGGCGACGGCGGAGACGACGATGCCGGCGATGAGCACCGTGCCGAAGACGATCCATGCGGGGGTCGTCGGAATGCGGAACCAGGGGTTGCCGCCGCCGTCGGCCGCGCTCCAGATGGCTCCGAAACCGACGATCCACGCCGCCGCCCAGGTGATGAGCATCACCGCGTAGTTGCGGTTGACCCAGTGCGCGGTGCGTCGGCGCTGGTCCTGCATGAGGGCGAGCATCGCCGCCGGGTCGGCCTGCGACTCGTCATCTATCGGATCGTGTTCCATACAAACCACTTTGCACTGCAAACCTACCCTGCGTCAACGCGGCATCCGGTCGTGCCCGCGCCGCATCGGTCGCACGTCGAAGCGTCGGGCGCAGTTCGAATCGCGCCCGACAGTGACAACTGCGCCTCATCCGGCGGGCGCGGTGAGCGGGGGTGCCGCCAGGGGGATTTGGCGGATGCCGCGAGGGAGCGCTACTGTCGGCGCATGTCTTCGGCCCCGCAGCGCACCGTCACGGTGCTTCGCGCGCGCCGACGTCTGGGCGACCGCCGACGCTAGGCGACCCTGCACGCTCCCGCATCCGCGGTTGAGCGCGTGGTGTCGCCGCCGCCGGTCCCCGTCGCCGCGAGGGCGACGTCATCCCAGACAATAAGGTGGAAGTCATGCCCCTCTCCGTCGCCGTCTCCGGCGCATCCGGATACGCGGGAGGCGAGATCCTGCGCCTGCTCGCCGCTCACCCCGAGGTCGAGATCCGCACGGTCACCGCGCACTCCAACGCCGGTCAGCCGCTCATCGATCACCAGCCGCACCTCCGCTCGCTGCGTCACCTCACGCTGCAGCCCTCGACGCCCGAGGTGCTCGCGGGGCACGACATCGTGTTCCTCGCCCTCCCGCACGGTCAGTCGGGTCAGTACACCGAGGCGCTCGCCGACACCGCCCTCGTCATCGACGCGGGCGCCGACCACCGGCTGACCTCGTCCGACGACTGGGATGCCTTCTACGGCGGCGACTTCCACGAGCCCTGGACCTACGGTGTGCCCGAGCTCCTCGTCGGAGGCGCGAACGGCACCGGCAAGCAGCGCGACAAGCTCGTCGGAGCCTCGCGCATCGCTGCTCCCGGGTGCAACGCCTCGACCGTCGCGCTGAGCCTCGCGCCCGGTGTCGCAGCCGGTGTCATCGACCCGGCCGACATCGTGAGCGTGCTCGCGGTCGGTCCGTCCGGCGCGGGCAAGAGCCTGAAGACGAACCTCCTCGCCGCCGAGATCCTCGGATCGGCGAACCCCTATGCCATCGGCGGGACGCACCGCCACATCCCCGAGATCCGGCAGGCGCTTCGGGGAGCGGGCGCGGCAGGCGACATCCGCATCTCGTTCACGCCCGTCCTCGTTCCGATGTCGCGCGGCATCCTGGCCACCTCGACCGCTCCGATCGCGGACGGCGTCTCCGACGCTCAGATCCGCGAGGCGTGGGAGAGCGCCTACGCGGATGAGACGTTCGTGCAGCTGCTGCCCGAAGGATCCTTCCCTCGGACAGCGGACGTCACCGGCGCGAACACCGCGCTCATGGGCCTGGCGATCGACCGGGCCGCCGGCCGTGTGGTCGTCGTGGCCGCGGTCGACAACCTCGCCAAGGGCACCGCGGGTGCCGCCATCCAGTCGATGAACATCGCCCTCGGTTTCGCCGAGACCACGGGCCTGAGCGTGAACGGAGTCGCCCCGTGAGCGTCACCGCCCCCCAGGGTTTCGAAGCCGCCGGTGTCGCCGCGGGTCTGAAGTCGACCGGCAAGCCTGACGTCGCCGTCGTCGTCAACCGCGGCCCGCTCAAGGTCGGCGCCGCGGTGTTCACCTCGAACCGCGCCAAGGCGAACCCGATCTTGTGGTCGCAGCAGGCGATCGCCGATGGCGTCGTCGAAGCCATCGTCCTCAACTCCGGCGGAGCGAACTGCTTCACGGGCAGCTTCGGCTTCCAGACGACGCACCAGACCGCCGAGAAGGCGGGGAAGCTGCTGGATGTCAGCTCGGGCGATGTGCTCGTCTGCTCCACGGGCCTCATCGGCACCGGCGACGAGGTGTTCCGCGCCAAGGTGCTCGAGGGCACCACGGCGGCGATCGGCTCGCTCAGTGCCGAGGGCGGCGAGGACGCCTCGCTCGCGATCATGACCACCGACTCGCGGCCCAAGCGCGCCGTCGTCTCACGGGGTGGCTGGACGATCGGCGGCATGGCGAAGGGCGCGGGGATGCTCGCGCCGGGCCTCGCGACGATGCTCGTCGTCATCACCACCGACGCCGTTCTCGACGCGGCGCAGGCGGATGCCGCGCTGCGCTCCGCTACCCGCACGAGCTTCGACCGGCTCGACTCCGACGGATGCATGTCGACCAACGACCAGGTCACGCTCATGGTCAGCGGCGCGTCGGGCGTGACGCCGGATGCCGCCGAGTTCGCCGCCGCGCTCGCCGAGCTGTGCGCCGACCTCGCCGAGCAGCTGCAGGGTGATGCCGAGGGCGCGAGCCACGACATCGCGATCGAGGTCGTCGGCGCGGCATCCGAAGAGGACGCCGTCGTCGTCGGACGCTCGGTCGCGCGCAACAATCTCTTCAAGGCCGCGATCTTCGGCAACGACCCGAACTGGGGCCGGGTGCTCGCCGCGATCGGCACGACCGACGCGGCCTTCGACCCCTACGACGTCGACGTCTCGTTCAACGGCGTGCGGGTGTGCACCGCCGGCGGGCCCGACCGTCCGCGTGAAGAGGTCGACCTGACGCCCCGCGCGACGCGCATCCTCATCGACCTGAAGTCGGGCGATGCCACGGCGACGATCCTCACGAACGACCTCACGCACGACTACGTCCACGAGAACAGCGCTTACTCCTCATGAACGACATCGACCTCCAGTACACGACCCCCGAAGAGGCGGCCGCCAAAGCGGGCGTCCTCATCGAGTCGCTGCCGTGGCTGCAGCGCTTCCGCGATCAGATCATCGTCATCAAGTACGGCGGCAACGCGATGGTTTCTGAGGAGTTGCAGGAGTCGTTCGCGCAGGACATCGCTTACCTCCGCTTCGTCGGCGTGAAGCCCGTCGTCGTCCACGGCGGCGGCCCGCAGATCTCGAAGATGCTCGACCGGCTCTCGATCGAGAGTGAGTTCAAGGGCGGCTACCGGGTCACCAGCACCGAGGCGATCGACGTCGTCCGGATGGTGCTGACCGGGCAGATCAACCCGCAGCTCGTCGCCCGCATCAACGCGTACGGCCCGTTCGCCACCGGCCTGTCGGGCGAGGATGCCGGTCTGTTCGGCGGTCGCCGGCGCGGCGTCGTGATCGACGGCACCGAGCACGACCTCGGGCACGTCGGCGATGTCGTGGAGGTCGACCCGCAGCCGGTGCACGATCA
Organism: Microbacterium sp. H37-C3; assembly: GCF_027157935.1. NCBI lineage: Bacteria > Bacillati > Actinomycetota > Actinomycetes > Micrococcales > Microbacteriaceae > Microbacterium > Microbacterium sp. H37-C3. The sequence continues at coordinate 906,053 of NZ_JAPVLR010000001.1, read as the reverse complement.
GCTCGACGCCGGACGCATCCCGGTGATCTCCTCGATCGCACCCGATCTCGACAACCCCGGTCATTCGCTCAACGTGAATGCGGATGCCGCAGCCGCGGCACTCGCGACGGCCCTCGGCGCCACGAAGCTCGTCGTCCTCACCGACGTGCCCGGCCTCTACGCCGACTGGCCCAACCGCGACTCGCTCGTCTCGCATCTGACGTCGACCGACCTGCGCGCGATGCTGCCGAAGCTCGAGTCGGGGATGATCCCGAAGATGCAGGCATGCCTCGACGCGGTCGACGGGGGAGTGGACACGGCGGCCATCATCGACGGACGCCAGCCCCACTCGGTGCTGGTCGAAGTCTTCACAGCACAGGGAATCGGTACGGAGGTGGTGGCGGGATGACGAACCCGACGATCCAGCAGACAGCGCCCACATGGGCGGATGACGTCGATCGCGACCTCGTCCGCAGCGCCGGCGCACGCCTGGCGCTGCTCGAGCGCGGCGAGGGCGCGTACGTCTGGGATGTCGACGGCAAGCGCTACCTCGACTTCCTGGCCGGCATCGCCGTCAACTCGCTCGGACATGCTCACCCCGTGTTCGTCGAGGCGGTCTCGCGTCAGGCAGCCACGTTGTCGCACGTCTCGAACTACTTCGCCACGCCGCCGCAGCTCGAGCTCGCGGCGAAGCTCAAGCGGCTCGCGGGCACCGGCGACGCCGGTCGCGTCTACTTCGGCAACTCCGGCGCCGAGGCGAACGAGGCGGCGTTCAAGCTCGCGCGTCTGCACGGCGGAGCCGAGCGCCCCCGCATCCTCGCGCTGAAGGATGCGTTCCACGGTCGCACGATGGGCACCCTCGCCCTCACCGGCAAGCCGCAGATGCAGCAGCCGTTCGAGCCGATGGTTCCCGGCGTCGAGAGCATCGACTCCACGATCGAGGCTCTCGAGGCCGCGATCGACGACCGCGTCGCGGCGCTGTTCGTCGAGCCCATCAAGGGCGAGGCCGGGGTCATTCCGCTGCCCGAGGGCTACCTCGCGGCGGCGCGTGAGATCACGAAGCGCCACGGCGCGCTGCTGATCATCGACGAGATCCAGACCGGTGCCGGGCGCACCGGCGCGTGGTTCGCCTTCCAGCACGCCGGTATCGAGCCAGACGCGATCACGGTCGCCAAGGGCATCGGCGGCGGCTTCCCGATCGGCGCACTGATCACCTTCGCGAGCGCGAGCGACCTCTTCTACCCGGGCACGCACGGCTCGACGTTCGGCGGCAACCCGCTGGGCACCGCGGTGGCGTCGGCGGTGCTCGGCGAGATCGAGAATGGCGGGCTCGTCGAGGCCGCCGCAGCTCACGGCGCCCGCCTGCGGCAGGTGCTCGAGACGATCGATTCGGCACTGGTCGAGGGCGTGCGCGGACAGGGTCTGCTGCTGGGCGTCGGGCTGCGGCATCCGGTCGCCGGCGCCGTCGTCGCGGCGGCGCAGGAGCACGGCCTGATCGTCAACGCCGCCAACGACCGCACCGTGCGGATCGCTCCGCCGCTCACCATCGGCGACGTCGAGATCGACGAGTTCGCCGAGCTTTTCACCGCCGCGCTGCGCACCGTCGAGTCGGCCCTGCTTCTCGAGAACACGACCACGGAGGAATCCGCATGACCCGCCACCTGCTCCGCGACGACGACCTGAGCCCGGCCGAGCAGGCCGAGGTCCTCGACCTCGCGCTCTCGCTGAAGAAGGACCGCTGGAAGCTGAAGCCCCTCGAGGGTCCGCAGACCGTCGCGGTCATCTTCGACAAGTCGTCGACCCGCACGCGCGTCTCGTTCGCGGTCGGCATCGCCGACCTCGGTGGCTCGCCGCTGATCATCTCGACGGCCAACAGCCAGCTCGGCGGCAAGGAGACCCCGTCTGACACCGCGCGCGTGCTCGAGCGCCAGGTCGCCGCGATCGTGTGGCGCACGTACGCGCAGGCAGGCCTCGAGGAGATGGCGCGCGGTACCCGGGTGCCGGTCGTCAACGCGCTGAGCGACGACTTCCACCCCTGCCAGCTGCTCGCCGACCTGCTGACCATCCGGGAGCACAAGGGCGACCTCGCCGGGCTCACGCTGTCGTTCTTCGGCGACGGGCAGTCGAACATGGGTCACTCGTACGTGCTCGCGGGCGTGACCGCGGGCATGCACGTTCGAGTCGCATCTCCCGAGGGGTACGGCCCGCGTGAGGATGTCGTCGCCGACGCGCAGCGCATCGCGGCACAGACGGGCGGATCGGTCACGATCCTCGTCGACCCGCTCGAAGCGGCATCCGGCGCCGACGTCATCGTGACCGACACGTGGGTGTCGATGGGCAAGGAGGAGGAGAAGATCGCACGCATCCGCGATCTGGGTGCGTACAAGGTGACGCAGCAGACGATGGATGCCGCCGCCGACGGGGCGATCTTCATGCACTGCCTGCCCGCCGACCGGGGCTACGAGGTCGACGCCGACGTCATCGACGGCTCGCACAGCGTCGTCTGGGACGAGGCCGAGAACCGTCTGCACGCGCAGAAGGCGCTGCTGGTCTGGCTGCTGCGTCAGCAGTGACCGCGGAGCGGTGAGGAGCGGCCGGTGCCGGGGATGAGCGAGATGCTGCGGCGCCGCCCGCTGTTCGCGCCCGCGCGCATCGACGGCATCGACCTCGCTCGCGGCCTCGCCGTGATCGGGATGCTCGCGGCGCACCTGCTCGCGATCCCCGACTTCGATTGGACGATCCCCTCCTCGTACGAGGGGATCGTCCACGGGCGCTCGTCGATCCTGTTCGCAACGCTCGCGGGTGTCTCGATCGGGCTCATCAGCGGCGGACCGGTTCCGCTGCGCGGGCCACGACTCGAGACGGCCCGTCTGCGCCTGCTCGTGCGGGCCGGAGCGATCTGGGTGATCGGCGTGCTGCTTCTCTTCCTCGCGGTGCCGGTGTACGTCATCCTTCCCGCCTACGCGCTGCTGTTCGTGATCGCCGCGGCGGTGCTGCCGCTGCGAGCACGCACGCTGCTCATCGCGGCCGCGGTCGTCGGGCTCGTGGCGCCGTTCCCGCAGGCGGCGATCGACGGCCTGTCGTTCTGGTCGACACCCGAGGGGGTCGACGTCTCGAACGCTGTCGGATGGCACTACCCGTTCCTGACCTGGATGGCGTTCGTCCTCGCGGGCATGGGGGCGGCGCGCCTCGACCTGCGCTCGCGCGCGACGCCGTGGCTCCTCGCGCTCGCGGGGCTCGCCCTGACCGCTGTCGGCGCCGCGCTCGACATCGTGTGGGGACGCTCCGAGGTCTTCGGTGAGACACCGTGGACCGGGGAGGCGCATTCGTCCGGACTGTTCGAGGTGATCGGATCCGGCGGGTTCGCCCTCCTCGTCATCGGCGTGTGCGTGCTCGTGTGCCGGACGCCCCTCACGTGGGTCGCGCTGCCGCTGCGCGCCGTGGGCTCGATGCCGCTGACCGCGTACTCGGCGCAGATCGTCGTATGGGCACTCACCCGGCCCGCCGCCGAGCCGGGCGTCTTCGAGCTCGACTCCTACCGAGCCCTCGATCCGTTCTGGCCGATGACCCTCGGCATCATCGTCGGATGCACGGCCTGGGCGCTCGCCGTCGGGCGCGGTCCCCTCGAAGCCGGCATCGACGCACTCGCCCGACTGACGGTGCGCGGGCGCGTGGAGGCGCCGGGCACAGCGATGCCGCCCCGATAGGCTGGAGCGATGAGCGCAGACACGTCAGGCGGCACGAACTCCGGGGCTCTCTGGGGAGCCCGCTTCGCCTCGGGCCCCGCGCCCGAGCTGGCCCGCCTGAGCCGATCGACGCACTTCGACTGGGCGCTCGCCGGATACGACATCGCCGGATCTCACGCTCACGCGAAGGCGCTCGCCGCCGCCGGGTACCTCACGCCCGACGAGGAGAGCCGCATGCACGCGGGGCTCGACTCGGTGCTCGCCGCCGTCCGCGACGGATCGCTGCAGCCCGCCCCCGGCGACGAAGACGTGCACGGCGCGCTCGAGGCCGCCCTCATCGCGACCGTCGGGCCGGAGCTCGGCGGCAAGCTGCGCGCCGGACGCAGCCGCAACGACCAGATCGCCACGCTCGTGCGCCTGTACCTGCTCGATCACGCCGAGGTCATCGCCCGTGACATCCTGCGGGTCATCGACGCCATCGTCGGTCAGGCCGAGAACCACTCCCGCGCGATCATGCCCGGCCGCACCCACCTGCAGCACGCGCAGCCGGTGCTGCTCGCCCACCACCTGCAGGCCCACGCCTGGCCGCTGCTGCGCGACCTGGAGCGCCTGCGCGACTGGTCGGCGCGCGCGCGGGTCTCGCCCTACGGTGGGGGAGCGCTCGCCGGTGCGACCCTCGGTCTCGACCCGCAGCTCGTGGCCACGGAGCTCGGCCTCGAGCGTCCAGCCGACAACTCGATCGACGGCACCTCCTCGCGGGATGTCGTGGCCGAGTTCGCTTTCATCGCCGCGATGATCGGCGTCGACATCTCGCGGTTCGCCGAAGACATCATCATCTGGAACACCCGCGAGTTCGGCTTCGTCACGCTCGATGACGGCTACTCGACCGGGTCGAGCATCATGCCGCAGAAGAAGAACCCCGACATCGCCGAGCTCGCTCGCGGCAAGGCCGGTCGTGTGATCGGCAACCTCTCGGGCCTGCTCGCGACCCTCAAGGCGCTGCCGCTCGCGTACAACCGCGACCTGCAGGAAGACAAGGAGCCGGTCTTCGACTCGATCGAGACGCTCGAGGTGGTCTTGCCCGCGTTCGCCGGCATGGTCGCGACGCTCCGCTTCGACGTCGACCGGATGGCCGAGCTCGCGCCGCAGGGGTTCTCGCTCGCGACCGATGTCGCCGAGTGGCTCGTCAAGCGCGGTGTGCCGTTCCGCGAGGCGCACGAGATCTCGGGCTCGCTCGTGCGGCTCTGCGAGGAGCGGGGCATCGAGCTGCATGAGGCATCCGATGACGACCTCGTCTCGGTCTCGGAGCACCTGGCTCCCGAGGTCCGCGAGGTTCTGTCGCCCGAGGGATCGGTCGCCAGCCGCGACGGCATCGGCGGAACCGCGCCGGTGCGGGTCGACGAGCAACGTGCGGCACTGATCGCTCAGGCTCAGCAGGCCGTGCGGGTGTGGCAGCTCTGACATAAGCGATCGGCTGATACCTGGCGTTCATCAGCTGATGACTGATATCCGCGGGATATAAGTGCTAGCCTGATCTGCATGACCGTTGCTGTCATCGCCGACATCGTCGGCTCTCGCCTGCTCGACGATCGCAGCCGCACCCAGGCGCAGATCGAAGCAGCGATGGCCGAGGTCGATCGCGCCTTTCCCGTCGCCGTGACCCCGATGCGTGCCACGTTCGCCGACGAGTTCCAGGCGGTCTTCGACGAGCTGGATGACGCGCTGGCCTGGCTTCTGCTCCTGCAGCTGTCGCTGCCCGACGAGGCGTCGCTGCGCTTCGGGGTCGGTGTCGGCGACGTCGGCTCGGTCGTTTCCGAGAGCTCGGACATCTCCGACGGCCCGGGGTGGTGGCGGGCGCGCGAGGCGATCGAGCAGGTGCACGCGATGCAGGACCGCGCGGTCCCGCGCGCCCGCATCCGCATTGTCGGAGGGGACGACGAGGATGTCGCCATGGCCGATCGCATCCGCTTCGCCAACGCCTATGCGCTCGCCCGCGACGAACTCGTCGGGGCGATGTCGTCGCGTGCGCGGCGCCTGACCTACGGCCGCTGCCTCGGTCGCACCCAGGGCGCTCTCGCGAAGGAGGAGGGCATCACCCAGTCGGCCGTCTCGCAGCTGCTGGCGTCATCCGGAGCTCCCGCGATCGTCGCCGGGTACGCGGCCCTAACGGAGCGCTCGTCGTGATCGGCGCGGGACTCATCCTTCTCGCCGTCGGAGGGCTCGATCTCGCCCGCAAGCGGCTGTCGGGCGCGAAGCTCGGGATCGTGCTGGTGGTCCTCGGCGCGGCGCTGCTGCCGCTCGCAGCCTGGGCGGGCGCCGCGGCCTGGTGGTTCGCGGCGATCGCCGTCGCGGCCGGGTGGGCGGCGGTCACCTCGACGCGCGAGCCCACTCGATGGGGACTGTGGCCCGCGGCGATCCTGGCGGTCGTCGTGGCCGTGGCGGTCGCCCTCATCGGGGTGCGCGACGGCCAGGGGCCGCTGGAACGGATCTGGCCGATCGACTCACCCCTCGGCGTCGTGAGCCTCGACCTCGCCATCGCGCTCGCGGGTGGGCTGGTGTTCCTCGTCGAGTCCGGCAACGTCATCGTGCGCGCGTCGCTGCGGGGCGGTGTCGTGGCAGCCGAGGCGACGAACGCGCTGAAAGGCGGGCGCATCATCGGCCCCCTCGAGCGCGTGCTGGTCTTCGCGCTCACCCTCACCGGAGCGTTCACGCTGCTGGCCGCCGTGCTCGCGGCGAAGGGCATCGTCCGCTTCCCGGAGATCTCGCGCGACCACGACGGCGGAGACCGCGCCGAGTACTTCCTCGTCGGAAGCCTCGTCAGCTGGGTCGTCGCCCTCGGCGCGGCCTTTCTCATCTGGTGGGGCACCGCCTGAGCGTCATCGAGGCGGGTCGGCGGGTGCGCCGCTGATAACCTGAAGCGCGTGTCTGATGAAGCCCTGACGACCGCCCCCGTGGCGCTCGATCCCGCGTTCGAGAACGTGTGGGACGAGCTGGTGTGGCGCGGTCTCGTGCATGTGTCCACCGACCAGGAAGCGCTGCGAGAGGCGCTCGGCGGAGACCCCATCACGTGTTACTGCGGCTTCGACCCGACGGCGGCATCCCTGCACCTCGGTCACCTCGTGCAGCTGCTGACGCTTCGCCGTCTGCAGCTCGCCGGACACAAGCCCCTCGGGCTCGTCGGCGGCTCGACCGGCCTGATCGGCGACCCCCGCCCGACCGCCGAGCGCACGCTCAACTCGCGCGAAACGGTCGCCGAGTGGGTCGACCGCCTGCGCGGCCAGATCGAGAAGTACCTCAGCTTCGAGGGCGAGAACGCCGCCCGCATGGTGAACAACCTCGACTGGACGGCGCCGCTGTCGGCGATCGACTTCCTGCGCGAGATCGGCAAGCACTACCGCGTCGGCACGATGCTGAAGAAGGATGCCGTCGCCGCGCGCCTGAACTCGGATGCCGGCATCAGCTACACCGAGTTCAGCTACCAGATTCTGCAGGGACTCGACTTCCTCGAGCTCTACCGTCAGTACGGCTGCACGCTGCAGACCGGTGGATCGGACCAGTGGGGCAACCTCACCAGTGGCACCGACCTCATCCACCGTGTCGAGGGCACCTCGGTGCACGCGTTCGGCACGCCGCTGATCACCAACAGCGACGGCACGAAGTTCGGCAAGAGCGAGGGCAACGCCATCTGGATCGACGCCGAGCTCACGAGTCCGTACGCGTTCTACCAGTTCTGGCTCTCGACCGCGGATGCCGATGTCGTCGAGCGCCTGAAGGTGTTCACCTTCCTCAGCAGCGCAGAGATCGCCGACTACGAGCGCCTCGTCGCCGACGAGCCGTTCCGCCGCGCCGCGCAGAAGCGTCTGGCGTTCGAGGTCACCGCGACGGTGCACGGTGTGGATGCGACGGCGAAGGTCATCGCGGCATCCGACGCTCTGTTCGGCCAGGGCGACCTGACCGCGCTCGACGCCGCCACGCTGCGCTCGGCTCTGCAGGAACTTCCGCACGCCACGGCGTCGGCCGGCGCCTCGGTCGTGCAGCTTCTCGTCGACACCGGGCTCGTGGGCAGCCTGTCGGAGGCCCGTCGGGCCATCGCGCAGGGCGGCGTCTCGGTCAACGGTGCGAAGGTCGACGACGAGTCGGCCGTCGTCGTCGGCGATCTGCCGGGTGGCGTGGCCGTGCTGCGGCGGGGCAAGAAGACGCTCGCGGGCGTTTTCATCGAGGACTGACCCGACCGGATGCCGTTCACTCCGAGCCACGCCGTCGTCGCGCTGGCGGTTGTTCGCACACCGCTCGTGCCGGCGGCGGTGGCTGTCGGGGCGATGGCTCCGGACCTGCCGTTGTTCGCCCGGGGAATCGGCATCAGCTATGCGCAGACCCACGCGTACCCGTGGCTGACGGTCGCGATCGCGGGAGTGCTGCTGCTCGCGTGGTGGCTGCTGCTGCGCCCCGCGGTGCGTGAGCTCGCGCCGGACTGGCTGGCGGCAAGGCTGCCGCCGGCGTGGGATGCCGCGGCAGGCGACGCGCTGCGAACCGTACGTCCCGGATCGGGGCGGAGCCGGTCGGTGGCGCTCACGGTGTTGTTGGTCGTGGTGTCGCTGGCGCTGGGCGTGCTGAGTCACATCGCCTGGGATGCCTTCACCCACGAGGGGCGCTGGGGCGTCGAGCTCATCCCCGCGCTGGCCGAACGCTGGGGTCCGTTCCACGGGTACCGCTGGTTCCAGTACGCCTCGAGCGCGCTGGGTCTGCTCGGGCTCGCGGTGGCGGGGGCGTTCTGGCTGCGGAAGCGGCCGCTGTCATCCGTGCGGCGGGTGCTGCCCGGTGCGGTGCGGGTCGTCTGGTGGGCATCGCTGCCGGTGGCGCTCGTCGCGGCGTGGCTGATCGGCCTCGCAGCCTACGGCCCGCTCACGGCGGAGTGGACCGCTCAGCACCTTGCGTACCGCGTGCTGCCGCCGGCATGCGCCATCTGGGGAATGGTGACGCTCGTGCTGTGCGTCGTCGTACGGGTGGCGCGTCGCCGCGTCGTGCGCTGAGTATCGGGGCTTCTGGTCTTCAGCGGCCCGTGGTCGTGTGGCCGAGGTGATGGATCAATCGACTCCGCGCAGTCGGTCGATCTCGCGACGTTCGCGTTTCGTCGGTCGGCCGGCGCCACGGTCACGGACGGCGAGCATCGCCATCGGCTCGCGCGGGGGAGTGCGGTCTTCCAGGGCGGTCGCTGCGACGGGCGCGCCGACGCGCTTGGTGAGCGTCTGCCGGACGACGAGGATGCGGTCGAAGCCCGCGATCCGCACGCGCAGCTCGTCGCCGGGCTTCACTGACTGCGACGCTTTGACCTTTTCGCCGTTGACCCGGACGTGACCGGCGCGGCAGGCCGTGGTCGCCGCTGAGCGGGTCTTGTAGATGCGGACCGCCCACAGCCACGAGTCCACACGGACGGGGGCATCGGATGCGGTCATGCGTTCCATTCTCGTCGAAGCGTCAGGGGTGCTCGCCGGTGCTGGTCTCGTTCGCGCCGGCCAGGTCGAGCGAGACGACGGCGACGTGCGGCTTCGGGCGGGCGACCTCGCGGAAGCCGGCGCTGAGGAACGTGGACAGGGCCCCGTGGTACAGCTCGTTCGAGGTGACCTTGCGCCCCGCATCCGGGTCGACCGGGTACGCCTCGACCACGCGAGCGCCGTTCTCGCGGGCGAAGGTGACGGCAGCATCGAGGAGGGCCGCGTTGAGGCCCGAGCCGCGATGCTCCTTGCGGACGGCGAAACAGCTGACGGCCCAGACATCCGCGTCATCCCAGGGCTCTTCGGTCGCGCCCGCATAGGCGCGGGTTTTGCTCAGTCGGATCTGGCGAGTACGCGGACCGACGCGGACCCAGCCGGCGGCATCGCCATCGACGTAGGCGACGAGGCCGGGGGAGGGCGCGGCATCCACTTCGCTGCGGAAGGCCGCGGCACGGCCTTCGACGTCGGTGCGCTGGAAGTCGGCGTTGGTCATCGTCCACCATTGACACTGACACTCATGTCCGTCGCCGCCGCCGCTCATCGCGTGCTGGGCATCGCTGAAGCTGCCGGGCGTCACCGGCACGATCGTCGTCTCGCTCATGGCCAGACCGTAGCGCCAGCCTCGGACACCGGGCAACGATCGGGGCCAGCGAGGCCGCGCAACGCGCCCGGGTGCGCCGGTTCGCGAGCGCGCTCAGGACCGGTTAGGATAGGGGAGTTGTCCGCGTGCGGACAGCGGACCGGGATGTGGCGCAGCTTGGTAGCGCACTTGACTGGGGGTCAAGGGGTCGCAGGTTCAAATCCTGTCATCCCGACGGTTGAAAGGCCCGGAATCTCGCAAGAGATTCCGGGCCTTTGCATGTCCCGGAATCGGCACCCACTCGTTGTGCCTGGAACGGCTTCAGGGCGCCTTCGCAGCGCGCGCACGTTGAACGTGCTCCGCTGCCAAGGCCGTGAGGGCCCCCTCGTTCAAACGATCTCGATCTTGTCCTGCATCATGTCCCAGACGCGCTCGCGTTCGGCTGTGATGTCGACCGCGCGCCCCGCGGTGGTCTCGGCGACGAGGTTGAGTGGCCAGTCGATCAACGAGCCGTAGCGCGCCGAGTAGATGGCGAGGCGTTGAATGCCGTAGACGTCGGAGTTGTCCAGGAGGGCGTAACCGAGCAGCTGATGGATGTGTTCGGGCTTCAGCACGTCGGGACGGGCGCCGGCCTTGGTCTTGGGCGCGAGGTTTGACTTGACATCGATAAGCATGCCGCCGGAGATCATGTCAGCCTCGGCGGCGATGCGCTGCCCTTCGCCCGGCCGAGACAGGTCGAAGCGCGGTCCGAAGACGGTGGGCGGCTCCAGGCGCGGCATCAGGCGAGACTCGAGCAACTCCCGAAGGGCGCTCAACTCGGCGACCGCCTCGGGCGGTGCCTCCGTCATCATCCGCGACGCTGCGAACTCGTGCGCCTGCACAAGCTCCGGAATCCGTGGAGCAATGCCTGCGCCCGCGCGGAATGCCGACACGCACAGGGCGAGGCCCCACACTGCCCGAGCTTGCGTTTCACGGTCGGGGTTGTTCGCGAGCGCGACCAGACTTCCCAACTCCTCGTGATAATCGCTGTTGAATGGGAAGAGCTGCGCGGCCGAGTCGGGCAACTCCTCCGGCTCCGCGATGAGCCGTGGGACCAGGTCGATCGCCGTGCCGATCATCGTCGGGCTGGCGCCCTGACTATCCACGGTGAGCGCATCGGCGCGCGCTTTGTAATCCGCCTGAATGGGTTTCAAATTCGGGAACGTCAGTCGCAGGTGTGCCCCGAGCGTCGTGTTGGCGTCCTTGAGGTCCTGGCTAAACGTGCCACGCGTCCTATACATGCCTCAGAGGGTATCGGAAATGAAAGCATCGAGCCCTGCCAACGATCGCCGTACCCTGGAAAGCACACCGAGCCGTCGACTTCCCGTACGGACTGCTCATGATCAGCCGTCCACTCCTCGCCGGGCCGAGACGGAGATGGTCCGAGCTAAGGTTTGTCCGCTGCTTTCCATGAGGAGGGCTAACCCATGAGTGAAGCTCACGGTGTCCGCGCGGCGAACTGTCCGCACACAGCTTCGCGGTCCGGGTCGTAGCAGATACTGAGCCAGAGAGGCCGCCAAAGATGAACGCGGCCACGCCGTCAGCCACGCCGACGCGAGCCGCGGTTTCGCGCCGCGACCACCGCCATCGCGATGCAGCCGACGGTGAGCACCGCCGGCGCCACGGTAAAGGCGAGGGACCCGCTCATGATGCCCCACATGACGAGCGCCATGCCAACAACGCTCAGCACGACCCACATGATTGCCGCTGGTCGTTCCATATCCTGGCCCTTCGTCACCATGCACAGTCCCCGACAGGCCCCTAAGCCTATATGGATGCCGTTCGCGCAGCCTCATGCAAGGATGCGTCCGGCCTAATAGATGTGATGTGCATAAGCGTGGCTCAAAAGCGCGCACCCTCGCCGTTTCGACACACCTGGACGTTCTCAAGAGGCGCTGCTACGTTCAAGGAGACGACGGAGTCACGCTCTTTGACCCGAACGCCGAGCCGCCCCGAGCGTCGTTCAAGAATCCGTGAATACTTGCGCCTTCCGGGCTCAAGTAGGAACAGAGAGGTGAGGGACGATGAGAAAGTCCACCAAGATTGCCACTATTGGCGTATTAGCAGCCGCACTCATGCTTCCGGCAGCGAATGCAGTTGCAGGGACGTCATACGCGGGGTTCAGCACAACGCTGCCAGCGCTGCAGCAGGGCGTCCTCGCGGTGAACCAGATCAAGTCGAATGCCTCCGCCGCTGGTGACATCCGGAGCATCAGCGTCGGCTCCGACTACAACCTGAATGCGCGACAGTGCCGCCTGGATCGCGCGGCAGGTCCCGGGTCGACGCCCGCCCAGGTGACGTGCGGCACAGAGCGGTTCAACCTCGGTGATGGAGCCTCGGCTACGCTCCCGAGCGGATCGCACGTCGCGGCCGGCAACCGTGCGTACCTGCAGCTCCACAACTCGACGTGGGCGGTCGTGCGCGTATCGGCGAGCGGAAGCTGGCGATCCAACTGAGCAACCCGAAGAAGGGCATGCTTGCAGCCGTTGATGTCTCTGGGGGTCTCGGTCGCGCCGGGACCCCCAGGGGCCGCGGCGACCTCATCGTCCCGATCGTCGCCGTTCTGGTGGTGCTGGTCCCGATCGTTGTCGGTGTGAACGCGGCATCCGGCGGCTCGTTCCGCGACAGGTCAGACGTCTTCGCCATCATGATGTTGGCACCCGTAAGCCTCATTCTGCCGCTGGTCGTCACCCTGCTGACCTGCCTGCGGCTATACGCGCAACTTACGGAGCGATTCGTCGCGAACACTCGCAGCCGCATGAGTGCTCGCGAGTTCGTTCTTCGTCACATGGCGCGGGCCGCGGGGGGATCGGCGCTCATCTTCTTCCTGTACGTCTTCGCCGCATTTGTGGTCGCCTTCTACGTGTGGCCGCTGGCCGGCGATCCGGGCATTGACCCAGCGGGATACAACATGACCGTGGAACAGGCCGCGGCGCAAAGCCTCGAGCGGTCGAGTTACAGCTTCCTGCTCGAATACGGAGAACTCGCGTTCGGTTTCGGGTATGCCGCGTGGGTCTCGCTGAGCTCAGCCGCATTCGCCGTTCTGTGCTGCTGCTTCCTGGTCACGCTGCCGAATCGCATTCTCGCGCTCGGCCTGCCGTTCCTGATCTATCTGGGCTCGACGGTCGGCGCAGCGCTCATCGGGTTGCCCCGTTTCGGCCTGTTGTACTCGCTCTTCCCCTTCGGACTCGAAGCCTCGGCGCCGCTCATCGCTGCGGCCCCGATGCTCGTCCTCGCAGCAGTCACGCTCGTCTTCGCCGCTCTCGTGCTGTATCGCGCGCCGACGAACGGTCAGCTTGCGTGAATCGCTGGGGGATCGCCCTGTGGGCAGCTGTCGCCGCTGCCGCGTTCGGGTACTGCGTTCTCGAGCGGCCAGCGAGCTCGGCGGGGCTTCACGAAGAACTGGCACTCGGGGTCCTGAGCACGCTGACGAGCCCCACCTTCCTCGCCTTCGTCGTGACCCCGCTGTGGCTGGCCTACGGCGTCCTCGACTCACGGCGCACAGCCACACTCCTTCGCCTCATCCGTGCCGGCAGCTATTCGAGCCACCTGCGGCGCATCTGTTGGCGGGCGCTCCGAGCGATACTGCCGCCCCTCCTGGCCGTCATCACCGGAGCGGCGGCTGCGGTCGTCGTCGACTTGGGCGGACAGCTCGACCGGGATTCCACCCTCATCGCACGCGTCGACGACGTCGGGATGCCGCTCGCGGCGGCGATCGGCGCGCAGGTCGCGCTGCTCGGGGTGTTCCTCATGTTGACGAGGATGGTCCTCGAGATGCTGGCGCTGTTGAGCCTGCACGCCGTGGCTGTCGCCCTCAGCATCGCCGCGTGGTTGTGGGCGGCAGCATCCGCGACCGGGGTCCTGCTGCTGGGCGGTCTTGCGGACTTCCGCGCATACACGCTCGTCCCGGCCCTGGCCGCGCAGCCGAGGATGATGGGCGACGTCGTGCTCGCTTACTCGGTCGCCATCATTGGTCTCACTGTCGCGGCGGCTTTCCTCGACCGGAGCGCGCGCCAGAACGGTATCAGCCCTCCCGACTGGCTCCTGCCGAGCGCGGCCGGAGCCCTCGTGGCGCTCTTGGCCGCGGGGGCCTTCGGCGCGCGCGACACCGACCTTGTGGGGTTTCTCACCGGCCTGTACTTCGGTGCCACCGGAACCATGCTGCAGATGCTCGTCGCGGTGATTCTCGTCGTGGGCTATGCCTTCGCCGCGCAGTTCCGGATGGCCCAGCTCGCGGGGCCCTGGGGGCTGGTGACGGGCTTGCGGTACGGCAGTCGACGTCGTCAGCTCGTCACGATCATCTCGCGAGAGTTCGGCCACGCACTGACGTACTCGGCAGTGGTCCTCGTCGCGGCCGTTGCGGCATACTTCGTCGCCGGCGGGCGGACGATCGTGGGCGAGCCGGGCCTGATGCTGCTGCTCTTCCAGACCACGGTGATGCAGGCGATCCAGATCACGTTCTACATCGCGTGTGTGGCGTGCGCCGTGCTCATCTCGAACAAGCAGGTCAGCGGTCTCGTCGTCATCGGCGTTGTGACCGCACTCGCAGCCGTGCCGATTCCCGCCTCGGTGGTGTGGGTGACGCAACGCGCGAGCACAGCGGTCCTCTTCGACGGCGGGTGGGCGGCGACCATCGCGAACGCCCTGCTCCTCACCGCGGCGACGTGCGCCGTCGTCCTCGTTGCCACTCGTCGCGGACCGAAGACGGTTCCGCTTCTGTCCTCGTCGCCCAGGAAGGTTCTCAGCCGATGAACAACGTCGTAGAGGTGCGCGATGTCAGCGTGACCCTCGGAGGTATCGACCTCTACCGGGGTGCGACCCTCAACCTGCGTCGCGGAGCCACGGTGGCGCTCACCGGGCCCAATGGGTCGGGCAAGTCGGTGCTGCTCAAGGTGATCTGCGGATTCGTCACGCCAGATTCCGGCAGCGTCTGGATCGATCCGTCACTGCTCTCTTCGCGCCGCACATTCCCGGAGCGATTCGGCATCGCGATCGACGGCCCCGCCTACATCCCGGGTCGCACGGGCCTGCAGAATCTCCTCGAACTCGCTCGTATCCGCCGTCAGATCACCGTGGAGGACGTCAGAGCCGCGATGATGCGTGTCGGACTCGATCCCGATGCGAAGCAGAAGGTGCGCAACTACTCGCTCGGGATGAAGCAGAAGCTGTCACTCGCTCAGGCCCTGATGGAGAAACCGGAGGTTCTTCTGTTGGATGAGCCTTTCAACGCGCTGGACAAGAGCAGCGTCGAGCGTGTCACCGAGATCCTCCGCGCGGAGCGGGAGCGCGGGACGACGATCCTGTTCACGAGCCACAGCGAACGCGACGTTCACACCCTGGCCGACGAGGTCTTCCGTGTGGAGGAGCAGCGCCTGGTCGCGCACTAGCCCAGGGGAAGCCCGCGATCCGACGGGCCTAACGAATGCTCTGCATCGCGCTCGCGAGGTACGGCGCCGTCCGGCTCTCCGCCACCTGAGCCACATCCTCGGGCGTCCCGGCCGCGACCACGCGGCCACCCGCGTTGCCGCCGGCCGGACCGAGGTCGATGACCCAGTCGGCGGAGGCTACGACAGCCATGTCGTGCTCGACGACGACCACCGTGTTGCCGGCGTCGACCAGCGCGTGCAGCTGCGTGAGCAGCAGGCGCACGTCGGCGGGATGCAGTCCGGTGGTGGGCTCGTCGAGCAGGTAGAGGGTGTGGCCGCGGCGAGCCCGCTGCAGCTCGGTCGCGAGCTTGATGCGCTGCGCCTCGCCGCCCGACAGCTCGGTAGCCGGCTGCCCGAGCCGCAGGTAGCCCAGGCCGACGTCGCGTAGCGTGCGCAGGCTGCGGGATGCCGCGGGCACCGGCTCGAGGAACCCGACGGCCTCGTCGACGGTGAGGCTGAGCACCTCAGCGATGTTCTTGCCGCGGTAGGCGACCTCGAGCGTCTCGGCGTTGTACCGCGCGCCGTGACACGTCGGACACTTCCCGTAGCTGCCCGGCAGGAACAGCAGCTCGACCGAGACGTAACCTTCGCCGAGGCACGTCTCGCAGCGGCCTCCCGCGACGTTAAATGAGAAGCGTCCGGCGGTGTACCCGCGCTCGCGGGCGAGGTCGGTGCCGGCGAACACGGCGCGCACCGCATCGAACAGGCCCGTGTACGTCGCCAGGTTCGAGCGCGGCGTACGTCCGATCGGCTTCTGGTCGACGCGCACGAGCCGGTCGATGTGCTCGAGGCCGTCGACGGTCCGCACCGTCGGGATATCGGCTCGCCCGTCGGGGAGTGTCGCCTCCGTCAAGCCGGTCTCGGCCGGCGCCGCGGCATCCGTTGTCTCGTCGTCTGGCTGGTCGGCTGCGTCATCCCCGCGCAGGTAGCCGCGCACCACGTCGCGGAGCACGCCTCCCACGAGCGACGACTTGCCCGACCCCGATACGCCCGTGACGGCCACGAACGTCCCGAGCGGGAACGACGCGTCGACGTCCACGAGGTTGTGCAGTGAGGCGCCCTCCAGCGTCAGCCAGCCGGTGGGGGTGCGCAGGTCGCGAGGCTTCACCGCAGCCCCGTCGGCGTCGGGGAACAGGAAGGGCCGCGTCACCGATTCGGCCACCTGGGCAAGTCCGTCGACGGCTCCGCTGTAGAGCACGTCGCCGCCGCCCTCGCCCGCTCCGGGGCCGACGTCGACGATCCAGTCCGCACCCCGGACGACATCCATGTTGTGCTCGACGACGAACACCGAGTTCCCCGCGGCGGTGAGCTGCTCCAAGACGTCGAGCAGCGGCTCGGCGTCGGCGGGATGCAGGCCTGCTGACGGCTCGTCGAGCACGTACACCACGCCGAACAGGCCCGAGCGCAGCTGCGTGGCCAGACGCAGACGCTGCATCTCGCCGGGGGAGAGGGTCGTGGTCACCCGGCCGAGGCCGAGGTAGCCCAGCCCGAGGTCGATCAGCACCTCGATGCGGGCGACGAGGTCGGTGGTGATCGCGACAGCGACATCCGTCCGCTCGCCGGACGATGACGTCGGCAGCGCGGGCGCGGCATCCGTCAGCATCGTGGTCGGACGCAGGATGTCGGCGAGCTCGCTCATCGGCAGGGCGTTCAGCTCGGCGATCGTGCGGCCGGCGAAGGTGACAGCCAGCGCCTCGCGCCGGAGGCCCGAGCCGCCGCACAGCGGGCAGACGCCGGTGCGCACGAACTGGAGCACCCGCTCGCGCATCTTCGCGCTGTTCGAGTCGGCGAGGGTGTGGAAGACGTACTTCTTCGCGCTCCAGAACATGCCTTTGTACGGCTTCGCGACTCGGTCGCGCTGCGGAGTGATCTCCATCACGGGCTGTTCGTCGGTGAAGAGCAGCCATTCCCGGTCGGCGGGGTCGAGCTCGCGCCAGGGGCGGTCGACGTCGTAGCCGAGGGCGATCGTGATGTCGCGGAGGTTCTTCGCTTGCCACGCGCCCGGCCACGCGGCGATCGCGCCGTCGCGGATGCTGAGGGAGGGGTCGGGGACGAGCGTCTCTTCGGTGACCGTGTGCGCGACGCCGATGCCGTGGCACTCCGGGCACGCGCCGGCGGCGGTGTTGGGGGAGAAGGCGTCGGAGTCGAGCCGGTCGGTGAACCCGTCAGGGAAGGTGCCGGCGCGCGAGAACAGCATCCGCAGCGAGTTCGACAGCGTCGTCACGGTGCCGACGCTCGAGCGAGAGCTGGGCGCACCGCGACGCTGCTGCAGAGCGACGGCCGGCGGGAGCCCCGTGATCGACTCGACGTGCGGATTGTGGCCCTGCTGGATCAGGCGCCGGGCGTAGGGGGCCACGGACTCGAGGTACCGGCGCTGCGCCTCGGTGAAGATCGTCCCGAACGCGAGCGACGACTTACCCGAGCCCGACACCCCGGTGAACGCGACGATCGCGTCGCGCGGAACATCGACGTCGACATTCCGGAGATTGTTCTCGCGCGCTCCGCGCACGCGCACGAAGGCATCGGGGCTGACACGCGAGTTTCCGGACATCGGGCAAGCCTACGTGTCGGAGGTGCGCCCTAGGCTCATGCGGTGGGTATCGCAGAGTGGGTCGCGCCGCAGCGTCTGGGTCGTGACTTCCGGTGGCTGTTCGCTTCGTCGCTGACGAGCAACATCGGCGACGGCATCGCCCTCGCAGCCGCACCGCTCCTGATCGCCTCGATGACCGATTCGCCGATCCTGGTGGCTTCCGGAGCGGTCCTGCAGTTCCTGCCGTGGCTGCTGTTCGGGCTTCACGCCGGCGCCATCGCCGACCGGGTCGACCGACGGGTCCTGATCGTGGTGGCCAACGGCATCCGGGCTCTCGTGCTGGTCGGTCTGTGCGTCTTCCTCGTCACCGGTCTCGCCAGCATCTGGATGGTGCTGATCGTGGCGTTCCTCTACGGCACCGCCGAGGTGTTCGTCGACACGACGAGCAGCACTCTGCTGCCGATGATGGTGCGCAAAAGCGACCTCGGCACCGGCAATGCGCGCCTTCAGGCCGGGTTCCTCGTGGCGAACCAGCTCGGCGGTCCGCCGCTGGGTGCCTTCCTGTTCGCCGTGGGATCGTTCTGGCCGTTCGCCGTCCAGGGGCTGTGCGTCGCGCTCGCTATCGTCCTCATCTCGCGGATCACCGCGACGAAGCGCGTCGAACCGGCGGGCGGACCGCGTGAGCGTACTCCGGTGCACACCGATATCCTCAGCGGCATCCGCTGGCTGTGGCGCAACCCGCCGGTGCGGACGCTCGTGATCATCATCCTCACCTTCAACGTGACCTGGGCCGCGCCCTGGGGTGTGCTCGTCCTCTACGCGACCGACTACCTGCGGATGGGGCCGGTCGGGTACGGCGCGCTGACGACGGCTTCCGCGATCGGCGGACTGGCGGCGACTCTGCTGTTCGGAAGGCTGGAACGACGCTTCTCGTTCGCCGCGCTCATGCGCGTGTGTCTCACCGCCGAGGTGCTCATGCACCTCGCGTTCGCCCTGACGACCTCGGGGGCAGTCGCCTTCGTGATCATGATCGCGTTCGGTGCCTACGCCTTCGTCTGGGCCACGATCTCGACCACCGTCCGCCAGCGCCTCGTTCCTCACGAGCTGCAGGGCCGCATCGCCTCGGTCAACATGGTCGGGGTCTTCGGCGGACTCGTGATCGGGCAGGCGCTCGGCGGGGTCATCGCCCAGGTCTGGGGACCGACCGGCCCCTGGTGGTTCGCCTTCGTCGGCGCGGCGGTGACCCTGCTGCTGGTCTGGCGTCCGATCACGCACATCGCGGCGGCTCCGCCAGCCGTCGACGACGACGAGACGGAGGCTGTCGCGGCCGGGTGACCGGCCTACCGCTCGTCGAGCTGCGCCATCGCATCGGCCAGTACGCGCGCGACGGGCCAGGCTCCGTCTGCCGTGTTGCTCATCACAGTCGCGGTGGTCGCGGTCGGCGGGTGATGAACGGACCGGAACGACGAGCCGACGTCGCACCCTTCGAGGACGACACCTGGTCCGGTCTCGTCGAGCCAGAACCCGAGACCGTACCGCATCTCCTCGTCTTCGACGAGGGAACGCGGGGCGGTCATCAGCGCCACGGTGTCGGGTGAGACGATGCGTCCGGCGAAGAACGAGCGCCAGAACCGGTGAACGTCGGCGGCCGTCGTAGAAGCGCCGCCGTCGCCATTGGCGCGGACGGGCAGGTGCAGCGTGTTGACGCGCAGTCCGTCGTCGAAGACGTAACCGCGGGCATGATTCCCGTCGAGCTCGTCGGTGCGGGGGAAGCCGGTGTCGATCAGGCCGGCCGGGACGAGGACGAGATCGTGCACCACCTCGTGGAAGACGCGGCCCGTGACCCGTTCGAGGACGATCGCGAGCACGACGTAGCCGCTGTTGCAGTAGGCGAACGTCTCGCCGGGAGCGGCCTTCGGCGGGATGCCGTCGAGCAGGGGCAGGAACGCCTCCGCGGTCGTGAGCGTGTGCACGGGCACTCCGAGGAAGAACTCCGATACATCGAGGTCGTCGTCCTCGTCGATGTAGTCGCCGATTCCCGAGGTGTGGCCGAGGAGGTGCTCGACGGTCACCGCGTCGTCGATGAGCGGCAGATCGTCACCGAGCACCCCTCGAACGGCGGTGTCGAGCGCGAGCCGGCCGTCTTGGACGAGTCGCATGATGGCGAGTGCCGTGAAAGCCTTGCTCCCTGACGCGATCGCGAAGCGCGTGCTCTCGGAGACGGGCCTCTCGCTCGCCCGGTCGGCCATCCCGTGCGCACTGCGCCACACGGACAGATCGCCCGAGTCGACGCGGACGATCCCCGAGAACGGTTCCTCATCGAACGCGGCCTGAAGCGCTCGCTCGTCGATGATGATGCTCTCCGTCGTGCTCATACCCCTACTGTGCCAGTGGCGCGGAGGTCGGCGCGATTCCCCCTCCACCTTTCGATGGAGGTGGCGGATTGCCGCCGTTCGAACGTCGAGCCGAACGCGGCCTCCTTCCTACAGTCGACGACGACCCCGTTCCTCGGGGTCCGACGACGACCGGAAGGAAACCCTCATGGCCACCATTCACGTCGGCTCCACCTCCGAGAGGAGCGTCACCGGCATCATCCGCCGACGGCCCCTCGTATCGTTCTTCGTGCTCGCGCTGGGTCTCAGCTGGGTGGCCTGGACCCCGTGGATTCTCTCGAACGACGGTCTCGGCGTCTGGGATTACGCGTTCCCGCAGATCTTCGGCACCTCGCAGTTCACCGGGATGCTCTTCGGTGCATACCTCGGGCCACTCGGTGCGGCGTTCGTCGTGACCGCGGTGACGGGCGGACGCGCGGGACTGCGTGTCTGGGTCGGGCGGCTGCTGCGGTGGCGAGTCGCGCCGCGGTGGTACGCCGTCGCGCTGCTCGCGGTGCCGCTGGCCGTGCTGTCGTTCGGATTCCTCGCATCCGGCGGGCAGGCGCAGGCGCCCAGCCTCATCGCGATCGCGCTGTACGTGCCCGCGCTCCTCCTGCAGATGCTGACGACGGGGCTCGCCGAAGAGCCGGGCTGGCGCGACTTCGCCCTACCGCCGCTGCAGGAGCGCTTCGGCTCGCTCGGCGCCGCGGCGATCCTCGGGCCGCTGTGGGGCATCTGGCACCTGCCGCTGTTCCTCACCGAGTGGGGATCATGGCCGGACGTGACATGGCTGAATGTCGTGGAGTTCGTCGCCTTCAGCGCGCTGTTCAACGTCGTGATCATGTGGCTGTTCAACCGTTCGGGACAGAGCCTGCCGATCGTGATGCTCTTCCATGAGAGCCTGAACAACACCGTCACGGTGTTCTGGGCGGAGATGTTCCCGACCGTGGGCGGTGATCAGTTGCAGCACGTGCTCCTGATCGGTGCCGCAGCGGCCGCGGTCGTCACGATCGCGCTCACCCGCGGACGTCTCGGGCTTCCGGCTGGTTCGCCCGTGATGGGGCATCGCGCGCCGGAAGCCGCGAAGATAGCGGCATGAGTCGGATGCGGCGTGCGCCGAGCGTCACGGATGTCGTCGTGGCGCTCGGCACCGGCGCGGTGACGCTGCTCGCGCTGGTGGCTGCGCCCGAGCTGTTCGCAGATCACGCGACGCCGAGCCTCGGGTCCGCTTCGTGGTGGGTGTTCGCGATCGTCCTCATCGTGCAGGCGGCCGCGCTGTGCTTCGCGCGCTCGATCCCCGTGGCGGTGCTGCTCGGCACGTCGGCCGGAGCGCTGCTCATCGGGATCACCACACCGACGGGACTCGGCAGCCTCGCCGATGCCGCCGTGCTGGTCGCCGTTCTGCGCGCCACGCCGGTCGTGACGGTGCCGGCCCTTCGTGTCGTGCTGCCGGTGGCCGGCCTCCTCGTCGCGGGCGGACAGGCCGCCGACATCCTCGGGTCGAGCGCGGTGACCGTGCCGGCCGCGGTGGGTGCGGCCCTGCTGCAAGCCGTCGCCATCGTCGCTCTGCCGGCCGCGGGGGTGCTCGCGGTGACGGCTCGTCGCGACGCCCGTCGGGCTGAGCAGGGCGAGAGCGAGGCGGTTCGCCGTGAACGGGCCGCGGTCGTGGACGCCGCGGTCGCCCGCGAACGCACCGCGATGGCGCGCGAACTGCATGACATCGCCGCCCATCACGTATCGAGCATCGCGCTGATGTCGGGGGTCATCGAGCGCCAGATAGCGACCGACCCGGATGCTGCTCGGGTGGCCGTCCGGCAGGTGCGCGAACAGAGCCGCGTGCTGCTCGACGATCTCCGCCAGCTCGTCGGGCTGCTTCGGCGAGACGGCGACGGGCGCGACACGGTCGAGACGATCGAGACCGTCGCCGCTCTGGTCGACGCTGCCCGGGCCACGGGGCGCGCGGTCGAGTTCTCGATGGATCGAGGCACTGCACAGGTCGGCCCGCTCGGTCAGCTCGTGGTGTACCGGATGGTGCAGGAAGCGCTCGCCAACGCCGCTCGGCATGCTCCCGGGGCGCCGTGCGAGGTCCGCCTCGACGGCACTCGGCCCGGCGTCTTCGTCGCGACCGTGCGTGACGCGGGTGTCCCACCTGCCCTCGCGGCGCCGTCCGCCAGCACGGCTCGCGAGGGATTCGGACTGCTCGGGATGCGCGAACGGGCCGGCCTGGTGGGCGGCACGCTGGACGCGGGACCGGAGGCCGGCGGTGGTTGGCGTGTCCGGCTCACGGTGCCGGCCGAGGCGCTCGGCGCCCCGGGAGCGAGCTCGTGATCCGCGTGCTCGTCGCCGACGATCAGCCTCTGGTGCGGGCGGGGGTCGCCGCGCTACTGGCGGCTGAAGATGACATCGAGGTGGTCGCGACGGCATCCGACGGCTTGCAAGCGCTCGAATCGGCGACGTCGCTGCAGCCCGATGTCGCCTGCCTCGACGTCCGGATGCCGGGCCTCAGCGGTATCGAGGTGGCGCGGGCGCTTGCCGGTCGGGGAGAAGACGAACCCGCCGTCCCGGTGCTGATCCTCACGACCTTCGACATCGACGAGTACGTGTTCGAGGCGCTGGAGGCCGGGGCGTCGGGATTCCTTCTGAAAGACGCCGAGCCCGAAGAGATCGTCCGAGCGGTGCGAAACGTCGCTGCGGGCAACGGCACCCTCGATCAGGCCGTCACGCGGCGAGTGCTGCGGGAGTTCTCACGCCGACGTGCATTGCAGCGGGTGTCGACGGCCACCGAGGCCGCTGACCACCTCACGCCGCGAGAGCGCGAGATTCTCGAGCTGCTGGCGCAGGGAATGTCGAACGACGAGATCGCCGAGGCGTTGACGGTCGAGGTCAGCACCGTCAAGTCGCACCTGGTGCGCATCCTGACGAAGCTCGGCGTGCGTTCGCGCCTGCAGGCGGTCGTCTGGGCGTATCAGAACAAGGTCGTCACGCCGCTGGACTGAGCCGGGGGACCGGGTCACCGCCGATTCCTCCCCAGGGGAGAGGGGCGTCGGAGCAGCGATCCTGCCACTACCGTCATGGACTCAGATGGACCGCGCCAGTTGACTGGGACCGGTCACAGTCACGGCAACGAGGGAGTTCGCATGACCATCCGGAACACAGCAGCCATTACCCGCGCAACGGTGGGTTCAGCGATCATCCTCGCCGTCGCGGTCAGCGCGGGATGCTCGAGCGCGCCCTCGGCCGAGCAGACGTCGCTGACCTGGGATGCCGAGGCGGGCGCGTATGAGATCGAGCCGGAGATCGCCAGCGGAGAGGTGCCGCTGAAGGTCTGGGTCGAATACCCCGAGTACGGCGAGGCGCTGGCCGAGGCCTTCGCCGCCGCGCATCCCGGCATCCGCGTCGAGGTGACGACGGTGTCGAAGGTGGATGCTGTCTCGAAGATGGCGCTCGACGGTGAGGCGGGCACCGGCGCCGACGTCTACTTCACGAACTTCACCGACCTCGCGAACGCGATCGAGTCCGGGGTGGCTGCGCCCCTGGGCGAGTACGCGGATGAGATCGCCTCGCGGGTCGGTGACGCGTTCGCGGGGGTCGTCAGCCGCGACGGCGAGTTGTACGGCGTGCCGGTGTCGACCGAGTCGATCGCGCTGTTCTACAACAAGACCCTCCTGCAGCAGCTCACGGGTTCGACCGAACCGGCGACGACCTGGGAGCAGATCCGCGAGCTCGCCGCGACGTACAACGACCCCCGGGAGAACCGGTGGACCATTCGTTGGCTGAGCGGGCAGCTCTACTACGCGTACCCGGTGCTCAGCTCGCTCGGGTGGCATCTCGGCACCGATGAGGGCGATCCCGGTCTCGATGCGCCGGCTCTCGCTGCCGGCCTCGAATACTACGGCGCGCTGCGCGACCTCTGGCCGGTCAACTCGGCGGACGCCACCTGGGATTCCATCGAGATGGAGTTCGCGAAGGGCCAGACGCCCTATGCGATCACGGGGCCCTGGTCGATCGGCGACTTCACCGCGGCGGCGGCGGAGAACGGCTTCGAATACGGCGTGACGACCCTCCCGTCGGCCCACGGGGGAGGCGACGCAGCGACGCTCGCGGGTCTGGGAGTGGGGGTCGTCTCGGGCTACTCCGAGTATCCCGGCGCCGCGCGTGTGTTCGCGGCCTTCCTCGCGTCGGACGAGGCGGCCGCTGCGCTCTATCGAACGACGGGCGGCATCCCGGCGCTGACGAGGCTCAACGCCCAAGCCATCCCCGGACTCGCCGACGATCCGCACGCGAACGGGGTGCTCGCTCAGGCCGAGCGCTCCGACCTCGTCGCGGACGTGAGCGACGCGCTCTGGACGGTCGGCAACAACCTCGTCGCGGGCGTGTGGGACGGAGTCCTCGATCCGGCGACAGCGCAGCAGCAGGCGGTCGCCGGCTACGCCGACCTGACCGGGCTGGGGGAGTGAACCCGCACCGACGCGGAGCGGACCCCGTGGCGCCCTGGACGCTCGGGGTCGCCTCCGCGCTGGTGCCCGGTCTCGGGCAGTTCCTCAACCGGGAATGGGGCAAGGGTCTGGCGCTCGCCGCTGTCGGCGCCGGTGCGGTGATCGCTGAGCTGCTCACCGGCCACTACGCCGACCTCTCGGGTTACACGCCGCGCACCCACGGCGGGTTCTTCGTCCGCGGTCTGTGGGGTCTCGTCACCCTCGGCACGCAACCGCGCACGATGACGGTCGCAGGGTTGTCGCCGGGCGACCATTCGATCGTCCTCATGATCAACGGCATCATCGCGGTCCTCGTCCTCGGGCTCATGGCGGCGACCACCGTCTGGGCCGTGCGCGACGCAGCACGGACGCGGCGCCGACTCATCACGAGCGGAGAGCGGCTGACCGCCGGGGAGTGGGTGCGCGCCGCTCGGCAGACGGCGTTCCCCTACCTCGTGCTCGCACCCACCCTGATCCTGCTGTTGTTCGTCACCGCCCTGCCGGTGGTCTTCGGCATCCTCATCGCATTCACCGACTACAGCAGCGACAACCTGCCGCCGATGCAGCTGGTCGACTGGGTCGGCCTCGCCAACTTCCGGCAGCTGCTGGGAGCCGGCGCCTGGGGTGCGACGTTCTTCGGCGTGCTCGGATGGACGGTGCTGTGGGCGGCGCTGGCGACAACCACGACGTACGCGCTCGGCTTTCTGCAGGCCGTCTTCGTCTCCAGCAGGCGCGTGCGCCTGCCGCGCCTGTGGCGGAGCATCTTCTTCCTGCCGTGGGCGGTGCCCGCCATGATCTCGGCTCTCGTCTTCCGCTCGATGTTCAACGGTCAATTCGGACCCATCAGTCAGGCGCTCGTCGACCTCGGCATCACGCCCGAGCGGGTGATGTGGCTGACCGATCCGGCGAACCCCTGGCTCGCGCGGCTCATCGCGCTTCTGGTGAACCTGTGGCTGGGCTTCCCCTACTTCATGGCCCTCATCAGCGGGGCCCTGACGAACATCTCGCCGAGCTACTACGAGGCCGCGCGCATCGACGGCGCGTCGGCGGTGCAACAGGTGCGCTACCTCACGCTGCCCATCGTCCTGCGAGCCACGGCACCGTTGATCGTCCTGTCGTTCGTGGCGAACTTCAACAACTTCGGGGTCATCTACTTCCTCACCCAAGGTGGCCCTGCGAATCCCGACTACCGGTACGCCGGTGGTACCGACATCCTCATCACCTGGCTCTACAAGCTCACCCTCGACAACGGTCTGTACGACATCGCCTCGGTGATGTCGATCCTGATCTTCGTCATCGTCGGCAGCTTCTCGATCTGGAGCCTGCGTCGTTCGAAGGCGTTCACCGATGCATAGAACTCGGAATCGATTCCTTACGGTCCTGATCCACGTCGAGTTGCTGATCGTGGCGGTGATCGTCCTCTACCCGCTGGCCTGGATCGTCGGTTCTTCCTTCGGCTCGGGGCGCTCACTCGCGCAGGCGTCGGCCATCCCGGCCGATCCGACTCTCGCCAACTACATCAAGCTGTTCGCTGAGACGCCGTTCGCCACCTGGTACGGCAACTCGCTCTTCGTCGCGGTGTCGAACATGGTGATCAGCGTGCTGCTGTCGGCGATCGCCGCCTATGTGTTCGCTCGGCTGCGCTTCGCGGGGCGGCGCCTGGGACTGCTCGTGATGCTGGTGATTCAGATCTTCCCGACATTCATGACCGCGATCGCGATCTACATCCTCTATCTGAACTTCGGCCTGCTCGACAGTCTCACCGGTCTCGTGATCGCGAGCGTGGCGGCGGCGGTGCCGTACAACATCTGGTTGCTCAAGGGATACCTCGACGGCATCTCCACCAGCCTCGACGAGGCGGCCGTGATCGACGGGGCCTCGCATCTGCAGATCTTCACGCGCATTCTCCTGCCGTTGATGACGCCGATGCTGACCTTCGTCGCGGTCACCCAATTCGCGGTGCCGTGGATGGACTTCATCCTCCCGCGTCTTCTGATCAGCAGCCCGCAGAACTACACCGTCGCGATCGGGTTGTTCCAGCTGATCTCCGACCAGACGCGGAACGACTTCACGACGTTCGCGGCGGGGGCCATCCTCGTCGCGGTGCCGATCACAGTGCTCTACATGGTGCTCCAGCGATACCTGGTCGCGGGGCTAGCGCAAGGAGGAGAGAAGGAATGACGACGACATCACTACCGATTCGCGGGGCCGACGTGTCGATGACCGCGGAGGTCGAGGCGCTGGGCGGCAGCTTCTCGGATGCCGCGGGCACGAGGGACCTCTTTCGCATCCTGGCCGACCACGGCGTGAACCTCGCGCGCCTGAGGGTCTGGGTCGACCCGACCGACGGTGCAGGACGGCCGTACCAAGGCGGCACGAACGACCTCGCGACGACGCTGCGCTTGGCCGAGCGCGCGCGGGCAGCCGGACTCGACCTGATGATCGACCTGCACTACAGCGATTTCTGGGCCGATCCGAAGAAGCAGTCGCTGCCGAGATCCTGGGAGGGCCTCGACCTCGACGGTGTCTGCGATGCCGTCGCCGCGCACACGGCGGAGGTCATCACCGCCGTGCAGTCGAGCGCGGGCAGCCCGGAATGGGTGCAGGTCGGCAACGAGACGACGAACGGGATGCTGTGGCCGCACGGCCGCACGCCGCGGTACGACCTCGAGAGCCGTGCTTTCGAGGAGGTGTCGCCGGATGAGGCGTCCGAGCAGTACGACCGTCTCGCCCGACTGCTGCAGGCGGGGTCGAGTGCGGTGCGCGCAGCCGATTCCGGTTCGCGCATCATCTTTCATCTCGACGCCGGAGGTGCTGCCGATCTCTACCGCCGGTGGTTCGACGAGATCACCATGAGAGGCATCGACTTCGATGCCGTCGGACTGTCGTACTACCCGCTGTGGCACGGGTCGCTGGACGACCTGCGCGACAACCTCCACCAGCTCATCGAGCGTTACGAAAAGGACGTCATCGTCGTCGAGACGGCGTACGCGTACCGGCTCGACAACCCCGGCGGGACCTCGATGTTCGATGCGAGCTCGCCTGCGGCGATCTACCCGGCCTCCGTCGACGGTCAGGCTCGGTACCTCGACGACCTCGCCGGGGTCATGCGTGGAGTGCCCGCCGGCCGGGGACTCGGGATCGTGTACTGGGAGCCCGCCTGGTTGCCTGTGCCCGGAACCTCCTGGGCGTCGGTGGCGGGGATGGACTACGGAAACGACGTGGCGGAGCCCGGCAACGGCTGGGCGAACCAGACGCTGTTCGATGAGCGGGGGCGCGTTCTCGCCTCACTGAGCGCACTCGGGGCGACCTCCGGTCGGCCCGCAATCATGAGAGAGGAATACAGATGACGAACCGAGCACGGCGGCGAGCGACGGCGCTTGCCACCGCGGCCGCAGCCGTCCTGGTCGCGGCGTTCCTTCCGGCGACCACCGCGAGCGCGGCGTTCGATCCGGACGACTTCGTGATGGGCGGTGACCTCGGGATGATCCACGAGGTCGAAACGCGTGGCGGGACGTTCTCCCGGGGCGGAGTCGTGGGCGATCCGATCGACATCATGGGCGATGCCGGCATGAACCTCGCCCGGCTCCGTCTGTGGGTCGACCCCTACACGGCTGCCGGCGAACCATACGGCGGTGGCACCAACGACCTCGCGACGACCATCGCGACGGCGCAGCGCGCGAAGGCCGCGGGGATGGACGTCCTGCTCGACTTCCACCTCAGCGACTGGTGGGCCGACCCGGGAACGCAGACCGTGCCGAAGGCGTGGCAAGGGCTGTCCTACCCGCAGCTGGTGTCGACCGTTCGCGCGTACACCGAGGACGTCATCGACGCCATGCGGGCGGCCGGGGTGCTGCCCGACATGGTGCAGATGGGCAACGAGATCCCTGCCGGCATCCTGTGGGATCACGGTCGCGTCGGCAACGGCGTCTCGGACTTCACTCAGCTCGCGGGCTTGCTGAAAGCGGGGATCGCGGGGGTCGACGCGGCGCTTCGAGCGGGGGAGGACATCGAGGTCGTCCTGCACCTGGACCACGGCGGCGACAACGCCCTCTACCGCTGGTGGTTCGACGCGATCACAGCGCAGGGTGTTCCGTTCGACATCATCGGGCTGTCGTACTACCCGTTCTGGCACGGCACCATGGGGCAGCTCGCCGTCAACCTCAACGACATCAGCGCTCGCTACGGAAAGGACGTCCTCATCGTCGAGACCGCGTACGGCTGGACCCTCGGTGACGCCGACGGCCTCGGCAACTCGTTCTACACCGCCGAGGCGGCGACCGGTGGGTATCCGCCGACCGTCGCGGGCCAGACGGCCTTCCTGCGAGACCTCCGCGACATCGTCCGTGCTGTGCCCGACGGGCGCGGGCGCGGACTCATCTGGTGGGAGCCGGGCTGGCTTCCCGTCCCGGGCGCGAACTGGGGGACCGAGGCGGGAAAGATCGACAACGATGACCCGGGCGTCCTCTCCAACCCGTGGGACAACCAGACGCTGTTCGACTGGAGCGGCGCGGCCCTGACGACACTCGACGTGTTCGGGGAGGCGTCGCCGCCGAACCTCGTCGTCAACGGCGGCTTCGAGCAGGACGGTTACACGAACGATCCGACCGGGTGGGGTGTCTGGTCGCCGGGAGGCGCGCACGCGAACGCGGTGTTCACTCAGGACCCGGCGGTCGTGGGCGCGCTCAAGCTCACGTTCTGGAAGTCGACGCCCTATACCGCGTCGGTCTACCAGACGCTCAGCGGGCTGCCGTCGGGGCTCTACCGGGTCTCCGCGTGGACGCTCAACAGCGGCGGCCAGACCTCCGCCTATCTGTACGCGAAGAACTCCGGCGTGCCCGAGCGCCAGGCAGCGCTGCCGGTGAGTCCGAACGACTGGAAGCGGGTGTCGCTGGACGTGCCGGTCACGAACGGAACTCTCGAGCTCGGGTTCTACACCCAGGCTGCCGGCGGCACCTGGCTCAATATCGACGACGTCCGCGTCGAGCGGATCGGCTGATGCGATACCGTCGAGCGTCGCCCGATCCCGACGAAAGGCCCGCCGCCCGTGGATGCTCTGTTCTCCGTGGTCGGCGTCGCCGTCGCTGTCGTCATGCTGGCGATCGCGGGCGCGAGCGCCGTACTGGCGCGATCGTCCGACGTCGCCGCAGCGTGGCGTGACGAACGCGCCTCGGTGCTCTTCGTCGTAACGACCCAGCGCTGGCGGCGGGTCATGGTGCGCGTCGGCGGCTGCATGATGGCGATCATCGGCGTCATCAATCTCGTGGGTCCGATCACACGTCCGGAGGACTCGCCCGCGAGGCGGATCGTGGGGCTCGGAGCTCTGCTCATCGGCGCGGCGCTCCTGTGGCTCGCGCACGGGATGAGTCGGATGCGGCTCGAGGTCGCCCCGCAGGCGGTCTTCGTCTCGCGGGGCTTCCTGCCGCCGACCCGGGTGGAGGTCGCGGACATCACCCGGCTGCGCCCCCACGTGGCTCATCGGTACAGCGGGGTTCTCGCGAAGCGCGGCCGGCGGACGGCCTTCACGGCGACCTCGGCCATGACCGGCTACGGACAGCTCCTGGAACATCTGAAGGCCGAACGTCCCGACCTCTTCGCGCCGGGCGGCTTCCGCTGACGAGACGGCGCCCCGCTTGCCCTGCCGCTGCGCTGGGGCGCTGAGCCGCTACCGGGAGGGTGCGACCCCGACCGACCCGCCCGCCCGGATCGGCATCGGCACACGTTCGAGGCGCGGCGAATCGCCGGGGGCCGCGAGCATCGCCGCCGCTCGCCGCCCGAGTTCGATGTGCGGGAGCGCGATCGACGTGAGCTCGGGCTCGACCGCGCGGGCGTAGGGGCTGCCGTCGAACCCGATCACCGACACGTCGGTGGGGACGCTGCGCCCGGCATGATGGAGCGCCTGATAGGCGCCGACGGCGAGCGCGTCGTTTGCGCACACGAGCGCGGTCGGCCTGACCCGGGGCTCCGCGAGCATCTGCGACACCGCCCGACGCCCGTTCGCGACGTCCCAGTCGTCGTCGATCGCGGTGACGCCGGCGAGGCTCGTTCCCGCCGCGGCGAGCACCGCATCGATGCCCGCGCGACGCTCGGCCAGAGCGATGGGGTCCCACTCCGGCCAGGCGGCCCCGCCTCTCGAGCCTGCCGGCAGCGCTCCGACGAACCAGATGTCGTCACGGTGACCGTGATCGAGCAGCATCCGCGCGGCGTCACGCCCCGCTGCGAGCTCGTCGGGCACGACCGCGTCGATCGACCCGTCTGCCGTCACGCAATTCAACAGGACCGTCGGGACGCCTTCGAGTGCCCGCGGAAGCGCGATGGTCCGCGTGAACATCGACGCGTAGATCACACCGTCGATGTCGCGGCCCAGGAGGCTCTGGAGCAGCTGCTCCTCGAGTTCCGCGTCGCCCTGCGTGTCGACGGTGAACAGGAGGGTGTCGCGCTCGCGTAGCTCCTGCATCGCACCGCGGACCATCGAGTTGGCGAACGAGGTGCTGCTGACGAAGTCGGAGACCAGTGCGACCGTGCCCGAGCGGCCGGTGCGCAGCGTCTGCGCGGTGATGTTGGGGCGGTAGCCGAGCTCGTCCGCGGCGCGACGGACGCGTTCGAACACGTCGTCGGACAGGCGCTGGTCGGTGCGACCGTTCATCACGAACGAGACGGCCGAGCGCGAGACGCCCGCACGCTCCGCGACCTCCCGCAGCGTCACCCGGGGTGCCCTTCGGGTGGGGGGAGTGTCGGTCATATCTCGTTCCGGCTGTCGGTCGCGGTTCTCGAAAGCTAACACGGACGACGGGGGCCGCTCGGGAGCGTGTCCCGAGCGGCCCGCCCGAACTCAGCCGAGCCGTCGCCGACGCAGCAGCGCGACGCCGGCCGCCATCAGCGCCGCGCCCGCGCCGCCCAGCATCCACAGTGGTAGCGGGTCCATGCCCGAGCGAGCGAGGACGCCGCGCGCCGCGCCCGCGGGGGCCGCGCCCGCCGAGCCCGACTCGTCGGGCTGTTCACCGGCTCGTGCCGTCACCGTGGCCGTGATGGTCGCGGTCACCTCGGTGCCACGCGCATCCGCCACCCGGTACCTCACCGGGGCCGCCGTTCCCTCGAACCCGGCATCCGCGATGAACGACACGACGTCCCCGCTCAGCTCGTATCGACCCTGTCCATCGGTGACGACGGAGGTGGTCGGCACGCCCGCCGCGTCGAGGAGGGCGAGCGACGCCGCATCGAGCGGGATGTCGGCATCGCCGGCGACGTCGTTGGCGAGCGGGTGCACAGCGATGCTGCCACCGGCGGGCCCCGACGCCACATCATCGACGGCGCGCGGAGAGACGGCGACGAAACCGTCGCCGAGGTCCGCCACGAAGGACGAGACCCAGGCGAGGGCCGAGTTCCAGTTGACGGTGATCTCGTTGACCGACCAGGCCCCGATGTTGTCGACGTAGCACGCCTGCGGCGCGCAGCCCTGCAGCCAGGCTCCTGCCACCGGGTCCTGGATCGACGAGTTGGGTCCGCCGGCGACCGTGCCCACCGGAGGGTTCGGGAGCGCCGGGTCGAGGGCGTTGGCTCACCAGCGGCTGTGCTGATTGCGCGCGTCATTCGCGCCGTACCCGGTGATGTACGACTGACCGAGCACGTTGCGCCCGAGCAGGTAGTCGAAGCCCTCGACGACCGCGTCGGCGTACCGCGGGCGCTGGGTCAGGTCGAACGCGGTCCCCAGGACGACCTGATTGTTCAGCACCGACGAGTTCGAGCCCCAGTCGTACAGTCCTTCTTCCGGTGCGTACGGCTGGCCGAACGGCTGCGCCCGCTGATCGGCGATCAGACGCTCGGCGGCATCGATCACCGACGTTCGGATGCGGTCGATGTCGGGAAGGTCCGTTGCGAAGCGAGCGAGTTGCATGCGTCCGAGGGCCGCCACCTCGCCCCAGTAGAACCCGCCGGGCTCGAACACATCGGCCTGATGCAGGGGGTTCCCTTCCACCTCTGCGCGATCGCGGTCGCTCCCGGTGGTGATGTACAGCTCTGCCGCCGCCCAGTAGAACTCGTCGGCCACCTCGTCATCGGCGTAGGTGCCGCCACCCGTGCCGTCCTCTTCCGGCGCGAGCAGGTCGGGGTGTGCGAGGGCGGCGTCGTACGCACGCTCGGCCGATCCGAGCAGCCGCTGCGAGAACGACGCGTCGAACGGCGCGAACAAGCGGGATGCCTGCGCCGCAGTGGCCGCCAGGTTCAGCGTCGCCGCGGTCGACGGCCGGTGCAGCAGCCGTTCCTGCGGGTCGTCATGCGGCAAGAGGGGGAGTCCGGTCCACGCGCGGTCGTGCACCTTGTGCCAAGCCATTCCGGCGAGCGGGTCACCGGAGGGCACCTGCATCCGCAGCAGGAACTCCATCTGCCATCGCGCTTCGTCGAGGATGTCCGGGATGCCGTTGCCCCGCTCGGGCACGGCAAGGGTCGAATCTCTCAGCGCGTCCGCCGTGCCGGCTGCAACGGCCCGTTCGTAGGCGGACATCACCTGGGCCACGGCGATCCCGCCGTTCACGACGTACTTGCCGTGGTCGCCGGCGTCGTACCAGCCGCCCCGCACATCATGCCGATCGGTGCAGGTCCACCCGTCCGACCACGGCTGCGGCTCGAGACATCCCACGTTCTCGTCGCCCTGGTTGGGTGAGGCGCCGGTGTGACCGGCGGGACGGGCGTACTCCGCGCCCGCGATGTCGCCGTCGATCTCGATGCCGGAGCGGTTCGTGTAGAAGAAGCGCATCGAGTCGGCACGCAGCGATTGGAAGACATCGGCGGAGATCGTGAAGGGATGGCTGATGTCCGTGCCGACCCGGAGCCGCACATCAACGGCTTCCTCGGTGACGTCGCTGAAGTCGATCGTGTGAACGGAAGCCCCTGCGGAGGCGTCGAAGCCTGCCGGCTGAGACTCGCCCGTGGCGAGGGCAGTACCGTCCGGCGCTTCGAGGGTCCACGGCAGCGGTGTGCTGGCATCAGACACAACGGTCGCGCGCTTGGGGCCCCGGGGCAGATACCCGACCTGGTTGACCTTGACGGCCGGTCCGGGGTCGGCGGTGTAGGAGTAGGCGGTTCCCTGGAGGGAGATCTCGTCGAAACAGACCACCGTGTCGGCTGCGACCGCGCCGAGGCGGAACTGCACCTGCCCGAGGTGATAGTCGCCGGCCGGCGACGTGGTGAACGGCAGGTCGTACGACTGGGCTTCGGTGCCGAGTTCGACAGATCGCTCGATCCAGTCCTCAGGCGATGCTCCGGTGTACGTGCCGACCTTGGCCGAGACGGTCGCGGCAGTCGAGGCGGATGCCGTGAAGCTCAGACGAAAGCCCGTCTCGCCCGGCAGGAAGATGTCGTTGTGGCCGAGGAGCACGTCCCACAGGTTCGGCGTCTGCTCGGTCACCGTCGCACACATCCGCTGGGCGGGGTTCGACAGCGCCACGGGGCCGCTCGTCCACCACGGGTTCGTGCTCTCGTCCAGTGTCGGGTTCGGGAGCAGCTCGTCGTCGCCGATCGGGGTGACCGGGGGAGTCGCGGCGTCGCGGGCGACGAGGCTCACGTCATCGACGCAGAATCGCGTGGCGCCGTTCGCGCCGAGGCGGAACTGCAGCTCGTACACGGTGCCCTGGCCCAGGTCGCGTGCCGTGAACTCCGCGCTGATCTGCTGCCAGGTGTCGGCGAGTGGCGTGCTCTCGGCGAGGTACGTCGTGTAGGCGGCATCCGGGACCTTCGGCGCCACCTGAGTGATGAGCGTGCCGGGCGCATCGGCGCGAACTCTCGCCGTCAGCGTGTAGGTGGCCCCATCGGCCAGCGCGAGGTCGCTCTGGCCGATGAGCACATCCCAGGGGTTCTCGGTGTCGGGCACCCCGGCGCAGAAGGCGCCGGTTGCGGTGTCGAAGCCGTCGACACCGACCGACCACCAGAGTTCGTGACCCGTCGAGAAGTCTCCGTTCCGGATCAGTTCTGCCGGGGCCGCTGCAGCGACCAGCGGGGCGGCGGCCATCGCGGCTCCCACGAGCATCCCCGTCGTGATCACGGCCGTGACGCGTCTCCTGCGACGCTGTCTCATCGCATCCATTCAAGCTCCTTCGCTCGTCTGAGAGCGCTCCCATGGAGCGCTCTCACGCACGCTAGCAGAACGGCCGCGGCCGTGATCTGCCGGTTCCGGCCGTGCCGCGCGCGCTCGTCATCGTCGCGGCGGCTAGCCTCGGCATGTGAATCGCCCGCCGTCCGCCGCCGTCGACCTGCGGATCGAGGGCGCGTGCGTCCGCGACATCCCGTCGCTCTACGCGGAGATGAACCGTGTCTTCATGCCCGACGAGGAGTGGACTCTCGGGGAGAGCCTGGACGCCCTCGACGATCTGCTCTACGGCGGGTTCGGCGTCCTCGCGCACGCTTCGTCCGCTCGCGTCGTGTGGGCGGATTCGGCGATCTCGCGACACGCGCTGGGCATCCCGCTCACCCGGGCCTACCTCGCCGCAAAGCTCGAGCGCCCCGACATCTACGCGGCACGGCCTGCGCGCGCGGCACTCGACGAACTGGACCGGGGCGCGGGGAAGACCTACTTCGACCTGGTGCTGGACGTGTTCGCGGGCCACCCCGAGGTCGAGCTCGTGCTCGCCTGAGATTCCTCTCGGGTTTTCTTAACGGGCGCATATTCTCACGCGGGACCATGAAGCCATGTCGCTCTCGTCGTCCCCGCTGTCCGATCCCGCGATCCGCGTGCTCGTCGTCGATGACGAGCCGAACCTTCGCCATCTGCTCGGGGCGGTGCTGTCACGGCAGGGCTGGCAGGTGGAGGTCGCCGCGACCGGCGCGAGCGCCATCGAGACGGCGCGACGGATGCGGCCGCATCTCATGGTCCTCGATGTCGTGCTCCCCGACATCGACGGTGTCGAGGTGCTGCGCACGCTCCGCAGCGAGCTGAGCGAGACCATGGTCCTCTTCCTCACCGCCAACGGCACGGTGGCCAATCGCATCACCGGTATCGCCGCCGGTGGCGATGACTACGTGGCCAAGCCGTTCAGCGTCGAAGAGGTGGTGGTGCGTCTGCGCGGGCTGCTGCGACGCAGCCCCATGCTCATGCAGGGTGCGCCGACCCCGATGCTCGAGGTCGGCGACCTGCGACTGAACGAAGACAACCACGAGGTCACGCGCGCGGGGGAGCAGATCCGGCTCACCGCGACGGAGTTCTCGCTGCTGCGTTTCCTGATGCTCAACGCCGATCGCGTCCTCAGCAAGGAGCAGATCCTCGATCGTGTCTGGGAGTATGACTTCGGACGGGAGTCGAACATCGTGGAGATCTACATCTCGTATCTGCGCAAGAAGATCGATCACGGGCGTGAGCCGATGATCCACACGCTGCGGCGGGTCGGCTATATCCTGCGTGCAGCTCCGACCGCTTCGGCTCCATCGTGACGTCGGCGCGGCCGGGAGGCCTGCGCACCCTGCGTGGCCGCTCCGTCGCAATGATGTCGGGGCTGCTTCTCGCGGCGGTGACCGTGTTCGGCATCGTCTCGGTCGCGATCCTCCGTCAGAATCTCGTCACCCAGGCTGAGTCGACGCTGTACCTGGCGAACGACACCGCCATCGGGCAGACTCTCTCGGCCGTGGATGCGACCGGAAGCGTTCCGACCTTCGACGACGTGTCACTGGCGGTTCCCTCCGACGGGTTCTTCTTCGTCGTCGAGGGCGACCGCGTCGCGGTCTCGGCCTTCTTCACCCGTGACTACACCTACCGCCCGATGACCGAGCGCGAGCTCACGCACGTTCGGGACGGGATGGCGGAGAGCGGGTACACCACGACGATCGACGTGGCCGACGACGGCGGGTACCTCGTGACGGCCTCCGAGGTCGCGGCGGCAGACGGGCAGGAGCTCACCGTCGTCAGCGGTGTGGGGCTCACCGAAACCGAAAGGGTCGTCGGGACCTACGCGCTCTGGCTCGCGGTCGTCGG
Source organism: Microbacterium sp. H37-C3 (assembly GCF_027157935.1). Lineage (NCBI taxonomy): Bacteria > Bacillati > Actinomycetota > Actinomycetes > Micrococcales > Microbacteriaceae > Microbacterium > Microbacterium sp. H37-C3. The sequence goes on along the minus strand of NZ_JAPVLR010000001.1, from coordinate 869,518 downwards.
AATCGCGATCGCGGCTTTCGCTGCGGTGTTCGGCTGGCGGTGGACCCGGCAGCAGCTCGACCCCCTCGAACGGGTCGCCGAGATCGCCGATGAAGTGACGGCCACGCCGCTCTCGTCCGGCGAGATCGCCCCGCAACGCCGGGTTCCCCGTGACGTGCGGCATCTGGGGTCGGAGACCGACCGCGTCGCGGACGCGCTCAACCGCCTGCTCGACCACGTCGAGCTCTCGCTCAACGCACGTCACCGCGCCGAGGAGTCGATGCGTCGCTTCATCGCCGAGGCGAGCCACGAGCTGCGCAACCCCCTCGCCTCGATCCGCGGCTACGCCGACTTCTACGCTCAGCCCGATGCCGGCGCCGACCCCCGCGAGACGCAGGGCGCGCTTCAGCGCATCGGGTCGGAGGCGTCGCGGATGAGCACGCTGATCGATGACCTGCTGTTGCTCGCGCGTCTCGACGCCGACCCGGTGGTCGCGCACGATGACGTCGAGCTGTCGATGATCGTCGCGGAGACCGCATCCGACGCGCGGTTCGCATATCCCGGGCACATCTGGCGCATCGCCTTGCCGGACGAGGATGTCTCCGTGGTCGGGGACGAGGGGGCGATCCGTCAGATGCTGCTGAACCTCGTCGCAAATGCGGGGCATCACACTCCGGACGGAACCAGTGTGACCGTCTCTCTCGAGACGACGGCGACCTCCGTCGAACTGGTCGTCCAGGACGACGGGCCGGGAATCGATCCCGAGGCACTGCCGACCATCTTCGATCGCTTCACCCAGGCAGGCAGCCGGACGCAGACGCGCGAGCGGACGACGGTCGGACTCGGTCTCGCGATCGTGCAGGCGCTGGCGACAGCCTCGGGCTACGACGTGTCGGTCGCCAGCTCCAGTACGGGTACGCGGTTCGGGATCCGCATCCCATCGAACGCCGCCTGACCGGCGGATGCCACCCGCGCGCTTAATCCGCGCACAGGGCAGAGACCTACCGTCGACCGGGTGCGCGGCACGTGCCGCACGCGCCCGTGTCGTCGTCCGGCCCATCGCCGAGGAGAGCCTGTCGTGTCCCTGCCGTCCACTCCGATCGTTCGATCCGCCGAGCCCGTCCGCCGTTCCGTCGGCACCCGGTGGCGCTACTTCGGCCGCCCGCCCCGGCTCATGGGCATCGACGTCGCCCGGGGCCTCGCGATCTTCGGCATGATCGGCGCGCACGTCGGGATCTCGTGGATGGTCGCGGGGCCCGACGGGCCCGACCTCGCCGCGATCGTCCAGGGGCGGTCGTCCATCCTCTTCGCCGTTGTCGCGGGCATTTCCGTCGCGCTTGCGACCGGACGTGAGCAGCTCCCCCGGGGAGAGGCACTGCGGTCCGCACGTCTGCGTATGGCCGGCCGTGCCCTCGTCGTTCTCGCCCTCGGGCTGGCGCTGGAGATGCTCGGGAGCGGGATCGCCGTCATTCTGCCCATCTACGGCATCCTCTTCCTGATCCTCATCCCGTTCCTGGGACTCCGTCGCCGTACCCTCGCGCTCACCGCGGCCGCGATCGCCGTCGCGGGGCCGACCGTCGTAGCGCTTCTGCGTGCGGTGACGATCTCGGGCGCCGGCATCCCGCAGGGCATCGGCGGCACCGCGGTCGACTTCCTCATCAGCGGCTCGTATCCGCTGACCGTGTGGCTGCCCCTGGTTCTCGCCGGGATGGCGCTCGGGCGGATGCGACTCGACCGGCCGCGGACGGCGGCGGTGCTGTTCGGGTCCGGAGTCGGGCTCGCCGCCTTCGGCTACGGCCTGGGCGACGCGTTCAACGGAACGGTCCGCGGCTGGCTCTCGGGGTGGGGGAGCGTCTCGTCGTCGGCATCCGCGCTGTCATCATCGGGAGCGTTCTCGCTGGTGCCGGGATCGTCCTCGTCAATGGGTCCCGACGGGCGCGGATATCTGGAGCGCTTGAGCGAGGTCGATCTGCGAGCCGCGTTGTCTCAGGCGTGGGGCGTGGCGCCGCACTCGGGAGGGACGTGGGAGATCATCGGGTCCGGCGGCTTCGCGCTCGCCGTCGTCGGCGCCTGTCTGCTCCTCGCGCGTCCGCTCCGCGCGCTGCTCGTGCCTGTCGCGGCAGTCGGCTCGATGCCGCTGACGGCCTACACGGCCCACGTCGTCTCGTTCGCGGTCCTGATCTCCCCGCTCGGGCTCGCCCCCGATCTCTCGTCGTGGGATGGCGATCCCGCCGTCAGCGGATGGTTCTGGATCGGATGCGTCGTGGTGCTTCTCGTCGGATGCACGATGTGGGCGCTCAGCCGTGGCCGGGGACCACTCGAGTCCGTGACCGCGAACGTCGCGCGCCGCGTCGATCTGCCCGCGGGAAGCGACGCCCGCTAGGCACGCGGAAGGGGCCGGCCCTTTCGGACCGGCCCCTTCACTGCGTCGAACGCTCAGAGAGCGCGGATGTTCGTCGCCTGCAGGCCCTTCTGGCCCTGCTCCACGTCGAACTCAACCTTCTGGTTCTCGAACAGGTTGCGGTGTCCAGTGCCGGCGATGGCGCTGAAGTGCGCGAACACGTCCGCGGTGCCGTCGTCCGGAGCGATGAAGCCGAACCCCTTCTCCGAGTTGAACCATTTGACGGTGCCAGTGGCCATGTCGTCATTTTCCTTCTGTGTTCTGGGACCACCGCTGTGATGATCCGGATACCGCTGCGGCGGGGCCGCCGCGGAGTGTGTGGGGGCGAGCAGACACTCGCCGGTGTGGGCGACCTGTCCAGATAGGTGCGGTCGCGGGGCCGAGAGCACGGCCCGGGTGCATGAGATCGACGGCGGAATGAAACGAAGTGCACGTCGGAGTGAACCGACGGAGAGGCGCGCCGTGACGCACCGACTCTCGAATGCTACGCGATTTCGGACGCTTGTGGGGCGACGCGTCGTGCAACGTCACCGAAAGACGCAATACGACTCATCGATCGTGCGCCTCGGGAGCGTTCCCGAAGCGCGCATCGAAAGCCGTCAAGATGCGAGCGCACTCCGCGACATCCTCCGGGGTGCCAGCCAGCTCGAACTCGAACACCACCGGACGTCCCGACACCCGAGCGAGCTCGCGTGCCGCCGCCTGGTAGTGGTCGCCGAAGTTGCGGTTGCCGGAGCCGATGATCCCGACGAGGCGCCGGCGGTTCGCGGGGGAGCGCAGGAAGGCGCGAACCGCCGCCGGCAGGGTCGCGTGAGCGTCGTTCCCCGCCTTGTACGAAGGCGTCAGCAGGATCCAGGGTCCCGGTGCCTCGCTCGAACGAATGGTCCGCTCGGAGAGGTCGCGCACAGGACGGCCGTCGGTGGCGTGGAGGTTGCTCACGAAGCGCCGGATGAGGTTCGAGGTCGAAGAGAAGAAGTACACCGGGAGTTGCGCCACGGGATCAGTCTGCTCCGCGGTGTCCGTGACGGACCGGTGTCGGATCGGGAAAAGTCGCGGTTCTGATTTGTTCCGGCCCGCGTCGCCACTGTGGTCAGACCACATGACGCAGACTGTGATCACGGGGTCGAGGTTCCTCCATCCCGGATTCGGACACAGACGCGGCGACCGTCCGCGCCGGGAAGGCTCACGATGTCCATCGCCGTCGACGCCCTCGTCACCCGGGCACAGCGTGCCCTCGACGAGTACGCGCACTTCACCCAGGAACAGATCGACCACATCGTCCGCAAGGCATCGGTCGCGGCGCTGCACCATCACGGCGAGCTGGCCGTCATGGCCGTCGAAGAGACCGGCCGCGGCCTGTTCGAAGACAAGGCCGTGAAGAACATGTTTGCGTGCGAGCACGTGACGCACTCGATCATCGACCAGAAGACCGTCGGCGTCATCGCGCACGACGAGCTGACGGGGATCACCGAGATCGCAGACCCCGTCGGGGTGATCTGTGCGTTGACCCCGGTCACCAACCCGACCTCGACCGCCATCTTCAAGTCGCTCATCGCGCTCAAGACCCGCAACCCGATCATCTTCGGATTCCACCCGTCCGCACAGCGCTGCTCGTCGGAAGCTGCCCGCATCGTGCGCGAGGCCGCGGTGGCGGCCGGCGCGCCCGCAGACTGCATCCAGTGGATCGAAGAGCCGTCGATGGAGGCATCCGGCGAGCTGATGAACCACCCGGGCGTCGCCCTCATCCTCGCCACCGGCGGCAACGCCATGGTCCGCGCCGCCTACTCGTGCGGCAAGCCCGCCCTCGGCGTCGGCGCCGGCAACGTGCCCGCTTTCATCGAACGCACCGCCGACGTCGGTCGCGCCGTCAACGACATCGTGCTGTCGAAGTCGTTCGACATGGGCATGGTCTGCGCGAGCGAGCAGGCGGTCATCCTCGACGAGCCCGTCGCCGAGGAGGCGCTGGACGAGTTCGCCCGGCTGCACGCCTACCGGGTGACGACGGGGGAGAAGGCGATGCTCGAGGCGTTCATCTTCGGGGTGACAGCCGACAGCGTGAACTGCGCCGACGCGAAGCTCAACGCGCGCGTCGTCGGCCAGTCGCCGGTGTGGATCGCCGAGCAGGCGGGCTTCACCGTGCCTGCCGACACCTCGATCCTCCTCGCCGAGGTCTCGGGCGTCGGCCCGCACGAGCCGCTCACGCGCGAGAAGCTCGCCCCGGTCCTCGCCGTTCTCCGTGCCTCGACTCCGGATGAGGGCATCGAGCTCTCGCGGCAGATGGTGGCGTTCGACGGGCTCGGTCACTCCGGCGCCATCCACTCCAACGATGCGGACGTGATCGCCCGCTTCGCGGAGGTCGTCAAGGCGGTCCGCATCATCGAGAACTCGCCGTCGGCCCTCGGCGGCATCGGCGACATCTACAACGCCTTCCTGCCCTCGCTGACCCTCGGCTGCGGCTCGTACGGTCACAACTCCGTCTCCAACAACGTCTCGGCGGTGAACCTCGTGAACGTCAAGCGCGTCGGACGGCGCAACAACAACCTGCAGTGGTTCAAGATCCCGGCGAAGACGTACTTCGAGCCGCACGCGATCCGCTACCTCGCCGATATGCGGGGCGTCGAACGCGTCAGCATCATCACCGACGAGACCATGACCTCGCTCGGCTACGTCGACCGCATCACCGATGTCCTGAACCGTCGCGAGAACCGGGTCCAGGTGCAGCTGCTGAATCAGGTGCGCCCGGAGCCGAAAGTGTCGGAGGTCGTGGCCGGGGCGGAACAGCTCCGCCAGTTCCAGCCCGACACGATCATCGCGCTCGGCGGCGGATCGCCCATGGACGCAGCGAAGGTCATGTGGCTGCTGTACGAGAACCCCGAGATCGAGTTCTCCGACATGCGCGAGAAGTTCTTCGATGTCCGCAAGCGTGCGTTCACGTTCCCCGAGATGGGCAAGAAAGCCAAGCTCGTCTGCGTTCCCACCACGTCGGGGACGGGCTCGGAGATGACTCCTTTCGCCGTCATCACCGACGACGCCACCGGGATGAAGTACCCCCTGGCCGACTACGCGCTCACGCCGTCCGTCGCCATCATCGATCCCGAGCTGACACGGGTGCTCCCCGGGTTCCTCGTGGCGGATGCCGGCTTCGACGCGCTGACGCACGCGACCGAGGCGTACGTGTCGGTGTACGCCAACGACTACACCGACGGGCTCTGCCTGCACGCGATCAAGCTCATCTTCGAGAACATCGAGCGCAGCACGAAGGCTCAGCCGGGCTCGACTGACAGCGCCGACCGCAAGGCTCGCGAGAAGATGCACAACGCGGCATCCATCGCGGGGATGGCTTTCGGCAACGCCTTCCTCGGGATCGTGCACGCGATGGCTCACGTCACCGGCGCGACGTACAAGCTCGTGCACGGGCGGACCAACGCGGTCTACCTGCCGCACGTGATCCGGTACAACGGCACGGTGCCGACGAAGCTCACGAGCTGGCCCAAGTACGAGCGGTACATCGCTCCCGAGCGCTTCCAGCAGATCGCGCAGCACCTCGGGCTTCCGGCCGCGACGCCGGAGGAAGGTGTCGAGAGCTACGCCCGCGCGGTGGAGGAGCTGCGCGACCGCGTCGGCATCGAGCGCTCGTTCCAGGCGCAGGGCGTCGACGAAGCCCGCTTCCTCGACAACCTGCACAGTCTCGCGATGGCTGCGTACGAGGATCAATGCGCACCGGCGAACCCGCGGATGCCGATGATCGACGACATGAAGACGCTCATGGAGGCCGCGTACTACGGCACGTCGTTCGGCGCGGTGCGCACCACCCGCGCCGCGGCCGTCGCGGCTGCGGATGCCGCCCTCCCGGCTGCGCCGGTCGACGCGGAGACCTCGGACGCCCCCACGAAGAAGAACGGCGGGAAGACGAAGGCGACGCACGGCGCCTGACGACGATCCGCGGAGCGCAGGGCCGGACCGAGGTGTCCGGCCCTGCGCCTACGCTGTAGCCATGCAGCAGCGCAGCCTCGCTTCGACCTCCCGTTCCGTCTCGGCCATCGGCCTCGGCACCTGGCAGCTCGGCGCCGACTGGGGCGAGGTCGACGACGACCAGGCTCTGGCCGTCCTCGCGGCCTCCGCCGATGCCGGTGTCACGCTCTTCGACACCGCCGACGTCTACGGCGATGGCCGCAGTGAGACGACCATCGGCCGATTCCTCGCCGGCCGTGCGGGGCACGGCATCACCGTCGCGACCAAGATGGGGCGCCGCGAAGCGCAGGTTCCCGAGAACTACACGCGCGAGAACTTCCGCGCCTGGACCGACCGATCGCGGCGCAACCTGGGTGCCGAGACGCTCGACCTCGTGCAGCTGCATTGCCCGCCGTCGGCGGTCATCGAGTCGGACGCGACCTACGACGCCCTCGACGAACTGGTCGCAGACGGAGCGATCGCGGCCTACGGCGTCTCGGTCGAGACCACGGCGCAGGCGCTCGCGGCGATCGCGCGGCCGAACGTCACGAACATCCAGATCATCCTCAATCCCTTCCGGTTGAAGCCGCTCGACGAGGTGCTTCCCGCGGCCCAGGCCGCCGACGTCGCGATCTTCGCGCGCGTCCCCCTGGCGTCGGGTCTGCTGAGCGGCCGCTACACCGAGCAGACCGAGTTCGCGGCCGACGATCACCGTTCGTACAACCGGCACGGCGAGGCCTTCGACCGCGGCGAGACGTTCTCGGGGGTGGACTTCGAGACCGGCCTGACGGCTGCGCGCCGGCTCGCGGCCGCTCTTCCCGGAGGCATCACCCTGCCGGCGGCGACGCTGGCGTGGATCGCCTCGCGTCCGGGCGTCACGAGCGTCATTCCGGGAGCCCGGACGACAGAGCAGGCGCGCGCCAACGCGGCCGCGGCGGATCTGCTCGACGATGGCACCGATCTGACGGCGTTCGCCGATGCCGTCGTCGACGTCTACGACGAGCTCCTGCGAGCAGATATCCACCCGCACTGGTGACCCGCGGCGTGCTCTTGCGTCATCGCCGTGTGCGACCGAGCATGGGCGTATGACTCGGCGACCGCATCCCGCAGCCCTCGTGGCCGTCGTCGCGGTCGGAGTCCTGGCCGTCTCGGGGTACTGGGCGCTTGCCCCGCTTCGCGACCTCGCGGCCGCCACAGCCGAGCCGCTGGCCGCCGCCGCCCTCAGTGACGCTCCGACATCCACGCCCGTGGCGCAGGCGACGGATGCTGGGCCGGCACCCTACGCCCGCAACGACACCCTCTACGACATCACCGCTCTCCCGTTGATCGACGTGCGCTCGGTCAACCCCGCGGTGCCCGTCGACGACGATCCGATGGGACCGGTGACCTCATCGCTCGCGCGGCCGCTGGCTGCGGGCGCGCCCGTGTTCGCCGACCCCACCGGGCAACCGGTCGGGCACCTTCCTCGCGACCACCACTACGGCGGCACGACCGTGCCCGTCGTCGACGCCCAGGCCGACTGGGTCAAGGTGCTCCTGCCGGGCCGGCAGGGGGTGCCGCCCGAGGGCAACGGCGGGCAGACCGTCGGGTGGCTGCGCGTCGCCGACGTGGAGCTGACCATGACCCCGCAGTACGTCGAGGTCCATCTCGCGGCGAACACGATCGACATCGTCAGCGCCGCCGGACGCGAACGCGTGTCGAACCAGTTCGCGTGGGGGAAGCCGTCGACACCGACACCGACCGGACGGACCTTCGTCATGTGGACGACGGTGGTGCCGGAGTTCCGGTACACCCAGGGGCATCCCATGGTCTACCTCGGGGTCCAATCGCCCGTGATGGCGGGCTTCGACGGGGGAGACGTCGCTGTGACGGCCTTCCACTACTACCGGGCGCGCGAGGGCGATACATCCTTCGGCTGCATCTACCTCGACGGGCCCGCGGTCGACCGGCTGGCTCAGCTGCCGGCCGGGACGCCGGTCCTGATTCAGCCCTAGCCGAGCACCTGTGGAGACCCCCGGCGCTCGGGTCGAGGTACGGCCTACGCTGATCGCGTGAGAATGGAGTTCGATGCGGAGGTCTTCCGTTGGGAGGCTCGCACCCAGGATTGGTACTTCGCGGCCGTCCCGGCAGAGCCCAGCGCCGACATCCGAGAGATCCCGCGGATGCCGCGGGGGTTCGGCGCGGTACGGGTCCGGGCGACGATCGGCGGATCGACGTGGCAGACCTCGATCTTCCCGGACGCGAGTCGCGGCGGTTACGTCCTGCCGCTGAAGCAGGCCATCCGTCGAGCTGAATCGATCGGATCGGACGGTGTCGTCCGGGTGAGTCTCGAGGTCCTCGTCGCGTGACGGCGGTCTCGATGGCGACGCTCGTGGTCGTGGCTGCCTGTGCCGTGCTGAGTGTCGCGCTGGCGGCGGTCGACATCGCGACGCACCGGCTTCCGAACCGCCTCGTCCTCGGATTGGCGGGCGCGGCGGTGAGCCTCGCGGTGCTCTTCGCCATCGAACAGGCCTCGATGCGACCGATCGTCGGAGCGGCGGGCGGCGGGATCGTGCTGTTCGTCGTCTACTACCTCCTGCACCGGGGCGGTCGGGCGCTGGGCGGGGGAGACGTCAAGCTCGCGGCGGCGATCGGGCTCCTCACGGGCACGCATGACTGGGTGGCGCCGCTCGTCGCGACCGCGCTCGCGTTCTTCTCCGGCGGTTTCGTCGCCGTCGTCGTCATCGCCGCCCGCCGCGGCGACCGGCATACCCGAATACCGTTCGGCCCCTTCATGCTGCTCGGCGCATGGGCAGTCGTCGGGGGCGTCTGGGTCGCGGGCTGATGCCTGTCAAGTGCGCGAGGGAGGAGGTGGACGTCGCGCTATCGTGGCCGCATGGCCGAGTCCACGTTCATCTCCCGCTCGATCGCGTGGGCCTTGCAGCGCAAGCCGGTACGCGCATTCCTGCTCTACAGCGAACATCGCGGACCGGTGCTCGCCGACAGCGTCACGTATCGCACCCTGTTCAGCGTGTTCGCCGGCGTGCTGTTGGGGTTCTCCGTCGCGGCGCTCTGGCTCGCCGGCGATCCGGTTGCGTGGCAGGCGCTCATCGACGCGGTGAACCGTGTCATCCCGGGACTCGTCGGAACGAACGGCCTCATCAAGCTCGACGACATCACCGCCCCCGCGGGACTCACGATCGCGGGAGTCATCGCCACCGTCGGTCTGCTCGGCGCGGCGATCGGTGCGATCGGATCGCTCCGTACCGCGATGCGCGCGATCGCGGACCAGCTCACCGACGACGTGCTGTTCGTCTGGGTGCTGCTGCGCAACCTCGCACTCGCGATCGGTATCGGCGGGGCCCTCGTGGCCGCTGCGGGAGTGACCTTCCTCGGGACGGCCGGGGTGGGACTGCTCGCCGACCTCCTCGGTTTCTCCGACGACAACCCGCTCGTGCAGTTCGGCGGCTGGGCCGTGTCGCTGGTGGTGGTGTTCGCCCTCGACGCCGTCGCTGTGGCCGTGCTCTTCCGGGTTCTGTCCGGGGTGCAGGTGCGAAAGCGTGCGCTCTGGAGCGGCGCACTCCTCGGTGCCGCAGGGCTGACGGTGCTGCAGCAGCTGTCCGGGCTGTTCGTCGGTGGCGCGACCTCGAACCCGTTGCTGGCGTCGTTCGCCTCGCTCATCGCGCTGCTGCTGTGGCTCAACCTGTCATCGCAGGTCATCCTCATCGCCACGGCGTACATCATCACGGGCGTGCGCGAAGAGGAAGACCGCGTTCGGGCTAGGTTCGGCGCCGCGACATTCCTGCAGCGGCGCGTGCAGCGTGCCGAGGATGCCGTCTCCGCCGCCGCCCGGGAGCTCGAGAAGGCCCGCGAGCTCGAGGCCGAGGAGCGCGCGAAAGCGAACGCCTGACCTACCGCGCGTAGCGCTCGACGAACGCACGCAGGATCGACCCCGTGTGGGTGACCGGGCTGCGCCGCACGGCGCTCAGGGTGAGGTCGAGCTCGTCGGGTGCGAAGTAGCCGTAGCCGGCGTAGGCGTGGATACGGGTGGTGATGCCCTCGAGGTCGAGCTCGGGGTGGAACTGCGTCGCGTAGACGTTCTCGCCGACCCGGAACATCTGTACCGGGCATCCGGCTGATGACGCCAGCAGCACGGCGCGCGGCGGGAGCTCTGAGATCGCTTCCTTGTGCCCGACGAAGGCCGAGAACGTCTGCGGCATCCCGGCCAGGATCGGGTCGCGCCTGCCGGCATCCATCAACTCGACGTCGACGACGCTGATGGGCTCGCCGAATCGGCGGTCGATCGTGGCGCCGAGGAAGGCGCCCACCGTACCGATGCCGTAGCAGGCCCCGAGGAACGGGGCGTCTTGCGTGACGACCCGCGCCAGAAGAGCCGAGAACTCGGCCTCGACCCGGCGCTGCACGGCAGACTTCTGCTCCCACGGATCGGATGCGTTGAACGGGCCGCCGCCCACGAAGATGCCCGACACGTCGTCGAGGTCGATGTCGGGCATCGGCCCGGCCTCGAGCCGCACGCGCCGGAGGGAAGCAGGCTCGAGGCCCGTATGGCGGAGGAAGAGCTCGTACTCCTCCTCTGCGGGTACGTCCTCAGCGCGGGTGGCGAGCAGCACGAACGGCTTCACGCCGAGGGGAGCTTTCGTAGTCGCCGAGCACGCATGGCGCAAGCGTATCGGCCGGTCCGGGCGGCGCGGGTATCGTCGGACCCAGGAGGTCAGAACATGGCTATTGCACGACTGCACGGTGGTCCCCTCGATGGGCAGACCCTTCCGCTGGACGACGACGCGTCAGACCGGCTCATCCTTCCCTACAGCGAGACCCAGGTGGTCTACGAGCGCGCCGGCGAGCCGGAGCACACCGGCGAGGGTGACGGGCCGACGTCGTCCGAGTTCCACTTCGTCGAGGCGGAGGGCGACATCGACCCCTCGACCGACGAGCGCGACGACCGCGTCACCAGTGACGACTGAGCCGCGCAGCTCGCTCGAGATCGAGCGCAAGTACGACGTCGAGGCCGGCACGGCGGTGCCCGACTGGTCGACTCTCCCCGGAGTCGCGTCCGTCGGTGAGCCCGAGCCCCGCGAACTCGACGCGCGTTACCTCGACACCGCCGACGGGCGACTCGCCGAGGCGCTGACCGCGCTGCGGCGACGTACAGGCGGTCCCGACGCGGGCTGGCACGTCAAGCGTTCGACGCCGGAAGGCAAGCTCGAGACGCACTGGCCCCTCGACGACGCGGATGAGTCGGCCCCGGTCGAGGTGCCCGAGGCGATCATCGCGGAGCTCGCCGAGGTGGCGCAGCCGCCGTTCGAGGTCATCGCCCGCATCCGGAACTCGCGCACCGCCTTCGCTCTGCTCGATGCCGCGGGCGGCATGGTCGCGGAGTTCGTCGACGATCGGGTCACGGCGACCGACGAGCGCTCGGGGCGCACGAGTTCGTGGCGGGAGTGGGAGCTCGAGCTGGGCCCTGCGGCCCCGAGCACTGCGGAGGGTGTCGCCGAGCTCTTCGCGGCGGCTGATGAGCTCGTGGCATCCGTCGGGGGAGCGCCGGCGGCATCCGAATCCAAGCTCGGACGCGCCCTCGGGCGCTGAGTATCCGCAGCTCGCTCAGACGAAAAGACGAACGCACCGCCGGCCGTAGCCGCGCGGTGCGTTCGTCTTGAAGACGCGAGCGTCAGAGGTTGATCATGTGGCCCGCGAGACCGTGGAAGGCCTCCTGCAGGCCCTCCGACAGCGTCGGGTGCGTGTGGACGTTGCGCGCGGCCTCGAGCGCGGTCAGGTCCCACTTCTGAGCAAGGGTCAACTCGGGCAGCAGCTCCGACACGTCGGGGCCGATCAGGTGTCCGCCCAGGAGCTCCAGGTGCTCAGCGTCGGCGATCAGCTTGACGAAGCCGACGGGCTCGCCCAGGCCGTTCGCCTTGCCGTTCGCCGAGAAGGGGAACTTGGCGACCTTGACGTCGTGACCGGCGTCGCGCGCCTGCTGCTCGGTCAGACCGAACGATGCGACCTGCGGCGAGCAGAACGTCGCACGCGGCATGTTGCGGTAATCGCCGAGAGTCTGCGTCTCGGCTCCGCCGATCGTCTCGGCCGCGACGACGCCCTGCGCCTCGGCGACGTGTGCGAGCTGCAGCTTGGCAGTGACGTCACCGATCGCGTAGATGCCCTCGACATTGGTCCGCATGTGGTCGTCGATGTCGATCGCGCCGCGCTCGGTGAGCTTCACACCGGTGTTCTCCAGACCGAAGCCCTCGACGCGGGGCGCGAAGCCGATCGACATGAGGACCTTGTCGGCCTCGATCTGCCCCTTCGCGCCGTCGGCGTTGGCCGAGTACGAGACGGTGACCTTATCGCCGGAGTCGACGATCTGCTCGACCTTGGTCGAGGTGAGGATGTCGATGCCGTACTTCTTGTACTGCTTCTGGATCTCCTTCGAGACCTCGACGTCCTCGTTGGGGAGGGCGCGGTCGAGGAACTCGATGATCGTGACCTTGACGCCGTAGTTCGACATCACGAAGGCGAACTCCATGCCGATCGCGCCGGCACCGACGATGACGATCGAGTTCGGCAGGTCGCGAGTGAGGATCTGCTCCTCGTAGGTCACGACGTTGTCGCTGAGCTGAACGCCGGGGAGCAGGCGCACCGTCGAGCCGGTGGCGATGATGACGTTGTCGAACGTGACGGTCTCCTGCGAGCCATCGGTCTTGGTCACCTGGATCGACTTGGCGTCGAGGAACGAACCGCGACCCTCGTACTCGGTGACCTTGTTCTTCTTCATCAGGAAGTGGATGCCCTTGACGTGCGTCTCGGCCACCTTGCGGCTGCGGTCGAACGCGGTACCGAAGTCGAAGTTCACATCTCCGCTGATGCCGAAGAGATCGGCCTTGTGCTTGAAGGTGTGGGCGAGGTCGGCGTTCTTCAGCAGCGCCTTGGAAGGGATGCAGCCGACGTTGAGGCAGACGCCTCCCCAGTACTTCTCTTCGATGATCGCGACGGACTGTCCGAGCTGCGCAGCGCGGACAGCTGCGACATACCCGCCGGGGCCCGCGCCGAGGATGACGACGTTGTAGTGAGGCATGCTCCCAGCCTAGTCCTCGGTGCGTCGCCGAGACGCCGCGACGAGGGCGATGACGAGCGCGATCACGCCGGCGACGACGACGATCGACACGACGATCCAGAACACGGCGGGAAGACCTTCCTCCGTGGTGGTCTCGGCTTCTCCGTCGACGGAGGATGTCGGCGCGGCCGCGGGGTCGCCGGCGGTGAACGAGAACTCGCCTGAGACCGGGTGGCCGTCGCTCGAGACCACACGCCACCGCACGGTGATCGGGCCCTGGCTGTCGCCGCTGAGCGCCTGGGTAGCGGTGGTCCCATCGAGCGCCGGCGCGCCCTCGGCGAGCTCGGTTCCGGCTGCGTCGGTCACCGAGATCGCGTTGACCCCGTCCTCGTTGATCAGGACGCCACTGAAGGTGAGGGTCAGCTCGTCGGGCAGTGCGGTCACCGTCGAATCGGCGGCCGGATCCGAAGCGAGCAGCTCGTCGTGTGCGAGGGCCGGGGACGCTGGTGCGGCGACGGCGAGACCGAGTGCGAGGCCGAGGGCGGCGAGGAGGCGCGTGCGAAGAGCGGGGGTGCGTTGAGACATCGCCCCGAGCCTAATCCGCGAGGCATATGAAGGTCGTGAGAGCCCTCGGGAATCGCGTTCGCGACTCGTCGTCGATCCGTTAGGCTGGCCCGGAAGAGGAGGACACTGTGGACGAAAAGGATCGAGACGTCGACGACATCCGACGCGGCCCCGACCGCGCGCCGCACAGCGGGTCCTCGGACACGACGCAGACGTTCGGGCACGACCTGGACCTGTCATTCGTGCCGTTCGGGGCTGACCTCACCGCTGTCGAGCGCGATGCCATCCAGGCTCTGCCGGAGCGGGCAGCCCTGCTTCTGGTGCGTTCGGGCCCGACGGCGGGAGCCCGGTATCTGCTCGACACCGACGTGACGACCGTCGGTCGCCACCCCGAGGCCGACATCTTCTTCGACGACGTCACGGTCTCGCGCCGGCACGCGGAGATCACTCGCACCGGCTCGGCATTCGAGATCGTCGACCAGCGCTCGCTGAACGGCACGTACGTGAACGGTGAGCGCGTCGACCGAGCTGTGCTCTCGGACGGCGCCGAACTGCGCGTCGGCAAGTTCCGCCTGAACTTCTTCGTCTCACCGCTCGATCGCGGACCGGCGACCGGCGCGTGAGCGCGGCCCCCGCCGCCCGCAGTCGGTCCACGACGGCGGGTCATCTGAGCATCGGTCAGGTGCTCGCCCGGCTCAGCCCGGAGTTTCCGGCTCTGAGCTCGAGCAAGCTCCGTTACCTCGAGGACCAGGGGATCGTCACACCGACGCGCACCGGGTCGGGATACCGGAAGTTCTCGCCCGCGGACGTGGAGCGCCTGCGCACGGCGTTGACGCTCCAGCGCGACCACTACATGCCCCTGGCACGCATCCGTGAGTACCTCGACACACCGGGCGCCGAGGGGCTTCCGCCTGCGCTGCCGGCGTCGATCGTCCAGCATCGGCGCTATCGGCGCGACGAGCTGATCGATCAGGCCGAGGCCACCGCGGCGCTGCTCGGCGACGCGGTGTCAGCGGGCCTGCTGCCCGCCGCCGACACCTACGACGAACGCGCGCTGGTGCTGCTGCGTACCCTCGTCGCCCTCGATCGTCACGGCATCGGTCCTCGCCATCTCCGCACGGTGCGCCAGGCGGCCGAGCGTGACGTCGCGCTCGTCGAGACGGCGCTCGCGCCGTTACTCCGCCGAACCGACTCCTCGTCTCGTGGACGCGCACACGAGCTCGCTCCCGAACTGGTGCGCCGGCTCGACGACGTCCGTTCGGCGTTCGTCCAGGCGGCTATCGACCGACTCGTCAGATGAGCCGCGCGCGACACGCCGCGGGCTCGGAACGGATGTCGTTGCCGCGGCGGCATCCCTCATCTAGCGTGGAAGTAACCCCGACCGTCCGGCAGGAGGACCAGATGACCGCGCATGATTCGCTCGGCGAGATGCGGTTCACGACCGACCTGCTCTTCACCGACGGTCTCCCCGAGATGGATGACGAAGCCGGGTACCGGGGAGCGCAGGCCGCTCGCGCCGCCGGGATCACCTACCGTCAGCTCGACTACTGGGCTCGCACCGAACTCGTCGTCCCGACCGTTCGCGGTGCCAGTGGCTCCGGGTCGCAGCGGCTCTACGGCTTCCGCGACATCCTCGTCCTCAAGCTCGTGAAGCGACTGCTCGACACCGGCATCTCGCTGCAGCAGATCCGCGTCGCCGTGGATCAGCTCCGCGCCGCCGGCATTCGTGATCTCGCCGGGACCACCCTGATGAGCGACGGCGCTTCGGTCTACCTCTGCACGTCGAACGACGAGGTCATCGACCTCGTCAGCCGCGGTCAGGGCGTGTTCGGCATCGCGGTCGGGAAGGTCCTCCGCGAGGTCGAGTCGACGCTCGTGGAGTTCGACCCCCAGGCGCCGGACCCCGTCGACGAGCTCGCCGCGCGACGCTCGGCGCGCAGCGCCTGAGTCGCTCCCGATACACAGAACCCCGGCGCACCTGCGGTGCGGCCGGGGTTTCGTTCGTGTGGGGACGAGCTAATCAGCTCGGGGCGGCCGTGGGAGTCTCGCCCGCGACCGGGATGCGGCCGGTGCGCAGCACGCGGTCGAGCAGCGCGTCGAAGTCGGACGCGAGCTCCTGCGCGGAGTCTCCGGGCCAGATGTGGAGCGGCTTCGCGGCGCCCTGCGCCTGCTGGAGCGACGTGCGCTCGGGAAGCTGGGGCGAGAGCACCAGCGGACCGAACATGTCGCGGAGTTCCTTGATGCGGAACTGGTGTTCGATCGACTGCGGGCGCACGCGGTTGACCACGATCCCGAGGGGCTGCAAGCGAGGCGAAAGGCCGCGTCGGATCTCCTCGATGGCGCGGAGGGCGCGATCGGCGGCAGCGACGGAGAACAGGCCGGGCTCGGTCACGACGATCACGCGGTCGCTGGCCGCCCACGCCGTGCGGGTCAGGGCATTGAGTGAGGGAGCGCAGTCGATGAGCACGAGGTCGTAGTCGGCTTCGATGGTCGCGAGAGCCTCTTCGAGCTTCCAGACGTCGCGCACGCTCGGGTGCGGTCCGTCGAAGTTGATGGCGGACGGGCTGCCGATCAGAACGTCGATGGTGCCGGGATGCACCTTCGCCCAGCCGCTCGAGGTGATGGCCTGACGGACCACCTTCTCCTTCGGATTGGCGAGGACATCGGCGACGTTGAGACGGCCAGCGACCTGGATGTCCATCCCCGTCGACACGTCGGACTGCGGATCGAGGTCGACAACCAACGTCCGGACACCGCGGGCGAACGCGGCGGATGCGAGCCCCAGGGTGACCGTCGTCTTGCCGACCCCGCCCTTGAGCGAGCTGACGGAAAGTACGTGCACGAGGCTCTACGTTACCTTCCCCTAGGCTGTGAGGGTATTCGAGCCCCCGCGCGGCGCCGTTGCCGCGCGACTCACTCCAGCGAGGTGAGCATGTTCCGGAAGATCCTTGTCGCGAATCGTGGTGAGATCGCCATCCGCGCTTTCCGTGCGGCGTTCGAGCTGGGGGCCCGCACCGTGGCGGTCTATCCCTATGAGGACAGATACTCGCTCCACCGGCTGAAGGCCGACGAGGCCTACGAGATCGGCGTCAAGGGGCACCCGGTGCGTGCATACCTCGACGTCGACGAGATCATCCGCGTCGCGCGTGAGAGCGGGGCAGACGCCATCTATCCGGGCTACGGCTTCCTGTCGGAGAATCCGGAACTCGCCGCGCGCGCCGCCGAGGCGGGCATCGCGTTCATCGGTCCCTCCGCACGCGTGCTCGAGATGGCGGGGAACAAGGTCACGGCCAAGAGTCACGCGGTCGCCGCAGGCGTGCCGGTGTTGCGATCGACC
The DNA here is from genome assembly GCF_027157935.1 of Microbacterium sp. H37-C3. Classification (NCBI taxonomy): domain Bacteria; kingdom Bacillati; phylum Actinomycetota; class Actinomycetes; order Micrococcales; family Microbacteriaceae; genus Microbacterium; species Microbacterium sp. H37-C3. The sequence goes on along the minus strand of NZ_JAPVLR010000001.1, from coordinate 852,238 downwards.
GACGCCTCTGACGACATCGACGCTCTCGTGGCCCAGGCAGGCGACATCGGCTTCCCCGTCTTCGTCAAAGCCGTCGCCGGCGGTGGGGGACGCGGGATGCGGCGCGTCGCCAGCCCCGACGAGCTCGCGCCGGCCCTCTCCGAGGCCATGCGCGAGGCCCGGAGTGCCTTCGGCGACGCGCGCGTCTTCCTGGAACAGGCCGTGCAGCGACCCCGCCATGTCGAGGTCCAGGTGCTCGCCGACGCCACGGGGGAGACGGTTCACCTCTTCGAGCGGGACTGCTCGGTGCAGCGGCGCCATCAGAAGGTCATCGAGATCGCGCCGGCTCCCAATCTCGACGACGAGACGCGGGCCGACCTGCACCGGCACGCGATCGCCTTCGCGACCTCCATCGGCTACGTGAACGCCGGCACCGTCGAGTTCCTGCTCGAGACCGCCGGCCCCCGGGCAGGCGAGATCGTCTTCATCGAGATGAACCCCCGCATCCAGGTCGAGCACACGGTGACCGAGGAGGTCACCGACGTCGACCTGGTCCAGTCCCAGATGCGGATCGCGGCGGGGGAGAGCCTCGCGGAGCTCGACCTCACCCAGGACCGCATCCAGCTGCGCGGCGCGGCTCTGCAGTGCCGCATCACGACCGAGGACCCGGCTCAGGGGTTCCGCCCCGATACGGGGAAGATCACCACCTACCGGTCGCCCGGCGGGGCCGGCATCCGTCTCGACGGCGGCACGACCGCCGCCGGATCTCAGGTGAGCCCGCACTTCGACTCGATGCTCGCCAAGCTCACCTGCCGGGGCCGCGACTTCGGCGCCGCGGTCGTGCGCTCGCGCCGCGCCCTCGCCGAGTTCCGCATCCGTGGCGTCTCGACCAACATCCCGTTCCTGCAGCAGGTTCTCGACGACCCGTCTTTCGCTCGCGGTGACCTCAGCACCTCGTTCATCGACGAGCGCCCCGAGCTGCTCGAGGGACGCGCGTCCAAGGACCGCGGATCGAAGATCCTGGGTTGGCTCGCCGACACCACCGTCAACCGCCCGCACGGTTCTGCTCCGACGAGCGTCGACCCCCGGAGCAAGCTTCCGCGGATCGACCTCGCTGCGTCGCCACCGGCGGGCTCGCGTCAGCGCCTCCTCGAACTCGGGCCAGTGGGGTTCGCCGAAGCCCTGCGCCGCCAGACCTCGCTCGCCGTGACGGAGACGACCTTCCGCGACGCGCACCAGTCGCTTCTCGCGACCCGCGTGCGGACCAAGGACCTCGTTGCGGTCGCCCCCGCTGTTGCGCGGCTCACTCCTCAGCTTCTCTCCGTCGAGGCGTGGGGCGGAGCGACCTACGACGTGGCGCTCCGCTTCCTCGGCGAAGACCCCTGGGAACGGCTCGACAAGCTCCGTGACGCGCTTCCCAACGTGGCGCTGCAGATGCTGCTGCGCGGCCGCAACACCGTCGGATACACCCCCTATCCGACAGCCGTCACGCAAGCCTTCGTCCGGGAAGCGGCGGATGCGGGTGTCGACATCTTCCGGATCTTCGACGCACTGAACGACGTCACGCAGATGCGGCCCGCCATCGACGCCGTCCTCGAGACCGGAACGACGATCGCCGAGGTCGCGCTCTGCTACACGGGAGATCTGCTCGACCCGAGCGAGGACCTCTACACCCTCGACTACTACCTCCGTCTCGCCGAGGAGATCGTCGAAGCGGGAGCGCACGTCCTCGCCATCAAGGACATGGCCGGGTTGCTGCGGCCGGCCGCAGCGTCACGCCTGGTCTCGGCGCTGCGCGAACGGTTCGATGTCCCCGTCCACGTCCACACGCACGACACTGCCGGCGGGCAGCTCGCGACCCTGCTGGCCGCGAGCGCTGCGGGGGCGGATGCGGTCGACGCGGCGTCCGCGCCCATGGCGGGCACGACCAGCCAGCCGTCGCTCTCCGCCCTCGTGGCCGCCCTCGCGCACACCGACCGCGACACGGGGCTCGACCTCGATGCGGTGTCGGACCTCGAGCCCTACTGGGAGGCTGTGCGGCACATGTACCGGCCGTTCGAGTCCGGTCTGCCCGGCCCCACCGGCCGGGTCTACCGCCACGAGATCCCCGGCGGCCAGCTCTCCAACCTGCGGCAGCAGGCCATCGCCCTCGGGCTCGCCGACGATTTCGAGCTCATCGAGGACATGTACGCCGCGGCGAACCGGATCCTCGGCCGGGTTCCGAAGGTCACGCCGTCGTCGAAGGTCGTGGGCGACCTCGCCCTGCATCTGGCGGCCGTCAAAGCCGATCCCGAAGCCTTCGCCGCCGACCCGGGTGCGTACGACATCCCGGAATCGGTCGTCGGCTTCATGGCGGGCGAGCTCGGCGACCTGCCGGGCGGATGGCCCGAACCGTTCCGGTCGAAGGTGCTCGCCGGGCGCACCGTGCGCCCCGCTGCCACCGACCTGTCGGCAGCGCAGGCGGCGGACCTCGACGCGGATTCCGCAACGCGACGGCGCACGCTGAACGCGCTGCTCTTCCCCGCGCCGACCCAGGAGTTCGACCGGGTACGCGAGACGTACGCTGACCTCAGCGTGCTCGACACCGCGGACTATCTGTACGGGCTCGTTCCCGGCGCCGAGCACGTCGTCGAGATCGAGAAGGGCGTCCAGCTCTACGTCGGGCTCGAGGCCATCGGCGAGGCCGATGACAAGGGCATGCGCACGGTCATGGCGACGCTGAACGGGCAGCTGCGGCCGGTCTTCGTCCGCGACCGCGGGATCAGCGTCGAGGCCCGCCAAGCAGAGAAGGCCGATACCGCGATTCCCGGTCAGGTCGCGGCTCCGTTCTCGGGCGTCGTCACGCTCAAGGTGGCCGTCGGCGATGCCGTCGAGGCCGGGGCGCCCGTCGCGTCGATCGAGGCGATGAAGATGGAAGCGGGCATCACGGCGCCCGTGGCGGGCGTCGTCGAGCGGCTCGTCGTCGATCCGACCGCAGCGGTCGAAGCCGGTGACCTTTTGGTCGTCGTCCGGCCCGGCGGGTAGCCTAAGGGGTCGGGCGCGAGCTCGAGACCTGGGAGTGGACGCAGCAAAACATGCCTGAGCGCAACGAGAATCAGCCCGAAGAGACCGATCCCGCGGTCCTCGCCGACAGCGAGAGCATTCACACGACGGCGATCGGGATCATCGGCGGCACCGCGCAGGTCGACGTCGCGCTTCCCGTCGCGGAAGACGACCTCGATGACGACGACGTCATCGACGGCGAGGTCGGCGACGAGCAGCTGACGACCGGCGACATCCCCCTCGGGGCGGGACCGGGCGAGCCGTACGGCGATGTCGACGCGTCGGAGGATGACACATCGCGTGCTTCCGACGACGAGGCGGGCGTCGGCGAGCACGCGACTCCAGACCACGACGACGACCTCGCGGCGCCGGATCGGTCGAGCGACGGCGAGATGGGCGACGAGGTGACGGAGGCCGAAGCAGCCGACCTCGTCGTCGACGACGACGACATCGACGTCGCGACCGATGAGGACGTCGCGACCGACGAGGACGTCGCGACCGATGACGACGCAGCCGAGCCGGCCGACGAGGTCGTCACCGCCACGATCGACGACGAGGACGCGGAGACCGACGGTCAGGACGACTCGGAACCGATGACCGCGGGTGCAGCCGGCGAGGCTCTGGACGTGCGTGACGAGTCCGGCGACGCGACGGACGCCGCCGTCGAGCACGACGCCCCGAAGCCCGACGTCGGAGAAACGCTCGAGGGCGGTGCCGTCGTCGCGACGGTCGTGCCGACCTCCACCCCGATCACCGGGACCGTGCCGACGACGCGCCGGCAAGCGCACCAGGCCGCCGAGCAGGTGCGTCACGCCAGCGAGCGCGTGTCCGTGGCGCGTACGACCGAGCCCGTCCTCCAATCGCGACGTATCGGCGACCTCGAGCCCGGGCGCGAGTCCGCCGACCTTCTCACGGCCGAACGTCTGCTCGACCCCTCGCAGGTCGTGCGAGCCGAGCCGGAAGGCCGTTGGCAGCGGCTGCTGTACAGCGTCTCCGGCCATCGCATCAACCTCGGCGACGGAAAGCGCGCGCGGGCACGGAAGGAGCTCGACCGTCGTATCGCCGCGCCGCTGGCCGGTGGCGCGAAGTTCGTCCCCGTGCTCTCGCGCAAGGGCGGCGTCGGCAAGACGACGGTGACGACCCTCCTCGGCATGGCTCTCGCAGATGCCCGCGATGACCGCGTGATCGCCATCGACGCCAATCCCGATCGTGGCACGCTGGCCGATCGCATCGGCCGCACGAGCGGGAAGACCGTGCGCGATCTGGCGCGTGCACGCGGTGAGGTAGTCGGCTTCAACGACCTCTCCGCCATCGTCGCGCGCGACGAAACCCGGCTCGACGTGCTGGCCTCCGACACCGATCCGCACGTATCCGAAGCATTCAGCGATCACGATTACGAGGATGTGGCCGCGATCGCGGCGCACTATTACTCCATCGTCCTCACCGATACGGGCACCGGGATCGTGCATTCGGTGATGGGCGCGACTCTCGGACTGTCCGACCAGATCGTCGTCGTCGCCGGTCTCTCGGTCGACGAGGCCCGGCTGGCCTCCGAGACGTTGACGTGGCTCGAATCCAACGGTTTCGCTGACGCCGTGAAGAACGCCGTCGTGGTGCTCAACACATCCCGTCCGGGAACGCCGATGGTTCGCGCGGAAGAGTTGGAGACGCACTTCGCCACGCGCGTGCGCTCCGTCCTGCGCGTTCCGTACGACCCGCACCTGGCGGCGGGGAGCGCGGTCTCGTTCCGCGACCTCGAGCCGGCGACCCGCGAAGCGGCGCGCAAACTCGCGGCGAGCGTGGTCGAAGGTCTGCGTCTCGGAGGGGCGGCCTGACATGACGGTTCGCGCGATCCGCTTCTTCGGCGACCCGGTCCTGAAGTCGGCGGCGGCTCCGATCGAGACGATCGACGACGGTGTGCGCTCGCTCGTCCAGGACCTCCTCGACACTGTCGAGCTGCCCGGTCGTGCGGGCGTGGCCGCTCCGCAGATCGGCGTGGGCCTGCGCGCGTTCAGCTACAACGTGGACGGCGTCATCGGCTACATCCTCAATCCGCGTCTCGTCGAGGTCTCCGGTGAACCGTCTCTGATCGGCGAGGGATGCCTCTCGGTACCCAACCTGTGGCATGACACGCTCCGGCACCCGTACGCGCGCGCCGTGGGGATCGATCTCGATGGCGAAGAGATCGTCCTCGAGGGCGAAGGGCTGATGGCGCAGGCCCTGCAGCACGAGTGCGATCATCTCGATGGCATCCTGTACCTCGACCGGCTCTCGCCCGCCGAGCGTCGGATCGCCATGCGCGAGGTGCGCGAGTCGTCCTGGTTCTGATCCGTCACGCAGAAGCGGGGCCTGGCGGGTGATCACCAGCCGGGCCCCGCTTCTGCGTCATCCGATCATCCGAGCGGGACGTTGCTCGTCTTCACCGGCTCGTCGTAGATGTCGGAGATGGCGTCCGAGAAGTCGGTGAGGATGACGTTGCGCTTGATGCTCATCTTGGGCGTCAGGTGGCCGCTCGCCTCGGTCCACTCCGTGTCGAGGATCGTGAACTTGCGGATCGACTCTGCGCGCGAGACGTTGCGGTTCGCCTCGTCGATCGCGCGCTGGACCTCGGCGCGGACCTCGGCGTTCTTCGCCGCGTCGGCGAGGGACATGTCTCCGGAGAGGCCGTTGTTCGTCAGCCAGGTCGGCAGCATCTCCGGGTCGAGCGTGACGAGCGCGGAGATGAAGGGCTTCTGATCGCCCACGACGACGACCTGGCCCACGATCGGGTTGGCGCGGATGGGATCCTCGAGCACGGCGGGGGCGACGTTCTTGCCGCCGGCGGTGACGATGATCTCCTTCTTGCGTCCGGTGATCGTCAGGAAGCCCTCGTCGTCGAACGATCCGATGTCGCCGGTCTTGAACCAGCCGTCGTTGAACGCCGCCTCGGTGGCCTCGGGGTTGCGCCAGTACTCCGCGAACACGTTGATGCCGCGCACCTCGACTTCGCCGTCCTCACCGAGGCGGACCCCGACGCCGGGCAGGACCGGCCCGACCGTGCCGATCTTGGACTTCGTCGCGAGGTTGACCGTCGCGGGAGCCGTCGTCTCGGTGAGTCCGTAGCCCTCGAGGATCGTGACGCCGAGGCTGTGGAAGAAGTGGCCGAGGCGCGGGCCCAGGGGAGCGGATCCCGAGACGGCGTAGGTGACGCGGCCGCCCATGGCGGCGCGAAGCTTGCCGTAGACCAGCTTGTCGAAGACACGGAACTTGAGCTTGGTCAGCAGCGGGATGCTCTTGCCCTCCTGCTTCAGCCGCGAGTGATCGATCGCGACCTGCGCGGCGGCGCGGAAGATCTTGCCCTTGCCGCCGGCTTCGGCCTTCTGCTCCGCCGAGTTGTAGACCTTCTCGAACACGCGCGGGACCGCGAGCAGGAAGGTCGGCTGGAAGGTGCCGAGAGCGGGCAGCAGCTGCTTGGTGTCGGGCTGATGCCCGGTCTTGACCCCGGCATGGACGTTGAGGATCGAGATGAAGCGGGCGAAGACGTGCGCCGTGGTGATGAACAGCAGCGTCGATGCGCCGCCGGGGTGGTTGACGACCTCCTTGAGTGCCTCGCCGGAGTTGCGGGCGAGCTCGACGAAATTGCTGTGGGTCAGCACACAGCCCTTCGGGCGCCCGGTCGATCCCGAGGTGTAGATGAGGGTCGCGATGTCCGAGCCGACGGCGAGGTTCCGTCGCCGCTCGATCTCCTCGTCGGACACGTCGCCCCCGCTCGAGCGCAGCTTGTCGAGATGTCCCGAAGCCATGACCCACACCTCGCGGACGAGGGGCACGGTCGACCGGATCTCGTCGATGCGACCCGCGTGGTCGGCCGACTCCGCGATCGCGAACGTCGCGCCCGAGTCGCTGAGGATCCAGGCGATCTGGGACGCCGAGCTCGTCTCGTAGACGGGGACCATGACCGCGCCGGCGAAGAAGATCGCGAAATCGACGAGCGTCCAGTCGTACGTGGTGCGGGCGATGAACGCCACCTTGTCGCCGGGCTCGACACCGGCGGCGACGAGACCCTTCGCCAGCGCGATGACCTCGCGTTGGAACTCGGCCGCGGAGATGTCTCGCCAACCACCGTCGTGCGGCACGGCGAAGAGCGCTCGCGACGGGGTCGCGGCGACCCGGTCGACGAGGAGATCGGTGATGTTCGCGTCAGGGTCGGCTGGAACCACAGCGGGGACTTCGAACTGGACGGCGCTCATGGGCGGCAACTCCTTCGGTACCGGAAGCGTCTGGCAGGGTACAGACACTCTATCGGCCGCCCGGCCGCCGAGCCCGCGCGCGAACGCGGTGCCCCATTAGACTTTGCGGGTCGCCGCCGGACGGCCGACGGAAAGGACCACGCGTGCTCAACATCGGCATCGACATCGGCGGAACCAAGATCGCCGGAGGTGTCGTCTCCGCCGACGGGACGATCGTCGACCGCATCCGCGTCGACACCCCCGCCGACACCGACGCGCTCGCCGACGCCGTCGCCGACATGGTGCGGCACTTCCGCGCATCGCACGACGTCACCGCTGTCGGCGTCGCTGCTGCGGGATTCCTCGATCGCACCCGGTCGATCATGCGCCACGCCCCGAACATCGACTGGGTGGAGCACCCGCTGCGAGCCGAGCTCGAGGCGCGCGTCGGCGTCGCCGTCGTGCTCGAGAACGATGCCAACGCCGCGGGGTGGGCCGAGTACCGCTTCGGCGCCGGCCGCGGCAGCTCCAACATGGTGATGCTGACCCTCGGCACCGGCGTCGGGGGAGCGGTCATCATCGACGGGCAGCTCCTCATCGGCGGTCGAGGAGCGGCGGGCGAGCTCGGCCACGTGCGGTTCGAGCGCGGCGGGCGGCCGTGCGGGTGCGGCCTGAAGGGATGCCTCGAGCAGTACGCCTCGGGACGCGCGCTGCAGCGCGAGGCGGTGGCCATCGCCGACGACCCCGAGCTCGGTGCCGGGCTCGCGCAGGTGCGCGACGAGCACGGTTCGATCCCGGGCGACGCGATCTCGCGCCTGATCCTCGCCGACGATCCCGGAGCGCTCGAGGCGCTCCACCGGGTCGCGACGGCGCTGGGCGAGACCGCGGGCGGGTTCCAGGCGACGCTCGACCCCGAGATCTTCGTCATCGGCGGCGGCGTCGCTCAGCTCGGCGAGACGCTCCTCGCGCCGGTCCGGGCGGCCTACCGTGACGCGCTCCCGGGCGGCGAGAACGCGGCTCCCGCCGACTTCGCGATCGCGACGCTCGGCAACGACGCGGGCCTGATCGGCGTCGCCGATCTGGCCGGGGGACGGTGACCGGTGTTCTACTGGCTGATGAAGTACATCTTCATCGGACCCGTCGTGAAGGCGATCTTCCGGCCCTGGATCGTGGGGCGCCGTAACGTCCCGGCATCCGGTGCGGCGATCTTCGCCAGTAACCACCTCTCGGTGAGCGACTCGATCTTCCTGCCGCTCATGATCGACCGGCCCATGTCGTTCCTCGCCAAGAGCGACTACTTCACCGGAACGGGCCTCAAGGGCTGGGCCACTCGGGTGTTCATGAAGGCGACGGGTCAGATCGCCATCGACCGGACGGGGGGCAAGGCGTCCGAAGCCTCGCTCAACACGGGACTCCAGGTGCTGGGCCGGGGCGATCTGCTCGGGATCTACCCCGAGGGCACGCGGAGCCCCGATGGCAAGCTCTACCGCGGACGTACCGGATTGGCGCGCATGGCGCTCGAGGCCCGCGTGCCCGTGATCCCCGTCGTCATGGTCGACACCGACGCGGTCATGCCCATCGGGCGCAGCATCCCCCGGGTCGGACGGGTGGGAATGGTCATCGGCGAGCCGCTGGACTTCTCTCGTTTCCAGGGGATGGAGAGCGACCGGTACGTGCTGCGCTCGGTGACCGACGAGATCATGGTCGCGCTGCAGCGGCTGGGCGAGCAGGAGTACGAAGACGTGTACGCATCGTCGGTCAAGGAGCGCGCAGCGCAGCAGCAGGCCTGATCGTCACACGGCCGGCGGGGTGTCGGCCGAGCACTAGACTTGGCCCGTGCCTACGCTGGATTCACTCGACTCGTGGCGCGATCTTCCCATCAAGCAGCAGCCGGCGTGGAACGACCCCGACGCCGTGGCTGCGGTGTCGGCCGAGATCGCGACGCTCCCGCCCCTCGTCTTCGCCGGTGAGGTGGACATCCTCCGCGAGCGCCTCGCGCGCGCGGCATCCGGAGAAGCCTTCCTCCTGCAGGGCGGTGACTGCGCCGAGACGTTCGCCGGCGCGACCGCCGAGAAGATCCGCAACCGCATCAAGACGGTGCTGCAGATGGCGGTCGTGCTGACCTATGGCGCCTCGATGCCCGTCGTCAAGATGGGTCGCATGGCCGGGCAGTTCGCCAAGCCCCGCTCGAGCGACACCGAGACGCGCGGCGACGTCACGCTGCCGGCGTACCGCGGCGACATCGTCAACGGCTACGACTTCACCGCCGCCTCGCGTCAGCCCGACCCCGCCCGGCTGCTCAAGGGCTACCACACGGCCGCGTCGACGCTGAACCTCATCCGCGCGTTCACGCAGGGTGGGTTCGCCGACCTGCGCGAGGTTCACTCGTGGAACAAGGGCTTCGCGTCGAACCCGGCGAATGCCCGTTACGAGGGCCTCGCGGGAGAGATCGACCGGGCCATCAAGTTCATGGAGGCGGCCGGGGCCAACTTCGACGAGCTGCGCGGCGTCGAGTTCTACACGGGCCACGAGGGCCTGCTGATGGACTACGAGCGCCCGATGACGCGCATCGATTCGCGGACGAACACGCCGTACAACACGTCGTCGCACTTCCTCTGGATCGGCGAGCGCACGCGCGAGCTCGACGGCGCCCACGTCGACTACTTCTCGAAGATCCGCAACCCCATCGGGGTGAAGCTCGGCCCCACGACGTCGACCGACACCGCGCTGGCGCTGATCGACAAGCTCGACCCCGAGCGCGAGCCGGGTCGCCTCACCTTCATCACTCGTATGGGGGCGGGCAAGATCCGCGATGCGCTGCCGCCGCTGCTCGAGGCCGTGAAGGACTCGGGCGCGACGCCGCTGTGGGTCACCGACCCGATGCACGGCAACGGCATCACGACGCCCACCGGCTACAAGACGCGTCGCTTCGACGACGTCGTCGACGAGGTGCGCGGCTTCTTCGAGGCGCACCGCGCGGTGGGCACCTTCCCGGGCGGCATCCACGTCGAGCTCACGGGTGACGACGTCACGGAGTGCCTCGGCGGTTCCGAGATGATCGACGAGGCGACGCTCGCCACGCGGTACGAGAGCCTGTGCGACCCGCGTCTGAACCACATGCAGAGCCTCGAACTGGCCTTCCTGGTCGCCGAGGAACTCGAGAAGCGCTGAGCTTCGGCTCGCCGAGGCCCGCGAGAGCGCACGTCTGCACGGTTACGGGGTCTCCCCACCGTGCAGATGTGCGCTCTCGCCGTTTCGGGCTGTGGAGAGCGCGGCGTCAGCGAGGCTGGCGGGGGATCGTGGGCGGGTGAACCGCCGAGCCCCGCTGCCACGACCCATTGCCCGACGAGCGTTCGCCACGGCCGCGGCGGCGACCCGGCGTGATCGGATCTCGGACGGGACTCGTCCTCGAACGCCGATTCGTTGACGGTGTGGCTGTCTTGTCGCCGACCGAGGCGTGGTGCCGGCGCGCGGAGCCCGGTTGCTGCGAGGTGCGCTCGACCGTGCCCGCGCGCCCGTCGACTCGCCCCGCGAGTCGCTGCTGCGCGTCGCGCTCGTCGACGCGGGGATCCCCGAACCGCAGGTGCAGGTCGCGATTCGTACGGCTGCCGGCGTGCGGCATGCCGACCTGGGCTGGCCCGAGCATCGGCTGCTCCTCGAGTACCAGGGGGACGAGCATCGCACCTCGCGGCGACGGTGGCTCGACGATCTCACGCGCGTGCAGCTGCTCGAGGATGCCGGGTACCGGGTCATCCTCGTCGGGGCCGCCGACCTCGAAGACGACGCCCGGAGCCTGGCCGCTCGGATCCGCCGTGCTCTCGCCTGACCGGTCACACCTCCGCGAGGACGCGAATCCGCAGGGTGCAGGGGGCTACAGACCGTGCACTCCTGCCCTCTCGGCGCCCAGCGGCGGAGAGGGTCAGCCGGTCGCGGTGATCTGCAGCGTGATCGTGGTGCCGCGCACGTGCTTGCTGCCACCGGCGGGGTCCTGAGCGGTGACCTTCGTCAGTCCGTCCGGCCAGATGTTCCACAGCGCCGAGAAGCTGACCTCGAAGCCGGCGTCGCGGAGCGTCTGCGCGGCCGCATCGCGGGTCTGTCCGACGACGCTCGGCACCTCGAACAGCGGGGGACCGCTCGAGACGATGAGCGTGACGACGTCGCCCGGCCGCCAGTTGCCTTCCTCACCGCGGTCGGCGATGCCGATCACATCGCCCTTCGCGATGCGCTCGCTCGCCTCGGTGCGGGTCTCGCCCGACACCTCGAGTCCGGCGTCCGTCAGAATTCCGGTCGCACGGTTGACGCTCTGGCCCGCGACGTCGGGCACGGCACCCCGAGAGACCAGGAGTCCGGCTGAATCGCCCTGGCGCAGGGTGCAACCACCGGAGCAGTCGACCGGTTCGCCACCCCCCGCAGGCGTGCCGGAAGCGCGGATGACGGTGCCCTCGGCGACATCCGGGTCGAACTCCGCGTCGGCATCGTCCGAGACGGCGATGACGTTCTGGCGGAGGATCTCGCGCGCTGCGTCTTCGGTCTGACCCGACAACGCGGGTATGGAGACTTCCGCCGGGCCCCGCGAGATCACGACCGTCACGACCGCCTCTCGATCGAGCCGGGAGCCGGGGTCGGGGTCGGTGCGGATGGCGAGCCCCTCTGCGACGTCGAGGCTGTTCTCGCCGGTCTCCTGGGCCTGGAGTCCCTGTGCCATGATGGCGGCTTGCGCATCGGCGAAGCTCGTTCCGCGCACATCGGGAACAGCGACCAGCGAGCCCGGCCCCGAGCCGAACCACCATCCCGTGCCGCCGGCGAGAGCTGCCAGCAGAAGCACGATCGACACCAGCCAGGCGCCCTTCGCCCGGTTGCGCCGTGCGTGCCGGCGCAGCCGGGTCGCGTTGTCGACGTCCGTCGTGACGGGGGGCGCCGTGAACGTCCCGGGCATCACCTTCGTGAGCTCGCCGGAACCTTCGCCGTCGTCGTCGATGACCACCACCGGCGCGCCGGACGGCGCCGTGCGCACGACCTGGGGGAACACCCCGAGTTCACGCTCGATCTCGCGCAGGCGATCGAGCATGACCTTGGCGTCGAGGGGACGCTCGTCGGGCTCGCGTTCGGTCGCCCACAGCACCAGCTCGTCGAGCTGCTCGGGCACCCCCGGGTTCTTCGCGCTCGGGCGCGGGACCGAGTCGGTCGCGTGCTGGTAGGCGATCTGCATCGGCTGCTCGCCCTTGTAGGGCTGCTCGCCGGCGAGCATCTCGTAGAGCATGATGCCCAGGGCGTAGATGTCGCTGCGGGCGTCGGCCGTGCCCCGGGTGACGAGTTCAGGTGCCAGGTAGGCGATCGTGCCGAGCAGCATCTGCCCGGTCGCGGTGTTCGCCGTCGTGGCCCGAGCGAGGCCGAAGTCGCCGATCTTGATCCGGCCGTCCTCGGCCAGCAGGACGTTCTCCGGTTTGACGTCGCGATGCACGATCCCCGCGCGGTGGGCGGCGGCGAGACCGGACAGGATCGCATCCATGATGGTGATCGTCTGGGGGATCGTCAGACGCTTCTGCTCGCGCAGCAGCTCACGCAGAGTGATGCCCGGGAGGTACTCCATCACCAGGTAGGCCATCTCGCCGTCCTGGCCCTGGTCGAAGACGTTGACCACGTGCGGATCGGCAAGGCGCGCCGCAGAGCGGGCCTCCTGGATGAAGCGGCTCTGGAAGACCGAGTCGTCCGACAGATGCCCGTGCATGACCTTGAGTGCCACGCGTCGCTCGAGTCTGAGGTCGGTCGCGACGTAGACCGTGGCCATGCCGCCACGGGCGATGCGAGCGCGGACGCGATACCGCTGGTCGACCAGTCGGCCGATCAGCGGGTCGGTCTGCTGGCTCATGCTCACGGAGCGATTCTACGGAGCGGATGCTGCGAGCCCGGGCAACGGCTCACCCTCGTGCGTCGGCGACATGGCTTCCGAGCGTTCTCGGGGTCAGCCGAGTGCGGCGAGCCAGCGATAGGCCTGCTGCTCCCACTCGCCGTACCGCTCGGGGTAGGCGGAGATCTGCACGGCCTGCGCGGCGTCGGTGAAGGCGAGGCTCTCCCACCCCGGGATATCGAGCAGTCCGCGCGTCGCGGTGCCGTTGGGATCGGCCGCGCCGCCGTAGAACGTGGCGATGGAGCGAGCGGGATCGCGCACCTGATCGGGGGTGCCCCACCCGGTGCTCGGACGCTGCTGGAAGAGGCCGAGCGAGTCGCGGTCGCCCCAGTCGAGGTTGCGGATCCACGACTCGACCATCGCGGTCGCCAGGGCGATCGCGATCCCGCGGTCGGGCACACCGCGTTCCCGACCGACCTGGATGATCAACCGCGCGTTGGCGATCTGCTCCGCGTCGAGGCCGAGGTCGGGGAGAGCGGCGGTCTGGACGGCGGGTGCTGCGGCGGCTCCCGGGATCACGAGCTGCTGGCCGGGATAGATGATCGAGGAGCGGTCGAGCCCGTTCGCCGCGAGTACGGCGTCGAGGCCGAGACCGTGAGCGGCGGCGATCGCCGCCACCGTGTCGCCGGCCGACACGGTGTGCGCCGCGGCGGCGATCGGCACGGACTGCGAGGTGTCCGCGGCTGCGGGCGCCGGGGTCGGGGCGGCCGAGGGCGACCCCGGGACCGCGAGCGTCTGACCGGGGAAGACCACGGCACCGTCCGCGAGCCCGTTCGCTGCCAGGAGCGCGGCGACGTCGACGCCGTGAGCCTGAGCGACCGACCACGGGGTGTCGCCGCTCGCGACGGTATGGGTGAGTCCCGTCGAGGTGGTCTGGGCTACGGGGACCGCAGCCGGCGTCGCCGAGGCGCCCGGCTCCGCGCTCAACCGGATGCGGTCGCCGGGGCGGATGACCGACGACCAATCCAAACCGTTCCAGGCCAGGAGATCGACCGTGCGGAGTCCGTAAGCGGACGCGATGCGGCTGACGGTGTCGCCGAGCACGACGATGTGCTCTGCGGGACGCGACGAGAGCGGGCGCACCGGGCCCGCGGTGCCGACCGTGGCGGCTCGAAACGACGCGCCGGGGACCGCGTCGCGCTGGGCGGTCTCGGTCATCGGCGCTGCCGTCGCGGGCTGCGCGGTCAGGCTGAGCGCGATGGAACCGACGACGGCGGGTGCGACGGCGCCACGCAGGCGTGGTCGCGGGCGGTGCGGGGGAGAGTTCGAGTCGCGGCGCACGGAGGGTCCCTTCTCGGAGGTCTCGGAAACGCTGACATGTTGCTGTGAGAGGTGTCAACCGAAGTGACTGCTGTGACTCGTGTGAAAGCCGACCCGACGGCGGGCCAGGACGCCGATCGGAAGTGACATAGTGAAGGGGTGAGCACTCCCGATTACCCCGCCGTTCCCCTGTCCTGGCTGACACTGCCCGAGGTCGTCGAGCTGACGGGCGAGACGCTCAGCCGCGTCCGGCGACTGCTGGATGAGAATCACCTCATCGGCTCGCGTCGGGACGGAACGCTTCGCGTGCCGGAGGCCTTCTTCCTCGACGGCGCGCCGCTGTCGTCGCTCCGGGGCACTGTCACCGTGCTGCACGACGCCGGGTTCTCGGACGACGAGGCGATCGACTGGCTGTTCGCCACCGAGGACTCCATCGGCGCCGCTCCCATCGCCGCCCTGCGCGCTGGACGGAAGACCGAGGTCCGCAGGGTCGCGCAGACGCTCGCCTGACCGGAGCAGAGGCTCCGGACGCTCAGGCGGTCCGCTGGATCGCGGCCTGTCCGATCTCTCGGAGCGTTGCGATCTCGGCACCACCGATCGGCGCGTCATCGAGCGCCGCATCGGCTGCGGCGGCGAGCTGCGCGATCTCCTGTTCGAGGCGCTGGACGGCGCCGCTCTCGTCGATGACCCGCTGCAGGCGTCGGATGGTCGCCGCGTCGAGTGCCCGGTCGCCGAGCGCAGCATCGAGGCCGGCGCGGCCGTCGGCGTCCATCGCTTCGCGCGCGTAAGCGATGAGGACGGTCCGCTTGCCCTCGCGGAGATCGTCGCCGGACGGCTTGCCCGTCACCGCGGGGTCGCCGAAGACGCCCAATACGTCATCGCGCAGCTGGAAGGCGAGACCGACGGAATGGCCGAACTCAGCGAGGGCCTCGCGCTGGGCCGCGGTGGCGCCGCCGAGTGCCGCGCCGATCAGGAGGGGCTGCTGCACGCTGTATCGAGCGGACTTGTAGGACGCGACCCGCAGTGCTCGGGCGGCGTGCTCGTGGTCGGGTGCCGTGGCCCACGCGGCCTCTTCGGCCACGTCCAGATACTGCCCGACCGTGACGTCGCGCCGCATCGTCGCGTACTGGCGGCGGACGTCCGACGCGAAGCGGTGTCCGTCGACGGCCTCTTCGAGGAGGTCGTCGCTCCAGGCGATGAGCAGGTCGCCGAGCAGAATCGCGGCGGCCCGTCCGAACGCGTCGGCGTCACCGAGCCAGCCGGATCGGCGATGCGCCTCCTCGAGGGCGCGATGGGCGGCGGGGCGTCCTCGTCGCGTGTCCGAGTTGTCGACCAGATCGTCGTGCACGAGCGCGGCCGCATGGAAGATCTCCAGGGAAGCGGCGACACCTGCGATGTCGGCGTCGTCGGAAGAGACCCCGGCCACCGCGTGCCCAGCCGTCAGGAACCGCGCGCGGAGCCGTTTACCGCCGGCGACGGCGGCGAAGGCGCGGTCGACGAAATCGACCGCTTCGGCCCCGAGATCGGCGGCCTCGGCCCGCCGTTCCGCCGCGAAGCTTTCCAGTCGCTGGGAAACGGTCGAGATCGGGTCGGCGGAGCTCGTCACAGGCCTAGCCTAGTTCTCATCAGCGCGCGTAGAATCGGGCGCATCGGTACCCGAACAGAGGGGGATGCATGCCACTGTCAGAACAGGAGCAGCGGCTGCTTGACGAGATGGAACGCCATCTCATGCGCAATGAAGCAGACGTCGTCAGTGCTCCGCGCGAAGGTCAGTCCCTCAGCTACCGCAACATCGTCTACGGTGCGGTGCTCGTCCTTCTCGGTCTCGGCGGTCTCATCGCCGGCGTCTCGAGCAGCATCATCGCGATCGGCGTCGTGGCCTTTCTCGTCATGGTGGGCGGGGTCGTGCTGGCGCTGACGCCCTCTCGCAACGGAACAGCGAGCCGACCGACGGCGACCACCGGCACGCGAAAGCCCGCCGTCCGGTCCTCGAATTTCATGGACCGGATGAACGACCGCTGGGACCGCCGCAACGGCGAACGCTGACGCATCCCGCTTCTCCTCAGAGCACCGACCTTCGGGTCGGTGCTCTTTTTTGTGCCCTGGGGGAGGAATGGGTGCTGTGGCCATAGTGAAGTGGAGGAAAGTGGAGTAAAGTGGTGGCCACCGACGGGCCGGGAGGGGGTGGTGGAGCACCATGCTTCTCGGCACGCACACCCCCAAGCTCGACGAGAAGGGCCGCGTCATCCTCCCCGCCAAATTCCGCGACGACCTCGGCCCCGGTGTCGTCGTCACGCGCGGACAGGAGCGGTGCCTCTACGTGTTCAGCACGGTGGAGTTCGAGCGTGTCTACGAGCGCATCCGCGAAGCGCCTCTCACGAACAAGCAGGCGCGTGACTTCCAGCGGATGTTCCTCTCCGGCGCGAGCGCGGAGAAGCCCGATAGCCAGAACCGCATCACCGTGCCGCCGCACCTGCGCACCTACGCCGGGCTGGGGCGCGAACTGGTCATGACCGGTGTCGGCGCGCACGCCGAGATCTGGGACGCAGATGCCTGGAACGCCTACGCCGCAGGCAACGAAGACGCCTACTCCGACATGGAGCAGGAGGTGATCCCGGGACTCTTCTGACCCGTGGCCGTGATCCTCAGCCGCTGGCCCTGACGCACTTCCCCGGTGTCAGGTCGCAGCGGAGGGGGATCAGGGCTCCGGGATCCGTCCCGCCACGACCATGACGAACGACGACATCCACACCCCCGTCCTGCTCGACCGCTGCGTCGAGCTGCTCTCGCCCGCGCTCGACCGCGAGGGCGCCGTCGTCGTCGACGCGACCGAAGGCATGGGCGGTCACTCCGAAGCGCTTCTCGAGAGGTTCCCCGGCGTTCGGCTCGTCGGGCTCGACCGTGACACCGACGCCCTGCGCATCGCGGGAGAGCGCCTCGCCCGGTTCGGAGACCGCGTCGACCTCGTCCACACCGTCTACGACGGCATCCGAGAGGCCCTTGATTCGCTCGGCATCCGGCGCGTGGACGGCATCCTGTTCGATCTGGGTGTCTCGTCCCTCCAGCTCGATGAGGCAGAGCGAGGGTTCGCCTACGCCCAGGATGCTCCTCTAGACATGCGTATGGATCAGACTGCGGGCACGACCGCGGCAGAGATCCTCGCGACCTACAGCGAGGGCAACCTGCGGCGCATCTTCGAGCGCTACGGCGAGGAGAAGCTGGCAGGGCGGTATGCGCGGGCCATCATCGAGGCGCGGGGCCGGGCGCCGCTGACACGATCAGGTCAGCTCGTCGACGTCCTCATCGCCGCGACCCCGGTCGCCGTGCAGCGCGACCGTTCCGGGCACCCCGCGAAGCGCGTGTTCCAGGCCCTGCGCATCGAGGTCAATGCCGAGCTCGCCGTGCTCGAGCGCGCGCTGCCGGCGGCGCTCGACGCGCTGGCCGTCGGTGGACGCATCGTCGTGATGTCGTACCAGTCACTCGAAGACCGCGCGGTCAAGCGCGTGCTCGCCGAGGCGTCGTCATCGACTGCCCCCAGCGGCCTGCCCGTCGAGCTCCCCGAGCATGCGCCGCGGTTCCGGCTGCTGGTCCGCGGCGCGGAACTGGCGTCCGAGGAAGAACGTGAACGCAATCCCCGCGCGACGCCGGTCCGGCTGCGTGCGGCGGAACGGATGAGGGAGGCCTCGTGACTGCCGACAACACCGCCCGCATCCCATCGCCGCTCGGCGACGACTTCTTCGCGAGCGTTCCCGGTCGCCTGCCGCGCGAGGGGGAGCGGGAGCGTCAGCGCGATCTGCGCCTGGTCGCCGGCGCTTCCCGTCGCCGTCGCCCGCGCATGCTCTACGGCGTCATCGCCGTGTCGGGCGCGGTGCTCATCGGAGCGGTGCAGATGGGTTTGTCGATCCTCACGACCCAGACCTCTTATGAGATCTCCGCGCTCTCGCAGCAGCAGCGGCAGCTCACCTGGCAGAAGCAGATCATCGAGGATGATCTCGCGGGACTTGCCTCACCTCAGTACCTCGCGGCCAATGCGACCGCCCTGGGCATGGTGATCGCCGAGTCTCCGAACTATCTGCGACTCAGCGACGGCGCCGTGCTCGGCTCCGCCAGCGCCGCGGGCGCGCACTCGAACGTCGACGCCCTCGGCCGCGCCGCCGTCGCCAATTCGCTCGTCGCCGGCGTCCCGCTGGTCACCGATCCCGCTGCCAGCCTCGAGACCGGCACGAGCACCGACGAGCTGGTCGTTGCCGATCGCGCGACACCCCCGCCCATCGCCGACGGATTGCCCGCCCCGAGCACACACTGAGACACATGACGACACGAGCCACCCGCAGTCCGCGCCGCCGTACGGTCGTCGCACTCCTCGTCGTCCTCACCGTCCTCGTCGCGTTCATCGTCCGGCTCGTCGACATCCAGGTCGTCAACGCCGACGAGCACGAGGCCGACGCCCGCAACCTCGCGATGGAGGCCGGGACCGACCTGTTCGGGACGCGCGGCGACATCACCGACACCAACGGCGCGACCCTCGCCACGACGACCTCCGTCTACGACGCGAAGATCGACCCGAAGCTGGCGATCGAGGGGATCAAGCGCAAGAACGACGACGGTCAGACGGTCACGGTCACCTGGCCCGAGCTGGCCGCCGAGATCGCCGCCGTGACCGGGCAGGATGCCGCCGAGGTCGAGGGCATCGTCACGACGGCCGTCGCCGCCGACCCGGAGTCGCGATTCGCGTACCTCGAGCGGGGGATCTCGACGGCCCAGTACCGCGCTCTCGCCGACCTGAAGCTCCCGTTCGTCGGGTTCGACCCCCACCCCCACCGGACCTACCCCGACGGGGCGGTGGCGGGCAACGTCATCGGTTTCGTCGGCTCGGACGAAGCGCCGCTCGAGGGCATGGAAGCCCTGCAGAACTCGTGCCTGCAGAGCAGCGACGGCAAGGTCCGCTACATGCGCAGCCTCGACGGCGTCGTCATCCCCGGGACGGAGATCGAAGACCCCGCCCCGGTGAACGGCGGGACGCTCCGTCTCACGATCGACCGCGACCTGCAGTGGTACATGCAGCAGCTCATCGCGGAGCAGACGCAGAACCTCGGCGCCGAGAGCGGCTCGATCCTCGTGGTCGAGGTCGCCACGGGGAAGATCCGCGCCGCTGCCGAGTACCCCAGCGTCGACCTCAATGACATCGCGGCATCCGATCCCGCGGACCGGGGCAGCCGCCTCTTCCGCGACTCGTACGAGCCGGGATCGACCTTCAAGCCGGTGACGGCCGCGACCGCCATCGAAGCGGCGGGGCTGACCCCGCTCTCAACCGCATGGTCACCCGATCGGATGGAATTCCCCAACGGAGCCGTCGTCAACGACTCGGAGCACCACGAGGCCCAGAACCTGACGCTCACGGGAGGGCTCGTCACGTCGTCCAACGTCGCCCTGTCGCAGTTCGGTTCGCAGGTCGACCCCGAGACCCGGCTGGAGTACCTCAAGAAGTTCGGTGTCGGAGAGGGCACCGCGCTCAACTGGTCGGGTGAACCCAAGGGCACGTACATCCCGACTAACCAGTGGGACAGCCAGACCTACTACACGACGACGTTCGGCCAGGCCTTCACCGTGACGGCGCCGCAGGTGGCATCGGTGTATCAGACGATCGCCAACGGCGGTGTGCGCGAGCCGCTGAGCCTCGTCGAGTCCTGCACGGCGTCGGACGGAACAGTGACCGAGCCGGATCTTCCCGAGCCGGTGCGCGTGATCAAGGAGAGCACCGCCAGCCAGGTGAGCGCGATGCTCGAGAACGTCTTCGCTCAGGGGACCCTCGCGGACGACATCGCGATCCCCGGGTACCGTATGGCGGGCAAGACGGGAACCGCTCAGAAGGTCGATCCGAACACCGGCGCGTATAAGGACAACCTGTACTACACGTCGCTGGTCGGCTACGCACCCGCCGACGATCCGAAGTATGTTGTCCTGACGGCATTCGACGAGCCGAAGACCCTGCGCCTTTCGGCAGCGAACCGGCCGGCGTTCCAGAAGGCGATGACCCAGGTGCTCAAGCACTACCGGATCATGCCGTCCGACTCGCAGACGCCACTGCTCCCCGTAACCCAGTGATGCGCATCAGCGCGTCCGAGGATTGAACATGATCTCCCTTCCGTTGTCCGACATCGCTCGAGTGCTCTCCGGCACCCTCCACCTCGGCGGGAGCGACGCTCCCGACACCCGGGTCGAAGGGACGGTCGACACGGACTCGCGGAACATCGGTCCGGGCGACGTCTTCGTGGCCAAGCCGGGCGAGGCGACCGACGGTCACCTCTTCGTGCCGGCGGCCGCCGAGGCTGGAGCCGCGCTGGCGGTCGTCGAGCACCTCGTCGACGCCGAGATCACGCAGATCGTCGTCGCCGACGCCGTGACGGCGCTGGCTGACCTCGCTCGCGAGGTCGTCGGACGCGTGCGCGCGACCGGTGATCTCCGCGTCGTGGGGATCACCGGCTCCAACGGCAAGACCACGACGAAGAACCTCCTCGCGCGCATCCTCGAGGGGGAGGGGCCGACGGTCGCGCCGCGGGCGTCGTTCAACAACTCCGTCGGTGCGCCGCTGACCATGCTTCGTGTCGCCGACGACACGCGTTTCCTCGTCAGCGAGTTCGGTGCGGACGGCTCGGGGCAGATCGCACGTCTGGCCGGTCTCGTGACCCCCGACGTCGGAGTGGTCCTCATGGTCGGCATGGCGCACGCGGGCGGGTTCGGCGGCGTCGAGGCGACGCTGAAGGCCAAGACCGAGCTGGTCGAGGCGGTCCGTCCCGGCGGCGTGGCCGTCCTCAACGCCGACGACGCGCGCGTCGCGACGATGGCTGCGGTCGCGGAGGCTCGCGACGTCCGCGTCCGCTGGTTCGGGCGGGGCGCCGCGGCAGAGGTGCGTGCGGACGACGTCGAGGTGGATGCATCGGGGACCTCGTGCGTCGTCGTGGTCGGCGACCAGCGGATGCCGTTGCGGTTGCGGGTCCTCGGCGAGCATCACGTCATGAACGCGTTGGCCGCGATCACCGCGGCTCTCGAGCTCGGGGTCGCGCTCGAAGACGCCATCGCGCGGCTCGAGACGGTCGAGCTCGCAGAGCGCTGGCGGATGCAGCCGCTCGGGTCGGAGTCCGTGCGCATCATCAACGACGCCTACAACGCGAGCCCCGACTCGATGGCCGCAGCTCTGCGCACCCTCGCGCAGATCACGCAGCCCGGCGAGCGCAAGGTGGCCGTGCTCGGTGCGATGAGCGAGCTCGGAGAGTTCGCCGGTGACGAGCATGATCGCGTCGGCCTCCAGGCCGTCCGCCTCCGCATCGAGCGGATCGTGGTCGTCGGCGCCGAGGCGCGACGCCTGTACCTCGCTGCGATCGGCGAGGGGTCGTGGGACGGTGAGGCGGTGTTCTTCGCCGACGCCGATGCCGCGTACGACTACCTCGTCGAGGAGCTGCGGGCGGGCGATCGCGTGCTGGTGAAGTCGTCGAACTCCGCCGGGCTGCGGCACCTCGGCGATCGTCTGGGAGAATTCTTCTCGTGAGATCTCTGCTGACGGCCGCGACGATCTCGCTCGCGTTCACACTCTTCCTGACGCCCCTGTTCATCCGGATCTTCGAGAAGCTCGGCTGGGGCCAGGTCATCCGCACGCCGGACGACGCGACGAACCCGAGCCACCACGCCAAGCGTGGAACGCCCACGATGGGCGGAATCATCTTCATCGTCGGCACGATCGTCGGCTACCTCGTGGGCACGCTCACCGGCGGGGCGCCGCCATCGATGTCGGGTCTCCTGGTCATCTGGATGATGGTCGGGCTGGGGATCGTCGGGTTCATCGACGACTACATGAAGGTGCGCTCGCAGCGCAGCCTCGGGCTGTCCGGATGGCGCAAGGTCGCCGGCCAGGTGATCGTGGCAGTCTCCTTCGGCATCCTCGCCCTGCTCGTGCCCAACGACGGCGGCGAGCCGGTCGGTCGCCCCTTCATCTCGCTGTTCCGCGACATCGACTGGTTGTCGTTCATGGCGCTCGGCGGTGTCGCCGGCTGGCTTCTCTACCTCGCGTGGATCTCGTTCCAGGCGGTGGCCTGGTCGAACGCGACGAACCTGACCGATGGACTCGACGGGCTCGCGACCGGCGCGGGCATCTTCACCGTGTCGGCCTACAGCCTCGTCACCTTCTGGCAGTTCCAGCAGCGCTGCGCGAGCGGTGCTCTCGTGCCGGCGTACGAGTCCGCCTGCTACACGACCAACGATCCGATGGATCTCACCATCATCTCGGCATCCTTCGTCGGCGCGCTCGTCGGGTTCCTCTGGTGGAACGCGCCCAAGGCCAAGATCTTCATGGGTGACGTCGGATCGATGGCGATCGGCGGGGTCATCGTCGCTATGGCCGTGCTCTCGCGCACCGAGCTGCTCGCGGTCATCATCGCCGGCGTGTTCATCATCGCGCCCGGCTCGGTGATCCTCCAGCGCTACTACTTCAAGGCCACCGGCGGTAAGCGCCTGTTCCTCATGAGCCCGTTCCACCACCACCTCGAGATGCGGGGGTGGCCCGAGGTGACGATCGTCGTCCGGATGTGGATCATCGCCGGAATGCTGGCGGTCGGCGGCGTCGGTCTCTTCTACGTCGCATGGCTGGCAGCGGTATGACCACCCGTCTGGACAGCCTCACGAGCTGGCACGCTGACTGGCGCGGACTCCGCGTCGTCGTCCTCGGGCTGTCGGTCACCGGCTTCTCCGTCGCTGACACCCTCGCCGAGCTCGGCGCCGATGTGCTCGTTGCCACTGAGGGCGCGGATGCCGAGTACGCGCGGCTTCTGCCCGTCATCGGCGTCTCGCTCCATGACGGCTCCTTGCAGAGCGTCCCGGAGAGGGTCGTCGCGCACGCGCCGGAGGTCGTGATCGCATCCCCCGGGTTCCCCCCGCACCACCCGGTGATCCGCTGGGCCCGCGAGAACGGGATCACCGTCTGGGGCGACATCGAGCTCGGGTGGCGCGTGCGCGACAAGGTCGTCCGTCCTGACGGCAGCCCGGCTGACTGGGTGCTCATCACGGGCACGAACGGCAAGACGACCACGACGCAGCTCACCGCGGCCATGCTCGCCGCCGGCGGCCTGCGGGCCGCCCCGTGCGGCAACATCGGCGTCCCGGTGCTCGACGCCGTCCGCGATCCGGGTGGTTTCGACGTCCTCGTCGTCGAGGTGTCGAGCCATCAGCTCTGGTACCTCGGCCTGGCCGAGGGCCCCGACCGGCTTTCGCCTCACGCGAGCGTGTGCTTGAACCTCGCGGACGATCACCTCGAGTGGCATGGTTCATTCGAGGCGTACCGCGACGCGAAGGCCGTCGTGTACGAGAACACCCGCGTCGCGTGCGTCTACAACAAGTCGGATGCAGCCACCCGCGAAATGGTCGAGGAGGCCGAGGTCGTCGAGGGCTGCCGCGCCATCGGGTTCGACCTGGGGGTTCCGGGCCCGAGCGATCTCGGGGTCGTCGACGGCATCCTCGTCGATCGAGCCTTCCATGAGGACCGGCGTTCGTCGGCTCTCGAACTGACGACGGTCGTCGAGCTCGCGGCGCGCGGCCTCGCGGCTCCTCACATCGTCGCGAACATTCTCGCCGCGGCGGCCCTCGCTCGCTCGCTCGATGTCGAGCCCGCCGCCATCCGCGAGGCGGTGCTGGCGTTCCGCCTCGACCCGCACCGGATCGAAGTGGTCGCTCGCGTGTCGGGCGTGACCTGGGTGGATGACTCGAAGGCGACCAACCCGCACGCGGCGGCCTCGTCGCTCGCCGCCTTCCCGGGCGCGATCTGGGTCGTAGGCGGGCTCCTCAAGGGCGTCGACATCTCCGAACTCGTCGCGGGACGAGGTGCGGCGACCAAAGCGGCCATCGTCATCGGCGAGGACCGCACCGCCGTGCTCGCCGCGTTCGCGCGACACGCCCCCGCGGTTCCGGTGATCGAGGTCGAGGCGACTCAGACTGAGGATGTCATGGCACGGGTCGTCGAACTGGCGGCCGGCGTCGCCGGTGACGGGGATGTCGTGCTCCTCGCACCCGCTGCGGCGTCGTTCGATCAGTTCGCCTCCTACGCAGACCGCGGTCGTCGCTTCGCGGAGGCCGTGCGGGAACGGATCGGAAGGGGAGACGGTGACCACGACGCCGAGCCGCCCGACGCCCCCGCCGACGAAGCTCGCTGACGACGGTCAGACGCGGAGCGGCTTCGCGGCGCGTGTGTCGCTGGGGCGCGTGTTCGCGCCGGTGCCCAGCGAATTCCTGCTGCTCGCCTCGACCGCCCTCATCCTGACCGGCTTCGGCCTCGTGATGGTGCTGTCGGCGACGATGGCGACGGCCAACGCGAGCCCCTTCGAGACGGTGCTGAAGCAGGCGGTGTTCGCGCTGCTCGGCATCCCGCTGATGTTCATCGCGAGCCGGATGCCGCTGCGTTTCTGGAAACGCATCGCGTGGCCGGCCCTCGTCGCCGGCATCCTTCTGCAGCTGCTCGTCTTCGTGCCCGGCCTCGGCGTCCGCAACGATGGAAACACCAACTGGATCTCGGTCTTCGGGTTCCAGGCGCAGCCGTCGGAGTTCCTCAAACTCGCCCTCGCCGTGTGGTTGGGCTTCGTGCTCTACCGGAAGCAGACGCTCCTGTCGAAGTGGCAGCACGTGTTCATCCCGGTCGTTCCCGTCGGCGCTCTGGTGATCGGCACCGTCATGGGCGGTCACGATCTGGGCACGGCGATGATCCTCATGGCGATCCTCCTCGGCTGCCTCTTCTTCTCCGGCGTCAAGCTTCGGCTCTTCGTGATCCCGTTGATCCTGGTCGTGGCTGCTGCTGCGGTGTTCGCGGTCACGAGCCCGAACCGCATGGCGCGCATCATGAGCTTCCTCAACGTCGACTCGACCGACTGCTACTTCGCCGATGCGGGTTCGTGCTACCAGCCCCTCCACGGGATCTGGGCGCTCGCGAGCGGCGGCATCTTCGGTCTGGGGCTCGGCAACTCGCGCGAGAAGTACCAGTGGCTGCCCGCCGCCGCGAATGACTACATCTTCGCGATCGTGGGGGAGGAGCTCGGCCTCATCGGCTGCGCCGTCGTCCTCGCTCTCTTCGCTCTCTACGCCGTCGGGGCTTTCCACATCGTGCGCAAGACCCACGATCCGTTCGTGCGGATCGTCTCGGGCGGCATCACGATCTGGATCGTGGGTCAGGCGCTCGTGAACATCGGCGTCGTCCTGCGCATCTTCCCGGTCCTGGGCGTGCCGCTGCCCTTCATGTCGCAGGGCGGGACCTCTCTCGTGTCGGGTCTGCTGGCGACCGGGGTTCTGCTCTCGTTCGCGCGGACGCTGCCCGTTCGCGCTCCGGCGCTCGAGGTCGCCTCGGGGGCGCGACCGGTGCGTCCCGCGGGCGCCGAGGCACGCTCGGCCCGCCGGTAGGCTCGGTGCAGTGACGACCTACCTTCTGGCAGGCGGCGGCACGGCGGGCCATGTCAATCCGCTTCTCGCCGTGGCCGATGCCCTGCGCGACCGACGACCCGACGACACGGTTCTGGTACTCGGAACCCGCGAGGGGCTCGAGTCCCGGCTGGTCCCCGAACGGGGCTACGAACTGCTGATCGTCGACAAGGTGCCCTTCCCCCGGCGTCCGAACGGTGCCGCGATCCGTTTCCCGGCCCGTTGGCTGCGTGCGGTCGCGCACGTGCGCACATATATCCGCGAGCGAGGAGTCGACGTCGTCGCCGGTTTCGGCGGCTACGCCGCCGCTCCGGCCTACGTCGCGGCGCGCCGCGAGGGCGTGCCCTACGTCGTCCACGAGGCGAACGCCCGTCCCGGGCTCGCGAACGTGCTCGGCGCCCGACGCGCGGCCGCGACGGGCATCGTGTTCGACTGCACCCCGCTGCGCGGTGCGCAGGTGGTCGGAATGCCGCTTCGTCGCGAGATCGTCGACCTCGACCGGGCGGCGCGTCGTGCCGAGGCTGCGGCGGCCTTCGGTCTCGACCCCGCGCGCCCCGTCGTGCTGGTCTTCGGAGGCTCGCTGGGCGCTCGTCGGCTGAACGAGGCGCTCGCGGGCTCGTGGCGAGACATCGTCGATGCCGGCTGGCAGGTGCTGCACGCGTCGGGCGAGCGCAACGAGGTCTCCGAGGCCGCGTCGCCGGACTACCGGGTCGTGCCCTATCTCGATCGAATGGACCTGGCATTCGCCCTCGCCGACGTCGTCGTCTCGCGCTCAGGGGCGGCGACGGTGAGCGAGGTCAGCGCGCTCGGCATCCCCGCCGTCTACGTGCCCTACGCGGTGGGAAACGGCGAGCAGGCGCTGAACGCCGCGGGAGCCGTCCGCGCCGGAGCCGCGCGCATCATCGACGACGCCGACTTCACGCCCGAGCGCGTTCGCTCCGAGGTCGTGCCCCTGCTGAGCGATGGCGACGAACTGGAGCGGATGCGGCGCGCAGCCGGCGCCGTCGGCACACGCGAGGGGGCGGCGAACGTGGTGGCCCTCCTGGATGCCGCGCAGCGACGCTGAGGGCGTGGCGGGCGGTGCTGTCAGCCGGGCGACCTAGACTTGACGGGTCATGATCAGACCCGACTTGAGCCTCCCGATCCCCGCCGACATCACCGCCGCGCACTTCATCGGCATCGGTGGATCGGGCATGTCCGGCCTCGCCGGGATGTTCCTCGACCGCGGCATCCGCGTCTCGGGATCCGACCGGGCCGACAGCCCTGCGATGCGCGCGCTGGCCGCCCGCGGTGCCGACGTCCGCATCGGACACGACGCGGCGCATCTTCCCGATGACGCCGACACGGTCGTCCACACCGGGGCGATCTGGCCCGAGAACCCCGAGTTCCTCCTCGCCAAGGAGCGCGGCCTGCACGTCATCCACCGCTCGCAGGCCCTGCACTGGCTCGTCGGCGGCCGCCGACTCGTGTCGGTGGCGGGTGCGCACGGCAAGACGACCTCCACGGGCATGATCGTCACGGCGCTCCGTGGTCTCGGGACGCGGCCGACCTTCGTCAACGGCGGTGTCATCGCCGACCTGGGTGTCTCGAGCGCGACCGGAGACGACGATGTCTTCGTCATCGAAGCCGACGAGTCCGACGGCACCTTCCTTCTCTACGACACCTCGATCGCCCTCATCACGAACGTCGATCCGGATCACCTCGATCACTGGCAGACCCGAGAGGCGTTCTACGACGGCTTCGTCCGCTTCGCGGATGGCGCGCGCGAGGCCGTCGTCATCTCCGCCGACGACCCGGGTGCAGCACGCGTCGCGGCCGCCCTCAGCCACCGCCGCGTCGTCACCTTCGGTGAGGCCGCCGACGCCGACGTCCGCGTCTCCGACATCGTGACGGACGGGCCTGTGTCGTTCTCGCTCACCGCCGGCGGAGAGACGGCCCACGGCCGGCTCTCGGTGCCGGGCGCCCACAACGCGATCAACGCGGCGGGCGCCGTCGCCGTGCTCGTCGCCCTCGGATACGAGCTCGAGCGCGCCCTCCGAGCGGTGGAAGGATTCGGCGGCACGGCCCGACGGTTCGAGCTCCACGGCGTCACCCGGGGCGTCAGCGTCTACGACGACTATGCGCACCACCCGACCGAGGTGGCTGCGGCGCTCTCCGCAGCGCGGACCGTCGTGGGCGGCGGGCGGATCATCGCCCTGCATCAGCCGCACACGTACTCGCGCACGCAGGAGATGTTCCGCGAGTTCGCCGACGTGCTCGAGACCCATGCCGACCACACGGTCGTCCTGGATGTGTACGGAGCGCGCGAAGATCCGGTGCCGGGAGTGACGGGCGAGTTGGTCAGCGGCGCGTTCGCCGACCCCGGGCACGTGCACTTCGTCGCCGATTGGCAGGAGGCCGCCGACTACGCGGCGGGCGTCGCGCGCGAGGGCGACTTCATCGTCACCCTCGGTTGCGGCAACGTCAACCTGATCATCCCGCAGGTGCTCGAGTCGCTCGCCCGGGCGGAGGGGTAGCCGGTGCGTCGCCCGAGTCCGCTGCCACCGTCCCCGCGGCCGCGCGGCGGGCAGGACGGCGCCAGTGCGCCGGCCGACCGTCCCACGTCGGCTCCGCGGCGGGTGGACCCATCGCGGCGCGACGCCGATGAGCGGGGTGCGGGCGTGACGGAAAGCGTCTCGCCGGACGCCACCGAGACCCAGCCCGTCGAGGAGTTGTGGCACCAGCGCGGCCGCGACTACGGGATAGCGCCGATCATCCCGTTCGATCCGCCCGCCCGCGGAGAGTCGGCGGCCCCGCCCGCATCCGACGTCTCGGATGTCGACGAGCCCGACCGGCCGCTCACGGCGCGCGATCTGTGGGGCGCGGCGCGTGCGAGGCGGCGGGCGCTGCGTCGCGAGGTGCGGCGCTTCACGGCGCGTCAGCGTCGGCGCAGACGTATCTGGCTGATCTCCGCCGGCGTTCTGGCGGCTCTCGTGCTCGGGTCTATCGGCGCCGCCTACAGCCCCTTGTTCGCGGTCGAACGCGTCACGATCGTGGGAACCTCGCAACTCGACGCCGGCGCGGTCGAGACAGCGCTCGAGGGTCAGATCGGGACGCCGATGCCCCTCGTCGACGAGAGCGCTGTGAAGGCAGCACTCGTCTCCTTCCCGCTGGTCGAGTCGTACAGCCTCGAAGCACGTCCTCCGCACGAGCTCGTGGTTCGCATCGTCGAGCGGACACCCGTCGGCGCCGTGCAGGGCGAGGCCGGTTACACGCTGGTCGATGCCGCGGGCGTCGCGCTGTCGACCACCCCGGAACCGCCGTCCGGCCAGCCGCTCCTCGAGGTCGAGGGAGGCCTGTCGTCGAGCACCTTCGCCGCCGCGGGGCAGGTCTTCCGCTCGCTGCCGGCGTCCCTGCGGACCCAGGTCACGGTGCTGTCCGCGACGACGCCGAACGACGTGACGCTCACGCTCACCGACGGCCGCTCGGTGGTCTGGGGCGGGGCGAGCGACTCGGCCAAGAAGATCCAGGCGCTCGAAGCGCTCATGGCGGCTCGACCGGATGCCTCCGGCTACGACGTGTCGTCGCCGCAGGCGGCAGTCGTCCGCTGACGCGTCGATCCTGCCCCTTTTCCGCTGCTCCGAGAAACGCGCAACACGGGATGTCGCGACACGCCGCGCACGTCCGGCGGGTGAGTCCCCGAGTGCGTAGCTTCAACTCAGGAATTGCATACCCGGCAATTCTTTAAACCTCTACGTGAGGTTGAAGGTTTACGAGCAGGGTTCGGGACGAGATGGAGGCCGGCATGAGCCAGAACCAGAACTACCTCGCGGTGATCAAGGTCGTCGGTGTGGGCGGTGGCGGCGTCAATGCCGTCAACCGGATGATCGAGCTGGGGCTGCGGGGTGTCGAGTTCATCGCGGTGAACACCGACGCGCAGGCGCTCCTCATGAGCGACGCGGACGTCAAGCTCGACGTCGGCCGCGAACTGACGCGAGGCCTCGGTGCCGGCGCCGACCCCGAGGTGGGTCGCCGCGCCGCGGAGGATCACGCTGAGGAGATCGAGGAGGCGCTCGCAGGTGCCGACATGGTCTTCGTCACCGCCGGTGAGGGCGGCGGAACCGGTACCGGCGGTGCTCCTGTCGTGGCGCGGATCGCCAAGTCGATCGGGGCGCTCACGATCGGTGTCGTCACCAAGCCCTTCTCGTTCGAGGGCCGTCGTCGCCAGAGCCAGGCCGAGGCCGGTGTGTCGAAGCTGAAGGAAGAGGTCGACACCCTCATCGTCGTCCCGAACGACCGCCTGCTCGAGATCAGCGATCGCGGCATCTCGATGGTCGAGGCTTTCGCGACCGCCGACCAGGTGCTCCTCGCCGGTGTCCAGGGCATCACCGACCTCATCACGACGCCCGGCCTCATCAACCTCGACTTCGCCGACGTGAAGTCGGTCATGCAGGGCGCCGGTTCGGCCCTCATGGGCATCGGCTCCGCTCGTGGCGCCGACCGCGCCATCAAGGCGGCCGAGCTGGCTGTCGAGTCGCCGCTGCTCGAAGCCTCGATCGAAGGCGCCCACGGGGTCCTGCTGTCGATCCAGGGTGGATCGAACCTCGGCATCTTCGAGATCAACGACGCGGCGCAGCTCGTCAAGGAGGCGGCGCACCCCGAGGCCAATATCATCTTCGGTACGGTCATCGACGACACCCTCGGCGACGAGGTTCGCGTGACCGTCATCGCCGCGGGCTTCGACGGCGGCGAGCCCCAGGCTCGCATCGAGCCGATCGCCGCCGCCCGGCCGTCGGCGCCGCCGGTGGTCCCCGAGATCCCGGCTGAGCAGGCCGCGGCATCCGAGCCGGTCGAGCGTCGTGAGGCCAAGGAGACGGTGCCGGTCTCGGCGAAGAGCGAGTCGTACGACTCGGTCTTCGGTGACGATGACCTCGACATCCCCGACTTCCTGAAGTAGACCGAACGCTCCATGCCGGACCTTGCCGCACGGCTCGCCGACGTCGACGCCCGCATCGCCGCTGCGATGCGGGCGTCGGGTCGCGCCCCGGATGAGGTGACGCGGATCGTGGTAACCAAGTTCCACCCTCCGGGGCTCATCACTGAGCTGCACGCCCTCGGCGTGCGCGACGTGGGGGAGAACCGGCAGCAGGAGCTCACCGCCAAGCACGATGAGCTCGCCGACCTCGAGGGCATGCGCTGGCATTTCATCGGGCAGGCGCAGACGAACAAGGCCCGTGCCGTGCGAGCCGCAGCGGATGTCGTCCACTCGGTGGATCGCGCGCGTATTGCCGACGCGCTCCATGTGGCGGCTCCCGAGGGGGTGCCGCTCGATGTGCTGGTGCAGGTCAATCTGACCGACGACCCGGGCCGCGGTGGCGTCGCGCCGAGCGGTGTCGAGGCCCTCGCCGCCCACGTGGCGGAGCACTGCACGAGTCTCCGGATGCGGGGAGTGATGGCTGTGGCTCCCCTCGGCGAAGAGCCGGCCGCGGCCTTCGCCCGTCTCGCGCAGGCGTCCGTCGCGCTGCGCTCCGTCGCGTCCGACGCGACCTGGATCTCCGCCGGGATGACCGGCGATTTCGTCGAAGCGATCTCCGCCGGTGCGACACACCTGCGGATCGGATCGGCAATCACGGGACCGCGCCCGGACCGCGGATAGCCTCGGAACAGACGAGCAAACGGAGGATGCGATGTCGAACCCGCTGAAGAAGACCATGGTTTACCTGGGCCTCGCAGATGAGGAAGAAATGTACGAAGAGCCGCAGGCCGAGCAGCAGCAGGCCCGCCGTGACAAGCCCGTCGAGAAGCCGGCCGCGCCGGTGACTCCGCTGCACCGTCCGGCGGTCGTGCGTCAGCCCACCACGGGAACCGTCAGCGAGATTCTGACCGTCCACCCCAAGCAGTATCGCGATGCGCAGGTCATCGCCGAGAACTTCCGCGAGGGTGTGCCGGTCATCATCAACCTCTCGCAGATGAGCGACGCCGACGCGCGGCGCCTCATCGATTTCGCGAGCGGACTCTCCCTCGGTCTGTACGGCCGCATCGAGCGCGTGACGAGCAAGGTGTTCCTGCTCTCACCCGAGAACATCGCCGTCTCCGGCGACGGCGCTGTGGCTCAGGCTGAGCCTGAGGCGGCGCCGTTCGCGCAGTGACCTGACGTGGATGTCGTTCGGCTGATCGCCGCGCTCGTCTACTTCGCTCTGCTGCTGTACATCCTCGTTCTGTTCGTCCGACTGATCCTGGAGTACATCCCCCTGTTCAACCGGGAGTGGCGCCCGCGGGGCTTCACCCTCGTGCTCGCCGAGGTCGTCTATACGATCACGGACCCCCCGATCAAGACACTGCGCCGGGTCATCCCTCCGATCCGACTCGGCGTCATCGCAATCGATCTGGCATTCCCGCTCACCATGCTGGCGTGCTTCATCCTGCTGTCGATCACCCGCGTGATCGCCTTCTCCTGAGGCGGTCGCGGCGGGATCGTCGCGGCCGCGAAGGCGTCGGACTATGCTGGGTGGGTACGGCCCGCTGCGGCGGGTGCCGGCTGACCGGCCCGCGTCGTGAGCCCTGAAAGAGGACAACACCATGGCTTTGACCCCTGAAGACGTCGTCACCAAGCAGTTCCAGCACGTGCGTTTCAAGGAAGGATTCGACCCCGATGAGGTCGACGACTTCCTCGACGAGATCGTCGTGGAATGGCGCAAGACGATCGCCGAGAACGACGAGCTCAAGGCGAAGCTCGCTGCCTACGAGTCGGGTGAGACCCCCGCTGCAGCTCCCGCCGACGACGCCGTCGTCGAGGACGTGCCCGCGCCGGTTCCCGCCGTCGAGCAGCCCGCCCCGGCCGCCGACATGGCTCCCGCCGCCGCATCCGCCGGCATCATCGAGCTGGCCCAGCGCCTGCACGATGAGCACGTGGCCGAGGGCAAGGCGCAGCGCGACAAGCTCATCGCCGACGCGCAGGCTCAGGCCGCGTCGATCATCTCCGAGGCGGAGGCTCGCGGCCGCGACGAGGTGGCGCGTCTCGAGGCCGAGCGCGTGTCGCTCGAAGGTCGTATCTCCGAGCTGCAGCAGTTCGAGAAGGACTACCGCGGCCAGCTCCGCGGCTTCATCGAGAGCAAGCTCCGCGACCTCGACACGACCGGCGTCTCGGCCGGCGCGTAATCCTTGGCGTCGCGCAAGCGTCTGAACGGTCCGGCGGCCGGTGCCTTCGTCGCGATTCTCGCGGCAGTGGTACTGGCCGCCGACCAGTTCACGAAGTATCTCGCGCTCGAGAACCTGCCGTACCAGCGAGAGGTTCCGGTCCTCGGCGAGTTCTTCCAGCTGTATCTGACGAAGAACCCCGGCGCGGCGTTCTCGCTCGGCACCGGGGTCACTTGGCTCTTCACGCTCGCACTTGCGGCTGTGGCGGTCGTCGTGATCGTGCTCACGGTCCGCAGCGTGCGCACGAGGTCGTGGGCCATCGTCCTCGGATTGCTCCTCGGGGGCGTCCTCGGGAACCTCACCGATCGCCTGCTCCGTGAACCCGGCTTCCTCGTCGGGCACGTCGTCGACTTCATCCACACCCCGTGGATGTGGCTGTGGTTCCCGTCGGCGATCTACAACGTCGCCGACATGTTCATCGTCACGATGATGATCTCCGTCGCCGTGCTGGTGGTGATCGGCATCCGTTTCGACGGCTCACGCGAGCGCCGCAACGTGGACGAGGCCGCCGGGGCCGCCGCCACTGCGGATACGGAACGCTGATATGCCGCAACGCGCGCTCCCGGTTCCCGACGGGCTCGACGGCGTCCGTGTCGACGCCGCGCTGGCCAAGCTGCTCGGGTTCTCACGGACTTTCGCCGCGGAGGTGGCGGCTGCGGGTGGTGTGACGCTCGACGGTCGCACGCTCGGAAAGTCCGACAAGCTCACCGCCGGAGCGTGGCTCGACGTGTTCTGGGAGGAGCGAGCAGAGGCTCGGATCGTCCCAGTCGCGGTTCCCGACCTCGGCATCGTGCACGACGATGACGACATCGTGGTCGTCGACAAGCCGGCGGGTGTCGCCGCCCATCCCTCACTCGGCTGGGACGGCCCGACCGTGCTCGGCGCGCTGGCCGCTGCCGGCTACCGCATCGCCACCACCGGGGCGGCCGAGCGCCAGGGCGTGGTGCACCGCCTGGATGTCGGGACGAGCGGTCTCATGGTCGTCGCGAAGAGCGAACCCGCCTACGTCGCCCTCAAGCGCGCATTCAAGGAGCGTGAGGTCGAGAAGATCTATCACGCGGTGGTGCAGGGTCACCCCGACCCGCTCTCGGGGACGATCGACGCCCCGATCGGCCGTCACCCGTCGCACTCCTGGAAGTTCGCCGTCACGCCGACCGGGAAGGACTCGGTCACCCACTACGAGACGCTGGAGGCGTTCGTCGGCGCCTCCCTGCTCGAGATCCACCTGGAGACCGGTCGCACCCACCAGATCCGCGTGCACATGGCCGCCCACCGGCATCCGTGCGTCGGCGACCCGCTCTACGGTGCCGACCCGACACTGTCCGCCCGGCTCGGGTTGACGCGTCAATGGCTGCACGCTCATCGCCTCGCATTCGAACACCCCGTGACGGGGGAGTGGTCGGCGTTCACGTCGCCCTACGCCCCCGACCTCGCGCGCGCCCTCGAGATCCTCAGCGGCGACTGACGGGTCGGCCCGCGTTCGCCCCCTGCGTCGCGATCACGGCTCGCCGAGCCGATCGGCGAGAGCACGCGCCTCGCGACGCCCTGCGATGAGTCGATCAGACAGACCGTCGTGCGCAGAGTCGAGGGCACTGGCATCGCCGTGGGCGCGGAGCAGAGCGAGCCCGCCGCGGAGGTTCGTCGCCGCGCCGCCCAGGCCCGCGGCGACTGCGTCAGCGGCGACGGCGACGTCCGACATGAGGTGGCGGTTGCCGACGTCGGCGAGCAGGCGCACCTCGTCCCACACGCCGAGCGCGATCTCGCCGAGGGCCGCCGACGTCTCGATGGCGCGGGTCGCCGCATCGATGATGCGACGGTCGCGCTCGCCCGGGTCGTTGTCCGGCCTCAGCGCCGCACCGAGCGCGCCCGACGCCCGGCCGTCGTCGTCGGCCGCGGCGACGGCCGCGTCGCGGAGCCGTGCGAGACGGTCGTTGATCCCGTCCGCGGCCGGCTCCGCGGAGCTGTAGCGGCTTACCATCTGGGCGAGTGCCGCCGCGACGGCCGTCACGACTCCGCTGGCCGCTCCGCCGCCAGGGTCGCCGTTGTCCCGCGCGAGAGCGTCGAGCAGGTCGCCCAGGGCGACGCGCGAGCTCACCGGCCGCCCCGGAACGTGGCCGGGTCATCCTCGGCGACGGCGAGGGCGATCTTGCGGACGTGCTCGGGCGCGACGTCGATCATCTGTCCGAGGTCGTAGAACCCGACGTCGGTCAGCTCGCCGTCCGCAGGGTGCGGGTCGCCCGAGACCCAGGAGCACCGGAACACCAGGTCGAGGTAGTCGACCTGGTCGCCGTTGGCGTAGACGATGCGGGGGATCTGGTGCACGAGGGCGAGGCGCTCCGCACGGACGACGACGCCCGCCTCTTCGAGACACTCGCGGACCGCGGCATCTGCAGGCTCCTCACCGGGGTCGACGATGCCGGAGACCGGCTGCCAGCTCCCGTTGTCGGCGCGCTTGCCCAGGAGCACCTTCTCATCGCGGAACACCACGGCGGTGACTCCCACCAGGGGCAGCGGAGCGGTGCCGATTTTCTCGCGCAGATCGAGGACGAAGTCGGGAGTGGCCATGGGCCCAGCCTAGGACCGGTGTCCGAGCCCGAACGTAGACTCGTCTGGTGGCATCCGACTCCTTCGTTCATCTGCACGTGCACAGCGAGTACTCGATGCTCGACGGTGCAGCCAAGATCGCGGCCATGACTCAGGCGGCGGCTGATTACGGCATGCCCGCGATCGCGGTGACCGACCACGGCAACACGTTCGCCGCTTTCGAGTTCTACCGTGCCGCCAAGGCGGCCGGGGTCAAGCCGATCATCGGGCTCGAGGCCTACGTGACGCCGGGAACGCACCGCAGCGACAAGTCGCGCGTTGCGTGGGGATCGCCCGAGCAGAAGAGCGACGACGTGTCGGGTTCCGGCGCGTACACCCACATGACGATGTGGAGCCAGAGCACCGAGGGCATGCACAACCTCTTCCGGCTGAGCTCCCTGTCGAGCATGGAAGGCTACTACTTCAAACCGCGCATGGACCGCGAGCTGCTGCAGACCTACGGCAAGGGGCTCATCGCGACGACGGGCTGCCCCTCGGGGGAGGTGCAGACGCGGCTCCGCCTCGGTCAGTACGACGCCGCTCGCGCCGCGGCCGCCGAATTCCAGGACATCTTCGGCAAGGAGAACTACTTCGCCGAGATCATGGATCACGGCCTGTCGATCGAGCGCCGGGTGATGACCGACTTGCTGCGCCTGGCGAAAGACCTCGACATCCCGCTCGTCGCGACCAACGACTCGCACTACACGCATCAGCACGAGGCCGACGCGCACGCGGCGCTCCTCTGCGTGCAGTCAGGCTCGACGCTCGACGATCCGAACCGCTTCAAGTTCGACGGCGACGGCTACTACATCAAGACGGCCCAGGAGATGCGGCAGCTGTTCCGCGACCACCCCGAGGCGTGCGACAACACGCTGCTGATCGCCGAGCGCTGCGAGGTCGAGTTCAACACCTCGGCCAACTACATGCCGCGGTTCCCTGTACCCGATGGCGAGACCGAAGACAGCTGGCTCGTGAAGGAGGTCGAGGCGGGGCTCCATTACCGGTACCCCGGCGGCATCCCCGACAAGGTGCGCAAGCAGGCCGAGTACGAGACGGGCATCATCCTCCAGATGGGCTTCCCGGGCTACTTCCTCGTCGTCGCCGACTTCATCAACTGGGCGAAGGACAACGGCATCCGCGTCGGTCCCGGGCGTGGCTCGGGCGCCGGATCGATGGTGGCCTACGCGATGCGCATCACCGACCTCGACCCTCTCGAGCACGGTCTCATCTTCGAGCGGTTCCTCAACCCCGATCGTGTCAGCATGCCCGACTTCGATGTCGACTTCGACGACCGTCGCCGCGGCGAGGTCATCGAGTACGTGACCGAGAAGTACGGCTCCGAGCGCGTCGCGCAGATCGTCACCTACGGCACGATCAAGTCGAAGCAGGCACTGAAGGATGCCGGCCGCGTGCTGGGGTTCCCCTTCAGCATGGGCGAGAAGCTCACCAAGGCGATGCCGCCGGCGGTGATGGGCAAGGACATGCCGCTGGACGGCATGTACAACAAGGAGCACCCGCGGTTCAAGGAAGCCAGCGAGTTCCGCGCCTTGATCGACACCGATCCCGAGGCTAAGACCGTGTTCGACCGCGCCCTCGGGCTCGAAGGCCTGAAGCGGCAGTGGGGCGTGCACGCGGCCGGCGTCATCATGTCATCCGAGCCGCTGCTCGACATCATCCCCATCATGCGCCGCGAGCAGGACGGTCAGATCGTCACGCAGTTCGACTACCCGTCGTGCGAGACGCTCGGTCTCATCAAGATGGACTTCCTGGGGCTGCGCAACCTCACGATCATCTCGGATGCGCTCGATAACATCCGCATGAACCGGGGCGAGGAGCTCGACCTCGAGCATCTCGCGCTCGACGACCGCCCGGCCTACGACCTGCTCACCCGCGGCGACACGCTCGGGGTGTTCCAGCTCGACGGCGGACCGATGCGATCGCTGCTCCGCCTGATGAAGCCCGACAACTTCGAGGACATCTCGGCTGTCATCGCGCTGTACCGGCCGGGCCCCATGGGCGCGAACTCGCACACGAACTACGCACTGCGCAAGAACGGCCTGCAGCCGATCACGCCGATCCACCCCGAGCTCGAAGAGCCGCTGCGCGACATCCTCGACACGACCTACGGCCTGATCATCTATCAGGAGCAGGTCATGGCGATCGCGCAGAAGGTCGCCGGCTTCTCGCTCGGCCAGGCCGACATCCTCCGACGGGCGATGGGCAAGAAGAAGAAGTCCGAACTCGATAAGCAGTACGAGGGCTTCTCGGGCGGTATGAAGGAACGCGGCTTCGGCGAGGGCGCTATCAAAGCGCTCTGGGACATCCTGCTCCCGTTCTCCGACTACGCGTTCAACAAGGCGCACTCCGCTGCGTACGGCCTGGTCTCGTACTGGACGGCCTACCTCAAGGCGCACTACCCCGCCGAGTACATGGCCGCACTCCTCACGAGCGTCGGCGATTCGAAGGACAAGATGGCGGTGTACCTCAACGAGTGCCGCCGCATGGGCATCAGGGTGCTGCCCCCCGACGTCGGCGAGTCGATCCGATACTTCGCCGCCGTCGGCGAGGACATCCGATTCGGTCTGGGCGCGGTGCGGAACGTCGGTGCCAACGTCGTCGACGGCATCATCGCGTCGCGGGCCGACGACAACTACGTCAGCTTCCACGACTTCCTCACCAAGGTCCCGCTCCACGTCGCGAACAAGCGGACCGTCGAGTCCCTCATCAAGGCCGGCGCTTTCGACTCACTGGGCTCGACCCGCCGCGCCCTGATGGAGATCCACGAGGACGCGGTCGAAGCCGCGGTCGACGCGAAGCGCAAGGCCGCGACCGGTGCGATCGGATTCGATTTCGACAGCCTGTACGACGAGGCCGAGGAAGTCATGCCGGCGAAGGTGCCCGAGCGGCCCGAATGGACGAAGAAGGACAAGCTGGCCTTCGAGCGCGAGATGCTCGGACTCTACGTGTCCGACCATCCGCTCGCCGGGCTGGAGATCCCGCTGGCCAAGCACGCCTCCACCTCGATCCACGACCTGCTGGCGTCGGATGACGTCCAGGACGGCGATCAGGTCACCGTCGCCGGGCTCGTCACGAGCGTGCAGCACCGCGTCGCCAAGCAGAGCGGCAACCCCTACGGCATGATCACCGTCGAGGACTTCGATGGTGAAGTGACCGTGATGTTCATGGGGAAGACGTATACGGAGTTCCAGAGCATGCTCGTGGCCGACTCGATCCTCGTCGTCCGAGGGCGGGTGTCGCGACGCGACGACGGACTGAACCTGCACGGCCAATCCGCGTTCTCTCCCGACCTCGGTTCATTCGATGCCGCCGGGCCGCTCGTGCTGCTGCTTCCGGAGCAGCGTGCGACGGAGTCGACGATCGGCGAGCTGGCGGCCGTCCTGCGTCGTCACAGCGGTGAGACCGAGGTGTCGCTGAAGCTCCACAGGGCGGGTACGGCGAAGGTGTTCGAGGTGCCGCATCCGGTACGCGTCACGCCCGAT
Organism: Microbacterium sp. H37-C3; assembly: GCF_027157935.1. NCBI lineage: Bacteria > Bacillati > Actinomycetota > Actinomycetes > Micrococcales > Microbacteriaceae > Microbacterium > Microbacterium sp. H37-C3. The sequence goes on along the minus strand of NZ_JAPVLR010000001.1, from coordinate 813,134 downwards.
CTCTACGGTGAGCTCAAGGGACTTCTGGGACCTCAGTGTCTGGGTTGAGCCGGGTAGGATTCCACCGCAGCGCAACCGCCGCGACGAAGGGAACATCGTGACCGACGAGAAGAACATCCACTCCGACGACGGCCGTCCCGAGGACGCAGCGCCCGGCATTGCCGAGTCGGCACACGAGACCACAGCCACCGACGGCTTCGACGGTGCGCAGACCGACGCGGCCTCGGACGCATTCGCGCCCGCGGCGGATGCAGCGGTCGTGATCGACGAGTCCGCGGTCGAGCCCGTCGTGATCGAGGAGCCCGCTGAGCACGCGTCCGCCGAGCACGCCCCGGTCGACGACGCGGCGGAGATGCCGGCGTCATCCGAAGACACCTCTGCCGCGTCCGCCGTGTCCGGGCAGACCTCGGTCCTTCCCGGCTCGGACGAGCGCGGCGCGCAGTCCGCCGTGGGCTCGTCGGGGGAGGTGCCGCCGCAGTACGGCGTGGGTCCGCTCTCGATCCGCGAGGTCGCACTCGCCGGCGTCTGGGCTGTCGCGTTCATCTGCTCGTTCTTCCCCGTGTACGGCCGCTTCGGTGCCGGGGTGTCGGTGTGGGGCGCGGGGATCGACTGGATCCTGACGATCGGCGTGCCCACGGTCGCGGTCTTCCTGGTGCTGCTGCGCCGCTTCTCGCCGCAGGGCATCCGCCGTGTCGGCTCCCTCGGCATCGATCAGTTCGCGTCGGTCGCCTTCTCGGTCTCCGCCACCGTGTGGCTCGGGATCATCTGGAGCTCGTTCGCGGGCCTCGCCCAGTCCGGCGTGTTCCTCGCGAGCTGGGTCGTGTGGGTCGAGGTGATCCTGGCTCTGGCGGGGGTCGTGCTCACCGTCGTCGCGCCCCACCTTCCCGTTCTCGGCGACGATTTCGCGCACCGGCCCGAATCGCCGGCGCACCGGGTGGCGCGGGCGACGCGTCCGGTCGTCGCCCGGCCGGCATCCGCCCGCCCGGCCCCGCACACCGGCCCGTCGCACACCGCATCGGCGCACAGCGCTCCGCACGCAGCAGGCGCCGGCACCCCCGCCTACACCGGCTACGCCGCTCCGGCCGGCTACGCCGTCCCCGCGGAGGCTCCGGCATCCTCTGGCGCGCCCGAGTCGGCACCGGCCGACGCTGCGGAGCCGTTCGACACCGGCGCGACGACGGTCATAGAGCCCGTTGCCGCGCCCCAGGCGTTCTGGGCGCTCGCCCCGGATGAGCGCGATGTCCTCGACGAGATGGGTGCGCCGCTCTTCCGGATCGGGCCGACGGCATGGGCCCTCGTCATCGAGGATCGCGGCGAGGTCTTCGTGGTCCGCCACGAGGACGGCCGCGTCGGATATCTCCACGAGACCAGCGATGTCACGCGCGGCTGAGTCCGCCGCGGGCGCGCGCTAGCCTGGAACGATGCGCACTATCGACCTTCGCGGCCGTCGTCTGACGCCCGCCGAGTTGCTCGCCGCCGTTCCGCGGGCCGAAGCCGCCCGCGGGCTTGCCCTGGCTACGGCAGCTGAGATCGTGCATGATGTCGCCGCTCGCGGAGAGGTTTCGCTCCGTGAGCAGGCGGCTCGCTTCGACGGGGTCGAAGATCACGCGGTACGAGTTCCCGCTGAACACCTCGATGAGGCACTGGAGGGTATCTCCCCGGCCGTGAGAACTGCGATCGAGGAATCCATCCGCCGCGTGCGGTTGGCGTCGGCCGCTCAGGTCCCGCCCGACCGGGTCACCGAGCTCGGCCCGGGTGCCCGCGTCGAGCAGCGCTGGCGACCCGTCCGGCGCGTCGGGGTCTACGTCCCCGGCGGTAAAGCGGTGTATCCCTCCAGTGTCGTGATGAACGTCGTGCCGGCGCAGGTCGCCGGTGTCGAGACGGTGGCGCTGGCTTCGCCTCCGCAGCGCGACCACGGCGGGCGTATTCACCCGGTGATCCTCGCGGCGGCACGTCTCCTCGGTATCTCGGAGGTCTACGCGATGGGCGGAGCCGGCGCGATCGGCGCGTTCGCGTACGGCGTCGACTCTCTCGCGCTCGATCCCGTCGATGTCATCTCCGGGCCGGGCAACAACTTCGTCGCCCTCGCGAAGCGCGTCGTCGCGGGCGTCGTCGGCACCGACTCCGAGGCCGGCGCCACCGAGATCCTGATCGTCGCCGACGCTGACGCCGACGCCGATCTCGTGGCTGCTGACCTTGTCAGCCAGGCCGAGCACGACGAGCAGGCAGCCGCCGTCCTCGTCACGGACTCCGCCGATCTCGCCGCCGCGGTGGCGGAGCGGGTCTCAGTCCGTGCGGCCGGTACACGTCACGCGGACCGCGTCGCGATCGCCCTGGACGGTCCCCAGTCCGCGATCGTCCTCGTCGACGACATCCCGGCTGCGGCCGCGTTCTCGAACGCCTACGCGCCCGAGCACCTCGAACTGCACCTGCGCGATCCGCGTCCTGACGAGTACGTGAACGCGGGGGCCGTCTTCGTCGGTTCGCACACCCCGGTGAGCCTCGGCGACTATCTCGCCGGCAGCAACCACGTGCTCCCGACCGGGGGACAGGCGCGCTACGCCGCCGGTCTCGGTGCCGCGACCTTCCTGCGATCGCAGCAGGTGATCACCTATGACCGTGAGGCGCTGCGCGCGGTGCACGACGGCATCCTGGCTCTATCCGACTCGGAACAGCTTCCCGCGCACGGCGAAGCGGTCTCGGCGCGGTTCGACGCGTAATCTGGGCTCGTCATGCATTGCCCTTTCTGCCGCAATCCCGATTCCCGCGTCATCGACTCCCGCACGAGCGATGACGGCCTCAGCATCCGTCGCAGGCGCCAGTGCCCGAAGTGCGGCGGCCGTTTCTCGACGATCGAGACGGCGAGCCTCAACGTCATCAAGCGCTCGGGAGTCATCGAGCCGTTCAGCCGCGAGAAGGTGATGTCGGGCGTCCGCAAGGCGTGTCAGGGCAGACCGGTCACCGAGGCCGACCTCGCCGTACTGGCGCAGGCGGTCGAAGAGGCCGTGCGCCAGACCGGTTCGTCGCAGATCGATACGAACGAGATCGGCCTCGCGATCCTCGGACCGCTGCGCAATCTCGACGAGATCGCCTATCTGCGATTCGCGAGTGTGTATCAGGCGTTCGACACGCTCGAAGATTTCGAAGCAGCGATCGAACAGCTGCGTGCCGATCACATCGCGGCACGGACATCGGAGGGGTCGGGCGCGCTCTAGGCTGGACGGCGATGTATCCGTTCATCTTCCGTACCGTCTTCTCGCGCATGGAGCCGGAGACGGCGCACCACCTGGTGGTCCCGGTCATCCGTCTGCTCGGCGTCCCGCCCTTTTCGACCACCGCCCGTGCGCTGACCCGTCCGGACGCGTCGCTTCGGACCGAGGCGCTGGGACTCGTCTTCGACTCGCCGTTCGGTGTGGCGGCAGGGTTCGACAAGAACGCGGTCATGGTGCGCGGGCTCGGCGCCCTCGGCTTCGGGCACGTCGAGATCGGTACCGTGACGGCTGTGCCGCAGGAAGGCAATCCCCGGCCTCGGCTGTTCCGGTTGATTCCGGATCGTGCGCTCATCAACCGCATGGGCTTCAACAACCGCGGCGCGGCGGCCGCGGCATCCCGCCTCCGGCGTCTGCGTCGCGGCCGGAACCATGCCATCGTCGGAGCGAACATCGGCAAGAGCCGCGTCGTCGACGTCGAGCAGGCTACCGCCGACTACGTCACGAGCACGCGTCTGGTCGCCCCCGAGGCCGACTATCTGGTCGTCAACGTCTCGTCGCCCAACACACCCGGGCTCCGCGGACTGCAGGCGGTCGAGACGCTCCGCCCGCTGCTCGAGGCCGTGCGGGATGCGGCCGGCGCGACGCCCCTGCTGGTGAAGATCGCGCCCGACCTCGCGGATGACGAGGTCACCGCCATCGCGCGGATGGCCGTCGACGCCGGCCTGGCCGGCCTCATCGCCACGAACACCACGATCTCTCGCGACGGCCTGCTGACGGACGAGGCGACTATCGAGCAGATCGGCGCCGGCGGACTCTCGGGCGCGCCGCTTCGCCGTCGCGCGCTCGAGGTGCTGCGCGTGGTGCGGTCGGCCGTCCCCGATGATTTCTGCGTCATCGCAGCCGGGGGAGTGGAGACCGCGGTGGACGTCCAGGAGCGGCTGGCCGCGGGCGCCGATCTGGTTCAGGGGTACACCGCGTTCGTCTACCGCGGCCCCCTGTGGGCACGGCAGATCAACCGTGGTCTGGTCGAACTCAGACGGGGCGCTGGCCGCGCTTGACCTGAGGCTTCGGCAGACGCATGAAGCGCATCTGGATCGAGCGCATCGCGCCGTACCAGCCGAGGCCCTTCTCCATGCGTTCTGCGCCGAACTTCGCTCGAACGGCCTTCTTCACGCGGATGCTGGTGATGACCATGTCGCCGATCACGAGCAGGATGAACGACCACAGGGCGATGAACGCGTAGAAGGTCACCGCGTTCGAGCCGAGGAACGTCACGATGATGACGAGCACCATCGCGCCCATGACGAGTTCGCCGAGGTGCCATCCGGCGTCGATGTAGTCGCGGACGAAACGACGCTGCGGTCCCTTGTCGCGCATCGGCAGATAGCGCTCGTCGCCGTTGGCCATACCGATACGCGCTTTGTCGCGGCGCTCGGCGAGCTCTGCGCGAGCGCGCGCCTTCGCTTCTTTGGTGTCCGGCACCAGAGGGCGCTTGCGGGCCGCCTCCTGGGCGGCGCGGCTGGGGGTGGGACGGTTCTTGCCGGAGCCCGTCGACGCCTGAGCGGCGTCGTCCGGAGCAGGGGCAGCGGGAGTTTTGGCCACGGGGATCCTCGGGTTCTGCGACGAACGTGCCTCTTAAGATTACCCGCATGACCTCCGAATCTCCTCGGTCCGTCGCTGTGCGCGACGCCGCCCTCTCCGCCGTCCCCGCTGCCCTCGCCGATCTCGGTGCGCTCGTGCGGATCCCTTCGGTCGCATTCCCCGGATTCGACCGGGCTGAAGTGGAGCGCAGCGCCGCGGCCGTCGCCGATCTGGCGCGCGGGCTCGGCATCTTCGATCGCGTCGAGGTGGCGACGGCGACCATTCCGGAGACGGGTGAGGAGGGGATGCCGGCGGTGTTGGCGACTCGCGCTGCGCGCAATGGCCGGCCGACGATCCTCCTGTACGCGCACCATGATGTGCAGCCGGTCGGCGACGAGGCACTGTGGGACTCCGCTCCCTTCGAGCCCACCGTCCGTGATGGTCGCCTGTACGGTCGCGGCGCAGCCGATGACAAGGCCGGGGTCATGGCACACATCGGCGCCCTGCGTGCTCTCGTCGAGGCGGCCGGCGAAGACTTCGACCTCGGCGTCAACCTCTTCATCGAGGGTGAGGAGGAAGCCGGGTCGGCGTCCTTCGCGGCATTCCTGTCCGACAACGCCGACGCCCTGCGTGCTGACGTGATCGTCGTGGCCGACTCCGGCAACTGGGATGCGACCACGCCTGCGCTCACCGTTTCGCTCCGGGGCAACGCGCGCTTCACGATGACGGTGCGCACACTCGAGCACGCGTCGCACTCGGGGATGTTCGGGGGAGCGGTCCCGGACGCGATGCTGGCGACGGTGAAGCTGCTCGCCACGCTCTGGGACGACGACGGCGGCGTCGCCGTGGAGGGACTGTCCGAGCGTGACGCGGAGACGCCGGAGTACTCGGAGGAGACGCTCCGTTCCGAGGCCGGTCTCCCGCCGGGTGTCTCGCCGATCGGATCGGGAACGATCCTCTCGCGCATCTGGAACAAGCCCTCCATCACGGTGACGGGCATCGACGCTCCCAGCGTGCGCAACGCATCGAACACGCTGAGTCCCGAGGTTTCCGTGGTGATCTCCGCCCGCGTGGCTCCGGGACAGTCCGCCGAAGAGGCGTACCAAGCGATCGAGACGCACCTGCGCGCCCATGCACCGTTCGGGGCCCAACTGAGCTTCCGCGACATCGAGACCGGGAATCCGTTCCTCGTCGACACCAGCGGAGACGCCGTCGCGCACGCTCGCGCGGCCCTCGCTGAGGGCTACGGGGTCGATCCCGTGGACATCGGTGTGGGCGGGTCCATCCCGTTCATCGCGGACCTCGTGCGGGAGTTCCCGGCGGCCCAGATCCTCGTCACCGGTGTCGAAGACCCGCACGCCCGCGCCCACAGCCCGAACGAGTCGCTCCACCTCGACACCTTCCGGCACGCCCTCGTGTCCGAGGCGCTGCTGCTCGAGCGGTTGGACGCCAGTTCGCGCTGACGGTCACGACGTCGTCTCGGACCGACCCGCGGCCGGTGCTCACGCGTAGAATCGTGGCACCGGCCGCGTGTCTCGCGGCCCGAGACCTCGGGAGAATCATGACCGACATCGCCACGTCCGACACCGTCCGTGCCCACGGCGTCTCGCTGACCGATGAGGCGGCGCTCAAGGTGAAGAGCCTCCTCTCGCAGGAGAACCGCGACGACCTGCGTCTTCGGGTCGCCGTCCAGCCCGGCGGCTGCAGCGGACTGATCTACCAGCTCTACTTCGACGAGCGGTTCCTCGACGGCGACAAGGCCGTCGACTTCGACGGCGTCGAGGTCATCGTCGACGACATGTCCGTGCCCTACCTCGACGGCGCGACGATCGACTTTAAGGACACGATCTCGGAGCAGGGCTTCACGATCGACAACCCCAACGCGGCGGGCTCGTGCGCCTGCGGCGACAGCTTCCACTGAGCCTCGCCCGCGACATCCCCCGTCTCCGACATCCTGAATGGATGGCCTGAATAGGGTGAAAGCTTGCCCTAGACTGAAGGTCGAACCATTCGTCCCGGAAAGGTGCACTGTGCGCTTCAAACGCCGCCTCCGCTGGGCCGTGATCCCACTCGGGATCGTCACGGCAGTCTCCCTCGCAGCTTGTACACCGACGGAGCTGAACGGCTACCTCCCGGGCTTCACCGACGACGGTACGCAGGCGACGAACCGCACCGAGATGGTGTCGGGCCTCTGGGTGAACTCCTGGATCGTGCTCCTGGCCGTCGGCGTGCTGACGTGGGGCCTCATGGCCTTCGCCGCGATCGCGTACCGCCGCCGTCGCGGTCAGACGGGTCTGCCGGTCCAGCTGCGCTACAACATGCCGATCGAGATCTTCTACACGATCGTGCCGCTCATCCTCGTGATCGGGTTCTTCGCCTTCACGGCGCGCGACCAGTCGATCCTCGAGACGCAGTACGACGATCCCGAGGTCTCGATCACGGCGATCGGCAAGCAGTGGGCGTGGGACTTCCAGTACAACGGCGACGAGTCCGACAACTCCGATGCGGTATGGACGATGGGCGTCCAGGCGCAGCCCGACGCCAACGGCGACATCGACCAGGCAGAGCTGCCGACGCTCGTTCTGCCGGTCAACAAGGAGGTCAAGATCAACCTCCAGTCGCGCGACGTCATCCACTCGTTCTGGGTCATCGACTTCCTCTACAAGAAAGACATGTACCCGCACCGCGACACCAACTCGTGGTCCTTCGTCCCCACCCGCGAGGGAACGTACGCCGGCAAGTGCGCCGAGCTGTGCGGCGAGTACCACTCGATGATGCTGTTCAACGTCAAGGTCGTGTCCGAGCAGGAGTACGAGGTGTACCTCGAGTCCCTGCGCGAGAGCGGCCAGACCGGCGACATCAACACGGCATATGACCGCCTCCAGAACGCTCCGGGAACGGGCGCGGTCACCGACGACTCCGGTGAGGGAAGCCACTGATGGCTACGACACTTCCGCTTCAGGGCGAACAGCCCGCAGGCCGCCCCACGACCCTGCCGCCGCGCCAGGCGGCCCTGCTCAGCGCATCGCGCGTCGAGCAGAAGGGCAACATCATCGTCAAGTGGATCACCTCCACCGACCACAAGACGATCGGGTACATGTACCTCATCGCCTCGGTGATGTTCTTCCTTCTCGGCGGGGTGATGGCACTCATCATCCGTGCTGAGCTCTTCGAGCCCGGCATGCAGATCGTGCCGACCAAGGAGCAGTACAACCAGCTCTTCACGATGCACGGCACGATCATGCTTCTGATGTTCGCGACGCCGCTGTTCGCGGGCTTCGCGAACGCGATCCTGCCGCTGCAGCTCGGCGCGCCCGACGTCGCCTTCCCGCGTCTGAACGCTTTCGCCTTCTGGCTGTTCCTCTTCGGCTCGATCATCGCGATCTCGGGCTTCCTGACCCCGCAGGGCGCCGCGTCGTTCGGCTGGTTCGCGTACCAGCCGCTCGCGAACGCGACGTTCTCGCCGGGAGCCGGAGGAAACCTCTGGATGCTCGGTCTGGGCATGAGCGGTTTCGGCACGATCCTCGGCGCGGTGAACTTCATCACCACGATCATCACGATGCGCGCGCCCGGCCTCACCATGTGGCGCATGTCGATCTTCTCGTGGAACACCCTCGTCACGAGCATCCTGATCCTGATGGCGTTCCCGGTTCTGGCGGCTGCGATCTTCGCGGCGGCATCCGACCGTGTCCTCGGCTCGCACATCTACGACACCGCCAATGGCGGAGTCCTACTGTGGCAGCACCTGTTCTGGTTCTTCGGCCACCCCGAGGTCTACATCATCGCGCTGCCGTTCTTCGGCATCGTCTCCGAGATCCTCCCGGTGTTCAGCCGCAAGCCGATCTTCGGATACAAGACGCTGATCTACGCCACCATTGCGATCGCCGCCCTGTCGGTGGCGGTGTGGGCGCACCACATGTACGTCACGGGTGCTGTGCTCCTGCCGTTCTTCGCGCTGATGACGATGCTCATCGCGGTTCCGACCGGTGTGAAGATCTTCAACTGGATCGGAACGATGTGGCGGGGCTCCGTCACGTTCGAGACGCCCATGGTCTTCACCCTCGGCTTCCTCGTCTCGTTCGTCTTCGGTGGTCTCACCGGCGTCATCCTCGCGTCGCCGCCGCTCGACTTCCACCTCTCCGACTCGTACTTCGTCGTGGCTCACTTCCACTACGTCGTGTTCGGCACCGTCGTGTTCGCGATGTTCGCGGGCTTCTACTTCTGGTGGCCGAAGTGGACCGGGCGCATGCTCAACGAGCGTCTCGGCATGGTGCACTTCTGGATGCTGTTCATCGGCTTCCACATGACGTTCCTCATCCAGCACTGGCTGGGTGTCGACGGAATGGTGCGTCGCTACGCGGATTACTCGGCGGCTGACGGCTGGACGTGGCAGAACCAGGTCTCGACCATCGGCGCGATCATCCTCGGCGCTTCGATGATCCCGTTCTTCCTGAACGTCTGGATCACCTCGCGCACCGCCCCCAAGGTCACGGTCAACGACCCGTGGGGCTACGGAGCGTCGCTCGAGTGGGCGACGAGCTGCCCGCCGCCGCGACACAACTTCACGTCGATCCCGCGTATCCGCAGCGAGCGGCCGGCGTTCGACTTGAACCACCCCGAGGCCGCCATCCCGGTCGGCGTGGGCCCCGCGAAGGACGCCCCCGATGCACCGGTTGTGGATGTCGCCGATGGAGAGGTGAAGTAAGCCGTGAAGACCAACATCAACCTGTGGTGGGTGCTCACCTGGTTCTTCTTCGCGGTGTTCATCACCTACACCGTGTGGAACCTCGTTGCCCACACCGACCAGGGTGTCTGGTGGCACCGCATCGAGTGGGTCGGTTCGACCGCCCTCCTGTTCACCGGCTTCATGGGCGCGATGATCGCGTTCTACGTCTCGCGCGTGCACAAGGCGCAGGGCGGCGAGCTCCCGGAGGACTCGCTCACCGCTGACATCGACGACGGCGACCCCGAGGTCGGCGAGTTCAGCCCGTGGTCCTGGTGGCCGCTCGTGCTGGCTTTCGCTGCCTCGGTGTTCATCATCGGACTCGCGGTCGGCCAGTTCCTCCTGCCGATCGGGTTCGCGATCTTCATCGTGGCGATCGTCGGATGGGTCTACGAGTACTACCGCGGTTACTTCGCGCGCTGATCCCACGCGCTGCACGACGGCCATCGCACTCCGGTGCGGTGGCCGTCGCCGTTTCCGACCTCTGCGCCGTCGGTAGGACCGTCGCCTCACGCGCCTCGCCCGCCTCACGCGCCTCGGCCGCGACGTGTGAAGGACCGCGCTGATCGCTGTCCCGGGACGCAAGGTCGTCGCCGCAACACGCCGCGTCGTAGCGCTGGGGCTCAGCGCGTCGCCGCTGCCCTCTTGCGTCCAGGCCCGGCCGACCTTCCCGGTGCGACATGACCTGGTGGCCGGCTAGCGAGTTCTGCGACGGCCGGCAGAGCCACCGTGCCGGCTGTCCGGATGCGGCGGCGTGCCGCGATGCAATGGAACAGCACCGACACCCCGCGTCGGGCACGGACGGAACGGGGTGTTGCGCCTGAACCATTGCATCGCGGCACACACGTCGGCAGGGGTGCCGCTGCAGGCGACCCGGCGGCACGGCGTCGCCTGCAGCAAGCCGGGTCGCCAGGTCAGCCTCCGCGACGTCAGGCGGCCGACGGGAGGCCGTGAACGCCTCAGGAGCGTACGAGGGCCACCAGGGGGTCGGAGAGCCGGGGGAGGGGACCGTGCGCGTTCGCCACCGGGTAGCCCTCGCGAGCCCAGTATTCGAAGCCACCGATCATTTCGCGCACCCGGTATCCGAGCTTGGCGAACTCGATCGCGGCGCGGGTGCCGCCGTTGCAGCCGGGGCTCCAGCAGTAGACGACGACGTCGAGTGAACGGTCGATCTCGTCCGCGGCGCGCACTGCGATCTCGCGGTGGGGGAGATGCACGGCTCCGACAGCGTGCCCCTGCGCCCATGCCTCGGCGCTGCGGACATCGACGAGCGTGAAGGGCTCGTCCGCGCGCTGCGCTTCGTAGACGTCGGAGGCATCCGTCTCATGCTCGAGCTTGGCGGTGAAGTAGGCGAGTGCATCAGTCATGGTGGACACGCTACGCAGACAGACGAACGGCGGGGTGCGACCAATCGGTCACACCCCGCCGTAATCCGGACAGGTCCGGGTCAGCTCTTCTTCGGCGCCTCGCCGTCGGCATCCTCATCGGGGACGATGATGTTCGACGGACGGTTCGCGGTCTCGACGCCCTTGCCATCATCGATGGGCTGATGCGGAGCGTTCGAGACACCGGCGCGCTCGTGGGCGCCCTGGATCTCGGCGTCCTCTTCTTCGCTGATGTGCTCGAGGTCGTGGTGGGCGTGTGCCCGCGCAGCCTCGATCTCTGCCTGAGTCAGGGGCGCGAGACGGTCTTCGAAGAACCAGCGCGAGAGTCCGGCACGAAGGTTCTCATGCCACGGGATCTGACCCTTGTCGTTCGGGCGGACCACCAGGGGAGCGTTCGTGGTGTAGTCGACCAGCTTGACGAGCTCGTACTCGTCCACGGGCTGGTGCACCTCGATGTACTCGCCGCCGGGCAGACGCACGATGCGACCCGACTCGTAGCCGTGCAGAGCGATCTCGCGGTCCTTCTTCTGCAGCGCGATGCAGATGCGCTTCGTGACGAAGTACGCGATCACCGGTCCGAGAATGAGCAGCGCCTGCAGCGTGTGGATCACGCCTTCCATCGTCAGGTGGAAGTGCGTCGCGATGATGTCCGACGATGCAGCTGCCCACAGGACGGCGTAGAAGGTCACACCGGCTGCACCGATCGCGGTGCGGGTCGCCGCGTTGCGCGGGCGCTCGGCGATGTGGTGCTCACGCTTGTCACCGGTGACCCACGCCTCGATGAAGGGGTAGAGCATGACGATGACGATGAAGAGACCGAGTCCGACGAGCGGGACCAGGATGTTGAACGACCAGGTTCGGTCGAACAGCACGAACTCCCAGTGCGGCGGCACGAGGCGCAGCGCGCCGTCGGCGAATCCGATGTACCAGTCGGGCTGCGTACCGGCCGACACGGGGGAGGGGTCGTACGGGCCGTAGTTCCAGATCGGGTTGATCGTGAACAGGGCCGCGATGAGCACCAGCACGCCGAAGGTGATGAAGAAGAAGCCGCCCATCTTCGACATGTAGACCGGCATCATCGGGTAGCCCACGACGTTATTGTTCGTCCGCGCGGGGCCGGCGAACTGCGTGTGCTTGTTCACGATCATCAGCATCAGGTGCAGCGCGAGCAGCGCGACCAGGATGGCCGGCAGCAGCAGGATGTGCAGCGCGTACAGGCGCCCCACGATCTCGGTGCCCGGGAACTCGCCGCCGAACAGGAGGAACGACGTCCAGGTTCCGATCAGCGGGATGCCCTTGATCATGCCGTCGATGATGCGCAGACCGTTGCCCGACAGAACGTCATCGGGCAGCGAGTATCCGGTGAAGCCCTCTGCCATCGCGAGGATGAAGAGGATGAACCCGATGACCCAGTTGAGCTCACGCGGCTTGCGGAACGCGCCGGTGAAGAAGACACGCAGCATGTGCACGCCGATACCGGCGACGAACACGAGCGCCGCCCAGTGGTGCAGCTGACGGACGAGGAGGCCGCCGCGGATGTCGAACGAGATCTCGAGGGTCGAGGCCATGGCCGCCGACATCTCGAGTCCGCGCATCGGTGCATAAGCGCCGTAGTAGTGCGTCTCCGCCATCGATGCCTCGAAGAAGAACGTCAGGAACGTTCCCGAGAGCAGGACGACGACGAATGACCACAGCGCGATCTCGCCGAGCATGAACGACCAGTGGTCGGGGAAGATCTTCCGGCCCAGCTCCTTGACGAGGCCCGAGATGCTCGTGCGCTCGTCGAGGTAGTTCGCGACGCCGCCGACGAACTTGCCGCCGAGCGGCTTGTCCGAGGGACGGGTCGGGCCGTCAGCGTGGACCGCGGGCGCGGTCGTGACGTTCTCCGTGGGGTGGGTGGAGGTGCTCAATGACGCTCCCAGAAGCTCGGGCCGACGGGTTCGGTGAAGTCGCTGCGTGCGATCAGGTAGCCCTCGTCGTCGACGGTGATCGGGAGCTGCGGCAGCGGACGTGCTGCGGGGCCGAAGATGACGGCCGCCGCGTTGGTCACGTCGAACTGCGACTGGTGGCACGGGCACAGCAGGTGGTGGGTCTGCTGCTCGTAGAGGGCGACCGGGCATCCGACGTGCGTGCACACCTTGGAGTACGCGACGATGCCGTCGTACGACCAGTCCTTGCGGTCATCCGCCTCGTTCAGCTGCTCGGGGAGCAGACGCATGAGGAGGACGATGGCCTTGGCTTTCTCCTCGAGGTAGCCGTCGTGGTGCGCGAGCGTCGCGAGGGACTCGGGGATGACGTGCACGGCCGAGCCGAGCGTCAGGTCGGCGGCGCGGATCGGCTTGCCGGTCGGGTCGTGCGCCAGGCGCATGCCCTCTTCCCACATCGTGTGCTTGAGCAGGTGAACCGGGTCGCCCGCGTGCGGGTGCTCGGGCGAGCTGTGCGGCGCGAGACCGCGGAACAGCGTGATCCCCGGGAGGACGGACGCCGCGAGCGCCACGAAGAGCGAGTTGCGCACCATCGTGCGGCGGCCGAAGCCCGACTCGTTGTTCGCGTCCGCGAAGACCTGAACCGCCGCGGCGCGGGTCTTCTCGCTGCCACGCGTCGAGTGGCGCTCCTCGATGAACTCGGTGTCGTTCATCACGGCCTTCGACCAGTGGATCGCGCCGATGCCGATGGCGAGGAGGGCGGTCGCGATGCCCAGACCGATGAACAGGTTGTTGCGACGGATGTCGCTGATCATCCCGCTCTCGATCGGGAAGATCAGGTACGCCGCGATGGCCCAGATGCTTGCCGCTGCGGACAGGTAGAACAGGGTGTACACCGTGCGGACCGCGCGCGTCATGGCGGCGGGGTCCTTGTCGGTCATGCGCTTGCGGTGGGGTGCGAGCCCGGGGTTGTGCACCGGGTCGGACACCGCTACGGCGAGCCCCGATGAGGGCACCGGGGAAGCAGGAACCTGCTCGGGCGCCTTCTCGTCAGCCATTTTGCTCCTTGTGCGTTGCTTCGATCGTCACGGTTCTCAGTTCGACTTCGCGGTGATCCACACCGAGATGGCGACGAGCGAGCCGATGCCGAAGATCCAGATGAACAGACCCTCCGAGACGGGGCCGAGCGAACCGAGCGAGAAGCCGCCGGGCGAGTTCTCGGTCGGGCGCATCATCAGGTAGCTGATGATGTCGCGCTTCTCTTCGGTGGTGAGGGTCATGTCGTTGAAGACGGGCATGTTCTGCGGGCCCGTGACCATGGCTGCGTACATGTGCAGCGGCGACGTGGTCGTCAGCGGCGGGGCGTACTTGCCTTCGGTGAGGGCACCACCGGCGCCGGCGACGTTGTGGCACATCGCGCAGTTGATGCGGAAGAGCTCGGCGCCGTGCGAGACGTCGCCTCCACCGTCGAGCGTTTCGGAAGCCGGGTAGGTCGGGCCGGGGGCCTCCGACTGAACCCAGGCCGCCATGGCCTCGATCTGCTCCTGCGTGAACTGAACGGGCTTCTGCGGAGCCTGCGGCCCCTGCATCTGCAGCGGCATGCGTCCTGTGGCCACCTGGAACTCGACAGACAGCTCGCCCACGCCGTAGAGCGAGGGGCCGTCGTTCGTGCCCTGCAGGTCGAGACCGTGACAGGTGGCGCAGTTGGCCTGGAACAGCTTCTTGCCGTCCTCGACCGTGAGCGTGGATGCCGTCTGCGTCGTGTCGCCCGCCGCCATCGCGGCGGTAGCGCCGGCGTAGCCTCCGCCGGTGACGAGCAGTCCGATGCCGATCAGCGCGGCGGCAGCCCACTTGCTGCGACGTCCGCCGTTGCGGCGCGGGTTCTTGGATGCCATGGGTGAATCAGCTCCGGTTTACTTCAGGAAGTAGATGACGGCGAACAGGACGAGCCACACCACGTCGACGAAGTGCCAGTAGTACGACACGACGATGGCGGACGTCATCTCTTTCCGGCCGAAGTTCTTGACGGCGAAGGCGCGCCCGATGACGAGGAGGAACGCCACGAGACCACCGGTGACGTGGAGGGCGTGGAAGCCGGTGGTGATGTAGAACGCGGAAGCGTACGAGTCGGCCTGGATGGGCATGCCCTCGGCGACGAGCGTCGCGTACTCCCAGACCTGGCCGGAGACGAAGATCGCTCCCATGATGAAGGTCAGGAAGAACCACTCCACCATTCCCCACTTGCGGAGGTTCCAGAAGGAGCCCGACCGGTAGGGGCGGAAGTGCTCGGCGTTGTGGACACCGATCTGCGCCGTCACCGACGACAACACGAGGATGAGCGTGTTGACCGCGGCGAACGGGATGTTCAGCAGTTCGGTGCGGTCGGCCCACAACTCGGGAGAGGTGTTGCGCAGGGTGAAGTAGATCGCGAAGAGCCCCGCGAAGAACATCACCTCGCTGCCGAGCCACACGATGGTGCCCACAGCGACCGGGTCCGGCCGCTTGACCGAGCGCAGGGCCTGGGAATACGTCGCTGGAGTGGTCGTCACGGCATCCATTATGGCCGATCTGGAGGGTGGTTTCTGCATCGCTGAAGGTCTGGTTGGATCGCGTCGCGGTTAGGGCGACCTAAGAATCAGCCGAAAGTCGCCCGACAACCGGCCGATAGGATCGTGTGTCATGGCTCAGTACGCGTGGCGCGACATCCTGACCGACCTTCTCGAGAAGCGCGATCTCAGCGTGTCGGCGGCGACCTGGGCGATGCGCGAGGTCATGGCCGGTCGCGCATCCGCCGCGCAGCTGGCCGGGTTCCTCGTGGCTCTTCGCGCCAAGGGGGAGACCGTCGACGAGATCGTCGGCTTCCGCGACGCGATCCTCGAGGCGGCGCTCCCTCTCGCCGTTCCGACCGACGCGCTCGACATCGTGGGGACCGGGGGCGACCGATTCGGCACGGTGAACGTGTCGACCATGGCGTCCATCGTCGCGGCTGCCACCGGCGTTCCCGTCGTCAAGCACGGCAACAAGGCGGCGAGCTCGAAGTCGGGCTCCTCGGACGTGCTCGCCGCGCTGGGCATCGACCTCTCGCTCGACCCCGATGATGTGGCACGGGTGCTGCAGGAAGCGGGGATCACCTTCGCGTTCGCCTCGGCCTTCCACCCCGGATTCCGGCATGCCGGCCCGGCTCGTGCTGAGCTCGGCATCCCCACTGTCTTCAACTTCCTGGGGCCGCTCTGCAACCCGGCGCGCGCTGAGGCGAACGCGGTGGGCGTCGCGCACCTCGACCGGGTGCCGCTCATCACGGGCGTGTTCCGCACTCGCGGTGCGACCGCCCTGGTCTTCCGCGGTGACGACGGGCTCGATGAACTGACGACGACCGGCCACAGCCGCATCTGGGAGGTCAGCCGCGGCGACATCCACGAGCACGATCTGGATCCGCGCGATCTCGGGATGCCGCTCGCGCGCATCGAGGATCTGCTGGGCGGGGACCCGCAGCACAACGCCGCGGTCGTTCACCGGGTTCTGTCCGGAGAGACCGGGCCGGTGCGTGACATCGTGGTGCTGAACGCGGCGGCGGGAATCGTGGCGTACCGCCTGTGGCGGGATGCTGCCCAGGTGCAGCGCCCGATCCTCGAGCGCCTCGCGGAGGCGGCCGACGATGCGTCGCAGGCCCTCGACTCCGGCGCCGCTGCCGGCACCCTGGAGCGCTGGATCTCCGCGTCGGCCGGTTGAGGTCAGACCACATCGGTTTTTCACGGCATCGCGCGCACGGCGCCGAGGGCCCGGATGCATAGCGTGAGGCGCAACGCACCCGAGGAGGACCCGATGTCACACACCACCCCCACCGCCGATACGGTCGAAGCGCCCGTCCGCCGAGCCGGCCTCGTGAAAATCCTGGGCGTGCTCGGGATGCTGGGCGGAGTCGTGCTGATCATCGGCGGGCTCGTCGTCTGGTCGATCGTGTCGGGTCAGCTCCGCGCGGAGAACATCACCGTCCCCGAAGACGCGGCCGCCTTCCAGGGCCAGACCGTGGCTGGGCCGTTCACCGCATACGTGCAGGCGGACATCATCCAGCACCACGCACTCGACGCGTCCGGCGGCAAGACGTATGCGGAGCTGGATAAGGACGACCCCGTCCGGGCCACCATGATGAACGCGTCGTTCCTGCGCGCGTCGCTGTTCACTTCCGTCGTGTCGTTCGGCGTCGCCGCCTTCGCCATGGGCGTGGGTATCCTGTCGATCATCTTCGGCTTCGCGATTCACCGCCTGGCCTCGGCCCCGGTGGTCGTCCGCCGGTCGGCGGTCACCTCCGGCTGAACATGGAGGAGCGAGGCCCGCGCCGCGGCGCGGGCCTCCGGCATGCATATGGAACCTGTCGACGCCCTGACCGAGATCGCCGAACTGCTCGAGCGCGAACGGTCGTCGAAGTACAAGTCGAAGGCGTTCCGCGCCGCTGCCGACGCGATTCGAGACCTGCCGGACGACGTTCTCGACGACGTCTCCGCGCTGCGCCGACGTCCGGGGATCGGCGATCGCACGCTGACCGTGATCGTGGAAGCCCGCGCCGGCGGGGTGCCCGCATACCTCGCGGATCTGCGGGAGCGGCGCGGTGTGGTCGTCGCCGGCGAGCTCCGACGTCGACTCCGCGGCGATCTGCACTGCCACTCCGACTGGTCGGACGGGACGACCTCGATCGCCGAGATGGTCGCCGCGGCCCGGAACCTCGGGCATGAGTACCTCGCGTTGACCGACCACTCGCCGCGACTCCGGGTGGCCCGCGGGCTGTCTCCCGAACGCTTGCGCGATCAGCTCGACGTCGTCGCCGGGATGAGCGGTGAGGGGTTCACGTTGCTCAGCGGCATCGAGGTGGACATCCTCGACGACGGGGCGCTCGATCAGGAGGACGAGCTGCTGCAGCGCCTCGACATCGTGGTCGCGTCGGCGCATTCGAAGCTGCGGATGGCCCGTGGGGCGATGACGCGACGCCTGGTGGCCGCCGCATCCGATCCCCGCGTCGACGTGCTCGGGCACGTGACCGGCCGACTGGTCGAAGGTTCCCGGGGGACGAGGCCGCCGTCCGAGTTCGATCCGGAGCCCGTCTTCGCGGCGTGCGCGGAACACGGGGTGGCGGTGGAGATCAACTCGCGGCCGGAGCGGCAGGACCCGCCAGACGACCTCATCGAACAGGCGATCGCGGCGGGGTGCCTGTTCTCGATCGACTCCGACGCTCACGCCCCAGGGCAGCTGTCGCTGATCGACTACGGGGCCGAGCGCGCGGAGCGGCTGGGGGTTCCCGCCGATCGCATCGTCACGACATGGCCTCTCGACCGGCTGCGGGAGTGGACTGGTCGCACCCGCTCCTGAGAACGCGGCGGTGGAGTCAGGTGCGGTCGCGGAGTGCGGATGCCGCGCGTGCGAGCGAACCGCCCAGCCCACGGCGATCGGCAACCTCTGCGACGGTGTCGGCATCGGTGCCGCGGATGCGTCCCTCGACAGTGCCGAGGTCCAGGTCGCGCACCACCCGGACGACCCGCGGAGCTACCGCGAGGTAATCCGCTGCCGCGGCGAGCTTCGCGCGAACCCCGGCGCTCATGCCCTCGCCCCTCTCGGCCGCCGCCAGGATGCCGTCGAGGTCGCCGTGAGCGGCGAGGAGGGTCGCCGCGGTCTTCTCGCCCACACCGGCCACTCCGGGGAGTCCGTCGGAAGCGTCACCGCGCATCGTCGCGAAGTCGGCGTACTGGTCGGGGCGCACGGCGTACTTCGCCACGACCGCCTCGCCCGTGAGCACATCGAGGTTGCTCATGCCCCGGCCGGTGTAGACGACGCGGATCTGCCGCGTGTCGTCCACGAGCTGGATGAGGTCGCGGTCGCCGGTGACGACGTCGACGGGCATGGTCGCACGCGTCGCGAGCGTGCCGATCACGTCGTCGGCCTCGTGGTCGGGTGCCCCGACGATCGGGATGCCGAGGACGTCGAGGCTCTCGCGGATGGTCGAGATCTGCGCCTCGAGCGGGTCGGGCACGACCTCGACATCGGGACCGGTCTCGACCGTCTCGGCGACACGGTGCGTCTTGTATGTCGGGATCAGGTCGACACGCCACTGCGGTCGCCAGTCGTCATCCCAGCAGGCGATCAGGTGAGTCGGCTCGTACGTCGTGACGAGCTTCGCGATCATGTCGAGGAAGCCGCGGGCCGCATTGACCGGCCGGCCCTCGGAGTCCTTGACGGTGTCGGGGACGCCGTAGAACGCGCGGAAGTACAGGGATGCGCTGTCGAGCAGCATGAGTCGGTCGCTCATCGCATCATCCTGGCACGGGAGGCGGCCCCCGCAGCATCGCGCTGATCCAGACTGCTCAGCATCCGGGCCCCGACGGCGGCTCGGTGCAGACCCGATCGACGAGCGTGCCCCGTGCCTCGAGCACCTCGACGGTGTACCCGGCGGTCGGGATCTCGAGGGCGCCCGGCACCGGTCGCCAGCCGCGGCCGAAATCGACCTCCGCGCGGTAGCGGATGGTGGCGGTCGCGACATAGCTGCCTCGCGACCGGTAGGTGTGGCTCGCCGGTGTCCGGGCGGTGGCTGCGACGGTGCGGGTGCTGCCGTCGCCGGGAGCGATGACGATCTCGTCCGGCGTGAAGCGCACGGTGACCGGGAGGTCGAACAGCGTCCCCGTGGCCGTGTGCTGCGACGCCGCGATCAGGAAGTCGAGCGGGAGCCCGGCGACACCGTAGCCGGCCGGCTGGCTGCTGAGGGCACCCGGCTGAGGAGCGAAGGACGCGACATCGGCGATCGTCGCCTGCGGCAGAAGCGAGACGGTGAAGTCGTCGCACCGGTTCAGCGCCCCGCAGTCTCTCGGTGGGGCTGGCTGGGTGTCGGTTTCGTCGCCCCGGCTCGTGCTCGGAGGCCGTGTCAATTGTCCACTCACATTGACAGAGTCGCCAGCCACAGAACCCGCGCAGTCGCTGATCCATCCTGGAGTGGCGCATCCAGTCGCTGCGCTCTGAAGGATCGCCGCTGTGATGAGGGCCATCAACATGCCGGACCGTTATCGCGTGGGGCGATTCGATGAATTAGGCCTCGACCAGAGTCCAGCGCGACGGTGATCGTCAGCGTCTGGACCGGGCTGCGTCCGTTAGATGTGACCGGTGACCCCGCTGAGTCCCTGACTAGGACCTCATGAACGTCGAGACAAACCGACAGTTCGACGGTTTCCGGCGTCGCTCCACTTAATGAGAGCGAACGGACCGTGCTTTCGCCTTCGACGCGCCAGCCTTGATCCCGCATCTCGGAAAAGGTTGCCGTCGTTTCGTCCCGCATCTCGCCGGTGGTCAGGGCATAGACGGGTTCGAACGTCGTCGGGTCGGAGAGGTCCACGGCATTGAGGGCGTCGACGTAGGCGCGGTAGGTCGCTTCGGCGGCGGCGAAAGCGGCGGTGTCGCTGTCGGTGGGGGAGGGCGCTGTCGCCGTTGGCTCGGGGGTGGGCGAGGACGCGGGGGAGCCGCATCCGGTTGTCAGCAGTGCGACGGCGAGGACGGCGGCGACAGCATGGCGGCGTCGGACGAACATGCCCCGAACGTAGCGAGCCCGATCCTCCGCCCGCGGGAACTTTCCACAGGGCTGTCTCGTAGCCTGGAGGGATGCGGAGTGGTGGTGCACATGTCGTTCGGTGAGGCGGCGCTCAGGCGGCGTCCGACGGACGCGGCGCCCTGCCCGTGCGGCGGCGGCGCGTTCGGCGCCTGCTGCGGTCCCATCCTCGACGGGCAGGCGGCGGGAACTGCGGAGCACCTCATGCGTTCGCGCTACACCGCGTTCGCCGTGCGAGACCGTACCCATCTCGCGCGAACCTGGCACCCTGCGACGCGTCCCGACGATCTGGAGGCGGACGGCCCGGAGGAGTGGACGGGGCTCACGGTCGTTCGGGCCGCCGGCGGCGCGGACGACGCCACGGGCATCGTCGAGTTCCGGGCCCGGTGGCGCTCCGGTTCCGATTCCGGAGAGCTCCACGAAGTCAGCCGATTCACTCGAGTACGCGGCCGATGGCTCTACGTCGGTGGTGTCGTCGACCCCTCCGCGTGACCGATCGGGACGGGCCGGGCACCCGGCGCCGCCGCGGCGAGCAGGAAGCGCTGGAGGACTGGAATCGAGCGGGTTCGCTCTGATACCCTGGATCGTCACTCGTGTGGCTTCGTCGCCATGCGCATCTGACGCATCATCCACAACCATCCGCCTCGATCGCGGCCGTCGTCCCCGAGACGACGAGCCCCGGATTCGCGGCCCGACACCCTGACCCAACAAGGACAACCCACTACATGACTAACGCAACGACCGCCCCGGCCACCAAGCAGGTCGCTATCAACGACATCGGATCTGCTGAGGACTTCCTGGCCGCGGTCGAGAAGACTCTGAAGTTCTTCAACGACGGCGACCTCATCGAAGGCACCGTGGTGAAGATCGACCGCGACGAGGTCCTCCTCGACGTCGGCTACAAGACCGAGGGTGTCATCCCCTCGCGCGAGCTTTCCATCAAGCACGACGTCGACCCCAACGAGGTCGTCAAGGTCGGCGACGAGGTCGAAGCCCTCGTTCTCCAGAAGGAGGACAAGGAAGGTCGCCTCATCCTCTCCAAGAAGCGCGCGCAGTACGAGCGCGCCTGGGGTGACGTCGAGAAGATCAAGGAGAACGACGGTGTCGTCACCGGCTCCGTGATCGAGGTCGTCAAGGGTGGTCTGATCGTCGACATCGGCCTGCGCGGCTTCCTGCCGGCATCGCTCATCGAGCTGCGTCGCGTCCGCGACCTCACGCCGTACCTCGGCCAGGAGATCGAGGCCAAGATCCTCGAGCTCGACAAGAACCGCAACAACGTCGTGCTCTCGCGCCGCGCCCTGCTCGAGCAGACGCAGTCCGAGTCGCGCACCACGTTCCTCAACAACCTCCACAAGGGTCAGGTCCGCAAGGGCGTCGTCTCGTCGATCGTCAACTTCGGTGCGTTCGTCGACCTGGGCGGCGTGGACGGCCTCGTGCACGTCTCCGAGCTCTCGTGGAAGCACATCGAGCACGCTTCCGAGGTCGTCGAGGTCGGCCAGGAGGTCACCGTCGAGATCCTCGAGGTCGACCTCGACCGCGAGCGCGTCTCGCTGTCGCTCAAGGCGACGCAGGAGGACCCGTGGCAGGTCTTCGCCCGCACCCACGCGATCGGACAGGTCGCGCCGGGCAAGGTCACCAAGCTCGTTCCGTTCGGTGCGTTCGTTCGCGTCGCTGACGGCATCGAGGGCCTCGTGCACATCTCCGAGCTGTCGGGCAAGCACGTCGAGCTCGCCGAGCAGGTCGTGTCGGTCGGCGAAGAGGTCTTCGTCAAGATCATCGACATCGACCTCGAGCGTCGCCGCATCTCGCTCTCGCTGAAGCAGGCGAACGAGTCGGTCGACCCCTACGGCACCGAGTTCGACCCCGCCCTCTACGGCATGGTCACCGAGTACGACGAGAACGGGGAGTACAAGTACCCCGAGGGCTTCGACCCGGAGACCAACCAGTGGAAGGAAGGCTTCGACGAGCAGCGTCTGGCCTGGGAGGCCGAGTACGCGGCAGCTCAGGGTCGCTGGGAGGCGCACAAGGCTGCTGTCGTCAAGGCCCTCGAGGCCGAGGCGGCTGCTCCCGCCGACAACGGCTCGTCGTTCTCGTCGGACGTCCAGTCCGCGAGCACCGGCGGCGGCACGCTGGCCGACGACGAGGCTCTCGCCGCTCTGCGCGAGAAGCTCTCGGGTCGCTGAGCTCACACTGATACGACGAAAGGGTCGGAGCCTGGTGCTCCGGCCCTTTCGCCGTTCCTGGGCGGCGGGCGCGATTCCGCCCCGCCGCGCGCGCGGGCGTCCGCGACGCGATAGTTTCAGTGCATGGAGAATGAGACGCCGCAACGAACGCGCGCGACCCACGTTCTCCCCGCGCCCCCGCGATGGGTGAACACCGTCCGGGGGGACGGTGACCGCGCGCGGTCGGCGATGCTCAATCAGATCGTGACGACGTCGGTCGTACTCGTCGTCGCGATCGCGGGCCTCATGGTGGGATTCCGCGGTGACACGGCGATGTTCTTCCTCGCCGTCACCGCTGTCTTCGTGCTGACCGGCGCATCGATCATCGTCCCGTGGGGGCATCTGCCGCCCCTGTGGCTCGCTCTGATCCCGCTGGGCGACATCGTCGCGATCGGCGTCATGCGCGTCGCCGAGCCGACCGGTGGATTCGGGTTGCTCTGGGTCTTCCCGGTGATCTGGCTCGCGGCGGGTTTCGGCGCCGCCGGCTGGCTCGGGGGCATCTTCCTCGCTCTCGCCGCATACGGCGTCACGGACGCGGTGATCCGGTCGTCGCCGTCATCCTTCGGTTTCCTGCTTCTGCCTCTCCTGCTCGTCGCCGTGAGCACGTCGACGTTCCTCAGCAGCCGGCGCGCCAGCGCACAGCGGCTGCTCCTCGACCGGCAAGCAACGGTGCTGACGCAATCTCTCGAGCGAGCGCGCCGACATGAGCAGGTGCTCACCGAGGCTCTCGACCGCGTCGACTTCGGCGTCGCTCGGATCGAGTCGGACGGCTCGGCCTCGATCATCAATGACGCCCACGCGCGCCTGCAGCGCGGGTCGCGCACCAGCGGACAGCCTGACGTGTTCTCGGCCGACGGTTCGACGCTGCTGGCCGCTGACGAGCATCCACTGGCGCGCGTCCGGCACGGCGAAGCCTTCACCGAAGCGCGAATCCAGGTCGGCCGGGGCGAGGACCGCCGTGTTCTGAGCGTGTCGGCGCGGCGCATCATCGAGCCGGACGGCAGGGACTCCGGCGCGGTCGTCGTCACCCGCGACGTCACGGCCGAAACCGACGCGTTGCGAGAGCGCGACGCGCTCGTGTCGTCGGTCTCGCACGAGCTGCGGACCCCTTTGACGTCCATCCTGGGTTACCTCGAACTGGCCATCGACACGCCGGGTGTTCCCGAGGCGGCGCTCGAGAACCTGCGCGTCGCAGATCGGAACGCCGACCAGCTGCTCCGCCTCGTGGGAGACGTGCTGGCGGCGTCGAGTCAGCACAAATCCGCGGCGCAGCTCACCGTCTCACCGGCGGACATCGATCTCGTCGAGATCGTCCACGCTGCCGTGGAGTCGATCCTCGTGAGCGCGGGGGAGCGCGGCATCGTGATCGACGTGTCCCGCGTCGAACCAGCCCGGGCCTATGCGGACCCTGTTCGCATCCGGCAGGTTCTCGACAACCTCCTCTCGAACGCGGTCAAGTACAACCGACCGGGCGGCCGTGTCTCGGTCGCCACCTCGGTCGGCGACCAGTGGGCGCTGATCGCCGTGCAGGACTCCGGGGTCGGGCTGAACGAGGAGGACCTCGGCTCGGTTTTCCAGCGCTACTACCGGGGGGCAGCCGTCCGCGATTCGTCCGTCACCGGCAACGGGCTCGGTCTGGCGATCAGCCGCGATATCGTGCGCAGGCACGGCGGCGACATCACGGTCACCAGCGTTCTGGGCGTCGGTTCGACTTTCTCGGTGACGCTTCCGGTGCGGCGGCCCGGGACGGCGACATCATGATCGATCAGTTCTCCGTTTCGCTCGTGACCGCCGTCGTGGTGCTGGTGTGCGCCGTGCTGTTCATCTTCGATACTCTGCTGCGTCGGCCCGAGCAGAGCGGCCGATTCTGGGCAGTCGGATTCCTCTCCGCCGTGCTGACCACGATGTTCTACGTCGTTTGGGCCAGTGCCCCTGAAACCGCCTGGGCCGTCGTGTGCGGCAACACCGCTGCCGTCGTCGGTACGGGTCTCATGTGGCTCGGATGCCGCGCCTACAACCGGCGGCCGGTGCGCGGAGCCGGTGTCGTCGTCGCGCTCGGCGGCACCGCTGCCGCAGTCGCCGCCTCCGTCGAGTTCGCTCTGGGCGGCGACGACTGGTCCGGAGCCGTAGTGATGTTCGGAGCGCTGAGCGTGCTGGCCGCGGCCGCGTCGGTGGAGTGCTTCCGCGGTGCCCTGGGCGCCTCCCGTACCGCGCTCCCGCTCGGCATCGTCTTCGGCGTGCAGGCGCTGTTCTACCTCGTGCGCGTCGTGATCGTCGCGACGCTGGGATACGGCGAGGTCTTCGACCTGTGGGCGGGTTCCATACCCACGAGCATCCTCACCGTGGTCCTCTCCATCACCGCCGTCGTCAGCGCGTCGGTCCTCCGCGCTGGTCGGGTCGGCGTGCGCGGGTCCGATTCGCCGGAGGGGCGCGATGCCGGTTCGGGTGAGATCGCGACGATAGCGGGCTTCCGCCGGGCGGTCAGCGTGAGCGTCCAGCGGGCCAGCGCGCGGAGGGAGTTGGTGGCGGTCTGGGTCATCGAGCTCGACGGACTCGAGTACATCGCCACCGCGTTCGGTCTCGATGTGGGCGATGAGGTCGTACAGACGTGGCGCAAGACCATGGCGACGAACGCGCCCACGCTCGCCGTTCTGGGCGAGGTCGGGGCCGAGCGGATCGGAGTCATCACGGTCGTCGGATCCGCGGCGGACGCGCGACGGCAGGCGCTGGCGCTCTACCGCTCCCTGTTCGAGGCGCTCGGCTCGGTCGAGGGCGGCGTGCTTCCCGCCATCGGCGTCGGCGTCGCGCTGAGCGATGCCGTCGGCTACGACGCGGATGCCCTGATCGAGGCGGCCGCGGCCGCGGCGACCCGTGCCTCGTCGGGGGTGGCTTCGGCCGTGCTGCTCGCCGAACCGTCCTGACGCTGTCCGCGCCGCTGTCAGCGCTGATCGAGCCGGTACCCCGTGCCCTGGTCCGAGGCGATCAGGGTCGACGTCGCGGCGGCCGCGAACGTCCCGCGCAGCGACTCGACGCTGCGCTCGATCGCCCGCACCTCGTCGGGATCGGGAGCTTCTGCGCGTGACCGGGACCGGAGAGCGAGTGCGAGGTCGTGCTTCGTCCGGGTGCGTCCCTGCGCGAGGAGCAGGGCGCGGAGCACGGACGCTTCCGTCTGCGCGAGTTCGATCGGAACGCCCGCGAGGCGGAAGACGCCGTCGGTCACCGATACGTCGCCATAGGAGAGGTTCTGCGCGGCCGGAGTCGGGGTCGCGGCCGGTGCGGCATCCACGACGGGCGCCTCCTCGCGTCGCCGCTGTGACGGAATAGCGGCCAGGCGAGCTTTAAGATCGCGCGGCCGGAACGGCTTGCCGAGGTACTCGTCACCGCCGGCTGCCCTGCCGCGCTCGGCGTCGCCCGGTTCCACGAAGGCGGAGATGAAGATGATGTAGGTGTCGCTGAACTCGCGGACGCGACGCGCGACCTCGAACCCGTCGATGCCGGGAATGTTGACGTCGAGGGTCGTGACGTCGGGGGATACCGATCGGATCAGCTCGACCGCGTCGAGGCCGTTCTCGGTCGCGTGCACCGAGAATCCGCTCGATTCGAGGATCGCCGAGAGCAGGCTGCGGATGTCGGCCTGGTCTTCGACGATGACGGCGGTGCGTTCCACGGTGATCCCACCTTCCGCGGGTTGTGTGGAATCCATCGTATCGACCGGGCGACCTCGCGCTCGGCCTAGCGCCCGTGGCATCCTCGGGTGTATGCCTCTGATCGCATTGACAGGCGGGATCGCGTCCGGCAAATCCACGATCGCGCGTCGGCTGGCCGAGCACGGGGCCGTTGTCGTCGACGCGGACGCGATCGTGCGGGACGTCCAGCGCCCCGGGTCTCCCGTGCTCGAGGCCATCAGCGGCGAGTTCGGGTCCGGCGTGATCGCGGCTGACGGCGAACTCGACCGCGCCGCGCTGGCGGCCATCGTGTTCGCCGACCCGGAAGCGCGAACCAGGCTGAACGAGATCGTTCACCCGGCGGTGCGTGCGGAGTCGCTGCGACGCTTCGACGAAGCACTCGGCCGAGGGGACGGGACCGTCGTGGTGTACGACGTGCCTCTGCTCGTCGAGGCTCGCGTCGACGACCCCTGGGATTCCGTCGTCGTCGCGCACGCGCCCGCATCCGTCCGCCGTGAGCGTCTGCGGCGGCTTCGCGGGATGACGGCGGAGGAGGCCGATCGGCGGATCTCGGCGCAGGTCGACGATGACCAGCGGCTCGCAATCGCCGACGTCGTCATCGACACCGCGGGTGACCTCGAGGCGACGCTGGCGCAGGTCGACGCCCTCTGGGCCGAGCTCACCGCGGCGCCGGCCTCGTAGCACGCGCGCACGCTCTGAGCGAAGGTCGGGCCCGATGTCGGTGGCCCCGCCTACGCTGGAATCATGCAGACCACGCGCTCCGTGAGGCCCTTCGAGGTCATCAGCGAATACGTCCCGAGCGGTGACCAGCCCCAGGCGATCGCCGAGCTCGCGGGCCGGATCAACGCGGGCGAGACCGACGTGGTGCTGCTGGGTGCCACGGGTACGGGCAAGTCGGCGACGACGGCGTGGCTCATCGAGCAGGTGCAGCGTCCGACGCTCGTGATGGCCCACAACAAGACGCTCGCCGCGCAGCTGGCGAACGAGTTCCGCGACCTCATGCCGAACAACGCGGTCGAGTACTTCGTCAGCTACTACGACTACTACCAGCCCGAGGCGTACGTCCCGCAGACCGACACCTTCATCGAGAAGGACTCGTCGATCAACGCCGAGGTCGAGCGGTTGCGCCACTCGACCACGAACTCGCTCCTGAGTCGTCGCGACGTGGTCGTGGTCAGCACCGTTTCGTGCATCTACGGCCTCGGTGCGCCGGAGGAATATCTCCGCGCCATGGTCGCGCTCCAGGTGGGCGAGCGATACGACCGTGACGCCCTCATCCGCAAGTTCATCGCGATGCAGTACAACCGCAACGACGTGGACTTCTCGCGCGGCAACTTCCGGGTGCGCGGCGACACGATCGAGATCATCCCGGTGTACGAGGAGTACGCCATCCGCATCGAGCTCTTCGGCGACGAGATCGAGGCGCTGTACATGCTCCACCCGCTGACGGGTGACGTCGTCCAGAAGCTGGACAGCGTCCCGGTGTTCCCGGCGTCGCATTACGTGGCGGGCACCGAGACGGTCCAGCGCGCCATCGGAACGATCGAGCACGAGCTCGGTGAGCGTCTGAAGGAGTTCGAGAGCCAGGGAAAGCTGCTGGAGGCGCAGCGTCTGCGGATGCGGACGACGTTCGACCTCGAGATGCTGCAGCAGCTCGGCTTCTGCTCGGGCATCGAGAACTACTCGCGGCACCTCGACGGTCGTTCCCCGGGTGACCCGCCCCACACGCTGCTCGACTTCTTCCCCGACGACTTCCTCCTCGTGATCGATGAGTCGCACGTGACCGTTCCCCAGATCGGAGCGATGTACGAGGGGGACGCCTCCCGCAAGCGCACCCTCGTCGACCACGGGTTCCGTCTGCCGAGCGCCATGGACAACCGGCCGCTCCGCTTCGACGAGTTCAAAGAGCGCGTCGGGCAGACCGTGTATCTCTCCGCGACACCGGGGCGGTACGAGATGGGCATCGCCGACGGCGTGGTCGAGCAGATCATCCGGCCCACCGGTCTCGTGGACCCCGAGATCATCATCAAGCCCTCGAAGGGTCAGATCGACGATCTGCTCGAGGAGATCCGGCTGCGCGTGGAGCGCGACGAGCGCGTCCTGGTGACGACACTCACCAAGAAGATGGCTGAAGAGCTCACCGACTTCCTCGGCGAGCACGGCGTCCGGGTGCGCTACCTGCACTCCGACGTCGACACGCTCCGCCGTGTGGAGCTCCTCACCGAGTTGCGCCAGGGCGCGTACGACGTGCTCGTCGGCATCAACCTGCTCCGAGAGGGACTCGACCTGCCCGAGGTGTCGTTGGTCGCGATCCTCGACGCCGACAAGGAGGGGTTCCTGCGTTCGGGAACCTCACTCATCCAGACAATTGGGCGCGCGGCGCGAAACGTCTCGGGCCAGGTGCACATGTACGCCGACAAGATCACCGACTCGATGGCCGCAGCCATCGAGGAGACCGAGCGTCGCCGTGAGAAGCAGATCGCCTACAACCTCGAGCACGGCATCGATCCGCAGCCGCTGCGGAAGAAGATCGCCGACATCACGGATGCCCTCGCGCGAGAGGCATCCGATACCCGCGACCTGCTGAACGGCAAGGCGACGGCTCGCAACAAGTCGGGCAAGGGCAAGAGCCCGACCCCGCAGCTGCGCCGTGAGGGGATCGCCGCAGAAGGGGCTCAGCAGCTCGAGGCGACGATCGAAGACCTCTCGCAGCAGATGCTCGCCGCGGCAGCGGAACTCAAGTTCGAGCTGGCAGGGCGCCTCCGTGACGAGGTGCAGGACCTCAAGAAGGAGCTGCGTGCGATGGAGCGAGCCGGGCACGCCTGACCGCGGGAGGTGTCAGCGGCGGCGCCGGGTCAACGGGGGCAGTGGAGCAGGGGCTTCGGCCCGGCTCGGTCCACGTCGTGCTCGGTCATCGGGTGGCCGCACAACGGACACGCGCGGCCGGTGCGCTCGGGCTCGGGCTCGCTCTCGTACGGGCCGACGGACGCCGGCCCGGCGGCACGGATGAGCCGCGAGTTCAGATAGGCGTACCAGCCGCCCGCCTCGCGGACGCGCGTGCGGAGGGGTGGGCGGCGGTCGTGCTCGGTCATGATCATCAGTGTACTAACGATTAGGGCGTATAGAATGCGAGGGTGGACTCCGCCGACGACATGTTGAAGCTCGACAACCAGCTCTGCTTCGCGCTGGTCACCGCGGCCCGGAACGTCGTGGCCATCTACCGGCCGATTCTCGAGCCGCTCGGCCTGACCCACCCGCAGTACCTCGTCATGCTCGCCCTCTGGGAATCGTCACCGCAGGCGCTGGGGGAGCTGGCGGCCGACCTTGCGATGGAGCCGGCGACGCTGTCTCCGCTCGTCAAACGTCTCGAGGCCCAGGGGCTGGTCACGCGCGCACGGCGGCGAGGCGACGAACGCGTGCTCGAGATCGGACTGACCGCTGCGGGCCGAGCGCTGCGCGCGGACGCGGTGCGTGTCCCCGAACAGGTCATGGCGGCGGTCGGCATGACGGTCGACGAGGTGACCGCTCTGCGCGACGGACTCGAGCCGTTCGCCGGGCGGCGGGTCCCTCGAGAGCAGCCGCCTGTAGCGCAAGAGTGAGCCCAGGGCGAACCGCGGAGCCGGTGTCGGAGGCCCGACCTAGACTTGTGCGGTGCCCATCGTCCCCGTCGCTTCCTCATCGAAACTCAGCATCCGCGGAGCCCGCGTCCACAACCTCAAGGACGTGGATCTCGACATCCCGCGCGACAGTCTCGTCGTCTTCACCGGCCTCTCCGGCTCGGGAAAGTCGAGTCTCGCCTTCGACACGATCTTCGCCGAGGGCCAGCGCCGCTACGTCGAGTCGCTGAGCGCATACGCGCGACAGTTCCTCGGTCAGGTCGATCGTCCCGACGTCGACTTCATCGAGGGCCTGAGCCCCGCCGTCTCGATCGATCAGAAGTCGACGAACCGCAACCCGCGGTCGACTGTCGGCACGATCACCGAGATCCACGACTACATGCGCCTCCTGTGGGCGCGGATCGGCGTACCGCACTGCCCCGAGTGCGGCGAGCGGATCCAGCGTCAGACCGTCCAGCAGATCGCCGACCAGCTCATGGAGCTGCCCGACCGCACGCGCTATCAGGTGGTCGCGCCGGTCGTGACGCAGAAGAAGGGCGAGTTCGTCGACCTCTTCAAGGAGCTGAGCGCGAAGGGCTACGCCCGGGCGGTCGTCGACGGCGACGTGATCTCGCTGGCCGAGCCGCCGACGCTCAAGAAGAGCTACAAGCACGACATCGCGGTGGTCGTCGACCGCCTCGTCGCCGGCCCCGATCTGCTCGGGCGCGTGACCGACTCGGTCGAGACCGCCCTGGCACTCGCCGGCGGCGTCATCAAGATCAACTTCGTCGACGAAGAGGGCGACGCGGCGTGGCAGAGCTTCAGCGAGAAGCTCGCCTGCCCGAACGGCCACGCGTTGCAGCTCACCGAGATCGAGCCGCGCACCTTCTCGTTCAATGCACCCTTCGGCGCATGCCCGACGTGCTCGGGTCTCGGCACCCGGATGTCGGTCGACGCCGAGCTCATGCTGGGCGACGAGGAGCTCTCGATCGCCGAGGGCGTCCTCCTGCCCTGGACAACGCAGGGCAAGGGACTCTTCCAGTACTACGAGCGGCTGCTCGAAGGGCTCGCATCCGACTTGAAGTTCTCGCTCAAGACCCCGTGGCGCAAGCTGCCGGCGGAGGTGCAGGACGCGGTGCTGCGCGGCGAGAACTATAAGGTGACGGTCAAGTGGAAGAACCGTTACGGGCGCGAGATGCGCTACGCATCGGGCTTCGAAGGCGTCATCCCGTACATCGAACGTCAGTATCTCCAGGCCGAGACGGACACGCAGCGTCAGCGCTGGGCGGAGTACCTGCGCGAGGTCCCGTGCCCCGCGTGCGACGGCGACCGGCTCAAGCCGGAGGTGCTCGCGGTCCTCGTCCACGAGCATTCCATCGCCGACGTCGCGCGGCTGAGCCTCGCCGAAGCGCAGACCTACTTCAACCAGCTCGAGCTCACCGAGCGCGAGGCCAAGATCGCGGCAGCGGTGCTGCGCGAGATCCGCGCCCGACTCGACTTCCTCATCGAGGTCGGACTGAACTACCTCAGCCTGGGGCGCGCCGCCGGATCGCTCTCGGGTGGCGAGGCACAGCGCATCCGGCTCGCGACACAGATCGGTTCGGGCCTCACCGGGGTCCTCTACGTCCTCGACGAGCCGTCGATCGGACTGCACCAGCGCGACAACCGCCGCCTGATCGACACGCTGGTGAAGCTGAAGAGCCTCGGCAACACGCTCATCGTCGTCGAGCACGACGAAGAGACGATCGCCGCCGCCGACTGGGTGGTCGACATCGGCCCGCGTGCCGGCGTCGAAGGCGGAAACGTCGTCCACTCCGGCCCGTACGACGCTCTGCTGGCCGACGAGAACTCCATGACCGGCGATTACCTGTCGGGACGCCGGTCGCTCGAGACGCCGACGAAGCGTCGCAAGATCGACAAGAAGCGGATGCTGACGGTCGTCGGCGCCCGGGCCAACAACCTCAAGAACGTGACCGCCGAGTTCCCGCTCGGTGTGCTCACCTCGGTGACCGGAGTCAGCGGCTCGGGCAAGTCCACGCTCGTCAACGGCATCCTGTACGAAGTGCTGGCGACCCGCCTGAACGGTGCACGCCGCGTCGCGGGCAAGCACACGCGCGTCACCGGCCTCGACAACCTCGACAAGGTGGTTCACGTCGACCAGGCGCCGATCGGCCGCACCCCGCGATCGAACCCCGCCACCTACACCGGCGTCTTCGACCGCATCCGCTCCCTGTTCAGCGAGACGCCCGAGGCGAAGGTCCGCGGATACCTGCCGGGTCGGTTCTCGTTCAACGTCAAGGGTGGTCGCTGCGAGGCGTGCTCCGGCGACGGCACACTGAAGATCGAGATGAACTTCCTGCCCGACGTGTATGTCGACTGCGAGGTGTGCCACGGCAAGCGGTACAACCGCGACACGCTCGCTGTGCACTACAAGGGCAAGAACATCGCCGAGGTCCTCGAGATGCCCATCTCGGAGGCCGCGGAGTTCTTCGAGCCGATCCAGGCGATCCACCGCTACCTGAAGACGCTCGTCGACGTCGGGCTCGGGTACGTCCGGCTCGGTCAGTCCGCCACGACGCTTTCGGGCGGCGAGGCGCAGCGCGTCAAGCTCGCCACGGAGCTGCAGCGCCGCTCGAACGGCCGCAGCATCTACGTGCTCGACGAGCCCACGACGGGCCTGCACTTCGAAGACGTCCGCAAGCTGCTCGAGGTGCTCAACGGTCTCGTCGACAAGGGCAACACCGTGATCACGATCGAGCACAACCTCGACGTGATCAAGGCCTCCGACTGGATCATCGACCTCGGTCCCGAGGGCGGTGCCGGCGGCGGCACGATCGTGGCCACGGGTACGCCCGAGCAGGTCGCGGGCGTCGCCGAGAGCCACACCGGTCAGTTCCTCGCCGAGATCCTGGGGGCCCCGGCGGCGCGCAAGGCGGGCTGACGTGGCGAACGTCCTTCCGTACCGGCCGAAAGCCGGCGAGATCCCCACAGACCCCGGGGTCTACCGCTTCCGCGACGCGGAAGGGCGGGTCCTGTACGTCGGCAAGGCGAAGAACCTCCGGGCCCGGCTGTCGAACTACTTCGCTCCGCTCCACACCCTCCACGAGCGCACCCGCCGCATGGTCACCACCGCGGCCTCGGTCGAATGGACCGTCGTGGCGACCGACGTCGACTCGCTGCAGCTGGAGTACATGTGGATCAAGGAGTTCGATCCGCCCTTCAACGTCCGCTACCGCGACGACAAGTCCTACCCGTTCATGGCCATCACTCTCGCCGATGAGGCGCCGCGGGTGATCGTGACGCGCAACCGGCGGATTCCCGGTGCGAAGTACTTCGGGCCGTATCCCAAGGTCTGGGCGGTGCACGAGACCATCGATCTGATGATCAAGGTCTTCCCGATCCGCACGTGCAGCGACTCGTCGTACAAGAAGGCGATGGCCTCGGGGCGTCCGTGCTTCCCCGGGCAGATCGGCCGCTGCGGCGGGCCGTGCTCGATGAAGGTGACGATCCAAGAGCACCGCGCGATGGTCGACGACTTCGTCGCCTTCATGTCGGGCGGCGACCAGCGGTTCGCCCGCGAGCTGACGACGCGCATGCGCGAGTCCGCCGCGGCGATGGACTACGAATCCGCGGCTGTCTACCGCGACAAGCTGCAGGCGATCGATGCCGTTCTCAACAAGAGCGCCCTCGTGCTCGAGGACGATATGGATGCCGACCTCTTCGGCATCGCCGAGGACGAGCTCGCCGCTGCCGTCCAGCACTTCGTTGTGCGCGGCGGTCGCATTCGCGGTGTGCGGGCGACGACGATCGAGAAGGAGATCGACATCTCCGGGGCCGATCTGGTCGATCAGGTGCTCCAGCGGACGTACGGGGATGCCGCGCCCGGTGACATCCCTCGGCATGTGTTCGTTCCGACGCTGCCCGGCGATGCCGGCGAGCTGGAGCAATGGCTGCAGACCCGTCGCGGCAAGCGCGTCACCGTGCAGGTCGCGCAGCGCGGGCGCAAGGCGGATCTGATGAAGACCGCCAACATCAACGCGCAGCAGGCGCTCATGCTTCACAAGACCCGTCGCACGAGCGACTACGTCGCTCGCAGCCAGGCGTTGACCGACCTCCAGGAGGCCCTCGGCCTCGAGGAGGCTCCGCTGCGGATCGAGTGCTACGACGTCTCGCACCTGTCGGGCACCAATGTCGTCGCGTCTCTCGTGGTCTTCGAGGATGGGCTTCCCCGCAAGGACCAGTACCGGATCTTCGGCGTCAACGAGACGACGGACGACACGGACTCGATGTACCAGGTGCTGACGCGCCGCCTCGCCTACCTCGACCGACCCGACGAGGACGATGAGCCGGTTCCCGACGCGACCGCCGACGGCGAGGTCGTGACGGCACGCAAGCGCCCGCGTTTCGCCTATCGTCCGCAGCTGCTCGTCGTCGACGGCGGCAAGCCTCAGGTCGAAGCGGCAGCGCGAGCCCTCGCCGACGCCGGACACAGCGAGATCGCTCTCTGCGGCATCGCCAAACGGCTCGAGGAGATCTGGCTGCCGGGGGAGGAGTACCCCGTCATCC
The DNA here is from genome assembly GCF_027157935.1 of Microbacterium sp. H37-C3. NCBI lineage: Bacteria > Bacillati > Actinomycetota > Actinomycetes > Micrococcales > Microbacteriaceae > Microbacterium > Microbacterium sp. H37-C3. The sequence goes on along the minus strand of NZ_JAPVLR010000001.1, from coordinate 778,659 downwards.
TCCCGCGCACGTCCGAGTCGCTGTATCTCCTTCAGCGGCTGCGAGACGAAGCCCATCGATTCGCGATCGTCCACCAGCGCAAGCGGCGAAAGCGTGACATCACCTCGGTCCTCTCCGAGGTACCGGGCCTCGGAGCGGCCCGGATCAAGGCTCTGCTCCGGCACTTCGGCTCGGTCTCCAAGCTCAAGCAGGCGACGCCGGAGGAGATCCAGGAGCTGCCGGGCATCGGTCCCCGACTGGCCGAGGCGATCCATCGCCATCTCGCGGACGGATAGGCTGGACGTCGGCGACAGACAGGGGTGGTGACGGTGACCGACGAGGTACCCGCGGGCGAGATTCTCATCGTCACGGGCATGTCCGGTGCCGGCCGCACCACGGCCGCGAACGCCCTGGAAGACCTCGGGTGGTACGTCGTGGACAATCTGCCGCCCCAGATGCTGCGTCCGCTGCTCGAGCTCAGCGAGCTGGCGGGGAACGCGTTGCCGCGAGTCGCGGCGGTCGTCGACGTCCGCGGCGGTGAGCTCTTCGCCGCACTGCCCGAGATCACGCGGGCGCTCCGGCATGGGCGCACCCTCCGGATCCTGTTCCTGGATGCCGCCGACGAAGTGCTCGTGCGCCGGTTCGAGTCGGTGCGTCGCCCGCACCCTCTCCAGGGCGACGGCACACTCGTCGACGGCATCCGCCGCGAGCGCGAACGCCTCGCCCCGATTCGCGAGAGTGCCGACGTGATCGTCGACACCTCCCGCGACAACATCCATCAGCTGGCGACTTACATCGGTGACCTGTTCGCCGACGACGGTGCGGCTCGCCACACCGTCACCGTCATGAGCTTCGGCTTCAAGTACGGCCTGCCGCCGGACGCCGACCTCGTGGCCGACATGCGATTCCTGCCGAACCCGTTCTGGAACCCCGACCTCAAGGCGCTCACCGGCGAAGACGACGCCGTCCGCGAAGAGGTCCTTTCGCACGACAACGCACGCGAGTTCATCGACGCCTACGCTGCGGCGCTGGCACCTGTGCTGCGCGGTTACCAGGACGAGAACAAGCGCCATTCCGTGGTCGCCGTCGGATGCACGGGAGGCAAGCACCGCTCCGTCGTCACGGCTCGAGAACTTGCGCAGCGGCTGTCGGGGCTGCCCGGCGTGGCGGTGCGACTCAAGCACCGCGACCTCGGTCGCGAGTAGGCTATCCCTTCGTCCCCCGAACCCCCTCCCGAAGGAGCGCCGTGCCGCTGACCGCTGACGTCAAGACCGAGTTGGCTGCGATGCGCGACCCTCGACCCGCCGCCCGTGTGGCCGAGGTGACCGCGATCCTGCGCTTCGCGGGCGGTCTGCACTCGATCGCGGGCCGAGTGGCCGTCGAGGCCGAGGTCGACTCGGAGATTCTCGCCCGCCGCGTGGCGCGCGAACTCGTCGAGATCTACGGCGTGCGGCCCGAGCTCGCCCGCATCCAGGCGTCCGGCGGCCGCGACGGCGCGACGTTCGCCGTCCGCGTTCGCGAGGGAGGCGAGACCCTCGCACGTCAGACCGGCCTTCTCGACCAGCGGCGCCGCCCGGTGCGCGGCCTTCCCAACAGGCTCACGACCGGATCGCGTCCCGACCTGGCCGCCCTGTGGCGCGGTGCTTTCCTCGCTGCGGGTTCGCTGTCCGACCCGGGACGTTCGGCCGCTCTCGAGATCTCCTGCCCCTCTCCCGAGGCCGCCATGGCCCTCGTCGGCGCTGCTCACCGTCTGGGCATCGCGGCCAAGGCGCGCGAGGTCCGCGGGATCCCGCGCGTCGTGGTCCGCGACGGCGAGGCGATTCGGCAGACCCTCGCCGAGATGGGCGCCACCCGCACGGCCGACACGTGGGATCAGATGCGGCAGCGGCGCGAGGTGCGCGCAGGCGTGAACCGCCTCGTGAACTTCGACGACGCGAACCTGCGTCGTTCGGCGCAGGCAGCCGTCGCGGCCTGCGCGCGCGTCGAGCGAGCCCTCGAGATCCTGGGGGACGAGGTGCCCGACCACCTCAAGCAGGCCGGCGATCTCCGTCTCGCACACCGCGACGCGAGCCTCGATGAGCTCGGTCATCACGCCGACCCGCCGCTGACGAAGGACGCTGTCGCGGGCCGCATCCGCCGCCTTCTCGCGATGGCCGACAAGAAGGCCGCTGCTGAAGGACTGCCCGACACCGAGTCGGCGGTCCCCGCGGGACTCTCCGACTGAGCGACCCCACCCGCGTTACACCGCGTTCCGAGCGGGAAGCAACGGGGTGTGCGACGCGTTGCCCCTCAATAGGATGAGAAACGTCCACGAGGCGTGCGGTCGCGCGCCTTCGACAGCACGAGCCGCGCGCTGCGCGGTGCTGACAGGAGATAGAGAATGACGAAGTACACCCTTCCCGAGCTCCCATACGATTACGCGGCACTCGAGCCGCACATCAGCGGCAAGATCATGGAGCTTCATCACTCCAAGCACCACCAGACGTACGTGAACGGCGCCAACACCGCTCTCGAGCAGCTCGCGGAGGCCCGTGAGACCGGCAACCTCGCGAACGTCAACAAGCTCGAGAAGGACCTCGCGTTCAACCTCGGCGGGCACGTCAACCACTCCATCTTCTGGACGAACCTCTCGCCCGAGGGCGGCGGCGAGCCCGAGGGCGAGCTCCGCGCGGCGATCGACGAGTTCTTCGGCGGATTCGACAAGTTCCAGGCGCACTTCACGGCTGCCGCCACCGGCATCCAGGGCTCCGGCTGGGCCGTGCTCAGCTGGGACCCGATCGGCGCGCAGCTGATCATCCAGCAGCTGTTCGACCAGCAGTCGAACACCGCCCAGGGAACCATCCCCATCTTCCAGCTCGACATGTGGGAGCACGCCTTCTACCTCGACTACCTCAACGTCAAGGCGGACTACGTCAAGGCGGCGTGGAACATCGCGAACTGGCAGAACGTCGCCGAGCGCTTTGTGACGGCTCGGGAGAAGACGGCCGGCCTGCTCGCGTAGTAGGGTCATAAACAGGTGAGGATGCCGGGCTCCTCCCGGCAACGGGAGCCGAACCCGGCATCCTCTTCTTTTTCATCAGATCGCGTTTCGGTCAGCCAGCACGGGCTTTTCCGGCGCGACAAGAAACGGGAGACATCGTGTCTGTCAAGATCGGCATCAACGGCTTCGGCCGCATCGGACGCAACTACCTCCGCGCCGCCCTCGCTCAGGGCGCGGACCTCGAGATCGTGGCGGTGAACGACCTCACCGACAACAAGACTCTCGCCCACCTGCTCAAGTACGACTCGATCCTGGGTCGCCTGGACGCCGAGGTCACGTACTCGGAGGACTCGATCACGGTCGGCGGCAAGACCATCAAGGTCTTCGAAGAGCGCGACCCCGCCAACCTCCCCTGGGGCGAGCTGGGCGTCGACATCGTCATCGAGTCGACCGGTCGTTTCACCAACGCCGAGGACGCCAAGAAGCACATCGCGGGCGGCGCTAAGAAGGTTCTCATCTCGGCTCCCGCGAAGGGCGAGGACGGCACGTTCGTCATCGGCGCGAACGAGGACCTGTACGACCCCGAGAACCACAACGTCATCTCGAACGCGTCGTGCACCACGAACTGCCTCGCGCCGCTGGCGAAGGTCCTGAACGACGAGTTCGGCATCGTCAAGGGCCTCATGACGACGGTCCACGCCTACACGGCCGACCAGAACCTGCAGGACGGCCCGCACAGCGACCTCCGCCGTGCCCGCGCCGCCGCCCTCAACATCGTCCCCACCTCGACGGGCGCGGCCAAGGCCATCGGCCTCGTCCTCCCCGAGCTGAAGGGCAAGCTCGACGGCTTCGCTCTTCGCGTGCCCGTTCCCACCGGTTCTGCGACCGACCTCACGGTCGAGCTCGAGCGCGAGGTCACGGTCGAGGAGATCAAGGCTGCGTACAAGGCTGCTGCCGAGGGTCCGCTCAAGGGCATCCTGAAGTACACCGAGGACGAGATCGTCTCGAGCGACATCGTCACCGACGACCACTCCTGCATCTTCGACGCCGGCCTGACCCGCGTCATCGGCAACCAGGTCAAGGTCGTCGGCTGGTACGACAACGAGTGGGGTTACTCCAACCGCCTCGTCGACCTCACCGAGCTCGTCGCCAGCAAGCTCTGACGACCATGGCTCTGCGAACCCTCGATTCGCTGGGCCCGCTCGCAGGAAAGCGCGTCATCGTCCGTGTTGATTTCAACGTCCCCCTGAAGGACGGAGTCATCACGGACGATGGCCGTGTGCGTGCGGCACTGCCCACCATCGACCACCTCATCGGCCAGGGAGCCCGCGTCATCGCGTGCTCGCACCTGGGACGTCCCGACGGTTCCCCCGACCCCAAGTACTCGCTCGAACCCGTCGCACAGCGTCTGTCGGAGCTGCTCGGCAAGCCCGTCGCCTTCGCTGGCGACACGGTGGGCGAGTCGGCGCAGCAGGTCGTCTCGTCGCTCGGCGACGGTGACGTCGCAGTGATCGAAAACCTCCGCTTCAACGCGGGCGAGACGGCGAAGGACGAGACCGAGCGTCGCGCGTTCGCGGAGCAGCTCGCCGCGCTCGGCGATGTGCTCGTGTCCGACGGCTTCGGTGTCGTGCACCGCAAGCAGGCCTCGGTCTACGACCTCGCGGAGATCCTCCCGTCGGCCGCCGGCTTCCTCATCGAGAAGGAGGTCGACGTCCTCGACCGCCTCACCGAGAACCCCGAGCGTCCGTACGCCGTGGTGCTCGGCGGGTCGAAGGTGAGCGACAAGCTGGGTGTCATCGAGCACCTGCTTCCGCGTGCCGACAAGATCCTGGTCGGCGGGGGGATGCTGTTCACCTTCCTCGCCGCGCTCGGACACAAGGTCGGCAAGAGCCTGCTCGAGAGCGACCAGCTCGAGACGGTGAAGGGCTACATCGCCACGGCGAAGGAGCGCGGCGTCGAACTCGTGCTCCCTGTCGACGCGGTCATGGCTTCCGGCTTCGCGGCGGACGCCGATCACGTGGTCGCGGCGGCCGATGCTCTGGAGGACACCCCGTTCGGTGCCGACGGCATGGGCCTCGACATCGGCCCGAAGAGCGCAGAGCTGTTCGCCGACGCGATCCGCAGCTCGCGCACCGTGTTCTGGAACGGCCCGATGGGCGTGTTCGAGATGCCCGCGTTCGCGGCAGGCACGCGAGCCGTGGCTCAGGCGCTCACCGAGGTCGACGGGCTGTCCGTCGTCGGCGGCGGAGATTCGGCGGCCGCGGTGCGGCAGCTCGGGTTCGCCGACTCGTCGTTCGGTCACATCTCGACCGGCGGCGGTGCGTCGCTGGAATTCCTGGAGGGCAAGAAGCTGCCCGGTCTGGAGGTGCTCGGATGGGCATGAACCGTATGCCGCTCATCGCGGGCAACTGGAAGATGAACCTCGACCACCTGCAGGCGGTCGCATTCGTGCAGAAGCTGCACTGGACGCTGAAGGATGCCAAGCACGAGGACGACTCGGTCGAGGTGGCCGTCTTCCCGCCGTTCACCGATCTACGTACGGTGCAGACGCTGCTCGACGCCGACAAGATCGCGTTCGCGCTCGGCGCCCAGGATCTTTCCACGAAGGACTCCGGCGCGTACACCGGCGAGATCTCGGGAGCGTTCCTCAAGCAGCTCGACTGCCGGTACGTGATCATCGGGCACTCGGAGCGTCGTGAGTACCACGCCGAGACCGATGAGGTCGTCGCGGCCAAGGTCCAGGCGGCCCTCCGTCACGGTCTGTCGCCGGTCATCTGCGTCGGTGAGACGGCGGAAGACCTGGAAAAGCACGGCGCGTCGGCTGTTCCGGTGGCGCAGCTCGAGGCGGCCCTCGCGGGCGTGGCGGCGGATGCCGACATCGTCGTGGCTTACGAGCCGGTGTGGGCCATCGGGTCGGGCCAGGCTGCGACCCCGCAGCAGGCGCAGGACGTGTGCGCGAAGCTCCGTGAGGTCGTCGGCTCCGTGCTCGGCGCCGATGCGGCTGCGCGCACCCGCATCCTCTACGGGGGATCGGTGAAGTCGGCCAACATCGCCGGTTTCATGCGCGAGCCCGATGTCGACGGCGCTCTCGTCGGAGGCGCGAGCCTCATCGCAGACGAGTTCGCCGCGATCATCCGCTACCAGAAGCACGTCGGCGTGTGACGTCGTACGGCCCGGCGACCCACCGGTCGCCGGGCCGTACGCGTATCCGTGCGGCTGCTGGATATACTTGACCCTCGTGCGATCGGAACGATCGCCGGAAAGGTGACGACCACCGTGCAGATCCTCGAGTTCGTGCTGCAGGTGCTTCTGGGCATCACCAGCCTGCTCCTGACGTTGCTGATCCTGCTCCACAAGGGGCGCGGCGGCGGCCTGTCCGACATGTTCGGCGGCGGGATGAGTTCCGCCATGGGCTCGTCGGGCCTCGCGGAGCGCAACCTCAACCGCTTCACGATCGTGCTCGCGCTGGCGTGGTTCCTCTCCATCGTCGCCCTCGGCCTCATCACGAAGTTCACGGTGCTCTGATGGCCACCGGAGGAAACGCCATTCGCGGCACCCGCGTCGGTGCGGGCCCCATGGGCGAGCAGGACCACGGACACCACGCTGATCGCGTGGCGATCTCGTACTGGGACGCTCTCGGCAACGAGACCGTGCGCTACTTCGCCGCCGGCATCGCGGACGAAGAGATTCCCGAGACCATCGACTCGCCCCACTCGGGGCTGCCGGCCGGTCGCGACAAGGCGAATCCGCCTGCCGTCGCCAAGACCGAGCCGTACAAGACGCACCTCGCCTACGTGAAGGAGCGCCGCTCCGACGAAGAGGCCGAGCAGCTGCTCGACGAAGCGCTGCAGCAGCTTCGCGAACGCCGCGGACTGAACTGACGCGGCACACGTCGCAACATACGAAGAGAGCGGATGCCACGGCATCCGCTCTCTTCGTATGTGCGCGCGAGTCAGTACTCGTCGTCGATGAGCTCTGGCGGAACCTGCGCGGCGGTCGCTTCATCCGTGAACAGAATGGTGCGACGGGTGCCCTTCGCACCGGCTGCCGGCACGCTGTGGTAGCTGGCACCCGCAAGCGCGAGCCCGAGCGCGGCTGACTTGTCCGGACCGGCGAGCACCATCCATACCCGCTTCGACGCGTTGATCACCGGCCGAGTGAGCGTCACGCGCTCGGCCGGGGGCTTCGGGGAGTCGTGGACGGCTGAGACCGCGCTGTCGGTGATGCGGATCTCGCCGCGGTCCGGGAACAACGAGGCGATGTGGCCGTCGGGGCCGACGCCCAGGAAGCAGATGTCGAAGACGGGCCAGGCCGCGCCGTCGATGCCCGCCGTAGCGAGCTCGGCGGCGTACGCGCTGGCGGCGGCTTCGGCATCCGGCGCCTCGTCTGACGCAGCGATGGGATGCACGTTCGATGTCGGCAGCTCGATCGCGTCGAGGAAGGCGCGACGTGCGACCGCCTCGTTCCGATCCTCGCTGTCGCGGGCGACGAAGCGCTCGTCGACCCACCAGAAGTGCACGCGCGACCAGTCGACAGTGTCGCGCTCGGGGTGGGACCCGAGCCGCTCGAGCACATCCGTCATGATGCCGCCGCCCGCGAGACCGACGTTGACGGTTCTCCCGTCCGTTCCCCACTTCGCCACGCGATCGAGGAAACGTGCCGCGATCGAGCCGGTGAGGGTGTCGACGTCGGGGCTGATGACGACGCGCTTCTCAGCGGTCGGCATCTCAGGCGTCTCCGGCAGGCGAGCGGTGGAGCCGCGCCCAGCCGTCCGTGATGACCCGGCCGTACAGGACGTCGGGCCCGAGGCGTCGGAGCTCTTCCGCGAGGCATTCGCGGAGCGTCCGACGGGGGAGGACGAGATCGTGCGACGGCTGGCCCGGCTGGGTCAGCGTCGCGTCGACGGTCGTCGTGCGCTCGAGCAGGACGTCACCGCTCGGCCGCTTGAGGCGGACACTGCGGATGCCGTGCTCCCACTCGTCGCGGGGCGCGTACTGCCAGTTCACCGGTACATCGAGCATCAAGCACAGCCAGGCGGCGAGCAGTCCTGTCGACGGCGAGCTGCCGCTGCCGACGACCTCGACCTCGGTCACCGGCTCGTAGGGAGGCTGGTCGAGGACGGCCGCGAGCTGCTCGCGCCAGTGCGTCAGGCGTGTCCACGCCAGATCGGTGTCTCCGGGCGCGTAGCCGTCGCCCAGCGCGGCGAGCCGTCCACTGTCGTAGGGCAGCGTGGCGGCGTCGGTGATCCGCCGCTGCGCGATGCGGCCGATGGGCGACTGCGACGGGTCTGCGGGCGGGTGGTCGGGCCACCAGGCCACAACAGGAGCGTCGGGCAGCAGGAGGCCGGTGATGAGAGCCTCGTCGTTGCTCGCTGCGCCACCGCTGGCGCGCAGGACCACGACCTCGCTTGCACCGGCGTCGCCGCCGACCCGGATCTGCGCGTCGAGCTTCGATTCGCCCTTCGCATCGGTGATCAGCACGATCACGCGCATCGGGTGCTCGCGCGAGGCGTCATTGGCCGCCTCGATCGCGTCTTCTTCGAGCCCGTGCGACGTCGCGATGACGAGTGTCAGGACGCGTCCGAGGGCGACGGCACCGCCCTCCTCGCGCACGTTGACGAGTTCGCGGGCGATCTTCGACACGGTCGTGTCGGGCAGATCGACGATCATGGACGCCTCCAGACGCGGCCGTCGCGGGCCAGCAGTTCATCTGCGGAAGTGGGGCCCCAGGAGCCGGGCGCGTACTGCTCGAGCGGACCGCCCTGCTTCGCCCAGAACTCCTCGACGGGGTCGAGGATGCGCCACGAGAGCTCGACCTCTTCGTGCCGCGGGAAGAGCGGCGGATCGCCCAGGAGGACATCGAGGATGAGCCGCTCGTATGCCTCGGGGCTGGATTCGGTGAAGGCGTGGCCGTAGCCGAAGTCCATCGTGACGTCGCGGACCTCGGTGGCGGCCCCCGGCACCTTGGAGCCGAATCGGATCGTGACGCCCTCGTCGGGTTGGACGCGAATCACCAGGGCGTTCTGGCCGAGCTCCGTCGTCTGATTGCGCAGGAACAGATGCTGCGGGGCCCGCTTGAACACGACCGCGATCTCGGTCACGCGGCGGCCCAGACGCTTGCCCGTCCGGAGGTAGAACGGCACACCTGCCCAGCGGCGCGTGGCGATGTCGACCTTGATGGCGGCGTAGGTCTCGGTCGTCGACTCGGGATTCATCCCGTCCTCGTCGAGGAAGCCGGTGACCTCTTCGCCGCCCTGCCACCCGCCGGCGTACTGTCCGCGGGCGGTAGCGGTCGAGAGATCGGCCGGCAGCTGGACAGCGGCGAGCACCTTCTCCTTCTCGGCCCGCAGGTGGCCCGCCTCCATCGAGATGGGCTCCTCCATCGCGGTGAGGGCGAGGAGCTGGAGAAGGTGGTTCTGGATGACGTCGCGGGCCGCGCCGATGCCGTCGTAGTATCCCGCACGCCCGCCGACGCCGATGTCTTCGGCCATCGTGATCTGCACGTGGTCGACGTAGTTCGCATTCCAGATCGGCTCGAACAGCTCGTTCGCGAAGCGCAGTGCGAGGATGTTCTGCACCGTCTCCTTGCCGAGGTAGTGGTCGATCCGGAAGATCGAGTCGGCCGGGAAGGCCACCTCGAGCGCCTCGTTGAGTTCGCGGGCCGTCTTCAGATCGCTGCCGAACGGCTTCTCGATGACCACGCGGCGCCAGGTGTCGGCATCCGCGTGCTCGTCGACCAGGCCGGAGTCCTTGAGCTGCTTCGCGACGATCGGGAAGTCCTTCGGCGGGATCGACAGGTAGAACGCGTGATTCCCCATCGTCCCGCGATCGACATCGAGCTTCTCGACCGTCTCGCGGAGCCGACGGAAAGCATCGGCGTCGCCGAACTCGCCGGAGACGAAGCGGATGCCCTGGAGGAGCTGCTTCCAGGTCTCCTCGCGGAACGGCGTGCGCGCGTACTGTTTCACCGCCGAGTGCACGACCTCCGCGAAGTCCTGGTCCTCCCAATCGCGTCGGGCGAAGCCGACCAGGGCGAACCCGGGGGGCAGCAACCCGCGGTTGGCGAGGTCGTAGACGGCGGGCATGAGCTTCTTGCGCGACAGGTCGCCGGTGACGCCGAAGATCACGAGAGCGCTGGGCCCTGCGATGCGGTTCAAGCGGCGGTCGTCGGGATCGCGCAGGGGGTTGTGGGCGCGCGAGATCTCCACGGTCATGGGAGGGGTCTTCCTACTGGGCGGCTTCGAAAAGGGTGAGGACCTCGGTCGCGGGGTCCGTCAGGGTGAGCGTCACGACGGGGCGGCCGCGCTCGGCGAGGACCGCGGCGTCGCCGGAGGCCTGCGCTTCGATCAGACGGCCGAACGTGAAGGGACGACCCGGAATCTCGAGGTCGACGTCCGTGCGCTCGGTGATCTGGACGAACACGCCGTTCGCGGGGCCGCCCTTGTGGTACTGACCGGTCGAGTGCAGGAACCGCGGTCCCCACCCGAACGTGGTGGGGCGGCCGGAGTCGGCGGCGATCAGTTCGCGCACGCCAGCCAGCTGCGGCACGGCGGTGCGATCGACATAGGCCTGGACGGCGACGTATCCGTCGGCCGGGACGACCCGCCACAGATTCGCGAGGACCCCCGCGAGCGTGCGATCCGCCGCGAGGGCGGGATCGGACACCCGCACTTCGACGCCGTCCTCGACGAACAGCGGCGCGGTCGACGCGGGCTGCGCATCGAGCAGGCCACGCGCGGCGGTCTTCGCCGCCTCGACGTCGGGCTGGTCGAAGGGGTTGATCCCGAGCAGGCGACCCGCAATCGCTGTGGCGTACTCCCACACCAGGAACTGGGCGCCCAGGGAACCGCTGACGAGCACCTCGCCGGGGTGCTGCTCGAGGATCTGGAAGTGGACCGCGTCGCCGACGAGTCGCACGACCTGCAGGTCATCAGGAAGGAGGTCGAGCTCGGGGGAGAGCGGGGTGGCGACGACGGGCAGGATGCCGGTGCCGGCCTTCCCGGTCGATTCGGCGACCAGCTGCTCGATCCAATCGGGGAGTCCCACGATGTGGGTCCCGTCGCTGATGAGGGCCAGCTTGTCGCGGCGCGGTTCGCCGCCCGCGATCGCCGCGGCGAGCACGAGAGCGGGGTTGCGCGGGTCGTCCACGGCCACTTCGAGCAGGGTGGCGTCGGCTTCGTCGAGCAGCTGCCCGATGTCGGCCCCCGCCAATCCCGCCGGCACGAGGCCGAAGGCCGTGAGCGCCGAATAGCGCCCTCCGACCGTCGGGTCGGCGGTGAACACCCGGTGTCCCGCTTCGCGCGCCTCGCGCTCGAGCGGAGAGCCCGGGTCGGTGACGACGACGATGCGATCGGCCGGATCCATACCGAGATCGCTCCACGCAGCAGCGAAGGCGCGACGCGCCGAATCGGTCTCGACCGTCGAACCCGACTTCGACGAGACGACGAGGACGGTCTCGGCGAGACCGCCTGTCTCCGGGTCGCCGTCGATGGCCGCCAGGACCTGCCCGGGGGCGGTGGAGTCGAGGATCGTCAGCGGCACACCGTGCGTGCGGGCGATGACCTCGGGAGCGAGCGACGAGCCACCCATCCCGGCCAGCACGACGCGCGTGATACCCCGGCCGAGGAGCTCGGAGCGCAGCGCCTCGATCTCGGCGACGAGCGGACGCGACACGGTGACGGCCTGCACCCAGCCGAGTCGGCGGGACGCCTCGGCGGCGGCAACAGGACCCCACAGGTCGGCGTCACCGGCGGTGATGCCGCTCGCCACCAGATCGGTCACGAGTCGGGGCACGGTCTTCTCGACGACGTCGGAGACGTGCCCCGAGACGTGGATCTCGAAGCTCAACGGGCGCTCTCCAGAGCCGCCGTCACCGTGCCCTGCAGGTCGTGCCACGACGCGATGAACTTGTCGACGCCCTCGTCCTCCAGCAACTGGGTGACGTCTTCGAGGTCGATGCCTACCTCGGCGAGGTCGGCGAAGACCTTGTGCGCGGCCTCGTAGGCGCCGGTGACGGTGTCGCCGGAGATCACACCGTGGTCGAACGTCGCCTCGAGGGTCTTCTCGGGCATCGTGTTGACGGTGCCGGGGGCGACGAGCTCGGTGACGTAGAGGGTGTCCGGCAGCGCGGGGTCCTTGACACCGGTCGAGGCCCACAGCGGACGCTGCAGGTTCGCGCCGGCGGTAACGAGGTCCTGGGCGCGCTGCTCGGCGAACTTCTTCTCGAAGAGCTCGTAAGCCAGGCGCGCGTTGGCGACACCGGCGAGCGACTTCAGCTCGTTCGCGGCATCCGATCCGATCGCCGTGAGGCGCTTGTCGACCTCGGTGTCCACACGCGAGACGAAGAACGACGCGACCGAGTGGATGCCACCGAGGTCGACGCCCGCCTCGCGGGCGCGTTCCAGGCCGGCGAGGTAGGCGTCGATGACCTCGCTGTAGCGCTCGAGCGAGAAGATCAGCGTGACGTTGACGCTGATGCCGGCGGCGATGACCTCGGTGATCGCGGGCAGGCCGGCCTTGGTCGCGGGGATCTTGATCAGGACGTTCGGGCGGTCGACCGCGGCGGCGAGCTTGTTGGCCTCGGCGATGGTGGCGTCGGTGTCGTGCGCGAGGTCGGGGGAGACCTCGATCGACACGCGACCGTCGACGCCGCCCGTCTTGTCGAAGATCGGGCGGAAGATGTCGGACGCGTTGCGCACGTCCGTCGTCGTCAGCTCGAAGATCGTGTCGTCGGTGGAGGCTCCGGCCTTGGCCTGCGCCTCGATGGCCTCCTCGTATCCGACGCCCGCGCTGATGGCGGCCTGGAAGATCGAGGGGTTCGTCGTCACGCCGACGACGTTGCGGGTGTCGATGAGCTCCTGCAGGTTGCCGGTGGTGATGCGCTGACGCGACAGGTCGTCGAGCCAGATGCTGACGCCGGCGTCGGAGAGGTCCTGGGTGGGCGTGCTCATGCGTTGTTCTCCTCAACGGTTGCGCGGGCGGCCGCGACGACGGCCTCGGTGGTGATTCCGAACTTCTCGAACAGGGTCTGGTAGTCGGCCGAAGCGCCGAAGTGGTCGATGCCGACCGAGCGTCCGGTGTCGCCGACGATGGAGCGCCACAGCGGGGTGGCACCGGCCTCGACGGAGACGCGCGCACGGACGGCTGCGGGCAGCACCGACTCGCGGTACGCCTCGTCCTGCTCAGCGAACCATTCGAGCGCGGGGGCCGAGACGACGCGGGCCTGGATGCCGTCGGCGGCGAGAGCCTCGCGCGCTTCGACAGCCAGCTGCACCTCGGAACCGGTGGCGATGATGATGACGTCCGGCTGGCCGCCCTCGGCATCGATGAGCACGTACGCGCCCTTCGCCACGCCGTCCGTGGTTGCGAAGCCGTCCTCACCGCGTGGGAACACCGGGATGTTCTGTCGCGTCAGGGCGATGCCCGCGGGGCCGGCCTGGCGGCGCAGCAGCTCGTGCCACGCGGCCGCCGTCTCGTTGGCGTCGGCCGGACGGACGACCGTGAAGTTGGGGATGAGTCGCAGCGACGAGATCTGCTCGATCGGCTGGTGCGTCGGGCCGTCCTCGCCGAGGGCGATGGAGTCGTGCGTCCACACGTAGATCGACGGGATGTTCATCAGGGCGGCCAGGCGCACCGCGGGGCGCATGTAGTCGCTGAAGATGAGGAAGGTGCCGCCGAAGGCGCGCGTCTTGCCGTGCAGGACGATGCCGTTGACGATCGCGCCCATCGCGTGCTCGCGGATGCCGAAGTGCAGGACGCGGCCGTACGGGTCGCCCGACCACTCGTGCGTGGACCACTCGGTGGGGATGAAGCTCTTGCCCGACTTGATCGTCGTCAGGTTCGACTCGGCGAGGTCGGCGGATCCGCCCCAGAGCTCGGGGAGCTGGTCGGCGAGCGCGTTGATGACCTGACCGCTCGCGGCGCGGGTCGACACGGCCTTGCCCGCCTCGAACGCGGGGACCGACACGTCGGCCGGCAGCTCGCCGGACTCGAGGCGATCGAGCAGCGCCTTGCGCTCGGGGTTGGCCTCGGCCCAGGCGTCGAACGACTTCTGCCATTCGGCGCGCTCGGCTGCGGCGCGCTCGGCGAGGGAACGGGTGTGGCTGATGACGTCGTCGGCGACCTCGAAGCTCTTCTCGGGGTCGAACCCGAGCACCTTCTTCGTGGCGGCGAGCTCGTCGGCGCCGAGCGCGGAGCCGTGGATCTTGCCGGTGTTCTGCTTCCCGGGAGCCGGCCAGCCGATGATCGTCTTGAGGACGATGAGGGAGGGCTTGTCGGTCTCGCCCTTCGCCGCCTCGATCGCGGAGTAGAGGGCGGCCACGTCTTCGACGTATTCGCCCGTGCTCTTCCAGTCGACCGTCTGCACGTGCCAGCCGTAGGCCTCGTAGCGCGCTGCGACATTCTCGGTGAAGGCGACGTTCGTGTCGTCCTCGATCGAGATCTGGTTCGCGTCGTAGATCGCGATCAGGTTGCCGAGCTGCTGGTGTCCGGCGAGCGATCCGGCCTCGGCCGTGATGCCCTCCTGGATGTCGCCGTCGCTCGCGATGACGTAAATGAAGTGGTCGAACGGCGAGGTGCCGGCCGGCGCCTCGGGGTCGAACAGACCGCGCTCGTAGCGAGCCGCGTAGGCGAAGCCGACGGAGGTGGCGAGGCCCTGGCCGAGCGGGCCGGTCGTGATCTCGACGCCCTTGGTGTGGCCGTACTCGGGGTGTCCCGGGGTCAGCGAGCCCCAGGTGCGCAACGCCTTCAGATCATCGAGCTCGAGACCGAAGCCGCCGAGGTAGAGCTGCACGTACTGCGTGAGGGAGGAGTGACCCGCCGACAGGATGAAGCGGTCGCGCCCGAGCCAGTCGGTGTCCGTGGGGTCGTGCCGCAGCACGCGCTGATACAGGAGGTAGGCGGCGGGGGCGAGGCTCATGGCCGTACCCGGGTGGCCGTTGCCCACCTTCTCCACCGCATCCGCGGCCAGGACGCGGGCGGTGTCCACCGCGCGCCGATCGATCTCGTCCCAACGAAGTTCCGACACTCGGTCGCCTTTCTCGAGAGGCAGCGCCTGCGCATGCCGCTCCGCAGTCAGGAAGGGAGGGGTTCGGCGCCGGCGCGCGTATGACCTCAGCATAGCGAGGACGCCAGACGGCCGGGGCGCGCACGTCGTCATGTGACAGTCGTGGTAGGGCGGCCCCGCGGAGGCCCTCCTCGGCGGATGCCCTAGACTGGACAGGTTCACAGCGGTGAGATGCGGGGAGCGATGGACATCACGACGACTGCCGGTTCGGCCTCCGTCGACACCTCTCGTGGCACGTCGTTCGGTGCGACCGTCCGCGCGTATGTCGCGCTCACGAAGCCCCGCGTGCTCGAGCTGCTGCTGGTGACGACGGTGCCGGTGATGATCCTCGCGGCCGGCGGTCTTCCGAATCTCTGGCTCGTGCTCGCGACGGTCGTGGGAGGCGCGATGAGCGCCGGGTCCGCCGCCGCGTTCAACATGTACCTCGATCGCGACATCGACGCGCACATGAAGCGCACCGAGAACCGACCCATCGTGACGGGCGAGGTCTCGGCCCGCGGCGCGTTGATCTTCGCGTGGACGCTCGCGGTGGCATCCACGGTGTGGCTCGCCGTGACGACGAACTGGGTCGCGGCATCCCTCAGCGTCTTCGCCATCTTCTTCTACGTCGTGATCTACACGATGATCCTGAAGCGCCGCACGGAGCAGAACATCGTCTGGGGCGGCATCGCGGGCTGTTTCCCGGTCGTGATCGGATGGTCGGCCGTGACCGGCTCGCTCTCGTGGGCGGCGCTCATCCTGTTCGTTCTCGTCTTCCTCTGGACGCCGCCGCACTACTGGCCGCTGTCGATGAAGTACAAGAACGACTACGACGAGGTCGACGTGCCCATGCTGGGCGCAACCCGCAACGGATCGCAGGTCGGCCTTCAGGTCATCCTCTACGCGTGGGCGACCGTCGCGTGCTCGCTGCTGCTCATCCCGGTGGCGCCGATGGGGCTCGTGTACACCGTCTCGGCGATCGTCTTCGGCGGGTGGTTCCTCTACGAGTCGCACCGTCTGTACAACCGCGCCGTCCGCGGCGAGCAGGCTCGCCCCATGCGCGTGTTCCACGCCTCGATCACCTACCTGACGCTGGTCTTCGTGGCCATCGCGGTCGACCCGCTGCTGCCCTTCTGAGGCCGCGCCCGCGCGGCTGGGCTCACTGGACTCACTTGACAGGTGGGGCCCCTTCGGCGCGTGGGTAGGGGCGCGAGCTGCCATCTGGATCTGCAGGTCCGGGGTCGCTGGGCTCACTTGGCAGGGGCGCCCCCTCAGCACATGGGTGCGGGCGCGAGCTGCCAGGTGAACGTGCTCGGAGTCGAGCCGACAGTGCTGGCGCGTGCAGAACGGCCGCCCTCCTCACCCGGGGAGCCCGAGTGCCGCGGAGGACGGCCGTTCTGAGGGTGTGGCGGCGCGGCTCAGCGCTGCTGCGGGTCGTTGGACGGCGACTCCAGGGTCGAGGTCGTGGCCGGGTCGGGCGCCGTCGTGTCTGCGGCCGAAACCGCGGTCGTCTCGGTCGAGACCGCCGGCTCCGAGGCCGCGCGCTCCGAGATGACATGCTCCGAGGCGGGCACAGCTGCATGCCGATCCTGCTCTCCGGCGGTGCGGCGCGGCTCCCGCGGGAAGACCGAGCTCAGCGCCGCGGTGGCGAGGGCCAGAGCCAGACCGACGACGCCGGCGCCGAGGAGGATGCCGCCGAACACGCCCCAGATCTGGCCGACGTAGACGTCGACACCCGTGGCGGTGTTGTCGAGAATGGTCGCTTCCATGTTGCTGAGCTTCTCGACCAGGATGTAGGTGCCACCGCCGATCGCGGCAACCGATCCGGCAACGAGGATCCAGAACGGGATGCTGCGGACAATGCGGGGGTGAACGCTCATGGTGCTCCTTCGTGTCGCGACCGCTGTCGGCGGCCTCGAACACTCTGGGGGATCGACCTCTGCGTGCCCCTTCCGAAGCCTATGAGGCTTCTGTGTGCGCGACCTCTCGTTCGGTCGCGGGCGCCACGCTCGACAGCGGAGCCTTCAGCGACATCACGACGGCGACCATCGCGGCTACGAGGGCCACGGCGAGAACCATGTGGATGTTCACGAGCGCGATCGGCAGGCCCGTGCGCGCCTGCCACAGGCCGACCGCGATCTGCAGCAGCTCGATGCCGAGCAAGAGGCCCGTCCAGCGCTGCAAGCCGGTCGTGCGGGGGAGCCGGATGGCGCCCTGCACGAGGACGAGCGTCAGCACGAGGGTGATGTATGCGGGCCAGCTGTGCACGTGCTGCCAGAAGATCGGGTCGAGGCCGTTGCGGGCGGCGGCGTCGTCACCGGCGTGGGGCCCCGCTCCGGTGAGGAGGATGCCGACGACGACCGTCACGGTCACCGCGAGCGTCGTCACGTGCGTGGTGATGGCGTACGCCCGCGGCACGATCCGCGCGCGCGGGCCGGGCGTCGCATAGACGCGCACGAGGAACGCCGTCGCCAGCGCGACAAGCGCCGCCGAGATGAGGTAGTGGAGCCCGACGATGCTCGGGTGGAGGTGAAGCCAGACCGTGATGCCGCCCACGACCGCCTGCACGATGATCCCGAGGCCGACCAGGAAGCTCAGGACGGGCAACTCGCGTCGCGTCGCGCGAAGGCGGATGACGGAGAGGAAAGCGAGCAGGGCGACGATGACGAGCACGCCGGTGAGGGTGCGGTTGCCGAACTCGATGAGACCGTGGATGCCCATCTCGGGCGTCGGGGTGAGCGATCCCTCCGTGCAGTACGGCCACGTCTCGCACCCCATGCCCGATCCGGTGAGCCGGACGAGGCCGCCGGTGCCGACGATGCCGATGTTCGTGATGACGAGCAGCCATCCCATGATGCGCGTCCATCGCGTGATGGCGGTCGGCATGATCGTCGCGACGAGTCCGGGGCGGGTTCGGACCAGTGACATCGGACTCCTCCGGGGGCGCTCGATTCGCGCCTCGTACGTTCCGGGCAGGCCCGCGGATGGGGGCGTTGCCTGTAGAATCGGGTGTGTTCGGGATGGCGGCGCGTGTGCACGTCGTCCCTCATAGTCTAGGCGCGGCATCCGCGTCCATCAGGCCCGCGAATCGGCATCCCCGTCCACGTGACTCCCGTCGGAGTCGGGAATGCCGGGACGGATGACACCGTTGCGGTGCGAAGAGGAGGAAAGTCATGTCGGATGTGCTGATCGACCGACCGGAACTCGAAGGCCTGGGGGTGTACGAGTTCGGCTGGCACGACACGGATGCCGCGGGCGCTGTCGCGCAACGCGGCATCAACGAGGACGTGGTCCGCGGGATCTCGGCCCTCAAGAACGAGCCGGAGTGGATGCTGAAGACGCGTCTGAAGGGCTATCAGCTGTTCGGCCGCAAGCCGATGCCCACGTGGGGTGCCGACCTCAGCGACATCGACTTCGACAACATCAAGTACTTCGTGCGCTCGACCGAGAAGCAGGCGCAGTCGTGGGAGGACCTCCCCGAGGAGATCCGCGAGACGTACGAGAAGCTCGGCATCCCCGAGGCCGAGCGGCAGCGTCTCGTCGCCGGCGTCGCCGCCCAGTACGAGTCCGAGGTCGTCTACCACCAGATCCGCGAGGACCTCGAGGCGCAGGGCGTCATCTTCATGGACACCGACACGGCCCTGCGGGAGCACCCGGAGTTCTTCGAGGAGTACTTCGGCACCGTCATCCCCGCAGGCGACAACAAGTTCGCTGCCCTGAACACCGCCGTGTGGTCGGGCGGCTCGTTCGTCTACGTCCCCAAGGGCGTCCACGTCGAGATCCCGCTGCAGGCCTACTTCCGGATCAACACCGAGAACATGGGGCAGTTCGAGCGGACGCTGATCATCGCCGATGAGGACAGCTACGTCCACTACATCGAGGGATGCACCGCGCCGATCTACAAGAGCGACTCGCTGCATTCGGCGGTCGTGGAGATCATCGTGAAGAAGAACGCCCGCGTTCGCTACACGACGATCCAGAACTGGTCGAACAACGTGTACAACCTCGTCACCAAGCGCGCCGTCGCCCACGAAGGCGCGACGATGGAGTGGGTCGACGGCAACATCGGCTCCAAGGTGACGATGAAGTACCCGTCGATCTACCTCATGGGCGAGCACGCGAAGGGCGAGACCCTGTCGGTCGCCTTCGCCGGTCCCGGTCAGCATCAGGACGCCGGCGCCAAGATGATCCACATGGCGCCCTACACCCAGTCGTCGATCGTCTCGAAGTCGATCGCGCGCGGCGGCGGCCGAGCCGGCTACCGCGGAGAGGTCCGGGTCGACGCGAACGCGCATCACTCGGCCAACACCGTGCGCTGCGACGCCCTGCTCGTCGACACCATCTCGCGGTCCGACACGTACCCCGCGATCGACATCCGCGTCGACGACGTCCAGCTCGGGCACGAGGCCACCGTGTCGAAGGTGTCCGAGGAGCAGCTGTTCTACCTCATGAGCCGCGGTATGCCCGAGGACGAGGCGATGGCCATGATCGTGCGCGGCTTCATCGAGCCGATCGCGCGCGAGCTCCCGATGGAATACGCCCTCGAACTCAACAAGCTCATCGAGATGGGCATGGAAGGCAGCGTCGGCTGATATGACCAGCGTCACCCAGGCCCCCGCCACCGGCGAGAAGGGCCACATCGACCCTGCAGCGGCATTCGTGCCCGTCCAGACGCGTTCCGAGCGGCCGTCGTCGTACGACCCGGCCGATTTCGGCGCCCCGACGGGCCGCGAGGTCAACTGGAAGCACACCCCCATCGACCGGTTGGCCCCGCTGCTGGTCGACGAGGCCGGCCCGACCGGCGTCGTCTCGGTCGAGGTGACCGCGCCGGCCGAGGTCGAGCAGGCCCGGCTTCGCGTCGGCGATGCGCCCCGCGGCGAGGTCTTCCGTCCCGAGGACCTGCCGAGCGCCATCGCGTGGTCGCAAGAGGCCGAGGCGCCGCTGCTGCGGATCCCCGCAGGCGTCGAGCTGAATGAGCCGGTCGTGGTCAGCCTCCGCGGCAACGGCGGCCTGGCCCACGCGCACGTCGTGATCGAAGCCATGCCGAACGCGCGGGGCACCGTCATCCTTCGCCACGAGGGGACCGCCGCCCACGCGCAGAACGTCGAGATCATCGCTCGCGACGGCTCGGCCCTCACGGTCGTGTCGCTGCAGCGCTGGGACGACGACGCTGTCCACGCCGCGGCGCACCAGGCCCGCGTCGACCGCGACGCCTCGCTCACCCACGTCGTGGTGAGCCTCGGTGGCGCGGTGGTCCGCGTGAACCCGTCGCTCGAACTCGCCGGCTCCGGGGCCGAGGGGCGGATGTACGGTCTGTCGTTCGCCGACTCCGGCCAGCACCTCGAGAGCCAGGTGTACCTCCACCACAAGGGCCCCCAGACCGTCGGCGACGTCCTGTACAAGGGTGCGCTGCAGGGCGAGAGTGCTCACAGCGTCTGGATCGGCGACGTGCTGATCGGCCCCGACGCCGTGGGCACCGACTCCTACGAGGCGAACCGCAACCTCGTCCTCACCGATGGCGCGCGTGCCGACTCGATCCCGAACCTCGAGATCGAGACCGGCGACATCCAGGGCGCGGGTCACGCGAGCGCGACCGGCCGGTTCGACGACCAGCAGCTGTTCTACCTGCAGGCGCGCGGCATCCCCGAGGCCGAGGCGCGCCGCCTGGTCGTGCTCGGATTCCTCGCCGAGATCGTCCAGAAGATGGGTGTGGACGAGCTTGCGGACGAGCTGCTGCAGGCCATCGAGGCCGAGCTCGCAGCCGGAGCCGGCGCGTGACCGCGCAGAAGGTCCTGAAGCTCAGCGAGCTGGAGCAGGACACGGCGGTGCGCGTCGTCATCGACAAGGTCCCCATGGCCGTCGTCCTCGACGCCAACGGCGAGGTGCACGCGATCGGCGACACCTGCACCCACGGCGACATCTCGCTCGCCGAGGGCTTCGTGGAGGGCGACACGCTGGAGTGCTGGGCGCACGGCTCGGCATTCTCGCTGCGCACCGGCCAGCCCCTGAATCTTCCGGCCTACGAGCCGGTCCCCGTTTACGAGGTCACGATCGACGGGGATGACATCCTCATCGACCCCGCCGTGACCCGCGATGTGAAGTGAAGTAAGGAACCCGACATGTCTGTTCTCGAGATCCGCGACCTGCACGTGACGGTCGAGACCGAGGCGGGGGCCACCCCGATCCTCAACGGTGTCACCCTCACGGTGCGCACGGGCGAGACCCACGCGATCATGGGGCCCAACGGCTCCGGAAAGTCGACGCTCGCCTACGCGATCGCCGGACACCCCAAGTACACCGTGACCGGCGGCTCGATCTCGCTCGACGGCGAGGACGTCCTCGAGATGTCCGTCGACGAGCGCGCCCGCGCGGGCCTCTTCCTCGCGATGCAGTACCCGGTCGAGGTGCCCGGCATCACGGTCACCAACTTCCTCCGCACGGCCAAGACGGCCGTCGCGGGCGAGGCTCCGGCGATCCGCTCGTGGACCAAGGATGTCAAGCAGGCGATGGCCAACCTGCGCATGGACCCGAAGTTCGCGCAGCGCAACGTCAACGAAGGGTTCTCGGGCGGCGAGAAGAAGCGCCACGAGATCCTCCAGCTCGAGCTGCTCAAGCCGAAGATCGCGGTGCTCGATGAGACCGACTCCGGCCTCGACGTCGACGCGCTCAAGATCGTCTCGGAAGGTGTGAACCGCGCGAAGGCCGACACCGACCTGGGCGTGCTGCTGATCACGCACTACACCCGCATCCTGCGCTACATCCAGCCGCAGTTCGTCCACGTCATGGTCAAGGGACGGATCGTCGAGGAGGGCGGCCCCGAGCTCGCCGACCGACTCGAGGAAGAGGGCTACGACCGCTTCCTCGACGCCGACACCCCCGTCGACGCGTAAGATCGTTACATGACCGCAACACTCGCGCCCGAGAAGTACGACGAGGTCACCGAGGCTCTCAAGGACGTCATGGATCCCGAGCTGGGGATCAATGTCGTCGACCTGGGCCTCATCTACGACCTCGCGTGGGACGACGAGAACGACGCTCTCATCATCCACATGACGCTGACCTCGGCGGGCTGCCCGCTGACGGACGTGCTGGAGGAGCAGACGGCTCAGGCTCTTGACAACGTCGTGGACCGTTTCCGCATCAACTGGGTGTGGATGCCGCCGTGGGGCCCCGAGCGCATCACGGACGATGGCCGCGACATGATGCGCGCCCTCGGTTTCGCGATCTGACGACTTCCGCAGACAAGCCCCCGTGGCCGCCGGACGGCGGAGACGGGGGCTTCCGTCATGCGGCGACACCTGCCGGCGGCGCGCCCGGACCCGCGACTAGGCTCGCCGAATGAGCATCCAGCCCCTCGACGCCCTCCCGCTCGAGACGCTGCGGCGACGGTCGAGCACGAAATGGCGATCGTACCCGCACGACGTCATCCCGATGTTCGTCGCGGAGACCGATTTCGCGCTCGCGGAGCCCATCACGCAGGCTCTGCGCGACGCGGTGGAGATCGGTGACACCGGTTATACGCCTCCGCAGCCCGGTGTCGCGGAGGCGTTCGTCGGGTTCGCCCAGCGGCGATGGGGATGGACGGTGGACCCGAGCCGGGTCCGCTGGACCGGGGACGTCATGATGGGCGTCGTCGAGCTGCTGCGCGCCACGGTCTCGCCGGGCGATCGCGTCGTCGTCAACCCTCCGGTGTATCCGCCGTTCTTCGACACGGTGGCCGAGGCGGGCGCCATCGTCGAAGAGGTGCCCCTCGTCGACACCGGCACGGCCTGGGAGCTCGACCTCGACGGCATCGAACGAGCCCTCGCCGGGGGCGCGCGGGCCGTTCTGCTCTGCAATCCGCACAACCCCACGGGAACCGTGCACTCGCTGGAATCGCTCCGTGCGCTCGCGATCCTCGCGCACCGGTACGGCGCCGTCGTGATCAGCGACGAGATCCACGGTCCCCTTGCGGCAGCCGACGTCGTCTTCACCCCGTTCCTCACAGCATCGCCGGAAGCCGCCGCCGTCGGCTTCGCGGTTACGAGCGCGTCGAAGGCCTACAACCTCGCTGGACTGAAATGCGCCGTGCTCGTGACGGCATCCGAGACGAACGCTGACGTCGTTCGGGGACTGCCCTGGGAGGTGGAGTGGCGCACGGGGCTCTTCGGCGCGCTCGCAGCGATCGCCGCCTTCTCGCCGGAATCCGATGCCTGGCTCGACGGCCTGCTCGCGCGCCTGGATGTCAACCGGCGGCTGTTGGGCGAGCTGCTGACCGAGCACCTTCCGCTGGCCCGCTTTCGCATCCCCGACGCGGGATTCCTCGCGTGGATCGACGTGTCGGCGTACGGCTGGGGCGACGATCCAGCCGACCCGATCCGAGAAGGTTCCCGTGTCGCGCTCCACCACGGCCCGTTCTTCGGTACGGAGGGCACCGGGCACGTGCGCCTGAACTTCGGCTGCGGGCCCGAGGTACTGCGAGACGCCGTCAGCCGTGTCGGTGCGTTCGCGCGTCAGACGGTGCTCACCCGCGGCTGAATCGGTGGCGCCGCACGCGCGTCGTCAGTTCTCGGAGCGCCCGAGACGCCAGTAGCCCATGAAGGCGACGGCTCGGCGGTCGACCCCGACGGTGCCGACCAGGTGGCGTCGCAGCGTCTTGATCGCGGATGCCTCTCCCGCGAGCCAGGCGTACAGCGGCGCGCGTTTCAGGGCGGCGCCGCCCTTCGCCGTACGCGGCACCTCCCACAGGATGTCGGCGTCGATGTCGATCTCCTCCACCTCGGCGCCGATGCCCGCGGGGGCGAGGCGCGCAGCGGTGTCTTCCACCGCCGGGATCAGATGCGCGTGACGTTCGCCGTCATCACTGCGCGCGGCGATGTGACGCTCGAACCCGGGGTGGTGGGGGAGGTAGTCGATATCAGCCACCGTGGGGACCTCGAGCACCACGGTGCCGCGAGCGTCGAGCGGCAACTGCTCCAGGATCGTCGCGATCGCAGGCGCTGCTGTCTCGTCGCCGGCGAGCAGGATCGCGTCGGTATCGGCCGGCGGAACGAAATCGATCCCGTAGCTCACTCCGACGTGCGTGGTCGTCGGCGCCAGGATGAGCACTTCGTCGCCGACGCGTGCGTTCGCGATCCATGCCGACGCCGGCCCGAGGACGTCGTGGGCGACCATGTCGATGTCGACTTCTTGCACGGTGGGGCGGACGGCGCGCGTCGTGTACGTCCGCATCACGGGGCGGGCGTCGGGGGAGAGGGCGCGCCACCCCTCGTACCAGTCCGGGCCCGTGGGCATCGTGTCGATCGACGCGGTGTCTGTGGGGAAGAGGATCTTCACCCGCTGGTCGAAGCCCGGATCACCGTACTCGGCCAGGTCTTCGCCGCGGAAGGTGAACCGGCGGAAGCTGGGGGTCAGGTCGGTGATCGCCGCGACGGATACGCGGAAGAAGTCGAGTGCGGGACGAGTCATGGTTTTCCAATCAGCTCTGCAGGCACGTGATGACGGCCGATCGGCAGCACGAGCGGCCGCCCCGTGAGCGGGTCGGGGATGACGCGACTGTCGAGCCCGAAGACCGCGCGCACGGTCTCGGCCGTCAAGACCTCGGTGGGATCTCCGGCACCGTAGAGGCGTCCGCCGGCCATGGCGACGAGGTGGTCGGCGTACCGCGCCGCGAGGTTCAGGTCGTGCAGGACCATCACGATCGTCGTCCCGCGGCTGCGGTTGAGGTCGGTGAGAAGGTCCAGGACGTCGATCTGGTGGCTCACATCGAGGAACGTCGTGGGCTCGTCGAGCAGGAGCACATCGGTCTGCTGCGCCAGCGCCATCGCTATCCAGACGCGCTGACGCTGGCCGCCCGACAGCTCGTCGACGGAGCGATCGGCGATGGCGGCGGTGTCGGTGGCGTCGAGGGCCTGGGCCACTGCCTCGTCGTCCGTGCGCGTCCACCGCGCCAGGGGCCCGTGGTGCGGGGTTCGTCCGCGGCTCACGAGGTCGGAGACCGAGATGCCTTCCGGCGCGATCGGCGACTGCGGCAGCAGACCGAGATCGCGGGCCACCTGTTTCGTGGGCAGCCGGTGGATGTCTTTGCCGTCGAGCAGCACACTGCCGGTGCGGGGGGTGAGCAGGCGTGCCATCGACTTCAGCAGCGTCGACTTGCCGCACGCGTTGGCGCCGACGATCGCGGTGACGCGGCCCCCGGGTACGACGAGGTCGAGCTCGTCGACGATGATGCGGTCGCCGTAGCCGAGGCGCACGCCGCGTGCTTCGAGTGAGCGGTCCGCGGTCATAGTGAGCCTCCTGAGCGGCTGCTGCGGATAAGCAGGAAGATGAGATAGGGGGCGCCCAGCACCCCGGTGACGACTCCGACGGGCAGACGGATTCCGAGCAGGTACTGCGCCGTGAGATCGGCGACGAGGACGAGCAGCGACCCGAAGAGTCCGGCGGCCAAGACGGGGGAGCCGACGGGCCCGAGCATCCGTGCGGCGATCGGGCCGGAGAGGAATGCGACGAACGAGATCGGGCCGGCGGCGGCGGTCGCGAAGGCCAGGAGCGCAACCGCGGCGATGATCAGCAGGACGCGACGGCGTTCGACGGGAACGCCGAGTGCTGCCGCGGTGTCGTCGCCGAGTCGCATGAGTTCGAGATCGCGGGTCAGCCAGAGCAGGGCCGGGACGACCACGATCATCGTGAGGGCCAGGGGGATGGCCTGGTCCCAGGAGGCGCCGTTGAGGTTGCCCGTGATCCACCGCATCGCCGCCTGCAGGTCCCACTCCGCCGCGCGCGAGAGCACGTAGGACACGACGCTGTTGAAGATCGCCGCGACGCCGATTCCGATGAGGATGAAGCGAGCCCCGGCCCCGCCGTCCTTGAAAGCGAGCAGGTAGATCATCAGCGCCGTCACGAGGGCGGCGACGGTGGCGAGCAGGGAGATGCCGGTCTCGCTGAGCGAGAGGAAGACGATGCCGACGACGGCGGCCGCGCTCGCACCCGCGTTGACGCCGATGATGTCGGGGCTGGCGAGCGGATTGCGCAGCATCGTCTGGAACACCGCGCCGCCCATGCCGAAGCACAGGCCGGTGAGGAGGGCGACGGTGGCTCGGGGCAGTCGCAGCTCGCCGACGGTGAACGAAGCGCCGGGGACGGTCTGGCCGGTGATGACGCCCCACACCTCGGCGGGAGTGTAGAAGGTCTGACCGACCATGAGCGAGACCGCGTACATGACCACGACGGCCGTCAGCAGGGAGCCGAGGACGATGCGTCGGCGCCAGGCGCGGCGGGCGCGGCCGGAGACGACGATGTCGACCGTCGTGCGGGGAGCGGCGGCGGTCACAGCGCGCGCATCTTCTGTCGGCGGACGATCGCGATGAAGAAAGGAGCGCCGATGAGCGCGGTCACGATCCCGACCTCGACTTCCTGAGGCCGGGCGATCACACGGCCGACGACGTCGGCGACGATCAGAAGGCCCCCGCCGACGAGAGCTGAGACGGGCAGGAGCCACCGATGGTCCGGACCGACGAGCAGGCGACAGATGTGGGGCACGATCAGCCCGACGAAGCCGATGGGGCCGGCGACGGCGGTCGCCGCGCCGCACAGGATGACGGCGCCGAGCGCGGCGATCAGACGTACGGTGCGCACACGCTCGCCCAGGCCCGCGGCGAGCTCGTCGCCGAGCGCGAGGGAGTTGAGCGCGGCACTGGCCGCGAGACAGATCACCATGCCGACGGCGAGGAAGGGGAGCACGAGCAGGATCTTCTCGACGGTGGCACCGCCGACGCCGCCGATCTGCCAGAACCGGAAGACACTCATGACGTCGATGCGGGGGAGGAGGATGGCGCTGATCAGGGAGCTGAAGGCGACTGCTGTGGCGGCTCCGGCGAGGGCGAGCTTGAGGGGGCTCGCGCCGCCCCGGCCCAGCGAGCCGATCGTGTAGACGAAGACCGCCGCGATCGCCGCGCCGAGCATCGCGAGCCAGATGTAGCCGAACGCGCCGGTGACGCCGAAGAACGCGAGCCCGATGACGACCGCGAGCGACGCACCGCCGTTGATGCCGAGAATCTGCGGGTCGGCGAGGGGGTTGCGCGTGACTCCCTGCATCACGGCGCCCGATACGGCGAGGGCGGCTCCGACGACGAGAGCGAGCACGGTGCGTGGAACACGCTTGGTGACCGCGGCCGCGGAGGTGCTCTCGACGCTTCCGCTGAGCCCGGCGACGATGTCGTCGAAAGTGACCGCTCGCGTTCCGAAGGTCACCGAGACGATGCCGGCCGCGAGGACGAGCAGAGCGAGAACGATGAGCCAGACGACCCGCCGCCGCCGGGAGCGGCGCCGCGGGGGCGCGCTCACGGCGGCGGGGGCCGTCGTCACGGTCGTGACGCTCACGGCATCCGACGAGGATCGACTACGGTCACGAGGTCGCCTTCGCGGCCGCCGCGCCGATCATGTCGACGTACGTCGACGTCAGAGGGTCGGTGATCGAGAGGGGGCTGGGGTTGGCCGCCGCGGCGAGCGGGTCGTTCGCCGCGGGCAGCACGACCACGGCTCCCGAGGCGACGGCGGGGATCCGCGACAGCAGCGGATCGGCCTGCATGGCGGCCAGCGTGGAATCGTCGCCGTAGGTCACGAGCACCTGGAGGTCGGAGAACCGCTCGATCTCCTCCGTGCTGTTGGTGATCCAGAACTGGTCGGTGCCCTGGGACTGCTCCGTAACGGTCGCGGCCGGCGTGAGCCCCAGGTCTTCGAGGAAGAGGGGCCGCGGGTCAGCGGTCGAGTAGAAGCCGATCTGGCTGAGGTCGGTCGCGTCGAAGGAGCTGAAGAGCGTCGTCTTGCCGGCGATGTCGGGGTAGGCGCCCGTCAGCTCGTCCAGGTGCGCCGTGAGCTCGTCGACGAGCGCCTCCGCCTCGTCCTTGAGACCGAGCGCCGTACCGTTCATGACGGTGAGCTCCTGCCAGCTGGTGCCCCACGCGATGTCGGGGTACGCGACGACCGGCGCGATCTTGGTCAGGGTGTCGTAGTCGTCCTGCGTCAGACCCGAGTAGGCCGCGAGGATGACGTCGGGCTGCGTGTCCGCGACGGCTTCGAAGTCGATGCCCTCGGCCTCGTCGAAGAGCACGGGAGTCTCGCCGCCGAGCTCGTCGAGCTTGTCCTCCACCCAGGGGAGGATCCCGTCGCCGTCATCGTCGCCCCAGGTGACGGCGGGCATGCCGACCGGGACGACGCCCAGGGCGAGCGCGGCCTCCTGGTTTCCCCATGAGACGGTCGCAACGCGCGTCGGCTTGCTCTCGATCGTGGTCTGACCGAACGCGTGGTCGATTGTGACGGGGAAGGCGTCGGACGATGCGTCACCGGAGGCGGCGGGTGCCGAGTCGGGAGCGGCGGTCGAACCGCAGCCGGCGAGGAGCAGCGTGGCTGCGATCAGGGCTGCGGCGGCTGTGCGGATGCGGGGCACAGGGGCCTCCAAGAGGAGAGGTGAGTAAGGGCAGGCTTACTTTACGTCCGCCATGCCAATCCCGCCAATCCGCTGCAGTCGCCCTGAAGGTCAGGGGACCCGCGGAGCGGGAGCGCAGACACGGAGTAGGATGAGAGGCTGGCCGTTCGGCCGACCTCCCTGTTCCTGACGATTGGACGTTCGCTGTGCTCGCCGTGCACGACCTCGAAATCCGCGTGGGCGCGCGCACGCTGATGGCGGACGTGTCCTTCCGCGTCTCCGACGGCGACAAGATCGGACTCGTCGGGCGCAACGGCGCGGGCAAGACCACTCTCACCAAGGTGCTCGCCGGTGACCTCTTGCCGAGTGACGGCAAGGTCGAACGTTCGGGCGAGCTCGGCTACCTCCCGCAGGACCCCCGATCGGGTGACCCGGAGATGCTCGCACGCACGCGCATCCTCGACGCGCGCGGCCTCGGCACGATCGCGGTGGAGATGCAGAGCGCGTCGCTCGAGATGGGTTCCGAAGACGAAGCCGTGGCGGGAAAAGCCATGCGCCGGTACGGCAACCTCATGGAGCGTTTCGAGGCGCTCGGCGGCTATGCAGCCGAGGCCGAAGCGGCATCCATCGCCCACAACCTGTCGCTGCCGGATCGGATCCTCGACCAGCCGCTGAAGACCCTGTCCGGTGGGCAGCGGCGACGCATCGAACTCGCCCGCATCCTGTTCTCGGACGCGCAGACGATGATCCTCGACGAGCCCACGAACCACCTCGACGCAGACAGCGTGGTCTGGCTGCGCGAGTTCCTCAAGGGATACAAGGGCGGACTGATCGTCATCAGCCACGATGTCGAGCTGGTCGGCGAGACCGTCAACCGCGTCTTCTACCTCGACGCCATGCGCCAGGTCATCGACGTCTACAACATGAACTGGAAGAACTACCTGCGCCAGCGGGTGGCCGACGAGGAGCGCCGCAAGAAGGAGCGCGCGAACGCCGAGAAGAAGGCCACCGCGCTGCAGCAGCAGGCCGCCCGGTTCGGTGCGAAGGCGAGCAAGGCTGCCGCGGCGCACCAGATGGTGGCACGCGCTGAGAAGCTGCTCTCCGGTCTCGACGAGGTGCGCCAGGAGGACCGCGTCGCAAAGCTGCGCTTCCCCAAGCCCGCCCCGTGCGGTAAGACCCCGCTGATGGCGTCAGGGCTGTCCAAGTCCTACGGGTCGCTCGAGATCTTCACCGACGTCGATCTCGCGATCGATCGCGGCTCGAAGGTGGTCGTGCTGGGGCTCAACGGTGCCGGCAAGACGACGCTGCTGCGCATCCTCGCGGGCGTCGATCAGCCCGATACCGGAGTGCTGGAGCCGGGGCATGGGCTTCGTATCGGCTACTACGCGCAGGAGCACGAGAACCTCGATGTGGCGCGGTCCGTGCTGCAGAACATGATGTCCGCCGCGCCGGACATCACCGAGACCGAGGCGCGCAAGGTGCTCGGGTCGTTCCTGTTCACCGGAGACGACGTGCTCAAGCCGGCGGGTGTGCTCTCCGGCGGAGAGAAGACACGGCTCTCGCTCGCGACCCTCGTCGTCTCGTCGGCCAACATGCTGTTGCTCGACGAGCCGACGAACAACCTCGACCCCGCCTCACGCGACGAGATCCTCGGTGCGCTCGCGCACTACGAGGGCGCTGTCGTGCTGGTGTCGCACGACGAGGGCGCGGTGGAGGCCCTCAACCCCGAGCGAGTGCTGATCCTGCCCGACGGCGTCGAGGACATCTGGGGACGCGACTACCTCGAGCTCATCACCCTGGCCTAACGGCCCGGAGCGCGATCAGCTGCGCGACGAGTCGAGGATCGCGTCCTCGTCCTCCATGTCGCGGTCGCGCTTGGTGTCGCGACGGCGACGCAGGCTGGGCGGGACGACCGATGACTTGTGCGGACCGGATGCCGTGACGGCAGGCGCGGGTGATTCCTCGGAGACCGGGGCGGCCAGCGCGGCGGCGGCTGCGGCATCCTCTTCGTCTTCACGCCGGTGACGGCGCTCGGTGCGGATCATGTACCAGATGAAGACGAAGCCCATGATCGCGAACAGGATCCACTGAATCGCATACGACAGGTGCGGTCCCGGATCCTCGGACGGGCTCGGCATGGCTCCGAGGCTGTCGGCGGGGGCGGGGTCCTCGGAGACGAGGAGCCCGTACGCCGACGTCACGACATCGCCGGCGAGGCCCGCTTCGTCGGCGACGAGGTCGACGTTGATCGTCGGGACCTGGCCGTCGGGTGCCGAGCGCCCCGACGTGGGCGCGGCTTCGGCGGGCTTCAGCCGGGCCACCACCGTCACCGTGCCCGCGGGCGGTGCGGCTATCGCGTCCGGCACGGGGCTGTCCGACGCCGGCGGCACCCAGCCGCGATCGACGACGAAGATGCGACCGTCCGTCGTCTGGAACGGGACGAGGACCTCGAAGGCCGATGTGCCCCCGTGCGGGCGGTTGCGAACAAGCACCTGATCGTCGGCGCGGTACTGGCCGATCAGCTCCACGGGGTGCCACTCGTCCGCCGGGTCGAGCTCCGCGCCTGACGGCAGGATGTCGGACAGCGGCGCGGGGTCGGCGTCGTAGTTCCGCTCGACGAGCTCGAGCTGAGCGCCGCGCTCTTCGTTGCGCGTGAACTGCCAGTTCGACAGATAGGCGCAGGCGATCGCGAAAGCCACGGCGACGGCGACATAGCCCGTCCAGCGCACAGCGGTCTTGCCTCTCACGACCCACCTGCTTCGCTGCTGTCGACGACGAGAGGCTCCACGCTCACGGGGAAGTCGCGTGCGGCGACGAACTCTCTCAGGTATGCGACGTGGTCGTCGCAGGCCACCCAGATCTTCCGCCGGTCGGCGGTATGGATGCGAGGATTGCGCCAGATGACCCGCCACCGTGCCGACGCGCGGCATCCGGCGCGGGAGCACTCGATGTCGTTCACTCCGGCCGCGACTCCCGGATCTCGATCACGGTCGGCTTCGCGGGTTCCTGCGGCTTGCTCGGCGACTCTTCCGGGCGCTCGGGCAGGGCCGCGAGGGGTGAGACGGCCGCGGGTTCGCGCACGTCGTCGCCGACGTTCGCGATGACCACCGCGAAGTAGGGGAGGAAGATCGCACCGACCGCGAGGGCGGCCGTGTGCCAGCCGTAGGGGGCGATGACGACCATGAGGACGAAGCACACCACGCGCACCGCCATCATGATGAAGTACTTCGTCATGCGACGGTTCGAGTCGTCGTGCGGGGCTCGCGGGAGCGAGGTCGCCGACGGTGTGGCGGTCTGATGCTTCACGGTGCATCAAGGATACGCCCGCGGTGAGTGGTGCGGCCGGGCTCAGAAGCTCGACGAGTAACTGGTGTAGCTGTCCTGCTCGATGGCCCAGCCGATGAACGACGCGACGATGATGATGCCGACGATCGCGAGAGCGAGGCCCGCATAGCCGACGATGAGGCCGGCCAACGCCATTCCTCGCCCGTTCTCGTTGGTCCGCTTGATCTGCGACAGCGAGATGTGGCCCATGATCACACCGGCGACGGACCCGATGACCGGGAGCAACCAGATGAAGCCCACGATCGAGGCGATCATCGACACGATCGCGAGCGTGTTCGTCTTCTGCGGCTGGTAACCGCCGTGGCCGTACGCCGGGGGCGGATACCCCGCCGGCTGGTACGCCTGCTGCTGGGGCGGGGTGGCGTACGGCGGCGCCGGGGGCGGGACCGGCGCGCCGGAGGCGGGCTGTCCGGGCGCGGGGTACGGCTGCTGCGGCTGGGGCTGGTCGCTCACATCTGCTCCTCGTCGACGTCGGGCCGCCAGCTTATCGGTCGTCAGCCTCGCGCACGCGCCCGCTAGGCTTGCGGGGTTCCCGCCGCAGACACAGGAGAGTCGCATGTCCACGTCCCGAGTCGTTCTCGTCACCGGAGGAAACCGCGGCATCGGCCGCGCGATCGCGGAGCGCTTCATCGCCGACGGTCACCGTGTCGCTGTGACGGCACGGTCGGGCGAAGGCCCCGAGGGTGCGCTGACGGTTCGTGCCGACGTGACGGATGCGGCATCCATCGACGCAGCGTTCACCCAGGTGGAGAGTGAACTCGGTCCCGTGGAGGTCGTGGTCGCGAACGCCGGGATCACGAAGGACACGCTTCTGCTGCGTATGACGGAGGACGACTTCGACTCCGTCGTCGCGACGAACCTCGGTGGCGCCTTCCGTGTCGTCAAGCGCGCCTCGAAGGGCATGCTGCGGGCGAAGTGGGGCCGCGTCATCCTCATCTCGAGCGTCGTCGGGCTGTTCGGTTCGGCGGGGCAGATCAACTACTCCTCGTCGAAGGCCGCGCTCGTCGGCTTCGCCCGTTCGCTCACCCGAGAGCTCGGCGCGCGCGGCATCACCGCGAACGTCGTCGCGCCGGGGTTCATCGAGACCGACATGACGGCGGCTCTTCCCGAGGAAACACAGGCCGAGTACAAGCGCAGCATTCCGGCGGGTCGTTACGGCTCGTCTGCCGAGGTGGCCGGGGCTGTGGCCTGGCTCGCCTCGGATGACGCGGCGTACATCTCCGGCGCTGTCATCCCGGTCGACGGCGGCCTCGGAATGGGGCACTGACGCGCCGTCGAGCGTCACATGAGCGCGGCGACGATCTCGCGCCCGAGGCGGTCGGGCTGCGAGAACTGCGGCCAGTGACCTGAACCGAGCTCGACGACCGTGACGTCGTCGAGAGCGTCGAACTCCGCGAGGAAGGGCAGCCACGCCGTCAGCGTCTCGCGGACTCCTGGTTCGTCGGCCGAGCCCGACAGGACAGTCACCGGGATGCCGTGTCGGCGGGCGTCGCGCAGCTCGACGGCGTCGGTCGGCACTGCGGCCGGAACCCGGTGTGTGCGAGCCGCCCACCGGGCACGCGTGCCGTCGTCGAGGTCGGTGACATCCGGCTCGTCGAAGAACTCCCAACCGGGGAACGGCACGACGCCGTCGACGACCGGGAACGCCGAGATCTCGGCACCGGGCGCGGGCGGAAGAGTGTCGACGAAGACGACCCGCGCGATGCGATCGGGGCGCCGGTCAGCGGCCGCCCACGCGACGTTCCCGCCACCGCTGTGCCCCACGAGAGCGACCGACCGTAGCGCTCGGCCCGGACACGCGACAGCCTCGTCTCAGGGGAGGAGCGGAATGACCTCTCGCAGGTCGACCGGGCCAACCACGACGTCCGCCTGGCGGCGCACCGCGGGCTTGGCGTTGAACGCGACGCCGAGGCCGGCAGCGGCCATCATCCGCAGGTCGTTCGCCCCGTCGCCGATGGCGATCGTCCGGGTGAGAGGGACCTCGTGACCATCCGCCCATTCGCGCAGGGACGCTGCCTTGGCCTCCGCGTCGACGATGGCGCCCGCGACCGTGCCGTCCAGCGTTGCGCCGTCGGTGCCGAGCCGATTGGCGCGCCACAGGTCGACCCCCAGCCCGGGAGCGATGTGATCGAGCACCTCGTGGAAGCCCCCGGAGACGACAGCGGCAGCGCCGCCGCGCTCGTGGATGGCGGCGATGAGCTCAGCCGCGCCCCGCGTCGGCTCGACGCGCGACCGCACCCGGTCGAAGGCCGTGAGCGGCACCCCCGCGAGCTGTGCGACGCGTGAGCGCAGGCTCGACGCGAAGTCGACCTCCCCGCGCATCGCCGCCTCCGTCGCGGCGGCGACCTCCGCGCCGCGTCCTGCTTCGTCGGCGATGAGCTCGATGACCTCGTTGCGCAGGAGGGTCGAGTCGGCATCGAAGACGACGAGGAAACGCGCGTGGGGCATGACCACCACGCTAGCGGGAACGCGTGTCAGCGCTCGACGCGCGCGTTCTTGCCGACGACGGTGATGCCGGTGTCGGTCACCGTGAAACCGCGGGCGAGGTCGCGCTCACGGTCGACGCCCACCGTGGCACCGTCTTCGAGCACGACGTTCTTGTCGAGGATCGCCCGGTGCACACGCGCCCCCGCGCCGACGCTGACGTAGTCGAACAGCACCGAGTCGGTGATGGTCGCGCCGCCCCCGGAGAGTGTCCACGGGCCGACGACGCTGCGCTCGAGATGGGTCCCCGACAGCACGGAGCCGAGCGAGACGATCGAGTCGATCGCATTGCCCATGCGTCCCACGCTGTCGCGGACGAACTTCGCCGGCGGCGAGTTGACGGCTTGGGAGTGGATCTGCCAGTCGGTGTTGTACAGGTTGAAGATCGGCAGCGTCGAGATGAGGTCCATGTGGGCGTCGAAGAACGACTCGATGGTGCCGACGTCGCGCCAGTAGTTGCGATCCCGCGGGGTCGAGCCGGGCACGTCGTTCCGCTTGAAGTCGTAGACGGCCGCCTCGCCTCGGTTCACGAAGTAGGGGATGATGTCGCCGCCCATGTCGTGGTTCGACGTCGGCAGCTCGCCGTCGGCCTCGACCGCCTCGATGAGGGCGTCGGTGTCGAAGATGTAGTTGCCCATCGAGGCCAGCACCTCGTGCGGCGAGTCGGGCAGCCCGGCGGGGCTCTGCGGCTTCTCGAGGAACTCCCGGATGCGGGTCTCGTCAGCGGGGTCGACGTCGATGACCCCGAACTGGTTGGCGAGCCCGATGGGCTGGCGGATGCCGGCGACTGTCGCGCGGGCGCCGGAGGCGATGTGCGCGTCGAGCATCTGACGGAAGTCCATGCGGTACACGTGGTCGGCGCCGATCACGACGACGATGTCGGGCTTCTCATCGTTGATGAGGTTCAGGGACTGGAGGATCGCGTCGGCCGAGCCGGAGAACCACCGCTTTCCGAGACGCTGCTGTGCGGGAACGGAAGCCACATAGGAGTCCAGCAGGGCCGACATGCGCCACGTCTGCGACACGTGGCGGTCGAGGCTGTGCGACTTGTACTGGGTCAGCACGACGACCTGGCGCAGGCCCGAGTTGATCAGGTTCGAGATCGCGAAATCGATCAGGCGGTACTGGCCGCCGAACGGGACGGCGGGCTTGGCGCGGTCTGCCGTCAACGGCATCAGGCGCTTTCCCTCGCCGCCGGCGAGAACGATTCCGAAGACCTTGGGCGCTGCTGGCATGGCACCACACTAGGCCCGCCGAACGCTCCTGTACTAGCGTTCGAGACATGCGTGTAGACATCGTCTCGAAGGAGTATCCTCCCGCGATCTATGGGGGAGCGGGGGTGCACGTCACCGAGCTCGTCCGCGCCCTGCGCGCGTCGATGGAGGTGCAGGTGCGCGCCTTCGGGGCCGACCGGGAGGAGCCCGACACCACGTCCTATGCCACCCCGGTCGGACTCCTCGACGCGAACGGCGCGCTGCAGACGCTCGGCACCGACCTCGAGATCGTGGGGGATGTCGCCGGCGCGGACGTCGTGCACAGCCACACCTGGTACGCCAACTTCGCGGGTCACCTCGCCTCGCTCCTGCACGGCATCCCGCACGTCGTCACAGCGCACTCGCTCGAGCCGCTGCGTCCCTGGAAGGCCGAGCAGCTCGGCGGCGGCTACGCCGTGTCGAGCTACATCGAGAAGACGGCATACGAGAACGCGGCCGCGATCATCGCCGTGAGCGACGGCATGCGCCGCGACATCCTGCGCAGCTATCCGGATCTCGATCCCGAGAAGGTCTCGGTGATCTACAACGGCATCGACGTCGAGTCGTGGCGCCCCGTCCACGATCCCGCGGTCCTCGAGCGCCACGGCATCGATCCCGCACGCCCCTCGGTGGTCTTCGTCGGCCGCATCACGCGGCAGAAGGGGCTGCCCTACTTCCTGCGCGCGGCTCGTCTCCTGCCCGCCGACGTCCAGGTCGTCCTCTGCGCGGGCGCGCCCGACACGGCCGAGATCATGGCCGAGGTGCAGGGGCTCGTGCGCGAGCTGCAGGCCGAGCGCTCGGGTGTCGTCTGGATCGAGGAGTTCCTTCAGCGCGACGAGCTCTGTGCGATCCTCACCGCCGCGACGACGTTCGTCTGCCCGTCGGTCTACGAGCCGCTCGGCATCGTCAACCTCGAGGCGATGGCGTGCGGCGCCGCCGTCGTCGGTACTGCGACCGGCGGCATCCCGGAGGTCGTCGTCGACGGCGTGACCGGGCGCCTCGTTCCCATCGAGCAGTCGGACGACGGCACCGGGACGCCGCTCGATCCCGACAGGTTCGTCGCCGATCTGGCGGCCACCTTGACCGAGGTCGTCTCGGATCCCGAGACGGCGCGAAGCTACGGCGCCGCGGGCCGCGAGCGTGCCGCCGACTCGTTCAGCTGGGCCGCGATCGCGGACGAGACCGCCGCGTTGTACGCGAGAGTGGCGGGGCTCGGCCGCTAGGCTGAACCCATGCCGCAGGTCCTGGAGTTCTCCGACGTCGTCGTCCGCCGAAACGCCCGGAACATCATCGACCGGGTCGACTGGTCGGTTTCCGATGATCAGCGCTGGGTGGTGCTCGGCCCCAACGGCGCGGGCAAGACGACAGTGCTCCAGCTGGCGGCGAGCCTGCTCCACCCCACCTCGGGGACCGTCGAGATCCTGGGCGAGCGCCTGGGGCGCACCGACGTGTTCGAGCTCCGCCCGCGCATCGGGTTCGCCTCGTCGGCGATGGCCCGCCGCATCCCGGCTGAGGAGACCGTACTCGACGTGGTCCTCACCGCCGCCTACGCGGTGACCGGGCGCTGGCGCGAGGACTACGAGGACATCGATGAGCGGCGCGCCATGCGGGTGCTCGCAGAATGGAAGCTCGACGGTCTGGCCGAGCGCACCTTCGGCACCCTCTCGGACGGTGAGCAGAAGCGCGTCCAGATCGCCCGCGCCGTCAT
Organism: Microbacterium sp. H37-C3; assembly: GCF_027157935.1. Taxonomy (NCBI): domain Bacteria; kingdom Bacillati; phylum Actinomycetota; class Actinomycetes; order Micrococcales; family Microbacteriaceae; genus Microbacterium; species Microbacterium sp. H37-C3. The sequence continues at coordinate 741,466 of NZ_JAPVLR010000001.1, read as the reverse complement.
GACCGACCCCGAGCTCCTGCTTCTGGACGAGCCGACGGCGAGCCTCGACCTCGGCGCTCGCGAGGAGCTGCTCGCTCTCCTGGGCGGTTATGCCCAGGCCCCGACCACGCCCGCGATGATCATGGTGACTCACCACGTCGAGGAGATCCCGGTCGGGTTCACGCACGTGCTCCTCCTTCGCGAGGGTGGAGTGGTCGCTGCCGGTCCGCTGGCCGAGACGCTCACCGCGGAGAACCTCACCGAGACGTTCGGGCTCTCCATCACGCTCACCGAGGAGGGCGGTCGCTACGCGGCTCGGGCGGCATCCTGAACCTGGTAAGATCGCTCTTTGGTGCAGACGCATCGCAGATTTCCCTCGCCCTGGCAAAATCCAGGGCACCACGTAAGGAATCCCATGAAGACTGACATCCACCCCGAGTACCGCGCCGTCGTGTTCCGCGACCTGGGCTCCGGCGAGACCTTCCTGACCCGTTCGACGGTCTCGAGCGACAAGACGATCGAGCTGGACGGTGAGACCTACCCCGTCATCGACGTCGAGATCTCGTCCGCCTCGCACCCGTTCTACACGGGCAAGCAGCGCATCATGGACTCGGCCGGTCGCGTCGAGAAGTTCAACCAGCGCTTCAAGAACTTCGGCTCCAAGTAAGTCGTTCTTCGATCAAGGCCCCGCTTCGGCGGGGCCTTCGTCGTTCTCGGCGGTGTGCTGTGCCCGCTCACGCGATCACGGCTTGACGATCGGGATCGACGCCGTCTCGGCGGCGACCTTGCGGCGGTGCAGGGCGCGTTGCTCGGGCAGGGAGATGTCGAACACGACGGCGAGCAGACGGATGACGGTGGTCACAGCGATGCCGACGATGGCCGCCGCCACGATCGGGGCTCCGAGCGCCGATGCGCCGGCGAGCACCGCACACCCCACCGCTGCCGCGACGGCGTAGAGGGAGCCGACGTGCATGATGGCGACGGGAAGCCCGAGGATGACGTCGCGCAACATGCTGCCGCCGACCGCCGCGCACGAGCCGATGAAGATCGCCGGGACGATCGGAAGTCCCAGCACGAGGGCCTTGCTGGTTCCGAATGCGCCGAACAAGCCGATGACGACGGCGTCGAGGCCGATGATGACGGCGTTCAGCCGTCGGAAGACGTTCGACAGGAGCATTCCCACGAGGGCTGCCGAGGTAGCGGTGATGAGGTACCAGTTGCTCTGCAGCGTGACCGGCTGGACGCCGAGGAGCAGATCGCGGATGAGGCCGCCGCCCATCCCGATCAGGATCCCGATGATGACCACGCCGAGAGGGTCGAGCCGCTGCTTGCCCACGAACCCCGAGGCGAACAGAGCGCCCTGCACCCCGCCGAGGCCGACAGCGGTCAGATCCGCCCAGAGCGGGATCACGAACTGAGACTGCGTCACGGAACCATTGTCGTCGGTCGGCGCGATAATTGGAGGGTGCCCACCTACCGCGACGAGGTCGTGATCCTCCGCACCCACAAGCTGGGTGAAGCGGATCGCATCGTCACGATGCTCAGCCGTCGGCACGGCAAGCTCCGTGGCGTCGCCAAGGGAGTACGTCGCACGTCGTCGCGCTTCGGGGCGCGCCTCGAGCCGTTCATGGTCGCCGACGTGCAGATGTACAAGGGACGGTCGCTCGACATCGTGCAGCAGGCCGAGTCGCTCGGGTCGTACGGGGCCGACATCGCGACCGACTACGACCGGTACACCTCGGCGTCGGCGATGGTCGAAGCCGCCGACCGTCTGAACGAGGCCGAGACGACGCCGCAGCAGTACCTGCTGCTCGTGGGCGGCCTCCGCGCGCTCGCGCGTGGCGAGCACGACAGTCGCGCTGTGCTCGACTCCTACCTCCTTCGCGCCATGGCGCTCTCGGGGTGGGCGCCCTCGCTCGACGCCTGTGCCCGCTGCGGTCGTACCGGGCCGCACGACGGGTTCGTCGCGCCCCTCGGGGGCTCGGTCTGCGATGCCTGCGCTCCGGCGGGATCGGCCCGCATCGCACCGGAGACCGGCGCCCGGCTCCGCGCCCTCATCGCCGGCGAATGGGAAACGGTCGACGGCGGCAGCCCCGGCACCGCGAACGCGGCATCGGGGCTGATCGCCGCGTATGCCCAGTGGCATCTCGAGCGCGGCATCCGGTCACTCGGACACATCGGCGCGGCGCGCTGACCACGGTGATGGCGGGCAGCTCGAACGCCTAGGCTCGAACCGATGAGTCCCAAGCCGTACACGCACCGCGACGCGGTTCCCTATCGCCCCCTCGACTGGACCGGGGTGTACCCGCCGGCGTTCCCGCGAGGCGGCGTCCCGAACCACGTCGCGATCGTCATGGACGGCAACGGACGATGGGCCAACCGCCGCGGACTCACCCGCATCGAGGGGCACCGCGCGGGCGAAGAGGTGCTGCTCGACGTCGTCGCCGGCGCCGTCCAGGCCGGCGTCAAGCACCTGAGCGTCTACGCGTTCTCGACCGAGAACTGGTCGCGGTCGCCTGATGAGGTGCGCTTCCTCATGGGCTACAACCGTGACGTCCTCCACCGTCGTCGTGATCAGCTCAACGAGTGGGGCGTGCGTGTGCGGTGGGCCGGGCGCAAGCCGCGCCTGTGGGGCTCGGTCATCTCCGAGTTGCAGTACGCCGAGCAGCTCACCCGCGACAACGACGTCCTCACGCTCACGATGTGCGTCAACTACGGCGGCCGGCACGAGATCATCGATGCGATGCGGGCGATGGGGGAGCAGATCGCCGCGGGGCGGATGAAGCCCTCCGCCATCACGGAGAAGGCCCTGCGCCGGCACCTCTATGTGCCCGACATGCCCGACGTCGACCTGTTCATCCGTTCGAGTGGAGAGCAGCGGACCTCGAACTTCCTCCTGTGGGAGGCGGCCTACGCCGAGATGGTGTTCCTCGACACGCTCTGGCCCGACTTCTCTCGTGCGGACCTGTGGGGTGCGATTCAGCTGTATCTCTCGCGCGACCGCCGGTTCGGCGGCGCTGTCGACGCTCCCACCGCGTAATGCGCGAGCGGGAATAGCCCGCGCGCGCCAGGACGTTGCACCCGGTGTGACGGACGCAATCAAGATCGACGTGTGGAGCGACATCGCCTGCCCGTGGTGCTACATCGGCAAGCGCAACCTCGAGTCGGGCCTCGCGGCCACGGCGGATGACGAAGACGCTCCGCGCGTCGAGGTGACCTTCCACTCGTTCGAGCTCTCGCCCGACACTCCGGTCGATTTCGAGGGCGACGAGCTGGACTTCCTCTCGACGCACAAGGGGATGCCGCGCGAGCAGGTGCAGCAGATGCTCGACAACGTCACCGGCGTCGCGAAGGACGCGGGCCTCGACTACCACTTCGACATCCTCAAGCACACCAACACGGTCAAGGCGCACGAGCTGCTGCACGCCGCGAAGGCGGAGGGCCGTCAGCACGAGATGGCCGAGCGCCTGATGGCGGCGTACTTCACCGAGGGCCGCCACGTCGGACGGATCGACGATCTCGTCGAGCTCGCCGCCGAGGTCGGACTCGACCGCGACGTGATCCGCGCCGCGCTCGAGTCGGGCGAGCACCTGCCGGCCGTTCGCGCCGATCAGGATCAGGCGCGTTCGTACGGCATCAACGGCGTCCCGTTCTTCGTCATCGACGGCAAGTACGGCGTCTCCGGAGCGCAGCCTGCCGAGGCGTTCGCGCAGATCGCCCGTCAGGTGTGGGCCGAGCGGAACGGCGTCGAAACCGCGGGCTGAGCGCGGTCCGCGCACGCGCGCAGGGTCAGCGCGGGAGGTTCGCCTCGATGACCGCGACGATCTCCGGCGCGTCGGGCTTCGTCTGGGGGCGGAAGCGGTGCACCTCACCGCTCGGCGTGATGACGAACTTCTCGAAGTTCCACATCACCGGGCCTCGCGCACCTTCCTCGTTGCGGATCTTCTTCAGCGCCTTGTACAGGGGAGCGGCGTGCGAGCCGTTGACCCGGATCTTGTCCATGATGGGGAAGCTCACTCCCCAGGTCATCGCGCAGTAATCGAGGATCTCCTCCATCGAGCCCGGCTCCTGACCCATGAACTGGTTGCAGGGGAATCCGATGACCTGGAGTCCGCGCTCGCCGTAGGTGCGCTGAAGCTGCTCGAGCTGCTCGTACTGGGGCGTCAGGCCGCACTTCGAGGCGACGTTGACGACGAGCAGCACACCGTCGCCGAGCTCCTCCAGCGTGGTGGCGGTGCCGTCGGCTGCGGAGAAGGGAATCGAACGGATGTCGGTGGTCGCTTCGGTCACGTCCCCAGGCTACGCCCGGCCGCCTTCCGGCATCCGTCCTTCTGGGAGAATGATCTGGTGAGTACCGTCGTTTCCGCTTCCCCGCGCCTGCGGATCGGCCCGATCGCCCTGGATGCACCCGTCGTCCTGGCGCCGATGGCCGGGATCACGAACACCGCATTCCGTCGACTGTGCCGCGAGTACGGCGCTGGTCTCTACGTCAGCGAGATGATCACGACCCGCGCACTCGTCGAGCGCAACGCCACCACCATGCGCCTGATCACCCATCACGAGTCGGAGAAGCCGCGCTCCATCCAGCTCTACGGCGTCGACCCCGCCACGACCGAGGCCGCGGTGCGGCTCCTTGTCGAGGAGGACCGCGCCGACCACATCGACCTGAACTTCGGATGCCCCGTGCCCAAGGTGACGCGCAAGGGCGGGGGAGCCGCCCTGCCGTGGAAGCTCGACCTGTTCCGCGACATCGTCACGCGCGCCGCGCGCGCGGCCGGCGACGTCCCGCTGACGGTCAAGATGCGCAAGGGCATCGACTCGGACCACCTGACCTACCTCGACGCGGGTCGCATCGCGGAGGACGCCGGGGTCTCGGCGGTCGCGCTCCACGCACGCACCGCGGCGGAGTTCTACTCGGGGCACGCCGACTGGTCGGCCATCGCCGCGCTGAAAGAAGCCGTCACGAGCGTTCCTGTTCTCGGCAACGGTGACATCTGGTCCGCCGACGACGCCGTGCGCATGATGGCGGAGACCGGCTGCGACGGGGTCGTCGTCGGTCGCGGATGCCTCGGGCGTCCGTGGCTCTTCGGAGACCTCGCGCGAGCGCTGGGCGAACCGGGCTCAGCTGGGCCGGAGGTCGACGCCACGCTCGGGTTCGTCGCGACCGCCTTCCGCCGGCACGCCGAGCTTCTCGTGGAGTTCTTCGAGGATGAGGGCCGGGGATGCCGCGACATCCGCAAGCACGTCGCGTGGTACTTCAAGGGGTACCCCGTCGGCGGTGACACGCGGGCGCGGCTGGCGACCGCGTCGAGCCTCGCCGAGATCGACGACATCCTCGCGACGCTGGACTGGACGGCGCCCTACCCCGGCTCGGCTGCGGAGGGGCAGCGTGGTCGCGCGGGAACGCCCAAGCGCCCGGCGCTGCCGGACCGTTGGTTGGAGTCCCGCGACGTCGACGCGGCCGAGTCGTCGGCCATCGCCGCAGCGGAGGTCGAGAACAGTGGGGGCTGAGGTCACGAGCGGTGTCGGCGTCTCGGCGGGACGCCCCTCCGGCTACGACGACCACGACGCCGCCCGTTTCCACCGCGAGGAGCACCGCTCGCGCCGCGACAGCTTCGCCCGCGATCGCGCCCGTGTGCTGCATTCCGGCGCCCTGCGCCGTCTCGCCGCCAAGACGCAGGTGCTGAGTCCGGCGAGCCCGGCCGACTTCGCGCGCAACCGCCTGACGCACTCGCTCGAGGTCGCCCAGGTCGGGCGCGAGCTGGCCATCGCTTTGGAGCTCTCGCCCGACGTCGTCGATACCGCCTGCCTCTGCCACGACCTCGGACACCCGCCGTTCGGCCACAACGGTGAGCGGGCCCTCAACGACTGGGCCGAGGACATCGGCGGCTTCGAGGGCAACGCGCAGTCGCTGCGCATCCTCTCGCGTCTCGAGCCGAAGGTCGTCGACGCGTTCGGTCAGAGCGCGGGCCTGAACCTCACGCGGGCGAGCCTCGATGCGACGTGCAAGTACCCGTGGACGGTCGAGCACGCCATCCCCGACCCGGGCGGACGGCAGAAGTTCGGCGTCTACCCCGAGGACGAGGCGGTGTTCCAGTGGATGCGTGAGGGCGCCCCGGGACGCCTGCGTTGCATCGAGGCCGAGGTCATGGACCTTTCCGACGACATCGCCTACTCGGTGCACGACTTCGAAGACGCGGTCCTGAACGGCTACCTCGATCCGGCGCGGCTCGGCGATCCCCGCGAACGCGAGGCGCTGCTCACCGCGATCCAGAGCTGGGTGGGCTACGGGTTCACGAAGGACGAGCTGGGCGATGCACTCTACCGTCTGACTCTGCTTCCCGAATGGCTCGAGTCGTACGACGGCTCGCGCGCGGCGATGGCACGTCTCAAGAACCTCACCTCCGATCTCATCGGCCGGTTCGCGCGTGCCGCCACGGCCGCGACCCGCGAGCACTACGACATCCCCGTCCTGACCCGCTTCCGCGGTCGGGTCATCGTTCCGCGCGTCATCGAGGTCGAGATGGCGGTGCTCAAGGGAGTCATCGGCGCCTTCGTCGTCTCGATCGAGGGACGCAAGGGGCTCTACAAGGAGCAGCGTCGCGTGCTGCGCCGCCTTGCCGACGCCCTCTGGGAGCGCCCGGAGCACCTCGACGCGCTGCACGCCGAGGACTTCGCCGCAGCGGTAACGGATGCCGCCCGCCGCCGCGTCATCGTCGACCAGGTGGCGACCCTCACCGACCGCTTCGCGATCGAGTGGCACGGCCGCCTGGTGGGCCCGGTCGACCTTCGCGAGCTGGGCCTGTGGTCGTCTGATCCGCGCGCGACGGCGCCGAGCCACTTCGCGCTGCCCGAGCCCATCGAAGGGCTCTGATGGCACGGATCCGGCAGACCGACATCGAAGAGGTCAAGGCGCGCACGAACATCGGCGACATCGTCGGCGAGCGTGTCGCCCTGAAGTCCGCCGGCGTCGGCTCGCTGAAGGGGCTCTGCCCGTTCCATGACGAACGAAGCCCCAGTTTCCACGTCCGGCCGCAGGTGGGGTACTACCACTGCTTCGGATGCGGTGAGTCGGGCGACGTCTACTCGTTCCTGCGGGCGATGGATCACCTCTCGTTCACCGAGGCCGTGGAGCGCCTCGCGGCGCGCATCGGTTACTCACTGCACTACGAGGACGGCGCTGCGGCTCCCGAGACGAGCGGTCGTTCCCGGCTGTACGCCGCCCACACCGCCGCGGCTGAGTTCTACCGGTCGCAGCTGTCCGCCCCGGACGCGCAGGCCGCACGTCAGTTCCTCGGCGAGCGGGGATTCGACGCCGGTGCAGCCGCGCACTTCGGGGTCGGATACGCGCCCCAAGGCTGGTCGGCGCTTCGCGACGCACTGCGGTCGCAGGGATTCACCGACGAGGAGCTGCTCACCGGGGGACTGGTCTCGAAGGGGCAGCGCGGCGTCTACGACCGGTTCCGGGGACGGGTCGTCTGGCCCATCCGCGACGTCGCCGGCCAGACGATCGGTTTCGGCGCTCGCCGCCTCTACGACGACGATCAGGGCCCGAAGTACCTCAACACGCCAGAGACGCCGATCTACAAGAAGGCGCAGGTCCTCTACGGCCTCGACCTCGCGAAGAAGTCGATCTCGCGGGAGCATCGCGTCGTCGTCGTCGAGGGCTACACCGATGTGATGGCGTGCCATCTCGCCGGGGTCACCGGAGCCATCGCGTCGTGCGGCACGGCCTTCGGTACCGATCACATCACGGTGCTGCGTCGCGTCATGGGCGACAGCGAGGGCAGCTCGGGGGAGGTCGTCTTCACGTTCGACCCGGATGCCGCCGGCCAGAAGGCCGCGCTGCGCGCCTTCGGCGACGAGAAGCGCTTCGCTGCGCAGACGTACGTCGCGGTCGCCCCCGAGGGGCTGGACCCGTGCGATCTCCGGCTGAACCGCGGTGACGCGGCCGTGCGCTCGCTCATCGAGGCGAAGGCGCCGATGTTCGAGTTCGTCATGGATCAGCGTCTGTCGACGTTCGACCTCTCCACCGTTGAAGGACGCATCGGCGCCCTGCGGGCGGCGGCACCGATCGTCGCCGACATCCGCGATGCCGCGCTTCGACCGGGCTACACGCGTGTCCTCGCCGGAAAGCTCGGGCTCGACCTTTCGGAGGTGCAGCCCGAGGTCGAGCGGGCCGCGCGCCGCGCGTCGGCGTCCGGGAGCGCAGGGGAGCGCACTCGCGGCGAGGCACCGGGCGCAGGCCGAGCGCAGCCCTCCGGTGCGCCCGGCGCGGCCTCCGAACCGCCGCCCGTGTCGGTCCGTGTCACCCTCGCCTCACTGCCGGCCGCCCTCGAGCTCGAGAAGCGCGCGCTCATGGGCGTGCTGCAGTACGGGCACCTGCTCGACAAGCAGGCCGTCGACATCGCGCTGGGTCTGCCCATGCCGCATCCGGCTCTCGAAGCCGTCCGTCAGGCCGTCTCGATGCAGCCCGATCTCACCCGGCCCGGATGGACCTCGGCTGCGGTGGACGCGACTCGCGAGCCCTATCGCACGCTCGCGATCGAACTGCTCACGGCGGACTTCCCCGCGGGAACCGAACGCATCGCGCAGACGACGGCGATGGAGTCGCTGCGCAAACTCCGCCAGCGGGCGCTCGAACGCGAGAAGGCCGAGCTGCGAAGCGCGCAGCAGCGCCTGGAACCGGGCTCGCCCGAGTTCCGTTCCATCGGCGTCGCCATCCGCGATCTCGACCTTCGGCTGCGGCAACTCATGGAGTCGGAGTAGCCGCCGTCGGCGACGAGTGGCGGTCGAGCGATGAAAACGGCAGGATGATGCGCATGTCCCGACGACCCGACGCGGAGATCGCGGTGCGCTGCGACGATTTGTCGATAGCGCGGACGGGCGATTCCGATCGCGTCGTCGAGGGCGTCAGCGTCACGGTCCGGGCGGGAGAAGCCCTCGCCGTGATGGGCGCGACCGGATCCGGTAAGTCGACGCTGCTCTCCGTCCTGGCCGGCAATGCGCCGGCCGACGTCGGGGTCGTCGGCGGTGCCGCCGAGGTGGCCGGCCTCTCGGTGCGGAAGGGTGGCCGTTCCCGCCGCATGCTCACCTATTACGCCGGGCACATGCCACAGGCGGCGGGCGCGTCGCTCCCGGCTCGATTGACCGTGGCCGAAGTCATCGCCGAGCCCATCACCTCGCGTGACCGGCGGGTGAGTCAGCGCGCTCTGTCGCTTCGGGTCGCCTCGCTCCTCGACGAGTTGCACCTTCCGCTGGGGGCGGCCTCGCAGTATCCCTACGAGCTCAGCGCGGGCATGCGCCAGCGCGTCGCCCTCGCGCGCGCTCTCGTGCTCGACCCGAAGGTCTTCATCGGCGATGACCCGTACGCGAACCTCGACATCGAGGTACGCATCGCGGCTCGAGAGGCCTTGCTCTCGCGTCGCGACGACACGGGGATGGCGATCGTCATCGCGACGAACGACGTCGAGACCGCCGACGAGCTGGATGCCGCGGCTCTCGTCCTGCACGGTGGCCGGCCCGTGGGATACGGGCAGACCGCATCGGATGTGGTCTGGACGCCGGACGGGCGATCGCGGGCGTCCTGACGGCCGCGACCCGCCCGGCGGTCGGCCGATGTCGTGAGCACCCCCGGAGCTTTGCTAATATAGACGGGTTGCCCGGCGCGAGCGGGGCGGCTGATCCTCGGTAGCTCAATTGGCAGAGCAATCGGCTGTTAACCGATAGGTTCTTGGTTCGAGTCCAAGCCGGGGAGCGAGAGACCCGCGTTATCTACCGCGGCTCTCACCGAAGGCCCGGGCTTCCACCCCGGGCCTTTACTCATGTGTCTGAGGTTCGCCTGGCACTCGATGCCCGTTCCTCGGCCTCGAAGCGGCGCAAAGTGCCAACCGGAGACGTGCGCTCGAACGATCAGCCGAAGACGTGCAGTCCGAGGTCGTCGCTCAGCGCCTCCGCGCCGATGCGACCGCGCACGCTCGTCCCGTGCTCGTCGAGAGGCGGGCTCACGATGGCAGCGCCGAGCTTGCCCGGAGCCGACAACACGATCGCGCCGGAGACACTGGACTTCGCGGGGACGCCGACGGCTCGCATCCAGCGCCCCGATCCGTCGTAGACGCCGCACGTGGCCATGACGGCGACGACGTCTCTCGCGATCCGCGCAGACACCGCCCGTTCGCCGGTCACGGGATTCACCCCGCCGAGAGCGAGCGTCGCGCCCATGACGGCCAGGGTCTGCGCGTCCACCAGCACGGCGCACGCACGGGCGTAGACCGCGACGGCGTCATCGGCCGTGACGGCGAGCGTTCCCTCATCGCGCATCAGATGCGCGAGTGCATGATTGCGGTCGCCGAGGAGGTGCTCGCTGTGGGCGACATCGTCGTCCACCTCCAGTCGACGACCGGCGAATCCCGAGAGCCCGGCCACGATGCGGCTCGCCCGCTCGTCGGGATCGTCTCCATCGACCAGCGCGCAGGTCAGGATGGCGCCGGCGTTCACCATCGGGTTCGGGGGTCTTCCCGTGCCGCTCTCGAGCTTGATGGCGTCGAACGCCTCGCCCGTCGGCTCGATGCCGACCCGGGCTAGAGCTGCGCCGTCGGTGTCGGCCAGAGCGAGGGCGAACAGGAACGGCTTGACGGCTGACTGGATGCTGAACGGGACCTCCCCATCCACCGACGATCGGACCGAGCCGTCGGGCAGAGCCAGTGCGATCGCGCACAGGTCGCGGTCGGCGTCGGCGAGCTCGGGGATGCTCGTCGAGCGTTCACCGTCGCGCGCCGGCAGCAACCGTCCACGCAGAGCGTCGAGATCGTATGCACGCGGACCGCTGGCGTCGCTCATGGCGTCAGGCGTCGAGATCGTCGACGCCCGGCATCCAGGCGTTGCCCGGACGGCCCCAGCCGCGCTTCTTCGCGATCTTCTGCGTCGTCTTCCAGCCCGAGTCGTCGAGGCGGTCCACGTAGAGGATGCCGTCGAGGTGATCGAACTCGTGCTGCATGATGCGCGCGCGCCAGCCATCGACGCGGATCTCGACGGGGGAGCCGGCGAGGTCGGTGCCGGTCACGAGCACCTCCTCGGAGCGCCGCAGCGGGAACCGCTCACCGGGGAAGGAGAGGCACCCCTCCGACTCGTCGTCGGGATCGGGTGATCCGGGCTCGAGGGGTCGCATCCAGAGCTCGGGATTGATGATCTCGCCGCGCCAGGGCTCGCCGTCGTCGTCCTGGTACGTGTAGACGTAGATCCGCAGGCCGACGCCGACCTGCGGAGCAGCCAGGCCGACCCCGGGGGCGGCATCCATGGTCTCGTACATGTCGGCGACGAGCTGGCGGATCTCGTCCGTGATCTCGGTGACGGGCTCGGCGGGGGCGTGCAGCACGGGATCGCCCATGATGCGAATCGGAAGAACGGGCACGTTGCGAGCCTAATCGAGCCCGCTTCGCCGTTATGGTCGAAAGGTGATTCCGTTTGTCGCGTCCCTCGATGACGTCACCGATCAGCTGATCGGAGTCTTCCGCGAACCCAGAATCCTCATCGGAATCCCGCTCGCGCTGCTCGGCGCTGTGTTCATGTCCTTCGGAGCGCTCTACCAGCACCGGGGTGTGCAGAAGGTCGAGCGTCTCACCAACTCGTCGGGAAGCGCCGGGCTCAACGGCTCGCAGCTGCTGAGTCTGCTCAAGCGTCCGTCGTGGGTGGCGGGGACGATCATGCTCGGGCTCGCGATCGTGTGTCAGCTCGCAGCGCTGACTTTCGCGCCGCTCATCCTCGTTCAGCCGCTCGGTGCGATCTCTCTCGTGATCACGACCCTGCTGAATGCACGCATCACCGGCGTCAAGCCGACGAAGCGGTCGGTTCGCTCGATCATCCTGTGCGTCGGAGGCATCCTCGCCTTCGTCACGGTGGCTGCGCTCGTCGCGACGGAGGAGCCGATCGATCAGGCGCAGCTCATCACCATCCTCGCTCTGCTCGCGGGCGTGCTGCTGATCTCGGGGGCCGTGTGGATGCTGGTGCGCAAGGGCGCGAAGCCGCTCTTCTACATCGCGGCCTCGGGAATCATCTACGGTTTCGTCGCGACGCTCGCGAAGGTCGTGATCTCGCGCATCCAGAACGGCGACTTCGAGTGGTTGACGCTCCTGTGCCTCGTCGGCCTGATCACCGCGACCGCCGTCGGTGCGTACTTCGTTCAGACCGCTTACTCCGTCGGGCCTCCCGATCTCGTCATCGCCGGGCTCACCGTCATCGACCCGATCGTCGCCGTCATCATCGGCATCGCCATCTTGCGTGAGGCCGCAACGGCGCCGTTGCCGGCATTCGTCGGCTTCGTCGTCGCCGGAGCCATCGCGGTCTATGGCGTGACGTCGCTGGCGCGGAACCATCCGCAGGTCGTGCTCGACAGTCAGCAGCTGCCGATTCCGCGCGGGAGCAAGGGCAAGCGCCTCGACGATTGAGCGGTCGCGTCGGCTCGAGGCGGCTCGCGCTAGGCTCGATACGGCAGGGGGCGGTGGCCAAGCTGGTCAAGGCAGCGGGCTCATAACCCGACGATCGTGGGTTCAAGTCCCACCCGCCCTACAAACGAATGGCCGCCCGCGGGCGGCCATTCGCATGCACAGGCGCGTGAGGCATCAGGGGTGCGTAATTGCGGGATCCTGCGGGAAGTCGGTGTTGTCGTCGCCCGCCTTGAGATCGGTGTCGCCGAGGTCGGAGCCCGCGCGAGCCGCGTCGGCCTTCACCTCATCGCTGGCGGCATCCGTCGGCGCGGCGCTGTCGGCGTGCGCGTCATCGGCGTCGCGGTGGTGGGGAGTGCTGTCGGACATGCGGCATCCTTTCCTCGGGGTGTGAGATCCAGCCTGCCGCTCGGGTGGGTCACGAGGAAGGCGCTTGACATCGGATGCCGGGAGAAATCGTGACACGGTTGTGATTCTTCAGGTTCGTGCGCGATAATCGACGCCATAACCGAACACATCGCCGACATCCGGGCTCAGGTCGTAGGGGAAGACGTACCTGATGAAACGGAGAAGTCATGGCGACACCACAGGCGCGTGGAGTGATCTTCATCCACTCCGCGCCACGCGCGTTGTGCCCGCACCTCGAGTGGGCGGCGGGGCGTGCGCTCGGACGCGCGGTCAGCTTCGACTGGGAGGACCAGCCGGTGCTCGATGGCAGCCGTCGCGCGGAGTTCTACTGGGAGGGCCCCGCCGGAACCGGAGCAGCACTCGCGACGGCGATACGGGGCTGGGAGCACCTGCGATTCGAGGTGTCGGAGGATCCGACGCCGCGCAGCGACGGGGGCCGGTGGATGCACACCCCGAGCCTCGGCATCCATTACGCCCAGACCGATGCAACGGGCAACGTCGTGATCGGTGAGGACCGCATCCGCTACGCCATGGAGATCGCGGCGGGCGATGTGCGCGAGCTGCAGCGCGAGCTCGACGTCGCGTTGGGCGCAGCCTGGGACGAAGAGCTCGAGCCCTTCCGTCACGCGGGCGACGATGCTGCCGTGGTGTGGCTGCACAAGGTGGGCTGATTCTGAGTCGCACAGACCCAGTCGGCCCGTGCGTTCGTACCGAGCCCCGGTGGAATGATCCCGGGGAACGGGAGCACGTACGGGACGACTGACCCGAAAGAAGAACAGACCCCCGCGGAACGCCGTCCGCGGGGGTCTGTTTCGTGTTCCGAGACCGGTCAGGCCGAACGGAACGCGACGACGGCGTTATGCCCGCCGAAGCCGAACGAGTTGCTGATCGCCAGCAGATCACCGTCGCCGAGGCTCTGGGTCTCGCCCGAGACCCGGAACGGGACGGCGGGGTCCTGCTCGGTGATGTTGATCGTCGGCGGCGCGATCCGTTCGCGTAGAGCCAGGATCGTGAAGATCGCCTCGAGGGCACCGGTACCACCCAGCAGGTGACCCGTGGACGCCTTCGTGGCCGAGACCGGGATCTCGTCGATGCGGTCGCCGAAGACGCTGCGCAGCGCCTGGTACTCGTTGGGGTCGCCGACGGGGGTCGAGGTCGCGTGCGCATTGATGTGCGCGACATCATCGGGGGAGGCATCGGCCTGCTCGAGAGCAGCGCGGACCGCGCGCGAGGCGCCGGCGCCCTCGGGGTCGTTGGCCGTGATGTGGTACGAGTCGGCGGTGACGCCGCCGCCCACCGCGTAGGCGTAGATCTTCGCGCCGCGAGCCTTGGCGTGTTCTTCGGTCTCGAGGATCAGCACACCGGCGCCCTCACCCATGACGAAGCCGTCGCGATCGATGCTCGTCGGGCGCGAGGCCGTCGCCGGGTCGTCATTGCGGCGTGACAGTGCCTGCATCGACGCGAAGGACGCCATCGTGATGGGGTGGATGGCCGACTCGGTGCCACCGGCGATGACGATGTCGGCCAGGCCGTCCTGCAGGTGCTCGATCGCGTTGACGATCGACTCCGTGCTCGAGGCGCAGGCGCTCGCGACCGTCCGGGCGAAGGCGCGCGCCCGGAAGTGCAGCGAGAGGTTACCGGCGGCGGCGTTGGGCATGAGCATCGGAACCGTCATGGGCAGAACCCGTCGCGGTCCCTTCTCGCGCAGCGTGTCCCACGCATCGAGCAGCGTCCACACCCCACCGATGCCGGTCGCGAAGTCGACACCGAGACGCTCGGGGTCGACCTCGGGGCTGCCGGCATCCGCCCACGCCTCCATCGCGGCGACCATCGCGAACTGCGACGCGGGGTCGAGACGCTTGGAGACAGGGCGCTCCAGCACGGTGTCGGGGCGCACGATGGCCTCGGCGGCGAAGTGAACCGGAATCTGGTACTTCTCGACCCACTCGTGCTCGAGTGTGCGCGTGCCGGAATGGCCGGCGAGCAGGCCTTCCCAGCTTTCGGGTGCGGTGCCGCCCAGGGGCGACGACGCTCCGATTCCGGTGACGACGATACGCGGGGTGCTCATGGATCTCCTCGGTGGAACCCCGGCGGGGGCGTGTGCCCCCGCCGGTGGGGGTTACGCCTGGTTGGACGTGATGTAGGTGACGGCGTCGCCGACGGTCTTGAGGTTCTTGACCTCTTCGTCGGGGATGGTGACGCCGAACTTCTCCTCGGCGTTGACGACGATCGTCATCATCGAGATCGAGTCGATGTCGAGGTCGTCGGTGAAGGACTTCTCGAGGGCGACCTCGTCGGCCGAGATGCCGGTCTCGTCGGTGATGAGCTCGGCGAGTCCTGCGAGGACCTCGTCGTTGCTGAATGCCATGGGTTTTCTCCTTGTTATCTCTGGACCGACCCGGACGCGGGCCGCTGTTCAGTCTAGGTGCGGGGACCCGCCCGATCAGGGAAGGACGACGACCTGCGCGCCGAAGACGAGCCCCGCACCGAAGCCGATCTGGAGGGCCAGACCGCCGCTCAACTCGGGGTTCTCCTCGAGCAGGCGGTGCGTGGCGAGGGGGATGGAGGCCGCCGACGTGTTGCCGGTGGTCTCGATGTCGCGACCGATCGCGACGGTCTCGGGCAGCCCGAGCTGCTTGGCGAACTCATCGATGATGCGCATGTTCGCCTGGTGCGGGATGAAGGCGGCGAGGTCACCGGCCTGGATGCCGGCCTCCTCGATGGCTCGCCGTGCGACCTTGACCATCTCCCAGACCGCCCAGCGGAACACCGTCGGGCCTTCCTGCCGGAGTGTCGGCCACGGCGCAGTCCCGTCGCGGAACTCCACGAGGGTGTGGTTCATGCCGACGGCGTCGGCCTTCGACCCGTCCGAGCCCCACACCGTCGGACCGATGCCCGGGGTGTCGCTCGGCCCGATGATCGCCGCGCCCGCGCCGTCGCCGAGCAGGAACGAGATCGTGCGGTCGGTGGGGTCGATGATGTCGCTGAGCTTCTCCGCGCCGACGACGGCGACGTAGCGGGCCGCACCCGCGCGAACGAGTGCGTCGGCCTGAGTCACTCCGTAGGAGAACCCTGCGCACGCCGCGTTGACGTCGTACGCCGCCGCCGGGTTCGCCCCGACGCGGTCGGCGACGATCGCCGAGACCGACGGGGTCTGCTTCGGGTTCGAGATCGTCGAGACGATGACGGCGTCGACCTGGTCGGCAGGAACGCCGCTGCGCTCGATCGCCTCGGCCACGGCATCCGCGGCCAGGTCGATGACGGTGGTCTCCTTGTCCGCGCGGACGCGAGTGACGATGCCGGTGCGCTGACGGATCCACTCGTCGCTCGAGTCGATCGGTCCGACGAGGTCGTCGTTGGGTACGGCGTTCTCACCGCGAGCCGCGCCGTACGCGTAGATGCGGGTGTGAGCGGGGCCGGTGGCCTGGCGAATGGCGGCGGTCATGCGGCACCTCCGGAGATGAGAGCGGATGCGGCGACGAGGTCGTCGGGGGTCTTGACGGCGACCGAGGGGACACCGCGGAGAGCGCGCTTCGCGAGACCCACGAGGGTTCCGGCCGGGGCGAACTCGATGATTCCGGTGACGCCGTGCTCGGCGAACGAGGACATGCACAGGTCCCAGCGCACGGGAGACGCGACCTGGGCGACCAGACGGTCGAGAGCGTCACGGCCCTCGGCGACGACGGCGCCGTCGCGGTTCGACCACAGCGTGAGGTCGGGGTCGTTCACCGAGGTGGCGGATGCCGCCGCGGCGAGCGTGTCGACGGCCGGCGCCATGTACCGCGTGTGGAACGCGCCGGCGACCTGGAGGGGAATGACCCGGGTCGCAGCGACGGGCTCGGCGGCGAGGCGCGCGAGAGCGTCGAGTGCTCCGGCCGCGACGATCTGTCCGCCGCCGTTGTAGTTGGCGGGCGTGAGATCGAGCTCGTCCAGGCGGGCGACCACAGCGTCCTGGTCGCCGCCGAGCACAGCGCTCATGCCGGTCTGCTCACGGGTCGCGGCATCCGCCATGGCACGGCCACGGAGTCCCACCAGGCGCATCGCGTCATCGTCGCTCAGTACGCCGCCGGCGGCGAGTGCCGCGATCTCGCCGACCGAGTGGCCGGCGACGCCTGCCGGGCGAGCGCCGTCGGCGACGAGCGCGCTGTACGACAGCAGGCTGGCGGCGACGATGAGCGGCTGGGCCACGGCGGTGTCTCGGATGCGATCCGCATCCCACTCGGTACCGGCGGCGACGAGGTCGACCTCGGCGAGCTCGGAGAAGCGCTCGAGGCGTTCACGCGCACCCTCCAGCTCGAGCCACGGGGCGAGGAAGCCGGGGGACTGCGACCCCTGCCCGGGGAACACGGCGATGATCACTGTTACATCCTTCCAAGTTCAGTCGGTCGACCGCTGGCGACGATCGCACAACAATGCGGCGAACCTTTGTGTCGACCGTACAGTCGACGGTTCATGAGGAGCGTCCGACGGAGGCGCGGCCTCGTCAGCTCCGGCGCGACTGCGGCGCGCGTCGTCTCGTGAGGTCATTGCCGATAGAGCCCAGGATGAGCGCAGTCTGCAGGATGAGCGCCTCACGGGGCCCGGTCGCGTCCCAGCCGATGACGTCCGACACGCGCTTCAGCCGGTACCGGACGGTGTTCGGATGCACGAAGAGCTCGCGGGCCGTCGCTTCGAGGGAACGACCGTTGTCGAGGTAGCTCCACAGGGTAGCGACGAGGTCCGCAGAGTGGGCGAGCAGCGGACGGTAGATCCGCTCGACCAGGGTGGCCTTGGCGACGGGATCGCCGGCCAGCGCGCGCTCGGGAAGCAGGTCGTCCGCCTCGACGGGGCGCGGTGCGTGACGCCAGGCGCTCGCGACCGCGAAGCCGGCAAGAGCCGCGCGGGCACTCTGGCTCGCGTCGACCAGAGCGGGCACGGTGGGGCCGAGCACCAGGTGACCGGGGCCGAAACCGGGCTCGAGTCTCGCCGCTATCTCGAGGAAGGTCAGCTCGGGCACCGGCTCCGCCCGGCCCGGCAGATCAGCGCGCCCGATCACGATCACCAGGCGAAGGCCCTGAACGCCGACGAGGACATCGACACCCATCTTGCGCGCGGCACGGCGCAGCTGGTCGACGTCGAACTGCGGGGGAGCGGTGCCGACGAGGACGGCGACCGCACCGTGCCCGTGCCAGCCGAGCGCGGCGATCCGGCTCGGAAGCTCCTCGTCGGTCTCACCCGTGAGGATGGAATCGACGACGAGCGCCTCAAGGCGGGCATCCCACAACCCGCGCGCCTCGGCGGCGCGCGCGTACACGTCTGCCGCTGCGAAAGCGACGTCACGCGAGTACTTCAGGATCGCCTCGCGGACATCGTCGCCGCGGTGCGCCACCCGTTCCTCGGTGACTTCGACGGTCACTCGCACGAGCTGCAGGGTCTGCGTCAGGCTGACGCTGCGCAACAGCTCGCGCGGAGCCGCGGCGAAGATGTCGGCCGCGATGCGCGGGGTCGAGGTCGGATCCTCGTACCACTGGATGAACGAGGTGATGCCCGCCTGCGCGACCAGTCCTACGGAGGACCGGCGCGCAGGCGGCATCTCGGCGTACCAGGGCAGCGTCTCCTCGAGCCGATTGATCGTGGCTGTGGCCAGATCACCCGAGATCCGGCGGAGCCACGCGAGTGTCTCCGCCTTCGAGCTGTCGTCGGTCACCGAAGGGTCAGCTCTCGCCGCCCGCGTTTCCGCTCGTGCCCGCCGTCACGTCGTGCAGGCGGTAGCGCTCGATCGCCTGCGCCGACAGACCGCGGTCCACGACGCCGTCCTCGGCCAGAGCCTGGAGCGTCCGCGCCACGATCGACGGCCCGTCGATCTTGAAGAACCGTCGAGCGGCCGGGCGGGTGTCGGAGAAGCCGAAGCCCTCCGCGCCCAGCGTCGCGAAGCGACGCGGCACCCACGGCCGGATCTGGTCCTGCACGGCGTGCATGAAGTCGCTGACCGCGACGACCGGGCCCTCGGAGTCGTTGAGCTTCTGCGTGACGAAGGCCGTGCGGGGCTCGTCGGTCGGGTGCAGGAAGTTGTGCTCGTCGACGGCGAGACCGTCACGACGCAGCTCGGTCCAGCTCGTGACCGACCAGACGTCGGCGATCACACCCCAGTCGTCCTTCAGGAGCTTCTGCGCCTCGTAGGCCCACGGCACGCCGACGCCCGACGCGAGCAGCTGCGCGCGCGGCCCGTCGCCCTCGCCGACGCTCACGCGGTGGATGCCGCGGATGATGCCGTCGACGTCGACATCCTCAGGCTCCTTCGGCTGCACCAGCGGCTCGTTGTAGAGCGTGATGTAGTACATGACGTTCGGGTCGGGGTGGTTCCCGCCGTACATGCGCTCGAGACCCGAACGCACGATGTGGGCGATCTCGTACCCGTAGGCCGGGTCGTACGACACAGTGGCGGGGTTGGTCGAAGCGAGCAGGTGCGAGTGGCCGTCAGCGTGCTGCAGGCCCTCGCCGGTCAGGGTCGTGCGGCCGGCCGTCGCGCCCATGATGAACCCGCGGGCCATCTGGTCGCCCGCGGCCCACTGCGCGTCGCCGGTGCGCTGGAATCCGAACATCGAGTAGAAGACGTAGACCGGGATGAGCGGTTCGCCGTGGGTGGCGTACGAGGTTCCGATCGCGGTGAACGCCGCGACGGCGCCGGCCTCGTTGATGCCGACGTGGAGGATCTGACCCTGCGGGCTCTCCTTGTACGCCAGCAGCAGCTCGCGGTCGACCGACGTGTAGTTCTGCCCGTGCGGGTTGTAGATCTTCGCCGTCGGGAAGTACGCGTCCATACCGAACGTGCGCGCCTCATCGGGGATGATCGGCACGATGCGGTGGCCGAAGTCCTTCGCACGCAGCAGGTCCTTGAGCAGGCGGACGAACGCCATCGTGGTGGCGATCTCCTGCGTGCCCGAGCCCTTCTTCGGCAGCGCGTACGACTCGTCGCCGGGCAGCGTCAGCGGCGCGTGCTTCGTACGACGCTGCGGCAGGAAACCGCCGAGCTCACGGCGACGCTCGAGCATGTAGCGGATCGTCTCGTCCTCGGCGCCCGGGTGGTAGTACGGCGGGAGGTACGGGTTCTCCTCGAGCTGCGCGTCGGTGATCGGGATGCGCATCGAGTCGCGGAAGTGCTTGAGGTTCTCGAGCGTCATCTTCTTCATCTGGTGGGTCGCGTTGCGGCCCTCGAAGTGGTGACCGAGACCATAGCCCTTGATCGTCTTCGCGAGGATGACGGTCGGCTGGCCCTTGTGCTCCATCGCCTGCTTGTAGGCGGCGTAGACCTTCTGGTAGTCGAGACCGCCGCGGCGGAGCTTGCCCCAGATGTCGTCGTCCGACCAGTCCTTCACGAGCGCCGCCGTGCGCTCGTCGCGCCCGAAGAAGTGCTCGCGGATGAACGCGCCGTCCTCGGCGCGGTAGGTCTGGAAGTCGCCGTCGGGGGTGGTGTTCATCAGGCGGACGAGGGCGCCCTCGTCATCCTGCGACAGCAGCTCGTCCCAGCCGCGTCCCCAGACGACCTTGATGACGTTCCAGCCCGCGCCGCGGAAGTACGCCTCGAGCTCCTGGACGATCTTGCCGTTTCCACGGACCGGGCCGTCGAGGCGCTGGAGGTTGCAGTTGATGACGAACGTGAGGTTGTCGAGTCCCTCGTTGGCTGCGACCTGCAGCTGACCGCGGCTCTCGACCTCGTCCATCTCGCCGTCGCCGAGGAAGGCCCAGACGTGCGAGTCGGACAGGTCCTTGATGCCCCGGTTGGTGAGGTACTTGTTGTTCATCGCCTGGTAGATGGCGTTGATCGGGCCGAGACCCATCGAGACCGTCGGGAACTGCCAGTAGTCCGGCATCAGACGGGGGTGCGGGTACGACGGGATGCCGTCGGGCGCCTTCGAAGCCTCCTGGCGGAAGCCGTCGAGCTGGCTCTCGCTGAGGCGTCCCTCGAGGTACGAGCGGGCGTAGATGCCGGGTGAGGCGTGGCCCTGGATGAAGATCTGGTCGCCGCCGGACGGGTGGTCGGGACCGCGGAAGAAGTGGTTGAAGCCGACTTCGTAGAGCGAGGCCGACGACGCGTAGGTGGAGATGTGTCCGCCCACACCGATGCCGGGACGCTGGGCGCGGTGCACGGTGACCGCGGCGTTCCAGCGGATCCAGCGACGGTAGCGACGCTCGAGCTCTTCGTCACCGGGGAACTCCGGCTCGTTCTCGGGTGCGATGGTGTTGATGTAGTCCGTCACCGGCACCTGCGGGACGTTGAGCTGCAGCTCGTGCGAGGCCTGCAGCAGGCTCAGCATGATCTCGCGACCGCGACCCGAGCCCTTCGCATCGACCAGCTGGCGCAGCGACTCCTGCCATTCACCGGTCTCTTCCGGGTCGCTGTCCAGGGCGTCCTGGGAGTAGGGGTCTTGATCGTTGACAGTCACGGGCGACCTTTCTCGTATGGCAGATCGTGCCAGGTAATCACCACGGGCAGGGCGCGGGCATTGTCGGGCGCGCACAAGCACCGCACGACAGCCTACTCACGCTCGGAGGGGTCGGCGCTCTCGTACACTGAGAGCAGGGGCCTATAGCTCAGTTGGTTAGAGCACCTCGTTTACACCGAGGGAGTCGGGAGTTCGAGTCTCTCTGGGCCCACATGAAAGCCACCCCCGCAGATCAGCTGCTGCTGCTGGACATCGCCCGCCTTGACGCGCAGGCGCGCGGAGCGGAGGCCGCCAAGCGCAATCCGGCTCAGGCGGCGCGTGTCAACGAGCTGCTCGCACGCCGTCAGGAGCTCTCGGTCGAGCTGACCGGCCTGCTCGGCAATCGCGACGACATCGAGGCCGAGCTCAAGCGCATCGCATCGGACGTCGCTGTCGTCGACGCTCGAGCGGCTCGCGATGCCGATCGACTCGCGGCGACCTCGAACCCGAAGGACGCCCAGGGCCTCGAGCACGAGATCGCTTCGCTCGCCCGCCGTAAGAGCGAGCTGGAAGACGCGCAGCTCGAAGCCATGGAGCGCCTCGAGGCCGCGGAAACCGCGGTCTCCGCGCAGCAGGCCCTGATCGCCGAAGTCAACGCCGAAGGCGGGCGGTTGAGCGCCGAGGGCAAGGCCGCCGTCGCGGACGCCCAGGCCCGTCTCGACGCGGCCACCCGTGACCGTGCGGCGGTCGCGGCCAAGGTGCCCGCAGATCTTCTGGCGCGTTACGAGTCGCTCGCCGAGCGGACGCCGGGCGCCGGCCTCCTGCAGCGCCGCACGTGCGGCGGGTGCCACATGGAGCTCTCCGGAACCGACCTCAAGGCGATCGGGCAGGCTGCCGCCGACGAGGTCGTGACGTGCCCCCAGTGCGGCTGCATCCTCGTCCGCACCGAAGAATCCGGTCTGTGATCCGTCGATGACCACACCGCGCGCCCGGTGGCGCGCGGTGGGACGCCGCAATGACGGAGACGTCGACATCGCGGTGGTGGATGCCGCCGGCGCGGTGGTCGAGCGCGGCCGTGTCGCCGCCGGCGAGCTGGCGGGTGAGATCGCAGCCGACCCCGATGCGCGGTGGATCTGGTCTGACACGACGGCCTGGTACCACGACATCCTGGCCGCCGGCGTCCGGGTGGCGCGGTGTCACGACCTGCGACTGTGCCACGCGATCCTGCGCGACAGCTCGCTCGTCACGGAACCGGCACAGCTGCGGGCCGTGACCTCCTGGGACGCCGCGCCCGAAGACCCGGTGTCTGATCGCGACGTCCTCTTCGCGCTCGAGCCCGCCGCCGACGCCCTTCCGCATGACCTCGACGCGACCCTCGCAGAGTTCGCACGGCAGGTCCGCGCCATGGCGAGCGCGACCGATCCCGGTCGCCTGCGCCTCCTGACCGCGGCCGAGTCCGCCGGAGCCCTCGTGGCCGTCGAGCTGCACGTTGCGGGCGTCCCGTGGAGTCGCGAGGTGCACGACGCGATCCTCGCGGACGCGCTGGGCCCCCGTCCGCGACCGGGTGAGCTTCCGAGTCTTGTGCGCGACTTGGCCGACCGGGTGCGGAAGGCGCTCGGCGACCCGACCGCGAGCCTCGACTCGCAACCGCGCCTGCTGCGCTCGCTGCACCGGGTGGGTGTGCTCGTCGAGTCGACGAGCAAGTGGGAGCTCCGACGTCACGAGCACCCGGTCATCGAGCCGCTTCTGGCCTACAAGCGTGCGATGCGGCTGTTGAGCGCCAACGGCTGGGCGTGGATGGACGAATGGATCCCGACCGACCGGTTCCGTCCGGTCTACGTGCCGGGAGGGGTCGTCACGGGGCGCTGGGCGTCTTCAGGCGGAGGAGCGCTGCAACTGCCCCGGATGCTGCGGCCCGCGGTGCGAGCCGATCCCGGGTGGCAGCTGGTGGTCGCGGACGTCGCTCAGCTCGAGCCGCGCATCCTCGCGGCGATGTCCGGCGACCTCGCCCTCGCCGATGCCGCGCGGGGGCGCGACCTGTACGAGGGCGTCGTGGCCCGCGGTACCGTCCCCTCGCGTCAGGAGGCGAAGATGGCGCTGCTCGGCGCGATGTACGGGGCGACGACCGGCGACAGCGGGCGGCTGGTACCGTCGCTGCGCCGCGCGTACCCGCGGGCGATGGCCCTCGTCGATGACGCGGCGCGCGTGGGAGAGGAGGGCGGCTCGGTGCGCACGCTGCTCGGTCGCACCAGCCCGGCGCCGTCCGCGGCGTGGCGCGAGCTCCAAGCGGATGCCGCCGAGCCCGAGGCATCCGATGCCATCAAGACGCTCGCGCGGTCACGGGCCCGCGAGCGCGGCCGGTTCACCCGAAATTTCGTCGTTCAGGGGACGGCGGCCGAATGGGCGCTCGCCTGGCTCGCCGACCTCCGGCAGCGCCTCGCGGCTTTTCCGAGCGTCGGAGACCACCCCGTCACGGGGCGCGCGCACCTCGCGTTCTTCCTCCACGACGAGATCATCGTGCACACCCCCGTCGAGCACGCCGAGTCCGCCGCGGCAGCCGTCCGCGACGCCGCAGACGCGGCAGGACGACTGCTCTTCGGCTCGTTCCCCCTGGACTTCCTGCTGGACGTGCGCATCGCGGCCTCCGCCGACAAGAGCTGACGACGGGCGTGGGTGGGCCCGCCGGTAGACTCGACGGGCGAATGGGTCGGCTGGACGGTCGCGTGGCGGGCAACCGCACCGAGGAACGTCCGGGCTCCACAGGACAGGACGGTGGGTAACGCCCACCCGGAGTGATCCGCGAGACAGTGCCACAGAAAGCAGACCGCCGGCGTCCGCGCCGGTAAGGGTGAAAGGGTGGTGTAAGAGACCACCGGGGTCGTGGTGACACGACTCGCACGGTAAACCTCGTCCGGAGCAAGGTCAGACAGGGGATGTTGACGCGGTCCGCCGAGTCCCCGGGTAGACCGCTGGAGCGGCACGGCAACGTGTCGCCGAGAGAGATGGCCGTCCACGGGGCTCACGCCCCCGGACAGAACCCGGCGTACAGGCCGGCCCATTCGCCCAACCCCGCTTCACGTCAGGCGCACTTCCGCGCATCAGGCGCGGCTTGAAGCGCGCGCGATGCGCGGAAGTGCGCCCGAAGCCGCAGCTGCCGGCGAGACCTCGCCGTGCGAGGTCAGTGGGCGGTCGTGCCGGCGAGGTCTTCCGTCGTCTCGTCGAGCACGCCCGGGCGTTCGCCGGCGAGCGCGAGGGCCGCTGCGCCGATGATGCCGGCGTTGTTGCGGTGGACGGCGGGCACGATCGGCGTCTTCAGGTCGAGCAGCGGCAGGAACTTGTCGGCATGCTTGGACACTCCACCGCCCACGACGAAGAGATCGGGCGAGAAAAGGAACTCGATGTGGCTGTAGTACCACTGCAGGCGCTCGGCCCACTCGGGCCAGTCGAGCTCGTCGCGCTCCATCGCCGAGTACGCGGCCCAGGCCTCGGCATCCTTGCCGTGTTTCGCCCGGTGCACGTGCCCGAGCTCGGAGTTCGGGATGAGCACGCCGTTGTAGATCATGGCCGAGCCGATGCCGGTGCCGAGCGTCGTCAGGATGACGAGGCCGTCCTGGTCGCGTGCGGCGCCGTAACGCAGCTCGGCGACGCCGGCGACATCCGCGTCATTGGCGAAGTGGATCTGACGGCCGAGGCCCTTCTCGAAGAAGCTCTCGGCTTCGAAGTCGATCCAGGTGTCTGCGACGTTGGCCGCCGAGAGGGTGCGGCCATTCTTCACGATCGCGGGGAAGGCCACGCCGAGCGGCACGTCGCCCGCGTCGGTCACCTCCAGTCGGTTGAGCACGACCTTGACGGCATCGAGGACGTCTTCGGGCTCTGCCCCGTGGGGCGTGGCGACCTTGATCCGATCGGTCAGGAGCTCGCCCGTCGACAGGTCGACGACCGCTCCCTTGATGCCGGTTCCGCCGATGTCCACTCCGACGGCCCGCGTCGCACTCGCACTCATACGGCTCAGCCTATCGAGCGCGAGCTCACCGGATTAGGCTCGGGCTGAGCGCCATCGCAGGCGCAGTCTGGAGCGACCATGCCCGAGAGCCACGACGAGTACTGGTACAACCTCACGACGCACGAGGTGGAGCACGGCAAGCAGTCGCCGGGCGCCGATCGCGCCGGCCCTTTCGCCTCCGCCGAGGAAGCAGCGCGGGCTCCGCAGATCATGGCCCAGCGCGCGCAGGCATGGCGCGAGGACGAGGCTCGGGAGGACGACTGGGGCACGCCGCCGTCGGAGGGCGCTCGCCGCCAGTAGTCTGGGATCCGACCCTGTCTCGGAGAGGACGCGATGGACAAGCAGCGGGACTTCGTACTGCGAACGATCGAGGAGCGCGGCGTCAAGTTCGTGCGGCTCTGGTTCACCGATGTGATCGGCACCCTGAAGTCGGTCGCGATCGCCCCGGCAGAGGTCGAGGGCGCTTTCGCGGAGGGCCTGGGCTTCGACGGCTCGGCCATCGAGGGACTGACCCGAAGCTACGAGTCGGACCTGCTCGCGCACCCTGATCCGACCACGTTCCAGCTCCTGCCCTGGCGCGGCGAGATCGACCCCACCGCTCGGATGTTCTGCGACATCACGACGCCGGACGGTCAGCCCGCGGTCGCCGACCCGCGCAACGTGCTCAAGCGGACCCTCGCGAAGGCGGCCGACGCCGGGTTCACCTTCTACACGCACCCCGAGATCGAGTTCTACCTGCTGAAATCGTCGTCGTACGGGCCCGACGGTCCCGAGCCGGTCGACTCCGCCGGCTACTTCGACAACGTCCCCGGCGGCACGGCGCATGACTTCCGCCGGCGCTCGGTGCGGATGCTGGAAGACCTCGGCATCTCGGTCGAGTACAGCCACCACGAGGGCGGCCCGGGCCAGAACGAGATCGACCTGCGCTACGCCGATGCCCTTGCGACGGCCGACAACATCATGACCTTCCGGACCGTCATCAAGGAAGTGGCGATCGAGCAGGGTGTGTACGCGACCTTCATGCCGAAGCCCCTCAGCGGCCACCCGGGCAGTGGGATGCATACCCACATGTCGCTCTTCGAGGGCGATGTGAACGCGTTCTACGAAGAGGGTGCGCAGTACCAGCTCTCGCAGACCGGCCGCCAGTTCATCGCCGGTCTTCTCCGCCACGCCAACGAGATCTCGGCGGTCACCAACCAGTTCGTGAACTCGTATAAGCGCCTGTGGGGCGGCGACGAGGCCCCGAGCTTCATCACGTGGGGTCACAACAACCGCTCGGCTCTCGTGCGCGTGCCGATGTACAAGCCCAACAAGAGCCAGTCGTCGCGCGTGGAGTACCGTGCGCTCGACTCGGCTGCCAATCCGTACCTGGCGTACGCGCTGCTACTCGCAGCGGGGCTGAAGGGCATCGAAGAGGGCTACGAGCTCCCCGCCGAGGCCGAGGACAACGTGTGGTCGCTCACCGATTCGGAGCGTCGGGCCCTCGGTTACGCGCCGCTTCCCGCGAGCCTCGATCACGCTCTCGAGTACATGGAGGAGTCCGAGCTCGTCGCCGAGACGCTCGGCGAGCAGGTGTTCAACTACGTGCTGCTGAACAAGCGTCGCGAGTGGCAGAACTACCGCGCCCAGGTGACGCCGTTCGAGCTCAAGAGCAACCTGGAGATGCTCTGAGGCCATGACCCGGTCACCTCGTTCGACCGGGCTGACGGGGTTGGCCCGGGCGGGCTTCGATGACCTCGCGCGCGCGGATGCCGACCTCGCCGAGCTCGCCGAGCTGACCGGCATCGAGCGCGGGGAGCTCGTCGGATCGGCGGAGCTGGCGGCGGACCCCGACGGAGCGGTGGCGGCGCTGCTGCGCATCGCCCGCCGGGATGCCGAGATCGTCACCGACACGCTGCGACGGCGGCCTGCGGCGGTGTGGTCGGTGCTCGGCGCGTCGCACGGGCTGGCCGACTTCTACCTGCGGCATCCCGAGGAGCTCGCCGATCTCGCCTCCGACGGCGACGGACTCCCCACACGCGACGAGCTGAGCGCGCAGATGCTGGATGCCGTCGGCGCCGAGGACGGCTTCGCGGCCTCCTGGGGTGACGAGGCCTGGGTCGCGCTGCGGGTGCGATACCGCCGGATGCTGGCGCGCATCGCACGGTTCGACCTCGCAGCATCCGACCCGACGATCATCTTGCACGCGGTCGCTGCGGCCCTCGCCGACGCTGCCGGTGCCGCCCTCGAGGCGTCTCTCGCCGTCGCGCGCAGCAGGCTCGTCGCCGGCGTCCCCGGCGCGGCGCGTTCCGAGCGCGACGCCGTCGCCGCGACTCGCCTCGCGATCATCGGGATGGGCAAGTCCGGGGCGCGCGAACTGAACTACGTCAGCGACGTCGACGTCATCTTCGTCGGCGGATCGGCCGACGAAGCCGTCGTCTCGGAGTCGCAGGCCGTCGAGATCGCGACGAGACTGGCGATTCAGACGATGCGCGGCATCTCGGAGGTTGAGATCGAGCCGCCCCTGTGGGAGGTCGACCCGAACCTGCGGCCCGAGGGGAAGCAGGGGGCACTCGTGCGCACCCTCGAGTCGCACGTCGCCTACTACGACCGCTGGGCGAAGAGCTGGGAGTTCCAGGCTCTGCTCAAGGCGCGGCCGCTCGCCGGTGACCCGGAGCTGGGGGAGCAGTACGTCGACGCTGTCCAGCCGATGGTGTGGGCGAGCGCGGCTCGCGAGAACTTCGTCGAGAGCGTGCAGAAGATGCGCGAGCGGGTGACCGACCACATCCCACCGGGCGAGGTCGCGCGGCAGCTCAAGCTCGGACCGGGCGGCATCCGCGATGTCGAGTTCACCGTCCAGCTGCTGCAACTCGTGCACGGCGCCTCCGATGACCGCATCCGGGAACGGTCGACTCTGGACGCCCTCGACGCGCTCGTGTCGGAGGGGTACATCGGACGCGAGGACGCGTCACGCTTCGCATTCGACTACCGGCGTCTGCGCGTCATGGAGCACAGGCTGCAGCTGCGCGAGCTGCGCCGGACCCATCTCATGCCCGAGGACGGGGCGGCGCTGCGAACGCTCGCGCGCTCGTCGCGCATCGGCGACGGCGGCGACCGGGTCGTCGCGGTGTGGGAGGAGATCAAGCGCGAGGTGCGTGAGATCCACGTGCGGCTGTTCTACCGGCCGCTCCTCTCGGCGGTCGCGGCGCTGCCCGCCGATGAGCACACGCTCTCGCCCGACGCGGCGAAGGCCCGTCTCGCCGCGATCGGGTTCCGTGATCCCGCGGGCGCGCTGCGGCACATCGGCGCCCTGACGAGCGGCCTCAGCCGCAAGGCCGTCATCCAGCGACACCTCATGCCGGTCATGATCCGCTGGTTCGCCGATGGCGTCGACCCGGACTACGGACTGCTCGCGTTCCGCCGCGTCAGCGAACGGCTGGGGAACACGCCGTGGTTCCTTCGGATGCTGCGCGACTCGGCGGGCGCCGCCGAGCGTCTCACCCGCCTGCTCTCGGGCTCGCGCTACGTAGGCGAACTGATGGAGTGGATCCCCGAGTCGATCGCCTGGCTCGACTCGCCTGATCAGCTCCGGCCGCGACCCGGATTCGTGCTGCAGGAGGAGGCGCGCGCGATCCAGACCCGACACGCCTCGATCGATGACGCGATGTCGGCGGTCCGCGCCCTCCGGAGGCGTGAGCTGCTGCGCCTGGCGATGGCGGCCGTCGTCGGCGAGCTGTCGATCGAAGAGCTCGCCGAAGGCCTGACCACCATCACGGAGGTCACCATCCAGGCGACACTGCGCGCCGTGCGGCGCGAGGTGGTGCCGCCAGAGGACGACCGCCTCGACTTCTCGGTCATCGCGATGGGGCGTTTCGGCGGTGCCGAGCTCGGGTTCGGATCGGACGCCGACATCATCTACGTCTTCGACGCGAATGGGGTGCCGGCGCAGCGGGCCCAGGAGCTCGCCCTCCAGCTCGTGCACGGCGTGCGCCGATACTCCGAGGATCACCGTCTGCCGCTCGAGCTCGACGCGGGCCTGCGCCCGGAGGGTCGCAACGGTCCACTCGTGCGCTCGCTGGAGTCGTACGCGGAGTACTACCGGCGCTGGTCGCTGTCGTGGGAGGCGCAGGCGCTTCTGCGCGCTCGGGGCGTCGCGGGCAGTGTGACGCTCATCGATCGCTTCCTCGCCCTCGCCGACGACCTGCGTTATCCGGTGGCCCCCGACCCTCAGGGCCTCCGCGAGATCCGGCGTATCAAGGCGCGCGTCGAGAGCGAGCGACTGCCCCAGGGGCAGGACCGCTCCCGGCACCTCAAGCTCGGTCCGGGGGGCCTGAGCGATGTCGAATGGCTCGTGCAGCTCATCCAGCTCGAGCACGCTCACCGCGTAGCGGGCCTGCGCACGACCTCGACGATCGCCGCACTCGAGGCGGCAGTAGAGGCCGACCTCATCCCGCGGGATGCCGCGGAGAAGCTCGCTGCGGCATGGCGGCTGGCCAGTCGGCTGCGCTCGGCGAACACCCTGCTGTCGGGACAGACGAGCGACGTCCTGCCGACTGATCGTGGCCGCCTGGACGGAATCGGTCGTTTGCTGGAGTATCCGGCGCGATCGGCGACCATCGTGGAGGAGGATTGGATGCGCGCTGCGCGTCAAGCCCGCCGCGTGTTCGAGAAGCTCTTCTACGGCTAAGGGGAAACATGTCGGTTGGTCTGCTGGCTGTCGTCGACGACATCCTGAGCGCGGCGCTGCGCGCCTCCGCGAAGTCGGCGGGTGTCGTGATCGACGATGCCGCGGTGACGCCCCAGTACGTGCAGGGGATCACGCCCGCTCGGGAACTGCCGGTCGTGGGGAAGATCGCGCTCGGCTCGATCGCGAACAAGTTCCTCATCATCATTCCGGTCGCGCTGTTGCTGACCGCGTTCGCGCCGGCTGTGCTGCCCTTCCTTCTCATCCTCGGTGGAATGTTCCTCTGCTACGAGGGAGCCGAGAAGGTGCTGGAGTGGTTCGGGGTGCACCACGGGGCGGAGGACGACGGCCCGCGCGACGAGAAGAAGCTCGTGCTCGGCGCTGTCCGCACCGACCTCATCCTCTCAGCCGAGATCATGCTCATCTCGCTCTCGAACCTCGACGAGGGGATGGGCATCTGGCAGACCCTCGCTGTCCTGGCCGTGATCGCCCTGCTCATGACGGGAATCGTCTACGGAGCGGTCGCGCTCCTAGTGAAGATCGACGACATCGGCCTGCGGATGGCGAAGAACCCGTCATCTCGCGTCCGGCACACCGGCATGCGTATCGTCCGGTCGATGCCCGCTGTGTTCCGCGTGATCAGCGTCGTGGGCACCGTCGCGATGCTGTGGGTGGGCGGTCACCTCGTGCTCGCGAACCTCGGCGAGGTGGGAGTGGCCTTCACCCTCGACCTGCTGCACGGGGTGGAGCACCTGCTCGAAGCCGCGGGCGGTGTGGTCGTCTGGATCGGCGAGACGGCCGTGTCGGCAATCGCCGGGCTGCTCGTCGGGCTCGTGATCGTCGGTGTGCTCACGGTGATCCGGCGCCTCCGGCACAGCGAACCGCAGCATGCCGGAGGCGCCGGCACGCATTGAGCGTCAGCGCTCGCCGCGCTCGGCGTTCGGAATCCGGTTCTGCTCCGCCTCGACGGGGTCGGTGTCGAGATCGGGCACGATCGAGGTGTCGTCGCGATCGGTGTCCTGCGCGGCGGGGTCGGCGATGGGCTGCTGGTCACGGGATGCATCGGTCATGACGGCAGTCCACCGCGGCGTCGGCATCCGGTCACGGTGGTTGACACGAAGTCAAGCCGCCTGCACTCGGTTCCCGGCTCTCATAGCCTGACGAGGTGATGACGACCTCGACGCTGCCTCGCCCGGAGCGTGTCGGATGGTCGCCCCGGCGGATCTCCGTCGACGGGCTCGCGTTCCGCGTCTGGAGCTCCGCCACCGAAGCGTCGCCTCCGAACATCGTGCTTCTCCACGGGGTGGGGATGTCGCACCGCTCGTTCCTCCGGCTGCACCCGCTGCTCGCGCGGAGCGCATCGGTGCACAGCGTCGATCTGCCCGGCTTCGCGGGCCTGCCGACGCCGCGTCGGAATGTGCCGGTCGCCGCAATGTCGGATGCGCTGGCGGAGGTGCTGGGTCGCGTGCTCGCGAGACCCGCTGTGCTCGTCGGGCACTCGATGGGGGTGCAGTGGGCGGTGGAGACGGCGTCGCGGCATCCGGATCTGGTGAGTGGGCTCGCCCTGATGGGCCCGGTCGTCGATGATCACCACCGCACGCTCGGCGCGCAGGCCCTGGCACTGTCCCGCGATGGACTGCTCGAGCCGCCCCGGGTGAACGCCCGCGTCACGCTCGACTACTTCCGAACCGGCCCCCGCTGGTTCTTCGCGCAGGTCCGGCACATGCTCGCCTATCCCATCGAGGAGCGCGTGGCGCAGCTGAATGTGCCGACGCTTCTCGTACGCGGCGGCCGCGACCCGATCGCGGGGGACGCGTGGGTCGAGCGCCTCGCCGCCCGAACGGCACGAGGCAGCGTCCTCGTTGTACCGGGTAAGGGCCACCACGTCGAGCGCACCGCGGCGGAACCTGTCGCCCGCGGCATCCTCGCGATGGCCGCGTCGAGGGACCCGGGAGAGGGCCCGTGATCTTCCGCCCCGTGAGGAATGCCGCGTGGTGGATCGCGGACTACGCCTACGCCGTCGTCTGGCAGGCTCGCGCCTTCTTCTCGCGGACGGATCCCGGCGACTTCGGGTCGGGGGATGGCACGCCCGTCGTGGTGCTGCCCGGCGTCTACGAGACGTGGCGCTTCCTGCAGCCCCTGATCACCGAGCTGCACGACCGCGGGCATCCGGTTCATGTGATCGCCGCGTTGGGGCGGAACCGCTGGCCGGTGCCGCGTGCCGCGCGCCACGTCGCGGAGTACCTGCAGCAGCACGATCTCGACGACGTCGTGATCGTCGCGCACAGCAAGGGCGGCCTCGTCGGCAAGCAGGTCATGGCGGATCCCGCCGTCGGCGGTCGGGTCCGGGGGATGGTCGCCGTCGCGAGTCCGTTCGCCGGATCGGTCTACGGCCGGCTCATGCTCGTGCCGACGCTGCGTGCGTTCTC
Source organism: Microbacterium sp. H37-C3 (assembly GCF_027157935.1). NCBI lineage: Bacteria > Bacillati > Actinomycetota > Actinomycetes > Micrococcales > Microbacteriaceae > Microbacterium > Microbacterium sp. H37-C3. The sequence goes on along the minus strand of NZ_JAPVLR010000001.1, from coordinate 709,142 downwards.
GCCGACTGCGCCTGGGATTCTGGCGCTGGCGCGCGAAGTCGCACCCAACCCGCACATCGTGTCGGTCTACGGCGAATTCGATCCTCACATTCCGGGTGGAAGCGAGCTCGACGGTGCGCGCAACGTCCGGTTGGAGACCGGGGGACACTTCCGCATCCTCGCGCACCCGCGGGTCATCGCCGAGGTCGTGCGACTGGCCGAGTGAGGCTCCTCAGTTGATGATCTCGGCGCGTTTCATCCGGTCAGGATGGCTCCGTCGCCGGCGGTGCGCACGCACGCCGAAACGACGGAGCCCCGCCGCCCAGCTCGCGAGAGCGGGCGACGGGGCTCCGTCGCAGCTGGTGCTCAGACGCCGAAGTACAGCTCGTACTCGTAGGGGTGAGGACGCGCGTTGATCGGCTGGATCTCGTTCTCGATCTTGTACTCGATCCAGGTCTCGATCAGCTCGGGCGTGAAGACGCCGCCGGCCAGCAGGAACTCGTGGTCGTTGCGCAGCGCCTCGAGGGAGTCGAGCAGCGAGTTCGGAACCTGCGGGATGTTCTTGGCCTCCTCAGGCGGCAGCTCGTAGAGGTCCTTGTCGACCGGCTCGTGCGGCTCGATGCGGTTCTTGATGCCGTCGAGGCCGGCCATCATCTGAGCGGCGAAGGCGAGGTACGGGTTGCCCGAGGCGTCCGGGGCGCGGAACTCGATGCGCTTGGCCTTGGGGTTGGTGCCCGTGATCGGGATGCGGACGGCCGCCGAACGGTTGCCGGCCGAGTAGACCAGGTTGACCGGAGCCTCGTAGCCCTTGACGAGACGCTTGTACGAGTTGAGCGTCGGGTTGGTGAACGCCAGGACCGCGGGAGCGTGCTTGAGCAGGCCGCCGATGTACCAGCGCGCGATGTCGGAGAGTCCGCCGTAGCCCTTCTCGTCGTAGAAGAGGGGCTCGCCGTTCAGCCACAGCGACTGGTGGGTGTGCATGCCCGAGCCGTTGTCGCCGAAGAGGGGCTTGGGCATGAAGGTCGCGACCTTGCCCCACATCTCGGCGGTGTTCTTGACGATGTACTTGAACTTCAGGATGTCGTCCGCCGAGTGCACCATGGTGTCGAAGCGGTAGTTGATCTCCTGCTGTCCACCGGTGCCGACCTCGTGGTGGGCGCGCTCGAGCACGAGGCCCGACTCGATGAGCTTGAGCGAGATGTCGTCGCGCAGGTCGGCGGTCTTGTCGACGGGCGAGACGGGGAAGTAGCCGCCCTTGTACGCGGTCTTGTTGGCGAGGTTGCCGCCCTCTTCGACGCGGCCGGTGTTCCAGGCGCCCTCTTCGGAGTCGACGGAGTAGAAGCTCGAGTTCTGCTTCACTTCGTAGCGGACGTCGTCGAAGATGTAGAACTCCGCCTCGGGGGCGAAGAACGCGGTGTCGGCGATACCGGTCGAAGCGAGGTACTTCTCGGCCTTCTTCGCGACCTGGCGCGGGTCCTTCGCGTAGATCTCGCCGTTGCGCGGGTTGTAGATGTCGAAGATCATGATCAGCGTCTTCGCCTCACGGAACGGGTCGACGTAGGCCGTCGAGACGTCCGGGATCAGCTGCATGTCCGACTCGTGGATGTTCGCGAAGCCGCGAATGGACGAGCCGTCGAACAGCTGACCGACCGTGAAGAACTCCTCGTCGACGGTCGAGGCCGGGATGTTGAAGTGCTGCTGCACGCCAGGGAGGTCCGTGAAACGGATGTCGAGGAACTTGACGTCCTCGTCCTGGATGAACTTGAGCACCTCGGAAGAATCTTTGAACATGGAGTCTCCAAGATCGGGTGAGGAACAGCCTGGAGTCATCCAGACCTCTTCGAACCTATCGGCATCCAGTTGCCCGGCAGTATCTCGGATGTTTCCGGGATGTTACGCGGCCGGCCCCGTTTAGGCTGGTGAAGTGCCCGAACCCCTGCGCGAGAACACCTATCCCGGCGAGCGGTTGGGGCGTCCCGAGTACGGCCCCGGCAGCGTCGGCCGCCTGGGCCGGCGGCTCGCGGCGCTGGTGATCGACTACGCCGCGGCCACGCTGCTCGCGACCGCGTTCCTCGGTTTCAACCAGTTCGCCCTTCCGGGTGAGGCGGGAGTGACGCAGTTCGCGCCGATCACCGTCTTCGCCGCGCTCCAGGTCATCTTCATCCCGCTCATCGGGGGCAGCCCGGGTCATCGCATCGTGGGCCTGCGCCTCGAGCTCCTGCACGGCGGCTGGACGGGCCTCTGGCGTCCGATCATCCGGACGCTGCTCCTCGTCCTCGTCATCCCCGCCGTCGTGTTCGATCCCGACCAGCGGGGCCTCCACGACAAGGCGGCCGGCACGATCCTCGTCCGGGCCTGATCCCGCCAGCCTCGGGCCGGGTGGAACTCAGCGGGGTCGCTGGGCGCGAGCCTTCATCGGGTCGACGCCCTTCGGGATCGGCAGCGAGGTGACCGACTGTGAGACGGACTCGATGCGCTTGATGACGGCCGCCATCGTCGTGCGGTCGATCGCCTTCGGCAGCGCCTTGATGGTGGGGGCGAGCTTGGCGATGGGGACCTCGTCCTCGCCGTGGCCGACGTACAGCACGTGGATCGGCACACCCGAGGCCACGCGCTTGACCTTGCTGCGCTCGTCGTTGATCAGTCGCGTCAGACGTCCGCGGGCACCCTCGCCGATGATGACGACACCGCCACGGCCGACGGCCCGGTAGACCGCTTCCTGAGTCTTCGGGTTCACGCCGACGGGCATCTCCGAAGCCTGCCACTTTCGGCCGAGGTTGGTCGAGATGATGTGCCCCGTCGCTCCCGGCATCCCGTCGATGCGCTTGTACATCGCCCGGGTCGCCAGTCGCGTCATGGTGATCATGGCGCCGAGGATGCCGAAGAGCAGACCCGTGACGCCCCACAGGATGATGCTCCAGATCGCTCCCGGCGGGATGAGGAAGCCCACGAGCACGCCGAGACCGATGCCGACGACCACGATGCCGATGAGCAGCCACGGCAACCAGCTGTAGTACTCCTTCGTGAAGGTGAAGAGGGAGCGGAGCTGGGAGAAGAATCCGGGGCGCTTCTCGGGTGCGGTGCTGCGGGACGACATGCTCACAGCCTACCTTTTCGGCCGCCCCGTTCCGCCTGCACAGGCACCGTCGCGCGATCACTGTGCACATCGGCACCGGAAGGTCGCAGGCGCGCCGGGCGCCATCGCGAGACTGGGGCCATGATCCGAACGGGCAATCTCGACGTCACCACTCCGTTACGCCGCGTCGCGCCCCCGGAGGTGCCTTTCGCCGGGGAGATCCTGGCGACGTCCGACGGCGCGGTGTACCGAGTCTCTGCGGCGGACGTGCCGCGTCCGGTGTGGGCGGCGCGGCCGGACGGTCACCTGCTCGCCGTCGAGGACGTGGACCGGATCGCGGGGACGACCGTGGCGATTCTGCCGTTGCTCGACACACGCCTGTGCGGTGGTGAGCAGCCGTTCGACCTCACGCCCGGCCAGGCGGTGACACTTGCGGTCAGCGTTCTCCGAGGGGCGGCCGAAGCGGCGGAATCGGACTGCCACGAGGGGGAGTGGTGGTCGACGACCCAGGGACGACCTGTGCTCGTGCCGAGCGGAGACCGCGCATGGGAACTCTCGTCGCGGCTGGTGCTCGACCGGATCGCGGACGCCGTGCTGCCCCGGCGGATCCGTGACCGACTCGACGAGGCGCTGAGCGACCGGGTCACGCTGCCTTTCACGGTGCCCGGACTCGAGGACGACCTCTTCGCGGTGGCGACCCCGGAGCCGTTCGCGGTGTCGGTGTCGGCGTCATCTCCGTCCGCGCGCAACGTTCGCGAGCACGACACCGCTGGCCATCCCGGCGCCCGACCGGGTCCGGCTCCGCTGGCACGGGATGCTGCCGCCGGGCTCGTCGACGGCGAGGTCGTCGAGCGCCTGACCGATGTTCTCAGCTCGGTGCGCGCCGCAGTCCGACGCGTGTCCGACCGGCTCCCGGCCCGGCGGCGGGGCCATGGCGCCGAGGCCCACGACAAGAGCGGGGGAATCGCGACCGGGAGGCGACGCGTCCCGATGGTCGCGCTCGCTGCGGTCGCCACGACGCTCGTGGTGGGTCTGCTGTGGCCGGAGGGTGGCGAGAGCGACAACGGATCCGCCTCGGCCCGAGACGTGCCCGAAGACTCGATCGTGCGCCCGACGCCGAGGCATGACGCAGCGCAGGAGACGTCGGCCGCGCCGGTTCCCGCCGCGGAGGAGGCTCCTGCACCGGTCTCCGGCGCGCCCGAAGACGACGAGGAGCCCGACCCGGTCGAGAGCGCGATCGACGAGCTCGCGCGGTGCTGGCGGGAGGAGGACGCGCGATGCCGTGCGGCGATCCTGGAGCGTCCGGATGCGGCGCTCCCGGAAGGCGTCGCGACGTCCGCCGGCCCTCGAGAGGTGGCCCTCCTGGATGATCTGGGCGGAGTCGAGGTGGTTCGCGTCGACGACCCGTCCGGGACGCTGCCTGCGCAAGTCGTCGTGCTGGTTCGGCGTGACGACAAACGGCTGGTCCGCGACGTGTATGACGTCGCGGACCAGCCGTGAGGTGGGTGCTCAGCTGATCAGTAGCCGAGGTTCCCCTCGAACTGGGCGCCCTCGAGGCGTGCCTTCATCGCGCTCAGGAATCGAGCTGCGTCGGCGCCGTCGATGGTGCGGTGGTCGTACGAGAGCGCGAGGTACACGTACGAGCGCACCGAGATCGCGTCCTTGCCGTCCACCGTCACGACGCCGGGGCGCTTGTAGACGATGCCGGTGCCGAGGATCGCCGACTGCGGCAGGAACACCACCGGGGTGTCGAAGAGCGCGCCGCGCGATCCGGTGTTCGTGATGGTGAACGTTCCGCCTGCGAGCTCATCGGGCTTCAGCTTGTTGTCACGCGTGCGTGCGGCGAGGTCTGCGATGTCCTGAGCGATCTGTGCCAGGTTCTTCGAGCCTGCGTCGCGCAGCACGGGCGTGAGCAGCCCGCGCTCGGTGTCGACCGCGATCGAGATGTTCTCGGTGGCGGGGTAGACGATCTCTTCGCCGTCGACCGTCGAGTTGACGATCGGGAAGGTCTGCAGCGCCTCGGCTGCAGCGAGGGCGAAGAAAGGCAGGAACGACAGCTTCGCGCCGGTCTTCTCGTTGAAGTCGACCTTCACCTTGTCGCGGAACGCGGACAGCTTGGTGACGTCCACCTCGACGACGGTCGTCAGCTGAGCGGTCTGCTGCATCGACTCGACGGCGCGCTTGGCGAGCACCTTGCGCAAGCGCGACATCGGCGCGCGCGTTCCGCGCAGCTCCGAGACCTCGACCTGCGCGGGGGCGGCGGGAGCCTCCGCGGATGCGGCGGCGGGCTGGGCCGATGCTGCTTCCGCGGCCTTGAGGACGTCTTCCTTGCGGATGCGACCGCCGACGCCGCTGCCCTTGATCGACGACAGATCGACGCCCTGCTGCTGGGCGAGGCGACGCACGAGCGGCGTGACGTAGGTGACGCCGTCGTTGTCGGAGGCGGACGCTGCTTCAGCGGCCGGAGCCGCCGGAGCAGCCTGCGGAGCGGAAGCTGCCTGCTGAGCCGGAGCGGCCTGCTGAGCCGGAGCGGGCGCCGATTCCTGCGCGGGGGCCTCGGCCGGCGCGGCGGGCTTCTCAGCTGCGGGCTCGGGCGCCGCGGCGGGCTCGGGGGCGGCGGGCGCTTCCGCGGCCGGGGCGGGAGCGCCCGAGCCGATGCGCGCGAGTGCCGCGCCGACCTCGACGGTCTCGTCCTCCTGGACGAGGATCTCGACGAGCGTGCCGGCGAAAGGCGCGGGGATCTCGGTGTCGACCTTGTCGGTGGAGATCTCGAGAAGCGGCTCGTCGACCGCGACGTCGTCGCCGATCTGCTTGAGCCAACGGGTGACGGTTCCCTCGGTCACGCTCTCGCCGAGCTCGGGGAGCACGACATCCTTCGCGTCGCCGGATGCCGCCGGAGCGGGAGCCGCCTGCTGGGGTGCGGCGGGTGCCTCGGCGGCAGAAGCCTCCTCCGCGGGAGCGGGAGCCTCCTCAGCCGGAGCCTGCTCGGACGGTGCGTCGCTTGCGGGCGCGCCCGAACCGTCACCGATCTTCGCCAGAACGGCGCCGACCTCGACGGTCTCGTCCTCCTGCACGAGGATCTCTTCGATGACGCCGCTCACGGGCGACGGAATCTCGGTGTCCACCTTGTCGGTGGAGATCTCGAGAAGACCCTCGTCTTCCTGGATGGTGTCACCGACCTTCTTGAGCCAGCGGGTCACCGTTCCCTCGGTGACGCTCTCTCCGAGCGCGGGGAGGACCACGGAAGTGCTCATGAATCTGTCTCCTTCAAGAAATGCCGATGTCCTTCTAGCTTACTGATCTGCATCGGTCGACCGGTCAGAGCGCGTGCAGCGGTTTGCCCGCCAGCGCCAGGAATGCTTCTCCGAGAGCTTCGCTCTGCGTCGGATGGGCGTGGATGAAAGGTGCGATGTCCTCGGGATGGGCTTCCCAGCCCACCGCGAGCTGGCCCTCGGTGATGAGCTCCCCGACGCGATCGCCGGCGAGGTGCACCCCGACGATGGGGCCATCGAGTCGTCGAACGACCTTGACCAGGCCCGCCGTCCCGAGGATCTCGCTCTTGCCGTTTCCGGCGAGGTTGTACTCGCGCACCACGATCGCGTCACCGTGCTCGGCACGGGCCTGCTCCTCCGTCAGCCCGACGGATGCGACCTCCGGGCTGCTGTAGGTGACGCGCGGCACGAGGCTGTCGGGGACGACGGTCGGGCGCAGGCCCGCGATCTCCTCGGCCACGAAGACGCCCTGCTGGAAGCTGCGGTGAGCGAGCTGCAGGCCCGGGACGATGTCGCCGACGGCCCACACCCGGTCGCGTGTCGTGCGCAGCCGCTCGTCGACGCGGACGAAGCCGCGATCGAGCTCGACTCCGGCCTCTTCGAGACCGAGACCGGCCGTCGCGGGGCCGCGGCCGACGGCTACCAGCAGGACGTCGGCCTCGAGCTCGGTGCCGTCTTCGAGCGACACCCGGACACCGTCCGCTCGGCTCTCGGCGCCGGCGAAACGCACTCCGGTGCGAGCGCTGATCCCGCGCTTGCGGAACGCGCGCTCGATGGCCTTGCTCATGGCGGCATCCTCAGCGGGCAGCAGCCGGTCGAGAGCCTCGATGATCGTCACCTCGGCGCCGAAGGATCGCCAGATGCTGGCGAACTCGACTCCGATGACGCCGCCGCCGAGGATGACGGCATGCCGCGGCACCGTGCCGAGTGCCAGGGCGCCCTCGCTCGTGATGATCCGGTCGTCGAGCTCGAGTCCGGGCAGCGATCGGCTGTACGAGCCGGTGGCCAGCACGACATCCGTGCCGCGGTAACGGTCGTCGCCGACGGTCACGCCACCGTCCGCCTCGAGTCTGCCCTCGCCGTGCACGACGGTGATCTTCCGTGCCGCGATCAGGCCCTCGAGGCCTTTGTGCTTCTTGGCCACGATGCCCTCGCGATATGCGTGGACACCAGCGATGTCGATTCCCTCGAGCGTGGCGCGCACGCCGACGTGCTCCGAGCCGCGGATGCTGTCGGCGACCTCTGCGGAATGCAGGAGCGCCTTGGTGGGGATGCAGCCGCGGTGCAGGCACGTTCCGCCGAGCTTGTCCTTCTCGATGAGCACGACCGATGAGCCGAGTTCCGCGGCGCGCAGCGCGGTCGCGTAACCGCCGCTGCCACCGCCGAGGATCACCAGATCGACGCTGTGATCGGTCATCGCTGCGAACCCCGGAGGTACTCGACGAGCGAGCGGACGGTCGCCGCGGTCGGGCCCTTGTCGGTGCCGCCGAAGGCGGCCTTCGTCGTACCCGACCCGGCGATGTCGAGGTGGATCCAGGGGATCCGAGGAGCGTCGTCATCGTCACCCGTACGCCCGACGAAGCGCTGGAGGAAGAGGCCCGCGAAGAGGGAGCCGCCCGAGGGGTCGCCGATCTTCGCGTTCTGCATGTCGGCGATCGGCGAGTCGAGCTCGTCTTCCATGTGAGCGGGGAGCGGCAAGTGCCATGCGTCCTCGCCCGCCCGCTCGGCCGCCGCCAGATAGTCGGCGACGGCGGCCTCGTCTCCCATGACACCGGTGTGCCGGTTGCCGAGGGCGACGATGATCGCCCCGGTCAGAGTCGCGATGTCGACGATCGCGTCCGGCCGCGTTCGGCTGGCAGCGACGATGCCGTCGGCGAGGACGAGACGGCCCTCGGCGTCGGTGTTCAGAACCTCGACGGTCGTGCCGTCGAGCATGCGGAGCACGTCGCCCGGGCGCGTCGCGCGCCCCGAGGGCATGTTGTCGGCGACGCAGAGCCATGCCGAGACGCGCACCGGAAGGGCGAGCGCCGCGGCCGCCTGGACGACCGCCAGCACCGTCGCGGCACCGGCCATGTCGTACTTCATGCCGACCATGCTCGCCGGGGGCTTGAGCGAGAGGCCTCCCGTGTCGAAGGTGATGCCCTTGCCCACCAGTGCCACGTGACGTGCGGCGTCCGCGGGGGAGTAGTCGACGCGAACGACGCGGGGCGGGCGGTCGGAGCCCTGCCCGACGCCGAGCACCCCACCGAAGCCCTGACGTTCGAGCTCGCTCTCGTCGAGGACTTCGACCTCGACGGGGAGCCCCGCGACGGCCTCGATCGCGCGCTCCGCGAGGTCTGCGGGCGACAGCCACTCGGCGGGCGTGCTGACCAGGTCCTTCACCAGCGCGAGCGCCCGACCCAGAGCGTTGACGTCCGCGACGTCCTCGGCGGACGGCTCAGCCGACGAGTGGATCGTGACCCGTTCCGCGCGCGATTTCGGCGTGCCGCCCTTGTATCCGGCGAAGCGGTACCCGCCGATGGCCGCACCCTCCGCGAGAGCGCCCCACGCATCCGCCGCCGCGAGCGGCGCGGTCACGGCGAGCGAGGCGAAACCTGTCGTGACGCGAACTGCCGTGCCGACGGCGTCGCGCAGCGCGGCGGCGTCGGGATCGGTTCCCGATCCGACGACGACCACGGGGGCCGACGACACGGCCGGCAGGAAGACGCGATGGACCGATCCTCGCGCGCCGGTGAACCCGACGGCGGTCAGCATCTCGGTGATGCCCGGCCAGTCGGCGACGTCGGCCTGCTCATCGAGCGGTGGCAGAACGAGGACGAGAGCGTCGGCGTCGGATTCGGTGACGGGCGCGCTGCTGTGCGCGATCTCGGGGAACGGCATCCTCCCATCCTAGGTTCGCGCGCCGCGGGCGTTCGCTGACAGCGAGGGGGTGAGCCGCCTCGGGGGTGTGATGGGCCTCGTAGAGTTGAGCCATGCCGCTGTCCGGACCGCTCTACGCACGTGCCGCCGGGTCTCCGCCCGTTCCCGCGGGGCTGCCGCTCGTCATCGCGCTGACCGGGTTCACGGATGCCGGCGGTGCGGTCTCGCGCATCGTCGAGTACTTCCGTGGCGAGCTCGACCCCACGACGGTCGTCGCGTTCGACAACGACGTCCTGTTCGACTACCGCGCACGACGGCCGATCGTCACCTTCGACGAGGATCACCTCACCGACTACCGCGCGCCGCGGTTGGAGCTCTCTCTCGCGCACGACTCGCTCGGCCAGCCGTTCGTGCTGCTCGCCGGCTACGAGCCCGACTTCGCGTGGGAGGCGTTCGCCGAAACCGTCGTGGGTCTGGCCGAGGGGATGCAGGTCGCCTCGATCACGTGGGTGCACGCGATTCCCATGCCCGTGCCACACACGCGACCCATCGGCGCGACGGTCAGCGGTACCCGTTCGGAACTCACGGCGGCCCACTCCGTCTGGCAGCCGCGAACGCAGATCCCCGCCACGGCGGGCCATCTGCTCGAGCTCCGTCTCGCCGAGGCCGACGCGCGCGTCGCGGGCTTCGCCCTGCTCGTGCCCCATTACCTCGGTGAGACCGAGTACCCGGCTGCGGCCATCGCCGGCCTCGACAGCCTGAGCGTCGCGACCGGGCTCGTCTTCGACAGCGACACGTTGCGCAACGAGAACCGCGACTACCTCGAGAAGGTCGCTGATCAGGTTTCCGGCAGCGAAGAGCTGACGACCATGCTGCACACGCTCGAGGAACGCTACGACTCGTACATGGCGGGGTCGGCGCTCGGACAACCCATCATCCATACGGGTGATCTTCCGAGTGCGGATGAGCTCGCTGCCGAGCTCGAACGATTCCTCGCTTCGCGCCCGCCAGGGGACGACGACAAGCGCGGCCGCTCCTGAGCTTGCCCCTCCGGCCCCGGTCATCTCCGACGGTGGGAATGCCCCGTAGGCCGTCGGCGTTCTCATAGGAATGAATGCTTGCGCAGGAACAGCGCACGAGATATGAGACAATGAAGGACCTGACCCGTTGTCGATCCTGTGCTCCTCGTCGTTCGAGTGGCGGGGGACTTGACAAGGGTCTTACTAGTGTCCGAGAACCCGGTGCGTTCGCACCGGTGAGAGGCTAACCGTGACGTCAGGCACGAAGACCACCCGCACCCGCGCGAGCGAGGACACCGAACTCGTCGAGGACGCGCCCGCTACCGCAGCGAAGGCTGCGCCCAAGAGCGCCGCGAAGAAGGCGCCTGCGAAGAAGACCGCCGCGAAGAAGGCCGCCCCCGCGAAGGCTTCCAAGGCGAAGGCCAAGGCCGACGACGAAGAGATGGACGACGAGGACGTCGAGGACGACGTCGAGGTCGACACCGACGACGTGACCGACGACGCCGCCCCCGCGGGCGATGCGGCCAAGGCAGACGACGACGAGGACGACGACGAGTCGAAGAAGCCCGTCGTCACCGAGGCGCTGCCGACCGGCGCCATCGTCATCTCGTCGAGCGACGAGGAGGACGTCCCCGTCTACTCGACGCAGATCACCGGCGCGACGGCAGACCCGGTCAAGGACTACCTCAAGCAGATCGGCAAGGTCCCGCTGCTGAACGCGGCCGAAGAGGTCGAGCTCGCGATGCGCATCGAAGCCGGACTCTTCGCCGAAGAGAAGCTCTCCCACATGTCGGCGGCCGAGAAGTCGAACCAGCTCGGTCTCGACCTGCAGTGGGTCGCACGTGACGGTCAGCGCGCCAAGAGCCACCTGCTGGGCGCGAACCTGCGTCTGGTCGTCTCGCTCGCCAAGCGCTACACCGGCCGCGGGATGCAGTTCCTCGACCTCATCCAGGAGGGCAACCTCGGTCTCATTCGTGCCGTCGAGAAGTTCGACTACACGAAGGGCTTCAAGTTCTCGACCTACGCGACGTGGTGGATCCGTCAGGCGATCACGCGCGCCATGGCAGACCAGGCCCGTACGATCCGCATCCCGGTGCACATGGTCGAGGTCATCAACAAGCTCGCCCGGGTGCAGCGTCAGATGCTGCAGGACCTCGGACGCGAGCCCACGCCCGAAGAGCTGAGCCGTGAACTCGACATGACCCCCGAGAAGGTCATCGAGGTGCAGAAGTACGGTCGTGAGCCGATCTCGCTGCACACACCCCTCGGTGAAGACGGCGACAGCGAGTTCGGTGACCTCATCGAGGACACCGAGGCGGTCGTCCCGGCCGACGCGGTCGGCTTCACCATGCTGCAGCGTCAGCTCGAGTCGCTCCTCGACTCGCTCAGTGAGCGCGAGGCCGGCGTCATCCGCATGCGCTTCGGCCTCGGCGACGGCCAGCCGAAGACGCTCGACCAGATCGGCGACACGTTCGGCGTGACACGCGAGCGCATCCGTCAGATCGAGTCGAAGACGATGGCGAAGCTGCGCCACCCGTCGCGTTCGCAGTCGCTCCGGGACTACCTCGAGTGACCGGCGCCGCCAACGAGGGCAAGGCTCTCGAGGTCGTCGTCGACGGCACGTCCTACGCGCGGATCCCGATCCGCACCCGCGTGGTGATGCCGGGCGACGATCTCGAGGCCGTCATCTCGGAGTACGCCACGTCCACCGTCCAGCCGGGAGACCTGCTCTTCGTCACCGAGAAGATCGTGGCGATCACGCAGGGTCGTTCCTACACGCTCGACGAGATCGAGGTGCGCCCGCTCGCCCGATTCCTGTCGAAGTACGTCACGCGCACCCCGTACGGCATCGGCCTCGGCATGCCCGAGACGATGGAGATGGCACTTCGCGAGTGCGGCACGCCGCGCATCCTCTTCGCCGCCGCCGTCAGCGCCGTCACGAAGGTCTTCGGCCGCCGGGGCGACTTCTACCGCGTGGCCGGCGACAAGGCGCGCGCCATCGACGGGCCCACGTCCGGAACCATCCCGCCCTACAACAAGGCGGTCGTCCTCGGGCCTACCGACCCGAAGGGTGTCGCCGCGCGGATCAAGTCGCAGCTGGGCGGCGTCGCCGAGGTCGCGGTGGTCGACATCAACGACATCGGCGGCAACATCCTCGGCTCGACGCTCGACAAGGCCGGAGAGCAGCGGCTCGTGCGGATTCTCCGCGACAATCCGCTCGGTCAGGGCCACGAGTCGACGCCGCTCGGCGTCATCCGCGAGGTCTGACGTGGGAGCGGTGAACCGGCTCTACCGGCGTGCGCGTTTCTTCGTCCGTCGCGTCTCATCGTTCGACCGCGAGCGGGTGCTCCAGTTCGCCCGCCAGTCCGCCGCGCTCTCGAAGGCGCCGGTGTGGTGGGTCGCCGCCGACATGGCGTGGTGCGCCGTTCGCTACGAGACGACCTTCGAGAACTATTCGGAGTGGGATTTCCGGATCCTGAAAGCGCGTGAGCGCCGGACGTACATGACCGACCCGAAATCGTTCCACCTGTCGCGGCGTCTCAACGACAACTCGGTGCGCGGCGTCTTCGACGACAAGCTCCAGTTCGCCCAGCGGTTCGGTGACGAGCTCGGACGGGCGTGGCTCGATGTCACCACCTCCGACGCGGCGGCCCTCGCCGCTTTCCTCGACGGTCGCGACCGCGTCATCACCAAGAACCCCGGGGGAGTCGGCGGCAACGGTATCACGATACGCGAGGTCGCCTCGATCGATGACGTCGCTGCGCTTCGCGAGGAGCTTCTGGCGTCGGGTGAGACGCTCGTCGAAGAGGTCCTGGTGCAGCATCCGGAGATGGCGCGGCTCTATCCTGGCAGCGTCAACTCGCTCCGCGTGGTGACCTATCGAGACCCCGACGATGTGGTTCACGTCCTCGCCTCGGTGCTGAAGGTGGGCAATGGGGGAGTGATCGACAACTTCTCCAACGGTGGCATGTACACGATGCTCGACGACGAGGGCCGCGCCCTCCACGCCGCGAGCGATGAAGAAGGCCGCCCGTTCGAGACGCACCCGATCACCGGAGTTCCGATCACGGGTTACCAGGTTCCGCTCTACCCCCAGGTGCTCGAGCTCGTCGATCGGCTCGCCCGACGGGTTCCCGAGATGCCGTACATCGGCTGGGACATCGCGATCACGCCCGAGCGGCCCGTCGTCATCGAGGGCAATCACAACACGGGTGTGTTCCAGTCGAAGCCGTCGGTGTCGGGCATCCGGCGCGGGCTGCTGCCGCGCTACCGCACCGCGATGCGCTTCTGAGGTCCGCTGGATCCGCCACCGGAACACCGAGAAACACGGAGAGAACGAGCAATGGGTCGATCACGCGTCCGGCTGGGCTACCTCCTCGACCGTGCCCGCAACGTCCGGGTCGGCAACCTCGTCGAGTTCGGCCGCCAGGTGCAGAAGGTGTCGAAGGCACCCCTGCCGCTGATCATCGCCGACATGCTCTGGTGCTCGGTCAAGTACGACATGGGTTTCCGCGATTACGCGGTCTGGGACATCCGTCTGCTGAACGCGCGCGAGCGCGCCACCTGGATGACGCACCCGAAGTCGTTCCGGATCACCCGCATGCACAACACGCCCGAGGGGCGCGCGAAGCTGGAGGACAAGCGCCGGTTCGCTCGCGAGTACGCCGACCTGCTCGGCCGCGAGACGCTCGACCTGCGCGATGTCGACGACGCGGAACTCGGTGCGTTCCTCGGCCGCCACCCGAAGGTTCTGGCGAAGCCGCTCGACGGACACGGCGGCGGCGGGATCACCCTGCACGAGAACGTGACGGATGCTGCGGCCTTCCGCGCCGAGGCCACCGCCGCCGGGCAGTCGATCGTCGACGAGTTCATCGTGCAGCATCCCGAGATGGCCTCGCTCTACCCCGACAGCGTCAACACGGTACGGATGATCACGTTCCTCACCCCGGAGGGCGATGTGCGCCTCCTCGCCGGTGTGCTGCGGATCGGCAACGGCGACGTCATCGACAACTTCGCCTCGGGCGGGATGTTCACGATGCTCGACGAGCACGGCGTCGCGCTCTACCCGGGCGTGGACAAGAACTCGAACGTCTACCGCGAGCACCCCGTGACCGGCACCCCGATCGTCGGCTTCACCGTTCCGTTGTTCGACCAGGTGCTCGCGCTGACCGAACAGCTGGCTCGCCGGACGCCGGAGGCGCCCTATGTCGGGTGGGACCTGGCGATCACGCCGAACGGTCCGGTCGTCATCGAGGGCAATCACAACTCGAGCGTGTTCCAGCCCAAGCCGTCGGCCTCGGGTGTGCGCACCGGCCTGCTTCCCGTGTACCAGGCGGCCGTCGGGTTCTGACCTGACGACCGGGAACTGCGCCGCGGTTCCCGGTACGCGAAAGCCCCGAGCACGATGCTCGGGGCTTTCGTCGTGAGGCCGTCCTCAGCCGGCTGCGACGAGGCGCGAGGTCTCGTCGTGCCAGCTGGTGGCGACGGCGCGGAGCTTCTCTTCGTACTTGCGGCCGTGGTGGGCGCAGAAGAGGAGCTCGCTGCCGTTCACCTCGGCGGCGATGTAAGCCTGTGCGCCGCACGAGTCACAGCGATCTGCCGCAGTCAGGCGGTGTTCGAGGACGGCGGTGCTCTCGGAAGTGTTCGTGGTCATGATGGGTGCCTCCTCGGTCGATCGGGTCGTGCAACTGAGTGCCTTCGATACAACCACGACCAGCCGGGGGTATGCCTCATTTGACGTGCATTTCGCTCTGCGCGTACGCTCACCGCGCACAGACCGGACCGGGACCGCCGTGACCTCGTGTGTCCTCCCCAGCGTGTCGGCGCCCGCGGATACGCTTGGAGATCGTGACTGCTGAGTATTCCGCCCACCACCTCCAGGTGCTCGAAGGGCTCGAAGCCGTCCGCAAACGCCCCGGCATGTACATCGGCTCGACCGACTCCCGCGGCCTCATGCACTGCCTCTGGGAGATCATCGACAACTCCGTCGACGAGGCCCTGGGCGGATACGGCTCGCGCATCGACATCGTGCTCCATGCCGACGGCAGCGTCGAGGTACGTGACCGCGCCCGCGGCATCCCCGTCGACGTCGAGCCCCGCACCGGCCTGACCGGTGTCGAGGTCGTCTTCACCAAGCTGCATGCGGGCGGCAAGTTCGGTGGCGGCTCGTACGCAGCGTCGGGCGGCCTCCACGGTGTCGGCGCATCGGTCGTCAACGCCCTGTCGGAGCGCCTCGACGTCG
The DNA here is from genome assembly GCF_027157935.1 of Microbacterium sp. H37-C3. Classification (NCBI taxonomy): domain Bacteria; kingdom Bacillati; phylum Actinomycetota; class Actinomycetes; order Micrococcales; family Microbacteriaceae; genus Microbacterium; species Microbacterium sp. H37-C3. The sequence goes on along the minus strand of NZ_JAPVLR010000001.1, from coordinate 693,695 downwards.
AGGTCGACCGCGCGGGCAAGACCTACGCGATGTCGTTCCATCGCGGCGAGCCGGGGCTCTTCGCGGGCGATACGCCCGACTCGGAGTTCACCCCGTTCGAGCGCTCGTCCGAGCTGCGTGTGGTCGGCAAGGCGCCCCGGGGCACGACCGGTACCCGCATCCGCTACTGGGCCGACCGTCAGATCTTCACGAAGGATGCCGCCTTCCATCTCGAAGAGCTCGTGCAGCGGGCGCGGCAGACCGCCTTCCTCGTCCCTGGCCTCGAGATCGTCATCGTCGATGAGCGCGGCGAGGAGCGGGTCGAGACGAGCTATCGCTTCGACGGCGGCATCTCCGAGTTCGCCGAGTTCCTCGCTCCCGATGCCCCGATCACCGATACCTGGCGGCTGACAGGCTCGGGAAACTTCACCGAGACCGTGCCCGTGCTCCAGGCCAACGGCGCGATGGTCCCGACCGAGGTCGAGCGATCGTGCGAGGTCGACATCGCGCTGCGGTGGGGCACGAGCTACGAGACCGTCACCCGGTCGTTCGTGAACATCATCGCGACTCCGAAGGGCGGAACGCACCAGCAGGGCTTCGAGCAGGGCCTGATGAAGATCATCCGCAGCCAGGTCGAGCAGAACGCTCGGCGCCTGAAGGTCGGCAACGACAAGCTGGAGAAGGACGACATCCTGGCCGGGCTCACCGCGGTCCTGACGGTCCGTCTGCCCGAGCCCCAGTTCGAGGGCCAGACCAAGGAGATCCTCGGAACACCGGCGGTGCGGCAGATCGTGGCATCCGTCGTCAACCGGGAACTGGGTGCGCTGTTCTCATCCACCAGACGCGACGACAAAGCGCAGACCGGGCAGCTGCTCGAGAAGGTCGTCTCCGAGATGAAGGCGCGCATCTCGGCGCGCACCCACAAGGAGACCCAGCGGCGCAAGACCGCTCTCGAGTCCTCGTCGCTGCCGGCGAAGCTCGCGGACTGCCGCAGCAACGACGTGGCCGAGTCCGAGCTGTTCATCGTCGAGGGCGACTCGGCGCTCGGCACCGCCAAGCACGCCCGCAACAGCGAGTATCAGGCGCTGCTCCCCATTCGCGGGAAGATCCTCAACGTGCAGAAGGCGTCGGTCAGTGACATGCTCTCCAACGCCGAATGCGCCGCCATCATCCAGGTGATCGGCGCGGGGTCGGGACGCTCGTTCGACCTGAGCGCGGCTCGCTACGGCAAGGTCATCCTGATGAGCGACGCCGACGTCGACGGCGCACACATCCGTACCCTGCTGCTCACGCTCTTCTTCCGGTATATGCGACCGCTCATCGAGGAGGGTCGCGTGTTCGCTGCGGTTCCGCCGCTGCACCGCGTGGTCGTCGTCAACCCGGGGTCGAAGCCGAACGAGACGATCTACACGTACTCCGAGGCCGAACTCCACGGGCTGCTCACGAAGCTCCGCAAGTCCGGGCGGAAATGGCAGGAGCCCGTGCAGCGCTACAAGGGTCTCGGCGAGATGGATGCCGATCAGCTGGCGACGACCACGATGGATCGCGCCGGCCGTACGCTCCGCCGTGTCCGTGTCGAGGACGCCGATGCGGCCAACGCCGTCTTCGAGCTGCTCATGGGCAACGAGGTCGCGCCGCGCCGCGACTTCATCGTCACCTCGAGCGACCGCCTCTCGCGCGAGGCCATCGACGCCTGACCCACGCCGCGGCGGCGCGCACGAAGCTCGGAGGACGACGCGAGCCTCGGAGGCATCCCGGCTAGGGGTCCGAGATCGGCGTCATTCTCCGAGGTTCGGGGGCCGGCGGCTCAGGCGACGACAGTGCCGACCGCACCGATCACGCCATCCAGAGGCTGGCCTGACGCGTCGCGCTTGGCTCCGGCCTCGGGCAGAGCGCGGGTCGCACCGTCAGGACCGACCGCGCGGGGGGAGTCGCCCACCCACGCCAGGGTCAGCGTGTCTTCGCCGCGCAGGAAGCGCTGCGCACGGACGCCGCCGGTCGCGCGGCCCTTCGCCGGGAACTCCGAGAACGCCGACACCTTGCCGCTGCCGGCGTCAGCACCGGCGAGCGACTGCGTCGACCCGGCGATCGTGACGACGACGGTGTTCTCGGAGGCCGTCACGGCGGTGAATGCGATGACTCGCTCGCCGTCTGCGACGCGGACGCCCGCCATGCCGCCGGCCGCCCGACCCTGCGGTCGCACCGCAGCCGCATCGAATCGCAGCAGCTGAGCATCGGAGGTGACGAAGACCAGCTCGGTCCCGTCGGGGGCGGCCGCAGCGCCGACGACGCGATCACCGGGCTTGAGCGAGATGATCTCGGCGTCGGGCTTGCCGGGCGCGAGCTCGGTGGCCGCGACGCGCTTGACCACGCCCTGAGCGGTGCCGAGCGCGATCGGCGGTTCGCCGGTCAACGGCACGATGGCCACGACGTGCTCGTTCGCGCCGAGTCCGAGGTACTGGTCGGCCTTCGAGCCGGCCGCAAGCTGAACGCTGTTGCCGGGAACCGAGGGCAGATCGACGGGCGAGAAGCGGACGAGACGCCCGGTGCTGGTGACGGCGCCGAGGTCGCCACGGACCGTCGCGTCGACGGCAGATCGGATGGCGTCGTGCTTGCTCCGTCGCGCAGGCGGGACGATGCCGCTGCTGAGCAGATCTTCGCCGAGCTCCGCGCGGACCATGCGGCCCGTGGCCGACAGGAACACGCGGCAGGGCGCGTCGGCGATCTGCAGGTCGGCGCCGGCCTTCTTGCCCGAGCGCGCAGTCACGGGTCCGCCGTTGAGCAGCAGCGTGCGACGCGGCGTTCCGTACGTCTCGGCGGCCGCCTCGAGCTCGCGGGCCACCTGGGCGCGCAGCAGCACATCGCTCGCGAGGAGCTCCTCGAGGTGCGCGATCTCGGCCTTCAACTGGTCGCGCTCGGTCTCGAGCTCGATGCGAGAGAACTTCGTCAGGCGGCGTAGACGCAGTTCGAGGATGTACTCGGCCTGCGGCTGCGAGAGATCGAAGACGTCGATCAGTCGCGTCCTCGCCTGCTCCCCGTCGTCGGACGCGCGGATGACCTGGATGACCTCGTCGATGTCGAGGATCGCGATGAGCAGGCCCTCGACGAGGTGCAGGCGCTCCTGCTTCCTGGCCAAGCGGTACCGGCTGCGCCGTGTGACGACCTCGATGCGATGGTCGAGGTAGACGCGCAGCAGCTCTTTGAGTCCGAGCGTCTGGGGCTGTCCCTCCACCAGCGCGACGTTGTTGATGCCGAACGAGTCCTCGAGCGGGGTCAGCCGGTAGAGCTGCTCGAGCACCGCGTTCGGGTCGAAGCCCGTCTTGATCGTGATGACGAGGCGCAGCCCGTGGTTGCGGTCGGTGAAGTCCTGGACATCCGAGATGCCGGTCAGCTTCTTGGCGTTGACGGCATCCTTGATCTTCTCGATGATCCGCTCGGGGCCGACCATGTACGGCAGCTCGGTCACGACGAGACCGGTGCGTCGTGGTCCGAGCGACTCGACCGACACCTTCGCGCGGGTGCGGAAGGTGCCGCGCCCGTTGGTATAGGCATCCTTGATGCCGTCGAGTCCGACGATCACGCCGCCGCCGGGCAGGTCGGGGCCCGGCACGAACTCCATGAGCTCGTCGAGCGTCGCGTCGGGGTTCTCGAGCAGGTGCACGGCTGCCGCCACGACCTCGATGAGGTTGTGCGGCGCCATGTTCGTCGCCATACCGACGGCGATGCCCGTCGTTCCGTTGACGAGCAGGTTCGGGTATGCGGCGGGAAGGACAGCCGGCTGCTGGAACTGTCCGTCGTAGTTCGGGACGAAGTCGACGACGTCCTCGTCGAGGTTCTCGGTCAGGGCGAGCGCGGAGGGCGCCAGCCGGGCCTCGGTGTACCGCGCTGCCGCAGGCCCGTCGTCGAGCGAGCCGAAGTTGCCGTGTCCGTCGACCAGGGGCACGCGCAGAGCGAAGTCCTGTGCGAGACGGACGAGCGCGTCGTAGATCGCGGAGTCGCCGTGCGGGTGCAGCTTTCCCATGACTTCGCCCACGACGCGGGCGCTCTTGACGTGCCCCTTATCAGGACGGAGGCCCATGTCGGCCATCTGGAACAGGATGCGCCGCTGCACGGGCTTGAGGCCGTCACGCGCGTCGGGAAGCGCGCGGGAGTAGATGACCGAATACGCGTACTCGAGGAACGAACCCTGCATCTCCGCCGAGACGTCGACGTCCTCGATGCGCTCCGGCTGGTCGGGGACGGGTGAAGCGGTGCGGGATGCGGCCATGGAGCTGTACGGACCTCGATCGGGGATGGGAGTGCGGATGCCGGGTGTGCGAGACTGTCCGCGATGCCCTCCAGCCTACCGATCGACCCGCCCACGGCCCGGAGCCTCACCGGTGTGCTGTCGCAGCTGATCGCCTCCGTCTCGGGTCGATCCGACTGGTTCGCTCCGGCGCGATCGGCGATCGTCATCGTCGCGGACGGGCTGGGGCGCGGCAACCTCGCTCAGCGGGCCGCTTACGCCCGGTTTCTCTCCGAGCGGATGGCCAAGCGGGATGCCGCTCGCACGGTGTTTCCGGCGACGACCGCCGCCGCCCTGAGCAGCCTCTTCACCGGCGTGCTTCCGGGTGAGCACGGCATCGTCGGCTATCGCGTCCGCGTGCCGGGCACCGCATCCGCTCCCAATCAGCTGACGGGGTGGGAGCACGACGGGCTCGATCCGCTCTCGTGGCAGCGCTCGCAGCCGGTCTTCGAGCGCGAGGTCGCCGGGGGAAGACGCTGTTTCGTCGTGAGCCGGGCGCAGTACGCCGGCACGGGGTTCACGACGGCGACGGTGCGCGGCGCCGAGTTCGTCGCGGCCTCGGGGATCGGCGAGCGTCTCGCGATGGCTGAGGCCCTCGCGGGCGCTCATGATGGGTCCCTCATCTACGTCTACATTCCCGAGCTCGACGTCATCGGGCACGCGCAGGGCTGGGAGAGCGACCGGTGGTCGGCCGAGCTGGAGTCGCTCGACGCCGAGCTGCGGCGCTGGGACCGTCAACTGGCACCCGGGATCGGCGCGGTGCTGACGGCCGACCACGGCATGATCGACGTTCCCGCCCACCGGCATGTGCTGCTCGGAGAGGGGGACCCGCTCGTCGACGAGGTCGAAGTCATCGGCGGCGAGCCGCGGATGCTGCACCTCTATGCGTCGGACGGCGCGGCCGAACGGGTCGCTTCGCGCTGGCGCGACGCGGAGTCGGATCGCTCCTGGGTCGTGACGCGCGAGGAGGCGATCGACGCCGGGCTGTTCGGACCTGTGCACCCCGAGGTCGTACCGCGGATCGGCGACGTACTGGTCGCCGCGCGTTCAGCGGTGGCCTACTACGACGATCGTCTCGCCGACAAGAAACCGCAGCGCATGGTCGGCCAGCACGGATCTCTGACGGATCAGGAGCGGATCGTTCCGCTCGTCCGTCTCGGCGCTTTCGCCTGAGCGGTCAGGCGTCCTCGCTGCGAGCGCCGAAGACGATCTCGTCCCACGAGGGCATCGACGTGCGGCCACCGCGACGGCGAGTCTCGGGCGCGGAATCCTCGCTCGCGGGCACGGTCTTCGGCGTCTCGGGTTCGGACGGCGCGGGCTCGGCTGGCTCGCGCTGACCGGCCTCCAGGGCATCGAAGAGCGCGACCGGAGTGCGTTCCCGCGCGTCGGAACCGCGGTCCTCGCCGGGCATCGGCTCACGATGGCCCCGGCGACGCCGGAGCGCTTCGAGCAGATCGGCGGTCTCCGACGAGGTCACGACCGGCTCGGGTGCTCGCTTGATCGCCGCGTCCTTCGCGTTCGTGCTGCGCAGCGAGTTCGACGCGACCGCGTCAGCGTCGGCGGCGGCGGGATGCCGCGGCCCGAAGGCGCCGCTGTCGAACCGTGACTCGTCCTTGGCCTGCGGCGTGTCGAGGGCGCGCAGACGGGGGATCAGTCCCTCCGGCAACGACCCCTGGCGCGACAACTGCGTCGCATCCGAGTTCAGCGGTGCCAGCGACGAGCGCCGCGGGTCGAACGACCACCGTGCGTCGTGCTCCACCTCGCCGACCGCGAACTCGACCTTCACGATCCAGCCGTCGGGTTCGCGCCAGCTGCTCCACCGCTCGCCGGTCGCGCCTGCCTCGCTGAGCTTGGTGCGAACCGCCGTTCCGAAGGTCGGCTGCGCATCGGGCTCCAGCTCGCCTGCGATGAGGACGGGCACGGCGAGCGCTTGCCCGACGATGTGCTCGCGTTCGGCGATGATCGGGCGCTCGTAACGCGCGACGTCCTCGACCCGGACTCCGAGGAGGGTGGCGACGTCAGCGGCGCTCATCCCGGAGCGGATGTGCGATTGGATCTCGCGCGGGCTGGGGCGAGGAGCCCGCGGTTCGTCCGTCGGCCGGGCGCGGCGCAGCTGGGCGCGCAGCGTCTCGTTCACCGGCAACGCGAAGCGCTCCCCGGACTCGGTGGCGAGGACGAGGATGCCCTCCTCGGTCCCGATGACCTTGAGCTGTTCCATGCGCAGAACCCTCCCAGCGATACGTGTGCCGTCATGGTGTCACAGGCATCCGGGCACCGCGGGAATATCCGGGGCGCGCCGCCGGTTTCGGGGGGCGAACCGGTCGTGCGCATCCGTTCCCGGAAGGATCTTCCGCGACGTTTTGCGAAAATCGCGCCGGTCATGCAAACTATCGCCGCCCCACTCGGCGCGGCAACCGGCAACACCTGGAAGTAGAGGCCTTTCGACATGGCTACGGATTACGACGCACCCCGCAAGACCGAGGACGACAGCGAGTCGATCGAGGCCCTGAAGGAGCGCGTGCCCGACAAGTCGTCGGGCTCGATCGACAACGAGGACGCCGACAACCCGTCGGGCTTCGAGCTGCCCGGGGCCGACCTCTCGGACCTCGAACTCGATGTCGTCGTCCTGCCCCCGCAGGAGGACGAGTTCACGTGCATGGAGTGCTTCCTCGTGAAGCACCGCACCCAGATCGATCACGAGACCAAGGTCGGCGCCATCTGCACCGAGTGCGCGGCCTGATCGCACGACCTTCGCTGACCCTCGACGCTCCGGCGTCGGGGGTCTGTCTTTTACCGGGCGGCGTTACGCGTCGGGCCCGGCCGGGGCGGCGGTCGCGCGGGCGCTCTCGATCACCGCGGCGACGCGGGCGGGCGTCCGCGAGGAGAACACCCAGTGGGTGACCGGATCGTCGTCGTCTTCGATCGCGATCCGTACGACTCCGTCGATGCCGCCACGCAGAAGGTGCCAGGAACTCGACGACAGGCCGGGCCCGCGTGCCTGCCGCGCGGCGTCGCCGGTGAACGTCTCGATCTCGCCGAGGTAGGTGAGCTCGATGCTCGCGCGCCCGACTCGGAGCCGCTCGCCGGTGACTTCGATCACCGGCGAGAGGGCGATGAGTCCCGCCACGACGAGGGCTCCCACGGCGATGCCAGCGATGAGCCCGACCACCGAGTCGAGCGGGGCGAGCACGAGAGCGACCATCGGCCCGCAGACGGCGGCGCTCACCAGAGCCCACAGGGATGGGCTCAGGCGCTCGCGGTAGCGTGTGGCGGGCGAGGTGGCGGGGGCGGAACTGTGCATTAGCCTCGTGGGGTGACCGAATCCGTGGACGTCCCCATTATCGCCGCCGACGTTCCCGTTTACGCCCATCCCGGAGATGCCGGAGCAGATCTCGTGTCCGTCGAGCAGCTGCGTCTCGAGCCCGGGCAGCGCGCGCTCGTGGGGACCGGTGTCCGAATCGCCCTGCCGGACGGCTTCGCCGCCTTCGTCGTGCCGCGCAGCGGGCTCGCGGCGAAGCACGGGATCACCGTGGTCAACTCGCCGGGAACGGTCGACGCCGGGTACCGCGGAGAGATCAAGGTCACGCTCCTGAACACCGACACCGCGGAGCCGTACGACATCGCGCCCGGCGACCGCATCGCCCAACTGATCGTCATGCCCGTCACCCCGGCCCGCTTCATCCCCGTCGACACCCTGCCCGAGAGCGTTCGCGGTGAGGGCGGTTTCGGCTCGACCGGCTATCAGCAGCAGACAGGAGTACCCGCATGAGCGACGACGCGAAGTCGGCACCCGCCGACCGGGCCACGGCAGGCCCCTTCGACGAGTCCGAGGCCAACCCGGTTCGTCCGTACATCGATCTCGGCGGTATCAAGGTGCTGCCGCGCGAGGGGCTGAACCTGCGTCTCGAGGTCGAGGAACAGACGAAGCGCATTGTCGCGGTCGGTCTCGACTACGCCGGTTCGACGCTTCAGGTCCAACCGTTCGCAGCGCCCCGTTCGACGGGGCTCTGGGAGGAGACGCGCGAGCAGATCCGCCAGCAGGTGCGCCAGCAGGGCGGTCGCGTCGAGGAGCGCGAAGGCCCGCTCGGCCCGGAGCTGCTCGCCGAGGTCCCCGTGATGGCCGGGGCGGAGGGCAGCGGAAAGCGTCTCGCACGTTTCGTCGGCGTCGACGGGCCGCGGTGGTTCCTCCGAGGCGTCATCGGCGGTGCGGCGACCAATGACGTCGACGCGGCTGCGCAGGTCGAGGATCTCTTCCGGTCGCTCGTGGTCGTCCGCGGCGGATCGCCGATGCCGCCGCGTGACCTCATCCCGCTCAAGATGCCGGCGACCCCCGGCTCGGCGTGAGCGCTGACGAACGGCGCGAGGCCGCGACCGAGCGCCCCGCCGATCTGACCCCGCCCGAGCCGGCGGCCTCGACCTCGGGCGTTCTCGGAGCCGCGCTCGGCGAGGCTGCGCGCAAGGCCGGTTTCGATCCCGACACCGAGGCTTCGACCGGGGGCGTCGTCTGGCGCGCGATGGGCGGTTTCCGCGGCATCGTCGAGGCCGTCCTCCCCGGCTTGGTCTTCATCGTCGTGTTCACGCTCACGACGGACCCGCAGACCCGTGAGGCGAATCTCTGGCTGTCGCTCGGACTGTCGGTCGGCGTCGCCGCGGTGTTTACGCTGCTGCGCCTCATCCAGCGCGGCCCGGCAGGAGCCGCATTCGGAGGTCTCATCGCGACCGCTGCGGCCGCGGGGCTGGCGCTGTGGACGGGGCGGGGGCAGGACAACTTCATCCCGGGTCTGATCACCAATGCGGCTTACGGGACCGCCTTCCTGGTCTCGGCCCTCATCGGATGGTCGCTCATCGGGCTCGCCGCCGGATTCCTCATGAACGAGGGCGTCGCCTGGAGGCGTGACAAGCGCAAGCGTCGCGTCTACTTCTGGCTCGCGATCGCCTGGGCGGGGCTCTTCTACCTCAGGCTCGCCGTGCAACTGCCGCTGTACTTCGCCGACGAAGTCGCCGCCCTCGGAACCCTGAAGCTCGTCATGGGCCTGCCGCTGTTCGCCCCGCTCGCGGCCGTCACCTGGCTCGCCGTGCGGGCGCTCTATAAGCGGCCCGCCGAGTGATACATTTATCTTGACGTCAAGATAAATTTCCCCCGATCCGACTAAGGGTCGCCTCACTAGATCGACCGGTGCGGCGAGGGGATGATGGGACAGTGCGCGCGAGCGCGCGGCCCGCCGATGAAGGAGAGCAGACGTGTCCACTGTTGACAGCTTCGGAGCCAAGAGCACCCTGACGGTCGGCAGCACCGACTACGAGATCTTCCGGATCGACACGGTCGAGGGTTACGACCGTCTTCCCTTCAGCCTCAAGGTGCTGCTCGAGAACCTCCTGCGCACCGAGGACGGCGCGAACGTGACGCAGGAGCAGATCCGCGCGCTGGGTTCGTGGGACGCCTCGGCAGAGCCCGACACCGAGATCCAGTTCACCCCGGCCCGCGTCGTGATGCAGGACTTCACGGGCGTGCCCTGCATCGTCGATCTCGCCACGATGCGCGAGGCGGTGACCGCGCTCGGCGGTGACCCCAACCGCATCAACCCGCTCTCGCCCGCCGAGATGGTCATCGACCACTCGGTCATCGCCGATCTCTTCGGCAGCGAGAACGCCCTCGAGCGCAACGTCGAGATCGAGTACGAGCGCAACGGCGAGCGTTACCAGTTCCTCCGTTGGGGTCAGGGCGCGTTCGACGACTTCAAGGTCGTCCCCCCGGGCACCGGCATCGTCCACCAGGTGAACATCGAGCACCTCGCGAAGGTCATCTACGACCGCAACGTCGACGGTGTGCTCCGTGCGTACCCCGACACCTGTGTCGGCACCGACTCGCACACCACGATGGTCAACGGCCTCGGTGTCCTGGGCTGGGGTGTCGGCGGCATCGAGGCCGAGGCCGCGATGCTGGGTCAGCCCGTGTCGATGCTCATCCCGCGCGTTGTGGGCTTCAAGCTCACCGGCGAGATCCCCGCGGGCGTCACCGCGACCGACGTCGTGCTGACGATCACTGACATGCTGCGCAAGCACGGCGTGGTCGGCAAGTTCGTCGAGTTCTACGGCGCCGGCGTCGGGTCCGTCCCGCTCGCGAACCGCGCCACGATCGGCAACATGAGCCCCGAGTTCGGGTCGACCGCCGCGATGTTCCCCATCGACGACGTCACGCTCGACTACCTGCGCCTGACCGGCCGCGACGAGCAGACCGTCGCCCTCGTCGAGGCGTACGCGAAGGAGCAGTCGCTCTGGCACGACCCCGCGAACGAGCCGAGCTACAGCGAGTACATGGAGCTCGACCTCTCGACGGTCGTCCCGTCGATCGCCGGCCCGAAGCGCCCGCAGGACCGCATCCTCCTGTCGGAGTCGAAGGAGCAGTTCGCGAAGGACATCCTCAACTACGCGACGGCCGCCGACGAGGCCGTCGAGGTCGAGGGCACCTTCCCGGCGTCCGACCCGGGCAACGCCCCGGGCGTCGAGCACGAGACCCACTCCGACGACACCGTCTCGCACCAGCACGACCACGCGCACGCGGGTCTGCTCTCGAGCGGCGCACGCCATGCGGCATCCAACCCGGTGAAGGTCACGCAGCCGTCGGGCGAGAGCTACATGCTCGACAACGGCGCAGTGACGCTTGCGGCCATCACGTCGTGCACCAACACGTCGAACCCGTCGGTCATGATCGCCGCAGGTCTGCTGGCGCGCAAGGCCTCGGAGCGCGGCCTCACGCGCAAGCCGTGGGTCAAGACGACGCTCGGCCCCGGCTCGAAGGTTGTCACCGACTACTACGAGAAGTCCGGCCTTGACAAGGACCTCGAGAACCTCGGCTTCTACACCGTCGGCTACGGCTGCACGATCTGCATCGGAAACTCCGGCCCGCTGATCGAAGAGGTCTCGGCCGCGATCAACGAGAACGACCTCGCGGTCACCGCGGTGCTCTCGGGCAACCGCAACTTCGAAGGCCGCATCAGCCCCGACGTCAAGATGAACTACCTGGCTTCGCCGCCGCTGGTCGTGGCCTATGCGCTGGCCGGGTCGATGAACTTCGACTTCGAGACCGATGCGCTCGGCAAGGACTCGGACGGCAACGACGTCTTCCTCAAGGACATCTGGCCCGCTCCCGATGAGGTCCAGGAGATCATCGACTCGTCGATCTCTCGTGAGCAGTTCATCAAGCAGTACGCCACCGTGTTCGACGGTGACGAGCGCTGGAAGAACCTGCCCACGCCGACCGGCCCGGTGTTCGAGTGGGACGAGGACTCGACCTACGTCCGCAAGGCGCCGTACTTCGACGGTATGCAGATGGAGCTGACCCCGGTCGCCGACATCACCGGCGCGCGCGTCATGGCGACGCTGGGCGACTCGGTCACCACCGATCACATCAGCCCGGCCGGAAACATCAAGGCCGGCACCCCGGCCGCGCAGTACCTCACCGAGCACGGCGTCGCGCAGAAGGACTTCAACTCCTACGGCTCGCGCCGTGGCAACCACGAGGTCATGATCCGCGGAACCTTCGCCAACATCCGTCTGAAGAACGAGCTCACGGCAGCGGTCAACGACGGCAAGGTCGTCGAGGGTGGCTACACGCGCGACTTCACCCAGGAGGGCGGCCCGCAGTCGTTCATCTACGACGCGAGCCAGAACTACCAGGCGCAGGGTACGCCGCTCGTCATCTTCGGTGGCAAGGAGTACGGCTCGGGCTCGTCGCGCGACTGGGCGGCGAAGGGCACTAACCTGCTCGGCGTGAAGGCGGTCATCACCGAGAGCTTCGAGCGCATCCACCGCTCGAACCTGATCGGCATGGGCGTCGTCCCGCTGCAGTTCCCCGCCGGCGAGAGCTGGAGGTCGCTGGGACTCGACGGCACCGAGATCATCTCGATCACGGGCCTGGAGCAGCTGAATGAAGGCGTCACTCCGAAGACGGTGAAGGTCGTCGCCGAGCCGAGCGAGTTCTCGCCCGAGGGCAAGCAGACGGTCGAGTTCGACGCGATCGTGCGCATCGACACCCCCGGTGAGGCCGACTACTACCGCAACGGCGGCATCCTGCAGTACGTGCTGCGCTCGCTCGTCTGAGACGCGGAGCTGCAGTAGTCCACGAGAGGCCGGAGCGTCCAGCTCCGGCCTCTCGTGCATCCCGCTGATTAGACTTACCGGCACCCGATGGAAGGAGGAGCTCGATGTCGTTGCTCTCCTCGATCTCGCACCCGCGCGATCTCGACGCCCTCTCGATCGCTCAGCTCGAGACGCTCGCCGGTGAGATCCGCTCGTTCCTCGTCGAGAACGTCGCGCGCAGCGGCGGACACCTCGGGCCCAACCTCGGAGTCGTCGAGCTCACCCTCGCGATCCATCGGGTCTTCGACTCTCCGAACGACCCGGTGGTCTTCGACACCGGGCATCAGTCCTACGTGCACAAGCTGATCACGGGCCGCCAGGACTTCTCGCGGCTGCGTTCGCGCGGCGGCTTGGCGGGCTACCCGCAGCGCAGCGAGAGCGAGCACGACGTCGTCGAGTCGTCGCACGCGTCGAGCTCGCTCAGCTGGGCCGACGGCATCTCGCGGGCCTTCGCCCGCACCGGTCGCACCGACCGCCATGTCGTCACCGTGGTCGGCGATGGCTCGCTGACCGGCGGGATGACGTGGGAGGCGCTCAACAACATCTCCGACGACAACGATCGCAACCTGGTCATCGTCGTCAACGACAACGGCCGTTCGTACGCGCCGACGATCGGCGGCATGGCGCGTTTCCTGAACAAGGTGCGCACCACCGAGGGCTACCGGTCGTTGCACGAAGGCTCAGCGTCGCTCTTCGGCCGCCTCGGGCCGGCGGCGCGGGCCGTCTACCGTGGACTCCGCGGTGGGACTCACGGATTCTTGTCCCGGTTCGTGAACAATGAGGCCCTGTACTCGAATCTCGATATCAAGTACCTCGGACCCGTCGACGGCCACGACCTCGAGGCCATGATCGAGACCCTGCGCCTCGCGAAGTCGTACGGTGCTCCGGTCATCGTGCACGCGATCACCGAGAAGGGCCGCGGCTACGCGCCCGCCCGACTCGACGAAGCCGACCAGTTCCATGCCGTGGGGAAGATCGACCCTGCGACGGGCCAGCCGGTCTCCTCCAGTGGCAAGACGACCTGGACCGACGTGTTCGCCGAGGAGCTCGTGTCTGCGGGGGAGCGCCGCGGCGATGTCGTCGCGATCACTGCGGCGATGCTGCGTCCGACCGGGCTGCTGCCCTTCGCGCAGCGGTTCCCCGACCGTGTCCTGGACGTCGGCATCGCGGAGCAGCACGCCGTCGCGGCATCCGCCGGCCTCGCCTTCGGCGGCCTGCATCCGGTCGTCGCGATCTACGCGACGTTCATGAACCGCGCGTTCGACCAGATGATGATGGATGTCGCGCTGCACCGCGCCGGTGTGACGTTCGTCCTCGACCGGGCGGGCGTGACCGGTCCCGACGGACCCAGCCATCACGGCATCTGGGACCTCGCGATGCTCCAGCTCGTGCCCGGCGTTCGCATCGCGGCGCCGCGGGACGCCGAGCGTCTCCGCGAGGTGTTCCGCGAGGCGGTCGAGATCGAGGATGCGCCCACGGTCGTCCGGTACCCGAAGGGCTCGGTCGGCGACGAGCTGCCGGCCGTCGAGCGTCTGGACGACGGGACCGACGTGCTCGTGCGGGGCGAGTCCGACGACGTGCTCATCGTCGGGATCGGCCCGATGGCGCGCCTGGGCATCGAGGTCGCCGAGCGCCTGCGAGCACAGGGAATCGGCGCGACCGTCATCGATCCTCGCTGGGTGGTCCCGGTCGCTCGCTCGGTCGTGGACCTCGCGGCTGGACACCGGCTGGTCATCACCATCGAGGACGGGATCCGTGTCGGTGGTATCGGCACACGCATCCGCCAGGTTCTTCGCGAGGCCGGCATCGACACGGCCGTCGACGAGCTCGGACTGCCCGACGAGTTCATTGATCACGCGGAGCGCGACGAGATCCTCGACGACGCGGGTCTGACGGCCGCGAAGATCGCGCACGACGTCGTCGCGCAGGTCCTCGGCACCCGCATCCCGATCGCCCGGCCAAGCGCGGATGCCGCGACGGACTGGTCGGATGCCGCCGACGCGCCGGGCCGCGCGGGTGCGAGCGACGGCGAGCCTCAGCCTCGCGGCCGCTGACGTCGTCGCCGGTCGGGGGAGATGATGCGGTAGCGCTCGTCGAGGGCATCCCCGGTGGCGGCGTCCGGGTCCTCGTCATGCGCGGGTGCGACGACCACCCCGGCGTCGGCCTGCCGAGCGTGTTTCGCGGTGACGAACCACGCGCCTGCGAGCCCGACGGCCGTCACCGGGGTGTTCACGATCAGAAGCCATGAAGAGTCCAGGAGTGCCGCGAGTTCCGTGGTCGGAGCCGTCACGATGAGAGCGTAGATGGCGGTGACCACGACGCTGAGGAGTGCACCGTACCCGGCGAACGCCGCGAGGTGAACCGGGACGTGCGGTGATCGCCTCAGCCATCTTCCGAGCACGTACGCACCGGGTGCCCCGATAGCGAGGGCGAAGACAGACGCGGGCAGGATGAAGAGAGCTGACACGACGCCGATGCCGCCCGTGCTGATCGCCCAGACGGCGATCAGGAGCATCGCGGTCCAGAACCATGCTCGCGCAGCGCCGCGCAGGAACTCCGAACGGGTGAACGCGAACGGTTCTGGTGTCGTCCTCGGGGACTCCGGTCGATGGTCGGCGACCGTCACGAGCGGGCCTCGGCGATGAGGTCGAGAAGTTCCCGCAGCGGCCGTCGCAGCATCGGGAGGCGAGCCAGCGGGAGCGCCATCGCGAGCAGTGCCAGGCCCTTGTCGAGCAAGCGCCGCGTCTTCGCCTGATGCTCGGACTCGTCGTAGACCCAGTACATCGCAAGCAGCAGATGCGCGAGAACGAGCGCGCCGGGCAGCGCCGCGGCGATGTCCTTCGGAAGCTTGTGGTCGGCACCGTCGACGGCGGTGCGGAACAGATCCTCCACGATCGCGAGCGAGGCATTCGACTCGGGCGACAGCGGGTTGATCGACGATCGCGGCGAGACGGCGGCCGTCAGGAACTCGGGCGCATGGCCATGCGTCGGCGTCAGTTGATCGAGGCCCGTGCGGAAGACGATCGCGAGCCGGTCCTTGAGGTCGCGCTCCGACTCGAGTCGGGGCAGGGCAGCCGCGCGGTGAGCCTGCTGCACCTGCAGGTAGAACTCCTGCACGAGCTCGTTCTTCGACGCGAAGTGGTAGTTCGTCGTCCCGACCGACACGCCGGCCTCCGACGCGATGCGGCGGATGGTAGTCGCGTCGTAGCCGCGTTCGCGAAACGAACGCAGCGCCGTCTCGACGATCAGGGCACGCGTGCGGTCGCGCTTCGATCCGGTCGGCTCCGGGGTGCTGAACATGTTCAGATACTAGCGTGCAGGAAGCCCCGGCCACCGGCGTCCCCGCTCCCGTGGAAGCATGGAGGGATGACCGGCCACAACCTCACCCGTACCGACGCTCAGCATCGTGCAGCCGAGGTCCGGCTCCACACCATCGATGTCTCCCTCGACGTCCGTGACGCCACGCGCGCCGAGGAGACCACGTTCAGCACCCGCGCGATCCTGTCGTTCGATGCGCGCGTCGGCGGTGAGACCTGGGTCGACTTCCTCGGTTCGAGCGTCGATGCGGTCATCGTGAACGGCGAGAGCCGGCCGGTGGAATGGGACGGCGCGCGCATCCGCATCCGCGACCTCTCGGAGCACAACACCGTCTCGATCGCGGCGCGCGGCGTCTACAGCCGCTCGGGCGAGGGCCTTCACCGCTTCGTCGACCCGGTCGACGGCGCCGTCTATCTGTACACGCAGTACGAGCCCGCGGACGCGCGACGCGTCTACCCGTGTTTCGAGCAGCCGGACCTGAAGGCACGCTGGCGGATGCGGGTCACGGCGCCGGAGGGCTGGCGGGTGCTGTCCAACGGTGCGGAGACCGACCGCCGGGACCTCGGCGGCGGCACCGAGGTCACCTTCGCTGAGACCCTTCCGATCTCCAGTTACATCACCGCCGTCGCAGCGGGCCCTTACCACCGCGTCAGCGCGGTCTGGGACGGACCCGAGGGGCCGGTCGACCTGGGCGTCCTGTGCCGTGCCTCGCTGGCGCCGTACCTCGACGCCGAGGAGATCATCGACATCACCCGCCGTGGGCTCGCGTACTTCGGTGAGGCGTTCGGACTCGGCTATCCGTGGGGCAAGTACGACCAGATCTTCGTGCCCGAGTACAACCTCGGTGCGATGGAGAACCCCGGTCTCGTCACATTCACCGAGGCGTACGTCTTCCGCGGGGCCGCGACCGCCGCGCAGCGCGAGGCCCGCGCCAACACGATCCTTCACGAGATGGCGCACATGTGGTTCGGCGACCTCGTGACCATGCGGTGGTGGGACGACCTGTGGCTCAAGGAGTCCTTCGCGGACTTCATGGGCTCGCATGCGTCTGTCGTGACCGGGCTCTATCCGGATGCCTGGGTGAGCTTCGCGAGCCGGCGGAAGGGGTGGGCCTACGAGCAGGACCAGCTTCCGACCACGCATCCGATCGTGGCCGACATCCCCGACCTGCAGGCGGCCAAGCTCAACTTCGACGGGATCACGTACGCCAAGGGAGCGTCCGTGCTCAAGCAGCTCGTCGCGTACGTGGGGGAGGAGGCGTTCTTCGCCGGCGCGCGCAAGTACTTCGCCGACAACGCCTTCGGGAACACCACGCTCGGTGATCTGCTGGACGCCCTGGAGCACACGTCCGGGCGCGACCTGCGGGCGTGGAGTCGCGCCTGGCTCGAGACCACCGGGATGTCGGATCTGTCGGTCGAGCGCGATGGATCGGACGGCGTCACGATCGTCCAGACCGATCCCCGACCCCACCGCGTGACGATCGGACGGTACGCGGCGTCGGAGGGGGCGCTCCGCCGAGAGGGCGGGGTCGAGCTCGATCTCGTCGACGCCCGGACGCCGCTGCCCGGGGATGCCGCGGGCGTGATCATCCCGAACGACGACGACCGCACCTATGCCAAGGTGCGCCTCGACGGTGACACGACGGCAGCGCTCGAGCGCTCGCTCTCGACGATCGGCGATCCGCTCGCCCGATCGGTGGCGTGGGCCGCGCTCTGGAACGCGGTTCGCGACGGTCGCCTCGATGTGGCACGCTACCTCGAGATCGTCGGAGTGCACGCCGCGGCCGAGACCCACATCGGCCTCCTCACCGACGCGGTCGCGCATGCCGACTACGCGATCGCCCACTACGCCGCTCCCGCACAGCGCGAGTCGCTCGCCGCGGCCTGGCTGGAGACCGTCTGGCGGTCGTTGCACGAAGCCCGCCCCGGGACGGACGCCCAGCTCGTCTGGGCGCGCGCCCTGGGCGCTGCCGCCGCGGTGGATGCGGGGCGTGCGGCGTCGTTGCGCCAGCTGCTCGCCGGCGAAGGGCAGCTCCCCGACGGTCTCGTGCTCGATGCGGACCTGCGATGGAGCTGGCTGTTCGCGCTCGCCTCGACGGGCCAGGCCAGCGCCGCCGAGATCGACGCCGAGCTGGTCCGCGACGATACCGCGAAGGGGAGGCGAGCCTACCGCGCCGCCCGAGCGGCGCTGCCCGAGGCGCCGGTGCGCGAGGCCGCGTGGGTCGCGGCGTGGACGGATGAGACCCTGTCGAACGACGAGCTCGACGCCACGATCGCCGGTGTCCGCGCCGGAGGGCGACGCGATCTCATCGCGGCCCTCGACGGGGACTATTTCTCGCGCATCGGCCGAGTGTGGGAGACCCGGAGTATCGAGATCGCGCGCCGCCTCGTGCGCGGTCTGTTCCCGGCGACGGCTGACCTGACGGCGGCGACGACGTGGCTGGACTCGAACCCCGGGGCGCCGGCCGCGTTGCGTCGCATCGTGATCGAGCAGCGCGATGTCCGCGAGCGCGACCTGCGCGTGCAGAGCGCGCAGGGCCGACCGGCGTGACGCGAGGAGGACCCCGGGGCTTCATGCCACGGGGTCCTCGTCGGCGGTGCAGCGCTGGCTGTCAGCGGTTCGCGATCCCGCGGATGGGCGGGTGGTGGAACGTGTCGCCGAACGCCCGCTCCGATGCGCCCTCCCGATCGAGGTAGGGCGAAGCACCGCCGTCGATGAACGGCCAGCCGGCGCCCAGGATGAGACACAGGTCGATGTCCTGGACCTCGGGAACGACGCCCTCGTCGAGCATGAGCTTGATCTCCTGCGCCAGGCCGTCCTGAACGCGCTGGAGGATCGTGTCGGCCGCGACCGGCGACGAACCCGTCGCCTTCTTCGCGATCTTCTCCGCGGCCTTGGTGAAGCCGGTGACCCGTCCTCCCTTGTCCTTCTCGACGACCTCGGGCAGTTCCGCGAGCTGGTGGAAGTTCTCGTTCGCATAGAAGCGGTCGGGGAACGCCGAGGTCATCGTGTCCTGCACGTGTGCGGCGACCTTCCAGCCGACGAGGTCGATGAGCTGGAAGGGCCCCATCGGCAGCCCCAGCGGCGCGAAGGCCTTCTCGACATCGGCGACCGGCGTGCCCTCGTAGACGGCACGCGCCGCCTCGCCCATGACTTTCGCCAGCAGTCGGTTCACGACGAAGCCGGGCGCGTCGGCCGTCAGGACGGCGTTCTTGCCGAGGCCCTTCGCGACGACGAACGCGGTCGACAGGGCAGCATCCGTCGTCTGCGATGTCTTCACGACCTCGATCAGCGGCATGACCGCGACGGGGTTGAAGAAGTGGAAGCCGACGAGACGCTCGGGGTGGGCGAGCTTCGCGCCGATCTCCGCCACGGACAGCGACGAGGTGTTCGTCGCGAGGATCGCGTCGTCGGCGATGATCTTCTCGATCTCGCCGAAGACCTGCTGCTTGACCCCGACCTCCTCGAACACCGCCTCGATGACGAAGCCGCAGTCGGCGTACTCGCTCTTGTCGACCGTGCCGTGCACGAGCGAGCGGAGCTTGCCCGCCGTGTCGGAATCGATGCGGCCCTTCGCCTCGAGCTTGCCGATCTCGTCACGGATGTAGGCGAGCCCCTTGTCGACGCGCGCCTGATCGAGGTCCGTGATGAGCACGGGCACCTGGAGCTTGCGGACGAACAGCAGCGCGAACTGGCTGGCCATGAGGCCCGCGCCGATGACGCCGACCTTCGTCACCTTCTTCGCCAGCGCCTTGTCGGGAGCGCCGACCGGCCGCTTCGCGCGCTTCTGCACCAGGTCGAAGGCGTACATCGACGCGGCGAACTGGTCACCCGAGATCAGTTCGGCCAGAGCGTCGTCCTCGCGGGCGAAGCCTTCGTCGCGTGAGCCGCCGCGGGCCTTCTCGAGCAGCTCGAGGGCCAGGTAGGGAGCCTTCGGGACGGTGCCGATCTTCGACTCGAGCATGCCGCGGGCAACCTTGACGGCGATCGGCCACTTGGTCAGACGCTCGAGCTTGCCGGGCTCGTTCTTGCGCGTGACCGAGACGGCGCCCGACAGCACGCGGTCGGCCCAGGCGAGCGAGTCCTCGAGGTAGCTCACCGCGGGGAAGATCGCGTCCATGATGCCCAGGTCGTGCGCCTGCTGCGGCTTGAGCACGCGGTTCTGCTTGAGCGGATTGCTGATGACCACTTCGAGCGCGTTCTCGATCCCGATGAGGTTCGGCAGCAGGTAGGCGCCTCCCCAGCCCGGGATGAGCCCGAGGAAGACCTCGGGCAGCGCGATCGCCGCGGCGGAGGCGTCCACGGTGCGGTACGTGCTGTTGAGCGCGATCTCGAGACCGCCGCCGAGGGCGAGGCCGTTCACGAAAGCGAAGGAGGGGACGCCGAGCTGCGACAGACGCCCGAGCACCTGGTGTCCGCGCTGCGCGACGAGCTTAGCGATCTCCTTCGAGGGCAACCGTGAGACATCGGAGAGGTCGGCGCCCGCGGCGAGGATGTACTGCTTGCCGGTGATGCCGACGGCGTCGATCTCCCCGGCCGCCGCGCGGGCGGCGAGCGTCTCGAGCACGCCGCCCAGCTCGGCGAGCGTCGCCGGACCGAGCGTGTTCGGCCGGGTGTGGTCTCGTCCGTTGTCGAGGGTGATGAGCGCCAGCGTGCGCCCCGAGGCGAGCCGGACATCGCGCAGCAGCGAATGCGTGACGACCTCGTCACCGGTGAGGGCGTCGAGGGGGGAGAAGTCGATGTCGTCGTAGGTCATGTCGGCGCGCCTCACTTCTTCGCGGTCTTCTTCTTGCCGGTGTAGTGCGGGTTCTCCCAGATCACGGATCCGCCCTGGCCGAGGCCCACGCACATCGCGGTGAGGCCGTAGCGGACGTCGGGGCGCTCGGCGAACTGCGCGGCGAGCTGGATCATCAGACGCACACCGGATGCCGCCAGGGGGTGACCGACCGCGATGGCGCCGCCCCACGGGTTGACGCGCGGATCGTCGTCGTCGATGCCGAAGTGGTCGAGCAGCGAGAGCACCTGCACCGCGAACGCCTCGTTGAGCTCGAAGAGCCCGATGTCGTCGATCGTCAGGCCGGCCTTGGCGAGCGCCTTCTCGGTCGAGGGGATGGGGCCGATGCCCATCACCTCGGGCTGGACGCCGGCGAAGCCGAACGAGACCATCCGCATCTTCGGGGTGAGCCCGAGCTCCTTCACCGCGCGCGAGCCGGCGAGGAGGCTGATGGTCGCGCCATCGGTGAGGGGCGACGAAGTGCCTGCGGTGACGCGGCCGTGCGGCCGGAAGGGGGTCTTCAGCTGCGCGAGGCCCTCCATGGTGGTCTCGGGCCGGCGCCCCTCATCCTCGGTCGCGAGGCCCCACGCGCCGTCCGCGGACTTCACCGCGACGGGAACGAGGTCGGGCTGAAGCTTGCCGGCGTCGTACGCGGCCTGCGCCTTCTGCTGGCTGCGCATGCCGAACCGGTCGGCGCGCTCCTTCGTGAGCACTGGGAAGCGGTCGTGCAGGCGCTCGGCGGTGATGCCCATGTTCAGGGCATCTGCGCTGACGAGCTTCTCGGTGAGGAATCGGGGATTCGGGTCGGTGTCTCCGCCGCCGAGCGGGTGGCGGCCCATGTGCTCGACGCCGCCCGCGAGGGCGAGGTCGTACATGCCGATGCCGATCGACCCGGCCATCGTGGTGACGCTGGTCATCGCGCCTGCGCACATGCGGTCGATGGCGAAGCCCGGCACACTCTGCGGAAGGCCGGCGAGGATCGCCGCAGTGCGGCCGAGGGTCAGGCCCTGATCGCCCTGCTGCGTCGTCGCGGCGATCGCCACGTCATCGATCCGGTCGAGCGGCACATCGGGGTTGCGTTCGATCACGCCCCGGATCGCTTTGACGACGAGGTCGTCCGCTCGGGTGTTCCAGTACATGCCCTTCTCGCCGGCGCGCCCGAACGGGGTACGCATGCCGTCGATGAAGTAGACGTCCGAGATCTCGGCCACTTTGCCTCCAGAAGATGGGATCGACTCCAGCCTAGAGAGCCGGGGAGGCCGGGAAAATCGGTTGGATCGAACCTACGAACCGCTCGAGGAGGGCGCGGCATCCCCGTTCACGGAATCCACAAAGGCTTGCGCGATCACCTGTGCGGTCTGCTCAATCTGCCACGGACGTGCGCCGAGCTCGGCGAGTGCTGCGCCGACCGTCTCGGCGGAGATCTCGGCGGGCGGCGCCCACGCCACGCGGCGCAGGAGCTCGGGCGTGAGCAGGTTCTCCGTCGGCATCGACAGCTCCTCGGCACGCTGCTCGACGAGTGGCTTCGCCGCCTTCAGGCGGGCGTCGGCGGGAGGGTTCCGGTCGACCCAGGCCCGCACCGGCGGAAGTCCGTCGCCGGGCAGCCGGTCCGGCGGCAGCGACTGCTCGGCCCGGCCCGCCTCGAAGGCCGCCCACCAGCGGTCGAGCTGCGAGCGGCTCGCGCGGCCGGTGAAGTCCTTGACCTTCGCCAGGTCCTGCTTCGTCTTCGGGTCGGCGGCGAGCGCCGCGACGAGCGCGCGGTCGGGGACGAGCCGGCCGGGAGCGATGTCCTGCTCGCGGGCGTACTCCTCGCGTGCGGTCCACAGCGCACGAGCGACGGCGAGGGCACGCCGGCCGCGAATGGTGTGCAGGCCGCTGAGCCGGCGCCACGGATCCTCGCGGGGCGGTTTGACCGGCCGGTCGAGCACGGCTTGGAACTCCTGGGCCGCGAACTCCACCTTGCCCTGGGCCTCGAGCTCGCGGGCGAGCACGTCGCGGACGTCGATCAGGTGCTCGACGTCGAGAGCGGCGTACTCGAGCCACGATTGCGGCAGCGGGCGCGTCGACCAGTCGGCGGCCGAGTGCGCTTTCGCGAGGACGATGCCCAGCGTGTCCTCGACCACGGCGCCGAGCCCGACGCGGGCGTGGCCCAGTAGCCGTGCGGCCAGCTCGGTGTCGAAGATCGATGTCGGGTCGAGGCCGGCCTCGCGCAGCGAAGGCAGGTCTTGGCTCGCGGCGTGCAGCACCCACTCGACGTCGCCGATGGCGGCCTGGAGGGGCGCGAAGGTCGAGATCGCCGGCGGGTCGAACAGGTGCACGCCCGCGCCGCGGCGGAAGACCTGGATGAGATAGGCGCGTTGCGAGTATCGGAAGCCCGACGCCCGTTCGACGTCGACGGCGACGGGGCCGTCACCGGCCGCGAGCAGTTCCGCGGCGCGTTCGAGTCCGGCGTCATCGGCGATGACGGTGTATTCAGCCACGGTTCCCCCGGCGTGCTCCGAAAACGGCGACGCCCTCCGACCCCGGAGGAAGGCCGGCCAGCATGCAGGTCAGTTCCGCCCAGGCGTCGATGTGAGCGGTGATGTCTCCGACGGGGGTCCACGAGGCGCGCAGCTCGATCTGCGCACCGTCGCCCTCCTCGGCAAGGCTCCCGAAGCCGCGCGAAAGTGTCTTCGTCGCGGTCCCCGAAACCGAGTGGAACGAGGCGTCGCGGTGATCGAGAGCGTCGATCAGCCATGACCAGGCGACCTCGGCGAGAAGCGGATCGACTCCGATCTCGGGTTCGAGCGGCGCCTGAGCGAAAGCGACGATGCGCCACGGACCGCCCCAGGCGTCGGGCTCGTCGTCGTCGTCGTGGAGGATGACGATGCGCCCGGTGCCGTAGGGGGAGTCGACGGCGTGATCCTCGGGCCGCACATCGCCGGCGAGTGCGAGGGCTTCCGGCGCGAGCCCGGTCGGTGCGGGGATCTCGCGCACCACGAGGTCGTCGCGGAACGTCATCGCCAGCACCGCATCGCGAGCGACGACGAATGCCGTCGCGTCGGCGGGAGGACGGGAATCGGCCACGTCGACAGACTAGAGTGAGGCCTCGATGATGGGTTCCAGGCGCGCCGGGGCTGCGGGCGCATCTCCCGCAGCAGCCACCGCCGCGAAGGCGACGATCGCGGCGCTCGCCGGAGCCCTCGGTATCTCGCTCGCGGCGCTCGGCACCGTGTCGATGCGCGTAGCTCGCAGAGTCGTGACGCCCGCGGGGCGGGTGCCCGACACGGAACTGCTCGCCGTCGACGTCGCCGCGCAGACGCTCACCCTCTCGCGCACCCCAGACACCGAGCTCCCCGGTCGATACGGGCTGTTCACGACGGGCACCGCGTCGTACGTCAAGGTCGGTGCCGTGCTGGCTCTGGACGAGAGTTCGGTCAAGCGCAAGCTGCTCACGCAGATCGGAACCGACGACCGGCTGTCGGCTGCTGCCGCGTTCAGCGGCTGGTACTACTCCGATCCCGCGGAGCTGCACCTGCCTTACCACTCCGAGCTCGTCGGGTCCCCGCTCGGACCCTGCCCGGCATGGTTCTTCCCGGCCACGGACGAAACCGGAGCGCCGAGCGACACCTGGGTCATTCAGATCCACGGACGTGGCACGACGCGGACCGAGACGCTCCGCGCGGTGCCGGTGTTCCACGCCGCCGGTGTCTCATCCCTGCTGGTGTCGTATCGCAACGACGGCGAGGCGCCGCGCAGTCGCTCGGGCACGTACATGCTCGGCGCGACCGAATGGCGCGACGTGGATGCCGCGATCGGAGCGGCCCGCCGCCGCGGCGCGCGCCGGATCTTCCTCATGGGCTGGTCGATGGGCGGCGCGATCGCCCTCCAGGTGGCACTCAACTCGGCCCATCGCGACATCATCGCCGGAGTCGTGCTCGAATCGCCGGCGATCGACTGGCGCATCGTGCTCGACTACCAGGCGCACCTGCTGCGCATCCCGGGGCCGGTCGCGAGCACGGCCGTGCGGGCACTGGACAGTGAGTGGGGCTCGCGGGTCGTCGGGCTGAACACGCCGATACCGTTCGACCGGCTCGACGTGGTCGCGCGTGCGGCCGAGCTGCGGCATCCGATCCTCATCCTGCACAGCGACGACGACGGCTTCGTCCCCGCGGACGCGTCGTATCAGCTGGCGGAGGCGCGTCCCGATCTCGTCGAGCTCGAGGTGTTCCGGATCGCCCGTCACACGAAGCTGTGGAACTACGATCCGGAGCGCTGGACCTCGGTCATCCGCGAGTGGATCGAGCGCCGACGCTCAGCCGCAGATAGCTGAAGCCGGCGGCATCCATCAGCGCACCCGCGACGGCGGTCGGCGCGTCGTCGGCGACCGGCAGGACCGGAAGTCGGACGGGGCCGATCCGTGGCGCGACCGTGAGACAGATCTCGTCGACCACGCCCGCGGCGACGAACTGCGCTGCGAGGGTCGGACCTCCCTCGCAGACGACGCGCTCCCAGCCGCGGGCCGACAGGGCGGCCAGCACGTCGGCGGGGGACAGATCGGGACCGCGGCCAGCGGTGACGACGGTGACGCCGGCGGGCGCCTCGGGGTGGACGCCGTCGGGGACGACGAGGACGACGCGCCCGGCCTCGGCCTCGGTCAGGCGGTGGCCGTCGAGACGCCCCGACCGCGAGACGATCGCGAGGGCAGCGGTGCGCGGGACGACGTAGCCCTCGGCCCGGACGCTCTCCGCGCCCACGACGACGACGTCGGCATCCCGGCGGATGATGCCGAGGATGCTGCGGTCGGTCGGGCTCGTGATGGTGTCGCTCGTCCCGTCGCCGCCGGAAGCCGACCCGGTGAGGGTGGT
The DNA here is from genome assembly GCF_027157935.1 of Microbacterium sp. H37-C3. Lineage (NCBI taxonomy): Bacteria > Bacillati > Actinomycetota > Actinomycetes > Micrococcales > Microbacteriaceae > Microbacterium > Microbacterium sp. H37-C3. The sequence goes on along the minus strand of NZ_JAPVLR010000001.1, from coordinate 668,353 downwards.
GACCATGTTCAGGCGGACGTACGCGCCCGGCGCTCGCCGGTAGCGCCGCTCGAGCCACGCCCGTCCGTCATCCGTCGCGGAATCGGCGCTTTCGCCGGTTTCCGGAAGCATCTCGGTCACACGCACGGCGTCATCCTTTCACGCGGTTAGGGTTGATCCGTGACGAGCACATCCGCCGGAATCCTGCGCCTCAGCGACCGCCGTCCCGAGGTGAGCGGCACCGAGATGCTCGCCGCCCTGGTGCCGCCGCCGCAGTTCGACGCGGCGACCTTCGATTCGTACCGGGCCGACCCGCAGTACCCGTCGCAGCAAGAGGCGAAGGACCTCCTCGAGGCGTTCGCCGGGGGCGGCGCCCCCGCGGCGCGCGGGGGACTGTTCCGCCGTGCGAAGAAGGTGCCCGAGACGAAGCCCGGCGTGTATCTCGACGGCGGCTTCGGCGTTGGCAAGACCCACCTTCTCGCCGCGATCTATCACGCGATGCCGGCACGCCGGAAGTACTTCGGGTCGTTCATCGAGTACACCGCGCTCGTGGGGGCCGTCGGCTACCAGAACACCGTGCAGCTCCTCCGCGGGGCCGATCTGCTCTGCATCGACGAGTTCGAGCTCGACGACCCGGGCGACACGATGGTGATGACGCGGCTCCTCGGCGAGCTCGTCGCGTCGGGCACGCGTCTCGCGGCGACCTCTAACACGCCGCCGAACGCGCTGGGCGAAGGGCGATTCGCCGCTCAGGACTTCCTGCGCGAGATCCACGCGATGTCGGCGAGCTTCCAGACGATCCGGATCGACGGCATCGACTACCGGCAGCGTGCCGTCGACGGGCACGCCGTCGCACTCGCGCCCGATGAATACGAGGCGACGATCGCGGAGGCCGCGGCATCCGGACTCGTTTCGGACGACGCGTTCGCCGACGTCATCGCGCACCTCGCGACCGTCCACCCCTCGCGCTACATCCGTCTCGTCGATGACATCGCTACGATCGGCCTGCGTGACGTGACGCAGTTGGCAGACCAGTCGGCCGCCCTGCGCTTCGTCGCGTTCGTCGACCGCGCCTACGACGCCCAGATCCCGATCCGCGCGACGGGGCGTCCGCTCGACGAGGTGTTCGGCGACGAGATGCTCGGCGGCGGATACCGCAAGAAGTACCTGCGCGCCATCTCGCGCCTCGTGGCTCTCACCCACTCCTGAGCGCCTGTGCAGGAGTCGTGCGGCGCGAGGAAACCTGATGTTTACCTGGGGAGCGGCAGCGTAACCGTTCGGAAACACGACTGCGCCGTCGGGGGAAACTGGGCGCCTCGACACTGAGGGGACCCGACGCTACACCTGCGTCCCTGCAGAGAGGTTCCCTTCGAGATGGATCAAGGCAACACCGCATTCATACTCATCGCGGCCGCATTCGTCCTGCTGATGACGCCAGGACTCGCGTTCTTCTACGGCGGTCTCGTCAAGGCCAAGAGCGTCATCAGCATGATGATGATGAGCTTCGGCGCCCTCGGGCTCATCGGCGTCCTCTGGGTGCTCTTCGGCTACGCCATCGCTTTCCCCGGCGCTGAGGGAACCGTCGCCCCCTGGTCGATCGACTGGAGCGCGATCGGTCTGAGCAGCCTGCTCGAGACGCCCGCCGACGCCGACTTCCCGCCGATGGCCTTCGTGTGCTTCCAGGCGACCTTCGCGATCCTCACCGTCGCGCTCGTCTCGGGCGCCATCGCCGACCGCGCCAAGTTCGGTGCGTGGATGCTGTTCGCCGGCGTCTGGGCGACGATCGTCTACTTCCCCGTCGCGAGCTGGGTCTTCAACTTCGGCCTCGCTGATGACGGCTCCTTCGAATACGGCGGTTGGATCACCAAGGGCCTGCAGGATGTCTTCGGCGTCGGAGCGATCGACTTCGCCGGTGGTACCGCGGTGCACATCAACGCCGGTGCTGCGGCTCTCGCCCTCGCCCTGGTCCTCGGCAAGCGCGTCGGCTTCCAGAAGGGCGTCCACGTTCCCCACAACCCGCCGTTCGTGCTCCTCGGCGCCGGCCTGCTGTGGTTCGGCTGGTTCGGCTTCAACGCGGGCTCCGAGCTCGCTGCCGACGGCACCGCCGCGCTCGCCTTCATCAACACGATCGCCGCTCCCGCCGCAGCTCTCCTGGCCTGGCTGCTCGTCGAGAAGATCAAGGACGGCAAGCCCACCTCCGTCGGCGCCGCGTCGGGCGCTGTCGCGGGCCTCGTCGCCATCACCCCGGCGTGCGCCTCGGTGGACCCCATCTGGGCGATCGTGCTCGGCCTCATCGCCGGTGCCGCCTGCGCCCTGGCGATCGAGCTGAAGTACAAGCTCGGCTTCGACGACTCGCTCGACGTCGTGGGCATCCACCTCGTCGGCGGCCTCATCGGAACGCTCTACCTCGGCTTCTTCGCCAACGGCACGGGCCTGTTCATGGGCGGCGACGCCAGCCAGCTGATCGTCCAGGCGATCGCGGCCCTCGCTGTCCTCGTCTACTCCTTCGTGCTGGCCTTCATCATCGGCTTCGCGATCGAGAAGACCATCGGCTTCCGCGTGAAGAACGAGGACGAGATCGCCGGCATCGACACGGTCATGCACGGCGAGGTCGGCTACACCCTCTCGGACGCGAAGGTCTGATCAGACCTCGGCTCTGACCCGGGCGGGGCATCGCGGAGTGATCCGCGGTGTCCCGCCCTGTTTCTCGTTGGCGCTCGGTTGGCAGGCGGCGCCGCTTCGCGAGAGGTGAAGCGGCGCGAGCTGCCAGGCGAAGCGGAGGGGGAGACGGGGTGGCGCGCCTCGCGAGCTGGGTAGGTTTGGGCGCATGGGTGTGCTTTCGCGTGTGTGGGACCTGCTGCGACCGCGTCGGACGGCGGGTGACTCGGGTCGGCCTGCCGCTGCGCGTCCGCGGCCGGGGACCGTCACGCCGGCTCGCCCCAACATGCCGTCCGCGTCGGGCGGAGGGGTCGCGGGCGCGGCATCCGTCGTCGAGGTGGCGCTGCCCGATGCGCGCAGCCTGCGTCTGGCTTACGAGCCGACGCCCGACGGGCAACCCGATCCCGGCGAGATCGTCTGGGCGTGGGTTCCGTATGCGGAGGATGCCGCGCGCGGCAAGGATCGCCCGCTCCTCGTGCTCGCGCGCGCCGACAGTGGCCGCAGCTGGGCGATGAAGCTCACGAGCAAGCCGCACGACGGCGAGCGCGACCACATCCCGCTCGGGACGGGGGACTGGGACCGCGAGCGGCGACCATCGTGGCTCGACGTCGACCAGATCTACCTCGTGCCCGCGAGCGGCATCCGCCGCACGGCCGGCGCCCTCGACCGCGCGACCTACGGTCGGGTCGCGCAAGCCCTCTCGCAGCGCTACGGCTGGCGCGCCGCGCGCTGACCCGCGCCGGCTCGGCGCCTCGAAAGCGCACCCTCTCGGCGAGGACGTGCCGGGGAGCGTGCGCTCTCGCGGAGACGGTGCGTCCTCGGCGCATGGGGGCCTGCCGTGATCGCCGCACGGGTGGTTTCATGGCGTCATGAGCGAATCGTTCTCGGAGGCCCCGGGGGCGCACCCGGGGGAGCCGCACGCGTCGTCCATGTCGGGGCGGCTCAACTGGTTGCGCGCGGGCGTCCTCGGCGCGAACGACGGCATCGTGTCGACCGCGGCCCTGGTCGTCGGTGTCGCGGGGGCGACGACGGAGGCCGCACCGATCTTCGCCGCCGGCGTCGCGGGCCTCGTGGGCGGCGCGATCTCCATGGCGCTCGGCGAGTACGTCTCGGTCAGCAGCCAGAGCGACAGTCAGCGGGCGATGATCACCAAGGAGCGCCGCGAGCTCGCCCAGGACCCCGAGGCGGAGCTCATCGAGCTGGCGGGGCTCTACGAGCAGCGCGGGCTCTCGCCCGAGACCGCGCGACGGGTGGCGGAGGAACTGACCCAGCACGATGTGGTCGCCGCGCACCTCGAGGCCGAGCTGGGGCTGACCGAGGACGAGGTCGTCAGTCCGTCGGCGGCGGCCGGAGCGAGTGCGCTCGCCTTCACCATCGGCGCGCTGCTGCCGCTCCTCGCGATCCTCCTGCCGCCCGCCGGCATCCGGGTTCCCGTCACTTTCGTCGCGGTCCTCGTCGCTCTCGCTCTCACCGGCTACCTGAGCGCGCGTCTCGGCGACAGTCCGCCGCTTCGCCCCGTCATCCGGGTCGTCGTCGGAGGGGCACTCGCGCTGATCGCGACGTTCACGGTGGGCTCGCTCCTCGGCGTCTCCGGTGCCGTCTGACCCCGTCTGACCCGCCGTCGAGTGCGCACCGCTGACGCGAGGACGCATGGTGTTCGGTGCGGGCTCGCGGCCTTGGTGCGTGCTCGGCGAGGGCAGCGCGCACGCCCAACGAAAAACGCCCCGGCTGTGAGAGCCGGGGCAGGGTGGTGGGCGATGCGGGACTCGAACCCACGACCTCTTCCGTGTGAAGGAAGCGCGCTAACCAACTGCGCCAATCGCCCATCTGGCCCGTGAGGGCCGAGACACGAGCATACCGGATGCCGCGACGGTTCCCGAACGCGGCGGCGAGACACGCGCGGGGCGACGCCGGTTTTGCACTCGTGCGATCGTCGGCTAATGTTTAACAAGTGCCGGAGCGATCCGGAACGAAATGCGGATGTAGCGCAGTGGTAGCGCATCACCTTGCCAAGGTGAGGGTCGCGAGTTCGAATCTCGTCATCCGCTCGAGTGCGAGGATCTCCCGTCAGGGTGATCCGGCACGTGGGTCAGAACCACACACGGTGGCGTGGCCGAGCGGCTAGGCACCGGCCTGCAAAGCCGTTTACACGGGTTCGAATCCCGTCGCCACCTCGCCTCATAACTGAACAGCCTGTATAGGCGCGATTGGCGCAGCGGTAGCGCGCTTCCCTGACACGGAAGAGGTCACTGGTTCGATCCCAGTATCGCGCACCGAGAAGCCCCCGGTTCTGCCGGGGGTTTTGTCGTTTCCGGGTCCGTGACCTGGGTCTCCGCTGCGCCGGAGTTCTCCGCCGGTTAGGCTCGGCGCCATGACTCAGCTCGTGCTCACCGTCGTCGGAGACGACCGGGTGGGACTCGTCCGCACACTCGCCGACACCGTCGCCGCGCACGGCGGCAACTGGGCGCGCAGCGAACTCGCGGAGCTCGCCGGCGCCTTCGCGGGGATCGTGCTGGTGGAGGTGCCCGCAGACCGCGAGGCCGGCCTCACCGAGGCGCTCGAGCGTCTGGACGGCTTACTGCGCATCACGACACACCAGCCGTTGACGCCAGTCGTCGCGAGCGGGCAGGTGCTGCGTTTCACGGTGCTCGGCAACGACCGTCCCGGAATCGTGCGCGAGATGAGCGACGCGATCGGCGCCCACGCGCTGAGCATCGACGCGCTGACCAGCCGCACCCTCGACGCTCCGATGGCGGGCGGCACGCTGTTCGAGGCGACTCTCGTGGTCCGCCTGCCCGCGGAGTTCGACGCCGCCGACATCGTGGCGGACCTCGAGCGTCTCGCGGGTGAGATCCAGGTCGACCTCACCCTGACGTGAGCCTCGACACCTCTGGCGGTTACGCCCGGGCGCGGTGAGGCTCAGCGCAGCGCGAGCGGCAGGACCGACAAGCCGACGACGAGCGGTGCGGCGACGAGGCCCCAGAGGATGAAGCGCCGCCAGGGGACGTCGACACCCACCGCGTGCAGCCGCTCGTGCCAGAGCAGCGTCGCGAGCGACGCCCAGGGGGTGATGAGCGGTCCCGCGTTGACACCGACGAGCAGCGCGCCGAGACGCTCCGGGGTTCCCGCCGCCGACTCGAGCAGCAGGTACGCGGGCAGGTTGTCGACGGTGTTCGCCGCGACGAGGGCGGTGCCCGCCATGCGCCACAGCTCGAACGGCCCGCCGGCCTCTCCGGCGACCAGCGACACCACCGCTGCGGAGCCGAGGGACTCGAGCGCCGCCATGGCGGTGAACAGCCCCGCCGCGAACACGAGCAGCTGCCACGGGACGAGGCGCGCGGAGAGCCCGCGGGGCGATCGCCATGCGAAGAGTCCGATGAGCAGAATCGCGGCGACCGTCGCCGGGATCCACGGCTCCAGCCCGCTGACGAGGGCCGGCATGAGTGCGAGGACGACGACGGATGCCACGACCAGCTGCATCCGGTCGGTGACGCGCGGCACAGGCGCGGGCTCGAAGCGGCCGACGAGCGAGCGCCGATGGACGGCGAACAGCAGCGCGACCGTCACGAGGATCGCGACGGCTGCAGACGGCCCCATCAGCGCGAGGAACGCCAGGGGGCCGCCCTCGGGCAGCCGGCTGAGGGCCAGCAGGTTGGTCAGGTTCGACACGGGAAGCACAAGCGAAGCTGTGTTCGCGAGCCACACCGTTGTGAAGGCGAAGGGCAGCGGCGGCAGTCCGTTGGCGCGTGCGACGGCGACGACGACCGGGGTGAGCAGCACCGCGGTCGTGTCGAGCGAGAGGAAGGCCGTGGCGACGACGGCGAGCGCCACGACGAGGAGCCAGAGCACAATGGTCCGGCCCCGGGAGGCGCGGGCGAGCCGGCCGGCTGCGACGTCGAACACGCCGGCCTTCGCCGCCAGCTCCGCCACGATCGTGACGGCGACCACGAAGGCGAGGATCGGCGCGACCCGCTCGACGATCCTGACGAGCTCGCTCGGGGGCAGGATGCCGCTGACGACCGCGCCCGCCGCCACGAGCAGCAGTGCGGCTCCGGCGATGGCGAGCTTCACGGCATCCATCATGGGCCCTCGGGGCCCGCTCTGAAGCCGCCGACGCTCACGAGTAGGATCGACGCATGGAACGCCGGATCGGAGCCCGTGTGCTCACCCGCTTCGTCGCCGCCGGCCGAACGCTCTCGGCCTGAGCGGGCGGGACGCGGCGAGCGTCCGAAGCTGAGTAGCCTTGATCCGAGCCAACCATCTGGAGATGTTCCCTTGACTGACGTCGTTTCCCCGTCGGACGTGTCGTACCCCGCCGACGGCTTCGCCCTCTTCCCCGACCGCTCCGTCGTCGCCCTGCGCGTCAACGGCGATCTGAAGGACCTCGCGACGGTCGTCGCCGAGACGGATGCCGTCGAGCCGGTGACCGTATCGAGCCCCGACGGTCTCGCGATCCTCCGCCACTCGACGGCGCACGTGCTGGCCCAGGCCGTGCAGCGCATCCGGCCGCAGTCGAACCTCGGGATCGGACCGCCCATCGAGGACGGCTTCTACTACGACTTCGGCGTCGATGAGCCCTTCACTCCGGAGGACCTCAAGTCGATCAAGAAGGAGATGGAGCGCATCGTCCGCGAGAACCAGCGATTCGTCCGCCGGGTCGTCACCGCTGACGAGGCGCGCGCCGAGCTCGCCGACGAGCCCTTCAAGCTCGAGCTCGTCGACCTCGCCGGCGGCCCCGGGTCGGGCGCTGACGCGGCAGAGGGGGCGTCAGCCGAGATCGGCGCCGGTGAGCTGACGATCTACGACAACGTCACCCGCGACGGGGAGACCGCCTGGAAGGACCTCTGCCGCGGACCGCACGTGCCTGGCACCCGCATGGTCGGCAACGGCTGGGATCTGACCCGGGTGGCGGCCGCCTACTGGCGCGGCAGCGAGAAGAACCCGCAGCTGCAGCGCATCTACGGCACCGCGTGGCCGTCGAAGGACGAACTGCGCGCGTACCAGGAGCGCCTGGCCGAGGCGGCCCGCCGCGATCACCGCAAGCTCGGCGTCGAGCTCGACCTGTTCTCGTTCCCCGACGAGATCGGCCCCGGCCTGTCGGTGTTCCACCCCAAGGGCGGCATCATCCGCTACGAGATCGAGCGCTACATGCGCGAGCAGCTGCTCGCGAACGACTACGAGGTCGTGAACACGCCGCACATCACCAAGGGCGATCTGTTCATGACGAGCGGCCACCTGCAGTGGTATGCCGACGGCATGTACCCGCCCATGAAGCTCGATGAGACCGTCGACGCCGAGGGCAACGTGACGCGGCAGGGGCAGGAGTACTACCTCAAGCCGATGAACTGCCCGTTCCACAACCTGATCTTCCGCTCGCGCGGACGCAGCTACCGCGAGCTGCCGCTGCGGCTCAGCGAGTTCGGGTCTGTCTACCGCTACGAGAAGAGCGGCACGCTGTCCGGGCTCACCCGCGTGCGCGGCATGACCCAGGACGACACGCACATCTACGTCACCCCCGACCAGGTCGAGGACGAGCTCGTGCGGAGCCTCGAGTTCGTGCTGCAGACTCTGCGCGACTACGGACTCAACGACTTCTACCTCGAGCTGTCGACGAAGGAGGAGGGCAACCCGAAGTTCATCGGCGACGACTCCCTCTGGCAGCAGGCGACCGAGACGCTCCGGCGTGTTGCCGAGGGGTCGGGTCTCGAGCTCGTTCCGGATCCCGGCGGCGCGGCGTTCTACGGCCCGAAGATCTCGGTGCAGGCCCGCGATGCGATCGGCCGCACCTGGCAGATGTCGACCATCCAGCTCGATTTCAATCAGCCCGAGCGTTTCGAACTCGAGTACACCGGCCCTGACGGCGAGAAGCACCGCCCGGTGATGATCCACCGTGCCCTGTTCGGGTCGATCGAGCGCTTCTTCGCGATCCTGCTCGAGCACTACGCGGGTGCCTTCCCGGTCTGGCTCGCGCCCGTGCAGGTCGTCGGCATCCCCGTCGCCGACGACTACGCGCCGTACCTGCAGGAGATCGTCTCGCGTCTGCGCAAGGCCGGCGTCCGTGCCGAGCTCGACCGCTCGGATGACCGGATGCAGAAGAAGATCCGCACCCACACCACGCAGAAGGTTCCGCTGCAGCTCATCGCGGGCGAACAGGACCGCGCCGGAGGCACGGTCTCGTTCCGCTTCCGCGACGGATCGCAGACCAACAGCGTCGCCGTTGACGAAGCCGTCGAGCGCATCCTGGCGGCCATCGCGAACCGCACGCTCGTCGACACGGCGGAGCACCTGGACGCTGCGGGACAGCTCGCGTGACCGGCTCGTCGGACACCCCGCGCCCTGTCGAGGACGCCGCGCGCCTGGCCGGGGTGCCCGACGAGTTCCAGCGGCTGTGGACACCGCACCGGATGGCGTACATCCAGGCCGGTCCCGAGCCGCTGCGCGACGAGTGCCCCTTCTGCGCGGCGCCCGGCAAGTCGGATGCCGACGGCCTCATCGTCGCGCGGGGGCGCACCGCCTACGTGCTGCTGAACCTCTTCCCGTACAACTCGGGTCACCTGCTGGTGTGCCCGTACCGGCACATCCCGACGTACGACCTCGCGACCGCTGAGGAGGTGGCCGAGATCGGCGCGCTGACGCAGACGGCCATGCGCGTGCTGCGCGAGGTGTCGCGGTGCGACGGTTTCAACCTCGGGATGAATCAGGGCGCGGTCGCGGGCGCCGGCGTCGACGGGCACCTGCACCAGCACGTCGTGCCCCGGTGGGCGACCGACGCGAACTTCTTCCCGATCATCGCGAAGACGAAGGCACTCCCGCAGCTGCTCGGCGAGGTCCGCGAAGCGGTCGCGGGCGCCTGGCCGACCGACTGACCAGTCCTTCCTCGTGCTCGACCCCGAGCGCAAGCCCCGCCGCGGGGCGCCGCGGGGACGATAACCTGAGCGCTCCCTGAGGAGGCACCATGTCGATCACCGCCCGTCCCCGTACCGCGACCCTCGCCGCACTGGCCGTCCTGGGCGTGGTCGCCCTGGCGGGGTGCACGCCCGCGAGTGATGCGGGCTCTTCGGAGGGGACTCCGACTCCGGCTCCGACGGCGTCCGCGCAGGAGGAGAGCTCGGCTGCGACCCCCGACGCGGGCGACGCTCTCGCCGAGCGCGACGCCTTCATCGCGGAGCAGCAGCAGCCCGTGGGACAGCCCACGCTCACCGCGAAGACGCCCGCGCAGCAGGAGCTCGTCGCCCAACAGCGCGCGCACCTCGAGGCGAACGGCGGACAGTGGTCCGAGCAGGCCGAGACCGTGACGCTCGCCCTTGCCCTGGACGCGTGCGAGACCTCCATCCTCAACGGGCACCAGGTCGACCAGAACGTGTTCCAGATGCACGTCACGTCGTCGCCGCTCATCCAGAGCCTCGCCGTCGACGACGCGTCGCGCGAGGGCGCCGTGAGCATCATGGTCTTCGGCACGCGGTTCCTGTGCCCGGACGACGCTCCGCAGTGGGAGCAGGCGTGGACGGAGTCCGGCGGACAGTAGTGACGCCGGTCAGCGCACCTGCTCGACCGTGAACTGCATCCGCGGGTGCGCGTAGGCCTCCTGGCTCTCGACGAGCTGGAGTTCGCGCTCGCCCGACTCGTGCGTACGCGTGAGCAGGTCGAACACGCTCGAGGTCGTGCGCGCCAGCGCCTCGGCTGCGGAGCCGGTGCTGCGGTAGTGAGCGGTGAACAGGGCCGCCGTCACATCGCCGGATCCGTTCGCCTTCATGGGAATGTGGGGCGTGCGGACGATCCAAGCCCCGGCGTCGTCCGCGGCGAGCATCTCGATCGTGCCTTCGGGTCGGTCCGGGCGCTCGACGCTCGTCACGAGCACGGTGCGCGGACCCATCGCGCGGGCGGCGTCGACGGATGCGAGAGTCGAGTCGAGATCGGTCGGCTCGGTCTCGGTCAGGAAGCCGAGCTCGAACTGGTTCGGGGTGATGATGTCTGCGGCCGGCACGACGCGCTCGCGGAGCAGGATCGGGATTGCGGGCGCCACGAAGCACCCGGACTTCGCGTTGCCCATGACGGGGTCGCACGCGTAGACGGCATCCGGATTCGCGGCCTTGACACGCGCGACGGTGTCGAGGATGACGTCGGCGATGCCCTCGCCCCCCTGGTAGCCCGACAGGACGACGTCGATCTGCGGGAAGGCGCCGCGATCCTCGACACCCGCGATGACGGCGCGGACGTCGTCCGGGCTGATCATCGGGCCGCCCCAGGCGCCGTACCCGGTGTGGTTGGAGAAGTTCACCGTGTAGACCGGCATGACCTCCACGCCGATGCGCTGCAGCGGGAACACCGCGGCGGAGTTGCCGACGTGTCCGTATGCGACGGCCGACTGGATCGAGAGCACCTTCATGGGGTCATGCCTTTCGAGAGGGGAGGGCGGATGCGACGAGGTCGCGCGTGAGCAGTGCGGCGTCGGCGTCGTCCAGGTCGTGCACGGTCAGCCGCAGGTGGCGCGAAGGTGCGTCGTCGGCCAGCCGGAATTCGTCGCCGGTGCGCGCGAGCCAGCCCCGGCGCATCAGGGCGTCGGCGACGGAGCGGGCGGTGCCGGGTACCTCGACCCAGAGACTGAGTCCGTCACCGGGTGCGCAGGGGAGGCCCGCGCGCGTCAGCTCGGCTGCGAAGGCGCTGTTGCGGTCGGCGTAGTGAGCCCGAGCGGCGGCGATCGTGCCGGCGGCGGTGTCGTCCGAGACGAGAGCGTGTGTCAGTCGCTGCAGCAGGTGGCTGACCCATGTGGTGCCCGAGCCGAGGCGCAGAGCCAGGCGTTCCGCGGTCGTGGGGTCGGATGCCGTGACCGCGAGGCACATGTCCGGTCCGAGGAACTTCGACACCGAGCGCACCCGTGCCCAGCGTTCGTGCTGGTCGCCGATGACCGAGCGGTACGGCTGGGTCGACAGGAGGGAGAAGTGGTCGTCCTCGATGACGAGGACGAACGGATGATCGGCCAGTACCGCGCGCAGGGCTGCCGCACGCTCGGCCGACAGGCTCGCTCCGGTGGGATTCTGCGCTCGCGGGGTGATGACGACGGCGCGGGCGCCCGCGTCCAGGGCTGCTCGCAGTCCATCGATCGTCATGCCCTCGTTGTCGACGGGCACCGGGATCGCGCGGTAGCCGGCGAGGCGCACCGTGTGGATGCTCGCGAGGAAGCACGGGTCTTCGAGGGCAACCGCGTCGTCGCGGGTGAGAGCCTGCGCCAGGAGGCGCTCGACGGCGTCGACGGCGCCACCGGTGACGGTGAGGTGGATGCCGGCATCCGCTGCCGTGTCAGCGGCGAACCAGTTCCTGGCCCAGGCTGCGAGACCGCCGTCGATGACCGGTTCGCCGTACAGGACGGGGCGTCCGGCGACTCGGCCGAGCACGCCGCGCGGATCGGGGATGAGAGCAGGATCCGGATTTCCGGACCCGACGTCGCGCAGCACCGTGTCGGCGGCCACGCCCTCGGCGGCGACGGGGGAGACCTCGGCGATTCGCGTTCCGCCGCGGCCGCGGGCCACGACGACGCCGGCCTGCGCGAGGAGCCGGTAGGCGGCGACCACGGTGTTCCGGTTGACGCCGAGCTGCTCCGCCAGGGCGCGCACCGGTGGCAGCGCGTCGTCCGCGCGCAGGGCGCCTCGCTCGAGCAGCATCCGGACGCTGTCGGCGATCTCACCCGCCGTGTGTCCGGTGATCGTGTCACGGGAAGTCATCGGGACGATCTTATGTCGGATGCCATGCTACTTTTTGGCCTAGGCCGAACTGCATCCCGAAAAGACGGCCGGATCGGAGCCCCATCGTGTCGAACGACCAGACCGTCACCGGATCATCGCGCGTCAAGCGCGGCCTCGCAGAGATGCTGAAGGGCGGCGTCATCATGGACGTCGTCACCGCCGACCAGGCACGGGTCGCGGAGGATGCCGGCGCCGTGGCCGTCATGGCGCTCGAGCGCGTCCCCGCCGACATCCGCGCCCAGGGCGGGGTGGCGCGCATGAGCGACCCCGACCTGATCGACGAGATCATCGCGTCGGTGTCGATCCCCGTGATGGCGAAGGCGCGCATCGGGCACTTCGTCGAAGCGCGCGTGCTCCAGGAGCTCGGTGTGGACTACATCGACGAGTCCGAAGTGCTGTCGCCGGCCGACTACACGCACCACATCGACAAGTGGGGCTTCACCGTCCCGTTCGTGTGCGGTGCCACCAACCTCGGCGAGGCTCTGCGTCGCATCACGGAGGGGGCCGCGATGATCCGCTCCAAGGGCGAGGCCGGCACGGGCGACGTCTCGGAGGCGACGCGCCACATCCGCACGATCACCGCCGAGATCCGTGCTCTGCGAGCGAAGAGCCCCGACGAGCTGTACGTCGCGGCGAAGGAGCTCCAGGCGCCGTACGACCTCGTCGCCGAGGTCGCAGCCACCGGCACCCTGCCGGTCGTGCTCTTCACCGCGGGCGGTGTGGCCACCCCTGCCGACGCCGCGATGATGATGCAGCTCGGCGCGGACGGCGTCTTCGTGGGTTCCGGCATCTTCAAGTCGGGCGACCCTGCTCGCCGTGCCGCGGCCATCGTGAAGGCGACCACCTTCCACGATGACGCCGCCGTCGTCGCCGAGGCCTCGCGCGGACTCGGCGAGGCGATGGTCGGCATCACCGTCTCCGATCTGCCTGCCCCGCACCGTCTCGCCGACCGCGGCTGGTGAGCCGGTGGACGAAGGGATGCCGCCGCACGTCGGAATCCTCGCCCTGCAGGGAGACGTCCGCGAACACCTGCGCGTGCTCACGGAGCTCGGCGCGACGGCATCCCTCGTCCGTCGTCCCGGCGACCTGGCGGCGGTAAACGGTCTCGTCCTGCCGGGCGGTGAGTCGAGCGTCATCGACAAGCTGGCACGCGCGTTCGGGATGCAGCAGCCCATCCGCGACGCGATCACGGCGGGCATGCCGGTCTACGGCACCTGCGCCGGGCTCATCCTGCTCGCCGACCGCCTCGACGGGGCGATCGCGGGTCAGGAGACCTTCGGCGGGCTCGACGTGACCGTGCGACGGAACGCCTTCGGCGGGCAGACCGAATCGTTCGAGACGGCGCTCGCCGTCGCGGGCTGGGACGCGCCCGTCCACGCGGCGTTCATCCGAGCGCCGCTCGTCACCGAGCTCGGGCCGCGGGTGCGGTCGCTCGCGACCCTGCCGGATGTCGGGGTCGTCGCGGTCGAGCAGGGCCGTCTGCTCGCGACGGCGTTCCACCCGGAGGTCTCGGGCGAGCGCCGCTTCCACGAGAGGTTCCTCGCGCACGTCCGCGAGGCGAGCGCATCCGCCCGGTAAGATCGAGCGCATGTCCGGTCACTCCAAATGGGCCACGACCAAGCACAAGAAAGCCGTCGTCGACGCGCGCCGTGCCAAGTCGTGGGCCAAGCTCATCAAGAACATCGAGGTCGCCGCGAAGCTGGGCGGCCCCGATCTGCAGGGCAACCCCACGCTCTTCGACGCCGTCCTGAAGGCCAAGAAGACCTCGGTCCCGAAAGACAATATCGACCGCGCGATCAAGCGTGGCGCCGGTATCGGCGGCGAGGCCGTCGAGTACTCCTCGATCATGTACGAGGGCTACGGACCGAACGGAGTCGCGTTCCTCATCGAGTGTCTGACCGACAACAAGAACCGCGCCGCGGCCGAGGTCCGCACCGCTCTCAGTCGCAACGGCGGAACGCTGGCCGACCCGGGCAGCGTCGCTTACAACTTCAGCCGCAAGGGCGTCATCGTCGTCCCGTCCGAGGGCACGACCGAAGACGACGTCATGCTCGCGGTCCTCGAGGCGGGGGCGGAGGAGGTCGAGCCGCACGGCGACGGCTTCGGCGTCATCACCGAGGCCTCCGACCTCGTGTCGGTGCGCAGCGCCCTGCAGGACGCCGGCATCGAGTACGACTCCGCCGACGTCGAGTTCGTCCCCTCGCTCAAGGTGGAGGTCGACGCCGACACCGCCCGCAAGGTGTTCCGTCTCATCGACGCCCTCGAGGACAGCGACGACGTGCAGAACGTCTACACGAACTTCGACCTCACGCCCGAGGTGCAGGCCGAGCTCGAGAGCGACGACGAGTAACAGTCCGGGCATCGCTCGCAGTTCCCGGCATCCCGCGCACCTCGTTCTGCGTCGGATGCCGGGAACTGCGCGTTTCGCGGGTTGTCGCCGCTCCGCTCGGCTGCGGCAGACGTAGCGTGGGGGAGTGACCTCTCTGCGCGTGCTCGGTGTCGATCCCGGGCTCACCCGATGCGGAGTCGGCGTCGTCGACGTCGCCCGCGATCGATCCGCCGCCCTCGTGCATGTCGGGGTCGTCAGATCCGACGTCGAGCTGCCGATCGAGCGGCGGCTCGCGACGATCGCGGCGGGCCTGCGTGCGGTCATCGCGGAGCACCAGCCTCACGTCGTCGCCGTCGAGCGGGTCTTCGCTCAGCACAACCGGAGCACCGTCATGGGGACGGCGCAGGCGAGCGGCATCGCGCTGCTCGTCGCCGCGGAGAGCGGCCTCGATGCCGCGACCCACACGCCCTCCGAGGTCAAGGCGGCGATCACCGGCTACGGCTCGGCGGAGAAGCTGCAGGTGCAGACGATGGTCGCCCGCGTGCTGCGCCTGGACGCGCTGCCCCGGCCCGCGGATGCCGCTGATGCCCTGGCCCTCGCGATCTGCCATGCGTGGCGACGCGGTGTCGGCGGCCCGGCGTCGTCCGCCGGCGCGGCGGCGCTCACTCCGGCGCAGCGGGCGTGGGCGGACGCCGAGCGCCTGGCCCGGCGCTGACGCTCCCACCCGGTGGTCAGCGACGCGTGTCGCTCGAACATACCTGCGAAGCGGCGCCTAGGCTCGGATCATGATCTCCTCCCTGCGCGGCAGCGTGCTGCACCTCGAGTCCGACAGCGTCGTCATCGACGTCGGCGGGGTCGGGTTCTCGGTCGCCGTGACCCCCGACATCCCGCGCTCGTTCCACGTCGGCGATGAGATCGTGCTGCACACGAACCTCGTCGTCCGCGAAGACGCGCTCTCGCTGTTCGGCTTCGAGACGCGCGAGCAGCTCGGAGTCTTCCTGCTGCTCATCGGCGTGACCGGTGTCGGACCGAAGTCGGCTCTCGGCGTGCTCTCGGCATTGAGCGTCGCCCAGATCGCCGAGGCGGTCACCGCCGAAGACGACGCCCCGTTCCGGCGGGTGTCGGGCATCGGGCCCAAGACCGCGAAGCTCATCGTGGTACAGCTGGCGGGCAAGCTGCAGGCGGTGCCGTCTGCTCAGCCGGCGTCCGCTCCCTCGGGGGGAGGGACGCTCGTGGGTCAGGTCGTCGCAGCGCTCGTGGCTCTGGGGTGGAGCGAACGCGTGGCGACGGATGCCGTCGCGCAGGTCACGGCGGATGCTGCGGCCCCCGCGACCGTGCCCGCCCTGCTGAAGCTCGCGCTCGCGCAGCTCGGGCCGGCGCGACCGGAGCAGACCGGTGTCTGACGCGCACGAGCTCGCCGCCGACGAGACCGAGCTGGCCGTCGAGGGGGCACTGCGGCCGACCTCGCTCGCGGAGTTCGTCGGACAGCAGAAGGTGCGCGGGCAGCTCGAGCTGCTTCTGCAGGCGGCCGCGATGCAGGACCGTCCAGCCGACCACATCCTGCTGTCGGGACCTCCCGGTCTCGGGAAGACGACGCTCGCGATGATCGTCGCCCACGAGAGCGGCCGGCCGCTGCGGATGTCGAGCGGCCCGGCGATCCAGCACGCGGGCGATCTCGCGGCGCTGCTGTCGAGCCTCGTGCCCGGCGAGGTGCTCTTCATCGACGAGATCCACCGTATGGCGCGCTCGGCGGAGGAGATGCTGTACCTCGCGATGGAGGACTTCCGCATCGACATCATGGTCGGCAAGGGTGCCGGTGCCACCAGCATCCCTCTCGAGCTGGCCCCGTTCACCCTCGTCGGCGCAACGACCCGGTCGGGCCTCCTGCCCAACCCGCTTCGCGACCGGTTCGGGTTCACCGCGCACATGGAGTATTACGAGCCGGAGGAGCTCGAACGCGTGATCCAGCGGTCCGCGAGCGTCCTCGCCGTCGATGTCCCGGCCGTCGCACGGGCCGAGATCGCGCGCCGCTCCCGCGGCACACCGCGCATCGCGAACCGCCTGCTGCGCCGCGTCCGAGACTTCGTCGTGGTGCACGGTGACACAGCGGCGGGTGCGACGGAGGCGGATGTCGCGGCCGCGCTCGAGCTGTACGACGTCGACGCTATCGGCCTCGATCGGCTCGACCGTGCCGTGCTCGACGCACTCGTGCGCCGATTCGGCGGTGGGCCCGTCGGGCTCAACACCCTCGCGGTCACGGTCGGGGAGGAAGCGGAGACGATCGAGTCGGTCGTCGAGCCGTACCTCGTCCGCATCGGGTTCGTGGGCCGGTCGCCGCGCGGCCGCGTCGCGATGCCCTCGGCCTACCGCCACCTGGGCGTTCCCCGCGCCGACGGGGCGCTCGAGATCGATGACCTATAATCGCTGAAGGCTTCTCGCCGACGAATCCCGAGGGTGCGCATTCTTCGCGTGCCTACCCGTGAAAGGTGCTCCCACCTCCATGCTCTTCTTCGCCACCACCCCGGCCGACGCCCCTCCCGCGAACCCGGCGGTGCAGTTCTTCGCCGAGTACGGTCTGCTGATCATCCTCGCGCTGCTCATCGTCTTCATGTTCTGGAGCCAGCGCCGTCGCGCGCAGCGGATGAAGGCTGAGCAGGCGGAGAAGTCCCGTCAGCTGCTTCCCGGAGCGAAGGTGCTGCTGCAGGGCGGCTTCTACGGCACGATCGTCGAGTACGACGGCGAGGACCTCTCGAAGTCGGCTCGCGTCGAGCTCGCGCCCGGCGTCGAGGTCGAGGTGCACAGCCAGGCGATCCTGCGTGTGGTCGACCCCGCAGAGGGAACGCTCACCGAGGACGAGTACATCGAGGCCGAGGAGCACCACGACGAGTACGTCGCCGACGTCGAGCAGGGTCTGATCACCTCGGTCAGCGACGACGCCGCGCGGGATCGCGCCGACGCCGCTTCCGAGGGCGCGGCCGACCGCGACGACAAGCCCCGCGCCTGACCCGCCGCTGACCCGGCGCTCGCTCGACGAAAGCTGACCTCCCCGTGGCGACTTCCACACCTGTGCGCCGTGCCTGGCGCGCGCTGACCGGACTCGTGGTCCTGACGGCGCTCCTGTTCGGTATCAACGCGCTCGGCGTCTATGTGTTCAAGGCGAGTTCGTGGGCTCCGGAGCTCGCACTCGACCTCCAGGGCGGGACGCAGATCATCCTCGAGGCGCAGTCCGACGGGGCGGCGCCCTCGAGCGAGCAGATGCAGCAGGCGGCGTCCATCATCCGACAGCGCGTCGACGCATCCGGCCTGGTCGAGGCCGACATCGCCACGCAGGCCGGCAACCAGATCGTCGTTCAGCTTCCGGGCGAGGTCGATGACGAGACCCGTGAGCGTATCGACGCCTCGGCCCAGCTGCAGTTGCGCGCGGTGCTCTACACCGGCTCGCCCGCCACCAGCTTCGTCGGCGACGACGGCAACGAGACGCCGTACCCGACTCCCGATCCCAACCTGCCGGCGACCCCGTCGACGACGCCGTCCAACGGCAGCGACCCGGCGTGGATCACCGAGGCGCTGCAGGCTCAGTTCCTCGCCTACGACTGCGCGAATCCGGCGAACGACCCCGCGGACGCACCGGCCGATCAGCCGCTCGTCACCTGCGACCGCACCGGGACCGCGAAGTACATCCTCGGCCCGGTCGAGCTCGACGGCTCGTCCATCGACAACGCCACGAACGGTCTCGAGCAGAGCACCGGTCGCTGGGCGGTGAACATCACGTTCGATCAGCAGGGCACCGAGACATTCGGCAAGATCAGCCAGCGACTCTACGGACAGCAGTCGCCGCTCAACCAGTTCGCCTTCGTGCTCGACGGCGCTGTGCTGTCGGCGCCCTCCATGGATGCCGTCATCCTCACCGGCAAGCCGTCCATCACGGGCACGTTCGACCAGGACAGCTCGAAGGTGCTCGCCGACCAGCTGAAGTTCGGTGCTCTGCCGCTGAGCTTCGAGGTGCAGAGCACCAACACGATCTCCGCGACCCTCGGCTCCCAGCAGCTGCAGATCGGTCTCATCGCCGGCCTCATCGGCCTCGCCCTCGTCGCGGTGTACTCGCTCGTCGTATACCGGGCGCTCGGAACCGTCATCATCGCGTCACTGGTGGTGATGGCCGTGCTCACCTACGCGGCGCTCACGATCCTCGCCTGGCGCATGGGCTTCCGGCTCTCGCTGGCCGGTGTCGCGGGCCTCATCGTGACCATCGGTTTCACCGCAGACTCCTTCATCGTCTACTTCGAACGCATCAGAGACGAGCTGCGCGACGGCAAGTCGATCACGAGCGCGGTCGAGGACGGCTGGTCCCGCGCCAAGCGGACCATCTTCATCTCGAAGTCGATCAACATCCTCGCCGCGGTCGTGCTGTACATCCTGGCCGACTCGACGGTGAAGGGCTTCGCGTTCACCCTCGGGCTCACGACCGCGATCGACATCCTGATCTTCATCCTCTTCACGCATCCCGTGCTGCAGCTGCTCGTGCGCACGCGGTTCTTCGGGTCGGGGCACAAGCTGTCGGGTCTCGACCCGGACGCGCTGGGCGCCGTGTACCGCGGACGGGCGCAGTTCCGCGAGCCGGTCGCCGCGGCGGCGAAGACCTCCGCAGGACGCCGCGCAGCGAAGTCGCGTGGTGAGGCCGAACGGCGACAGACGATCGCGGAGCGCAAGCGTGCTGAACAGGCCGCAGGCGACCAGCGCGATGCGACGGGGGACAAGCACTGATGCGTTTCTTCAATCGGTTCGGCAACGACCTCTACACGGGGAAGCTCTCGTTCCCCTTCGTCGCCCGTCGCACGCTGTGGTTCATCATCGCCGCCGCCCTCGTGCTGGGCTCGGTGCTCGTCCTCGTGGTCAAGCCGCCGCAGTTCTCGATCGAGTTCACGGGCGGATCGCAGTTCACCGTCACGAACGTGTCGAACACCGATCAGCTGCTCGCGACCGACGCGGTGCAGGAGGTCGTGCCCGGCGCGACGACGAAGGTGACGACGATCGGCGAGGACGCTGTGCGCGTGCAGACCGACCAGATGTCCGACGCCGAGACCCGCGACGTCACGGCGCGACTGGCCGAGGCGTACGACGTCCCGGCCGCCGAGGTGAGCTCATCGTTCATCGGGCCGAGCTGGGGCCAGGACGTCACCCGACAGTCGCTGTGGGGCCTGGCGATCTTCCTCGCGCTGACGTTCCTGATCCTGGCGCTGTACTTCCGCACCTGGAAGATGTCCGTCGCCGCCATCATCGGCCTGGTCGACGTGCTCGTCGTGACCGTGGGCGTCTACTCGCTCTTCGGGTTCGAGATCTCTCCCGCGGCGGTCATCGGCTTCCTCACGATCCTGTCCTACTCGCTGTACGACACCACGGTCGTGTTCGACAAGGTCCGCGAGAACACGTTCGAAGACGGCGAGAAGTCGGGGCGGACGTTCGGCGAGTCGGTCAACCTTGCGGCCAACCAGACGCTCGTGCGCTCGATCAACACGACGATCGTTGCGGCCCTTCCGACCGGTGCGATCCTCTTCATCGGTGCGCTCTGGCTGGGTGCTCAGACCCTCACCGACATCTCGCTGTCGATCTTCGTCGGAACGCTCGTCGCCGCCTACTCGACGCTGTTCGTCGCGGTGCCGCTGTTCGCCCTGCTGCGCGAGAACGAGCCCGCTATCAAGGCGAACGACACCCGGGTTCTCGAGTCGCGCGAGCGTGCTTCGGTCGAGGCCTGAGCGCCGCGAGGGCGCGTAGAATCGATGTCTGCATGGCGGAGGTGAGGGTATGACCGAGATCACCCCGCCCCCTGCCCAGAGCTCGCTCCGGCGTCTCGTTCCTCGGATCTTCTCCCGCGCTGCGCCGCGGGAGGGGCTGGAGCAGCTCGTCCGGACGGTGCGCGCACATCACCCCAAGGGCGACATCGCGATCATCGATCGCGCTTATCAGACGGCGTCACGGGCGCACGCGCAGCAGAAGCGTCAGAGCGGCGAGCCGTACATCACGCATCCGCTCGCCGTAGCCCAGATCCTCGCCGAGCTCGGCCTCGGCCCGAGGGCCATCGCGGCCGCGCTGCTGCACGACACCGTAGAGGACACCTCGTACGGTCTGGACCAGCTGACGGCGGAGTTCGGCGACGAGGTCGCCATGCTCGTCGACGGTGTCACGAAGCTCGATAAGGTCAAGTACGGCGACGCCGCGCAGGCCGAGACCGTGCGCAAGATGATCGTCGCGATGTCGCGCGACATCCGCGTGCTGCTGATCAAACTGGCCGACCGGCTGCACAACGCGCGTACCTGGGGCTTCGTGCCGCCGGAGAAAGCGGCGAAGAAGGCGACCGAGACCCTCGAGATCTACGCGCCGCTCGCGCACCGGCTGGGTATCCAGGCCATCAAGAGCGAGCTCGAAGACCTCTCCTTCGCGGTCCTGCATCCGAAGCTCTACGCCGAGATCGACAGCCTCGTCACCCAGCGCACCCCGCAGCGCGAGCAGTACCTGCAGACCGTCATCGACGCCGTCGAGACGGATCTCCGTGAGCTCCGCATCCGCGGTCGCGTCATGGGACGGCCGAAGCAGCTCTACTCCGTCTACCAGAAGATGGTGGTGCGTGGGCGCGAGTTCGACGACATCTACGACCTCATCGGCATCCGTGTGCTGGTGACGACCGTCCGCGACTGCTACGCCGTACTCGGCTCGATCCACGCGCGGTGGACGCCGTTGCCCGGGCGGTTCAAGGATTACATCGCGACTCCGAAGTTCAACCTGTATCAGTCGCTTCACACCACCGTGATCGGTCCGGGTGGTCGCACGGTCGAGATCCAGATCCGCACCCACGAGATGCACCAGCAGGCCGAGTTCGGTGTCGCGGCGCACTGGAAGTACAAGGAGCGGATGGCGGGCGGCAAGGCCGACGCCAAGGCTATCGACAACGACATGGCGTGGCTCGCCCACATCTCCGACTGGCAGGCCGAGACGGCCGACCCGGGGGAGTTCCTCGACTCGCTCCGATTCGAGATCGGCGCGAAGGAGGTCTACGTCTTCACCCCGAAGGGGCGGGTCATCGGCCTGCCGGCGGGGGCCACCCCGGTCGACTTCGCCTACGCCGTGCACACCGAGATCGGCCACCGCACGATGGGTGCGAAGGTGAACGGGCGTCTCGTGCCGCTCGAGTCGACCCTCTCCAGCGGCGATGTCGTCGAGGTGTTCACCTCGAAGAACCCCGACGCCGGCCCGAGCCAGGACTGGCTGACATTCGTCAAGAGCACGCGGGCCCGCAACAAGATCCGCGGCTGGTTCACGAAGGAGCGGCGCGAAGAGGCCGTCGAGCAGGGCAAGGACGCGATCGCTCGGGCGATGCGACGTCAGAACCTGCCGCTCCAGCGCCTCATGGGGCAGGACGCGTTCACGGAAGTGGCGCACCAGCTGCGCTACGAGGACGTCACTGCGCTCTACGCGGCTGTGGGCGAGGGGCACGTCTCGACGCAGTCGGTGATCGAGAAAGTCACCGCGCTCGTCCGGGCAGAGGAGGACACCTCCACCGGACCGATCCAGCTGCCGGCTGTGGGACGGTCGCGCCAGAAGCGCGACAGCGACTCGGGTGTTCTCGTCCGCGGTGCGCCCGACATCCTCGTGAAGCTCGCGAAGTGCTGCACGCCGGTTCCGGGTGATGAGATCGTCGGCTTCGTCACCCGCGGGAGCGGCGTGTCGGTGCACCGCTCCGACTGCACGAACGTCGAGTCGCTCATGCGCGATCCGGAACGACTCATCGAGGTGTCGTGGGCGCCGACGACGAAGAGTCTCTTCCTGGTCCAGATCCAGGTGGAAGCGCTCGACCGTGCCGGGCTCCTCAGCGACGTCACGCGCGTGCTCAGCGAGCACCACGTCAACATCCTCTCCGCGTCGGTGCAGACCAACAACGATCGGCTCGCACTCAGCAGGTTCGTGTTCGAGATGGGCGACACCGTCCACCTCGACCGCGTGCTGAACGCGGTGCGGCGCATCGACGCGGTCTACGACGTGTACCGCGTCACGTCGTCCTGACCGGCGGGCGCTCCAGCCAGGCCAGGGCCTGCCGTTTGAACGGCAGGGGGCCGCTCGACGCCAACGACCGATGTGCCTCGTCGAGGATGCCGGGGAACGCGGCGATCATCGCGACGGCGCCGGCGCGTGGCGCGTCGCTGGCGGCGGCATCGGCGCGCAACAGGTCGCACAGGGTCCGGACGCGGCTCGACACAGGCATCCCGCCCAGATGCACGGTCTCTCGCGCCGGAAGCTGAAGGTCGCGGTAGTGCAGCCGATGATCGAGCACGTGGTTCCGGCGTCGCTCGGTGCAGCGCTGCACGCTGTGCCGCACCGGGGGGTCGGCGAGCGCGCCGTGGACCCAGGCAGCCGATTCGTGCGTCAGGGCCAGGCCCGGCGCGACGAGGGGGCGCAGCGATGCGGCCCGGATCTCGGGTCCTTCGACGACGTCCGCAGGCATGAATGATTCGCCGACCTCGACGACGTCACCGTCGAGACGTGCAGCAGCCAGCTCGGCCAGGGAGAGCCGGGTACCCGGGGTGTAGACGAACGGCCAGATCATTCCGTCAGTCTGGCGGGTGCGTCCGAACCGCGCGGAGAGAGCCGAACGGTCTGTGGACAGCATGGCCTCCACAGACCGTTCGCGTTCGCGGGGAGAGAGTCAGCCGCCGAGAGCGCTGAGCCAGGCCTTCCGGGCGCTGAGGGCCTCTTTGGCCTGTGCGATGGCGCGTTTGTCGCCCGACGCCTCCGCGTCGGCGACTTCGGCTTCGAGCTTCGCGATCGCGTCGTGCAGCTGCGACAGCATGTCGCCCTGGCGCGCCTTCGTCTCGGGGTTGTTGTTCTTCCAGTCGGCGTCCTCGCGCGCACGCACGGACTGCTCGATCTTGCGGAGCTCGTCGTCGAGGGCGCGCTCCTTGTCACGGGGGAAGATGCGACCGATCTCGTCCCAACGACGCTGAATGCCCGTGAGCAGCGCCCGGGCGGCAGCGGTGTCCTTCTCTGCGGTCACGGCGGCGGCCTCGTCGAGCAGAGCGCGCTTCGCGACGATCTTCTCCTGCGAGGCCTCGGCGTCAGCCTGCTCGCGCTCCGCTCGGGCACCGTAGAGCGCGTCGCCTGCGGCCTTGAACCGTGCCCAGAGCGCGTCGTCGGCCTTCTTGCCCGCGCGGCCCGACTGCTTCCACTGCTCGAGCAGATCGCGATAGGCGCCGATGCCGTCCTCGCCGCGGGGAGCGAGGGCCTCGGCCCGCTCGATGAGGCGCTGCTTCGCGTCGCGCGCGCTCTTGTGCGTCTCGTCGAGGCTGGCGTAGAACTCACGACGGTGCTTGTCGATGGTCGATCGGGCGTCGCGGAATCGCTTCCAGAGCTGCTGGCCGGTGCCGCGGGGGAGACGCGGGCCGTCGGCCTGATGGCGCTGCCAGCGGTCGAAGAGGTCGGTGACCTCTGCGGAGGTCTGCTTCCACTGGATCGACTTCGGATCGCGCGAGGCGATCGCCTCGATCGCCTCGACGAGCGCCGTACGCTCGGCGATCGCGGCGTCGAGCGCCTGCTTGGCCTCCGCCGCCTCGGACTCGGAGGCGGCGTCGAGCTCGCCCTCCAGCGCGACCAGGCGCGCCTCCAGAGCGGCCAGGTTGCCGACGGCCGCAGCCCCCGCGATGCGGGAACGGAGCGTGCTCACGGTCGAGCGCAGGTCGGAGGCTGACGATCCGCCGCGGCGGTGACGGACCTCGATGAGCGTCACTTCGCCGGCGAGGTCGGAGAACTTGCGCTGGAAGTAGGCGAGCGCCTCTTCCGGCGTGCCGTCGGGGTACTGGCCGACGACGCGCCATTCGGCCCCCTCGCGCACCGAGACGGTGCCGTCGTCATCGACGCGACCCCACGGGGCGTCGTCGGCGGGGGTGGTCGTGGAGTCAGGGGTGGAAGTCACGGAAGGCACCTCGTCGCGGCTCGCGCCGCATGGGGGTCAGGTCGGGGGACAGCCTAGTACGGAGGGCGTCAGGGCGACGGGATCGTTGTCGGAGTGGAATCCGCCGGTGTCGGGGTCTGTGTCGGCGTCGGCGTGGGTGACAAGGTCTCCGTGGGAGATGGCGCCGGACTCTCCGCGGGCGCGGGCGCTCCGGGACCTGCGGTGAAGTATGCGACCTGAGCGCCGATAGCGGCGAGGATCAGCACGCCGCCGGCGACGGCGGCGATGACGTTGTCGCGCGACCGGCGCCGTGCGAGGCCGTCGTGGTACTCGCGCCGGGCCGCATAGAGACGGGCGCGTTCGTGCGCCGCGCGATCGTCCCGGTTCCTGCCGCGACCTGCCACGTTGCCTCCTTCGTGCCCGTTGCGGGCCGCTCAAGCCTATGGCGCGGGTCTGCGCCGCGACAAAATCCTGGTGTCCGCGCGCGCGAGTAGCCTGAGAGGATGACCGATTCGAGCGCGCTCTTCTCCGGGCAGACGCCGCTCGCGGTGCGGATGCGCCCCACGTCGCTCGACGAGGTCGCCGGCCAAAGTCATCTGCTGCGGCCCGGCTCGCCCCTGGTCGCCCTCGCGTCGCCCGACGGCAACCGGGCGGGAGCGGTATCCGTCATCCTGTGGGGGCCGCCCGGCACCGGCAAGACCACGCTCGCGCAGGCGATCGCCCGCTCGTCGGGCCGCCGTTTCGTCGAGCTGTCGGCGGTCACGGCCGGCGTGAAGGACGTGCGCGAGGTCATGCAAGAGGCGATGACGCAGCGCGACCTCTACGGCATCTCGACGATCCTGTTCCTCGACGAGATCCACCGCTTCACGAAGGCGCAGCAGGATGCTCTGCTGCCGGGCGTCGAGAACGGCTGGGTCCTGCTCATCGCCGCGACGACCGAGAACCCGTCGTTCTCCGTCGTCGCGCCCCTGCTGTCCCGCTCGCTGCTGCTCACCCTCCAGCCGCTCAGTGACGACGACCTCGGCGGGCTCATCGACCGCGCCGTCGCGGACGCCCGCGGACTCGCCGGCTCGGTCGTCCTGGCCGACGATGCGCGGACGGCGCTGATCCGGCTGGCCTCCGGCGATGCCCGACGCGCGCTGACGTCGCTCGAAGCCGCCGCGACGATGGCCGAGCCCGGCGATGACGACGAGGCGCCGGTCATCGCCGCTGACCACGTGGCTCAGGCGGTCGACCGTGCATTGCTCCGGTACGACAGGCAGGGCGACGAGCACTACGACGTCATCAGCGCGTTCATCAAGTCGATCCGCGGATCGGATGTCGATGCCGCCATGCACTACCTGGCTCGGATGATCGAGGCGGGCGAAGATCCTCGGTTCATCGCGCGGCGCCTGGTCATCTCAGCCTCTGAGGACATCGGCCTCGCCGATCCGCAGGCTCTCACGATCGCCGTTGCCGCCGCCGACGCGGTCGCTTTCATCGGAATGCCGGAAGGCCGCATCCCGCTCGCCGAGGCCACGGCGTATCTCGCGACCACCGCCAAGTCGAACGCCGCCTACAACGCGATCAACGCGGCCATCTCCGATGTCCGCGCCGGCGGGTTCGGTCGCGTGCCCAAACATCTGCGCGATGCTCACTATGCCGGCGCGAAGCGGCTGGGGCACGGCAAGGGGTACGTCTATCCGCACGACCTCGAGGTCGGCGTCGCGACGCAGCAGTACCTCCCCGACGAATTGCGTGGCAAGCGGTACTACGAGCCGACGAATCGCGGTGTCGAGCGCGAGATCGGCGCGCGGGTCGAGAAGCTGCGGAAGATCCTGGGGGACTGAGCCGTGGACGATCCCGTACCCGCGTGGACGCTGCTGGGCTCGTCGCCCGCCTTCGACGGCTACGTGCGCGTGCGCCGCGACCGCTACCTGCTGCCCGACGGCAGTGAGAGCGACTGGGATGTCGTCGAGGTCGGCGACACCGTCACGGTGGTCGCGGTCACGCCCGACGACACCGTCGTACTGTTCGATCAGTACCGCGTCGGCCCCCAGCGCGTGCTGGGCGAGCTGCCCGGCGGGCTGATCGATCCCGGCGAGGACGCTGTGGCGGCGGGCGTGCGAGAGCTGCTGGAGGAGACCGGGTATCGTGCCGGCGCCGTCTTCGACGCCGGCGGCGAGTGGGCCGCCGCGAACGCCCGGCGACGACGGCACGTGGTCATCGCCGCCGACTGTCTGCGCGTTGCCGCGCCGGAGTGGGGCGAGCACGAGACGGGCCGGGTGCGGACGATCGCGGCATCCGACCTCATCGATCACCTGACTGCCGGCGAGACCAGCGACGGCGGGCCCGCCCTGCGGGGGCTCATCCGCTTCGCGGCGAGTCGGGGCGTCGACCCCGCACTCCGCGGTCTGCAGTCTCGCGTGCGGGAGCTTCTCGCGACGTTCCCCGCCGACGACGACACGACGGCCGGTGCCGATCCGTTCGACGCGTTCTGGGATGCCGCCGACGGGAAGAACGCCGCCGCCCTGTGGGCCGAGCTCGACCAGCTCGCCGCGGACTCGGCCGAGGCGGTGCGCAGCTACGAGCGCGCCTCGCTGCACGACTTCCTCGGCGAGGAAGCGGAGGCGATCCCGCTGTACCGGTCGGCGCTCGATGAGGGCCTGGCCGGAGATCGACGCTCGGCGTGCGTCATCCAACTGGCGAGCTCGCTGCGCAACGTCGGCGATCCCTCGGGCGCTCTCGCGCTGCTGCACCGCTTTCCCGACACCGATCCGCTCGTCGACGCCGCCCGGGCGTTCGAGGCGCTGGCGCTGTTCAGCGATCAGAAACCCGCGCCCGCACTCCGGACGGCTCTGCAGGCGCTCGCGCCCCACCTCCCGGCCTACCGTCGTTCGGTGGAGGCGTACGCGGCCGACCTCGCCTCGCCGCGCCGTATCCGGGTCATCTCGGTGGCCGTCATCGTCGCCGACGGGTATGTCCTCGCCGAGGAGTACCCCGGCGGGCCGGGCGAGGGCCCGTTCCTGCGAGCACCCGGCGGCGGCGTGGAGTTCGGCGAGACCGCGGCGGCCGCCATGCAGCGCGAGCTGCGCGAGGAGCTCGCCGCCGGCGTCGACGAACTCACGCTGCTCACCGTGAGCGAGAACATCTTCGACGACGGTCGCAAGAGCGGGCACGAGATCGCGCATGTCTTCGCCGTCCGCAGCGCCACGCTCGAGGCACTGCCCCTCGGGGAACGGCTCCCTGTGCTCGACGGAGACACCTCCGTCGGCTGGTATCGCATCGACGACCTGCGACGCGATGCGACCCCGTTCTACCCGGCCGGCGTCCTCGACCTCGCCGCCGCGGTCGACGCGGACGCCGTCTGATAGACTCGACCGGCTCGAAGCCCAGTTTTCGGGCATCCCTCTCTTCTGATCAAGACCTCTCGGCGTGCCCCGGCGTGCAGTCCGAGACGGGCGAGGAGACGGAGATACGTCCGTGAGTCGTGAACGTCGCGACCACGTCATCGGAAGGAGAGCTTCGTGACCACGAAGTCTCAGGACCGCCGCAAGGTCCGTCTGTCGCGCGCCCTCGGCGTCGCGCTGACCCCGAAGGCCGCCCGCTACCTCGAGAAGCGTCCCTACGCTCCGGGTGAGCACGGCCGCACCAAGCGCAAGGCCGACAGCGACTACGCCGTCCGTCTGCGCGAGAAGCAGCGTCTGCGCGAGCAGTACGGCATCCGCGAGAAGCAGCTGCGCATCCAGTTCAACGAGGCCCGCCGCAAGGACGGTCTGACCGGTGAGAACCTGGTCGAGCAGCTCGAGATGCGTCTGGACGCGCTCGTCGTTCGTGCCGGTTTCGCCCGCACGACCGCACAGGCCCGCCAGCTGGTCGTGCACCGTCACATCCTCGTCGACGGCCAGCTCGTCGACCGCCCGTCGTTCCGCGTGAAGCCGGGTCAGCTCATCCACGTCAAGGAGAAGAGCGAGTCGCTCGAGCCCTTCCAGGTCGCAGCCGCCGGCGGTCACGCCGACGTCCTGCCCCCGGTCCCGGGCTACCTCGAGGTCGAGCTCGACAAGCTGCAGGCGCGCCTCGTGCGCCGCCCGAAGCGCGCCGAGGTGCCCGTCACGTGTGACGTGCAGCTCGTCGTCGAGTACTACGCCGCGCGCTGAGTCGTACGGCTCGCTGAGTCTCAGCACTGCCATGAAGGGCGTCGGGTTCTCCCGGCGCCCTTCATGCTTTGCACCTAACATGGATGCCATGAAGAACGCGCTGTGGTTCGTTTTGGGCGTCGCCGGCGGTTTCGTCGCCGCGCACGTGGTCAACAAGGATCCGCGCGGTCACGAGATGCTCGCCGAGGTCGACGCGCGGATCTCCGAATTCGCCGATCGGATCGGCGATGCCTACCGCGAGCAGGAAGCCCGCATCGAGGGTCTCGCAGCCGACGTGAAGGGCGTGGCCTCCGACGCCCTCGACTCGGCCGCGGACGCCGCCTCCGACGCCGCGGACGCAGCGCGCGACGCGGTCGCGAAGGCCAAGAACGCCGCCGACTCCTCACACTGACACCCGACCTGATCTTGACGTCGTGCCTCCGGGCGCGACGCCGATGCCTGCCTGCCGAAGGAACCCGATGAAGACCGCCGAGATCGCCCAGCGCTACCTGGACTACTTCGAGAAGAAGGGGCACACGATCGTGCCCTCCGCATCGCTCGTCACCGACGACCCCGCGCTGCTGTTCACCGTCGCAGGCATGGTCCCCTTCATCCCCTACCTCTCGGGCGACGTCCCTGCCCCGTACGCGCGAGCGGCCGATGTCCAGAAGTGCATCCGCACCAACGACATCGAAGAGGTGGGCAAGACGCCGCGCCACGGCACCTTCTTCCAGATGCTCGGCAACTGGTCCTTCGGCGACTACTTCAAAGAGGGCGCCATCTCGTTCGCATGGGAACTGCTGACCAGCCCCGAATCGGAGGGCGGCCTCGGGTTCGACCCCAAGGATCTCTGGGTCACGGTCTACGAAGAGGACGACGAGGCGCGCCAGCTGTGGCTGAAGCACTCGACGCTGCCCGACGAGCGCATCCAGCGTCTCGGCAAGGACACCAACTACTGGAGCACCGGCCTCCCGGGTCCTGCCGGACCGTGCTCGGAGATCTTCTTCGACCGCGGTCCCGCGTACGGCATCGACGGCGGACCGGCGACCGACGACGACCGGTACGTCGAGATCTGGAACCTCGTGTTCATGCAGTACGAGATCGCAGACGTGCGCTCGAAGTACGACTTCACGATCGTCGGCGAGCTGCCGAACAAGAACATCGACACGGGCATGGGGCTCGAGCGCGTCGCCTTCATCAAGCAGGGCGTCGACAACATGTACGAGACCGACCAGGTGCGTCCCGTGCTCGATAAGGCCGTCGAGCTCTCGGGCAAGACCTACGGCGCGAACCACGAAGACGACGTGCGGTTCCGTGTCATCGCAGACCACGTCCGGTCGTCGCTGATGCTGCTCTCCGACGGCGTGACGCCGTCGAACGACGGGCGCGGCTACATCCTGCGCCGTCTGATGCGTCGCGCCATCCGCTCGATGCGCCTGCTGGGCGTCGACGGACCGAGCTTCGCGGAGCTGTTCGCAGCGTCGCGCGACGCGATGAAGGAGGCGTACCCGATCGTCGAGACCGATTACGCGCGGCTCTCGCAGTACGCTCTCGCCGAGGAGGCGACCTTCCTGCGCACCCTGGCCGCGGGATCCGAGCTGCTCGACGAGTCGGTCGAGCAGGCCAAGAAGGCGGGGGAGGGCAAGCTGAGCGGCGCGCAGGCGTTCCTTCTGCACGACACGTACGGGTTCCCCATCGACCTGACTCTCGAGATCGTCGAGGAGGCGGGGCTCAGCGTCGACCGCGGCGCCTTCGATTCGCTCATGCAGGAGCAGCGCGAGCGCGCCAAGGCCGACGCGCGGTCCCGCAAGGGGCAGCTCGCCGACACGAGCGTCTACCGTGACTTCCGCGCTCAGGGCGAGACGGTGTTCACGGGCTACACCGAGCTCGAGACGGGCTCGCGGGTACTCGGCCTTCTGGTCGGCGGCGTCTCCGTCGACCGCGCCAGCCAAGGTCAGATTGCCGAGGTGATCCTTGCCGAGACGGCGCTGTACGCCGAGTCGGGTGGCCAGGTCGCCGACAAGGGCGTCATCGTGGGCCCCGGCTACGAGCTCGAGGTCCTCGACGTGCAGAAGCCGGTGCCCGGTCTCGTCAGCCACACCGTCGAGGTGACGACGGGTGAAGTGGCCGTGGGCGAGGCCGCCACGACGGTGGTGGATGCCGCGAACCGCCGCGCTGCGCAGCAGGCCCACTCCGCGACGCACCTCGTCCACGCGGCACTGCGCGACACGCTGGGCAAGAGCGCGACCCAGGCCGGCTCGCTCAACCGCGCCGGCTACCTGCGCTTCGACTTCTCCTGGGGTCAGGCGCTCTCGCCCGAGACTCGTACCGAGATCGAGGAGATCGCCAACAACGCCGTCCGCGACAACCTCGAGGTCACGACCCGGATCATGTCGCTCGACGAGGCGAAAGCCGCCGGCGCGATGGCCCTGTTCGGTGAGAAGTACGGCGAGACCGTCCGCATGGTCGACATCGGCGGCCCCTGGTCGCGCGAGCTCTGCGCGGGGACCCACGTGTCGTCGAGCGCCGAGATCGGGCTCATCAACCTCATCGGCGAATCGTCGGTGGGCGCGTCGAACCGGCGCGTGGAGGCGCTCGTCGGGCAGGACGCCTTCCGTGAGCTCGCCGCCGAGCGTGCCATCGTGTCGCAGCTGACGACCTCGCTGAAGACGCCGCGCGACCAGCTCGCCGCTCGCGTGGCCGAGCTCGCTGCGAGCCTGAAGGCCGCCGAGAAGCGGATCGCCCAGTTCGAGGCTCGCGCCCTCGCCGACCGGCTGCCGCAGCTGGTGGGCGCTGCGGCGGCCGCCGGCCCGTTCCAGATCGTCGCCGAATCGCTCGGCTCGGCGGGATCGGCGGACGATGTCCGCACCCTGGCACTGCAGGTGCGCGACCGTCTCGGAGCCGACGCCGCAGCGATCGTCGCCCTCGGGGCCGTCGTGGGGGACCGCCCCGTCGTGGTCGTCGCCACCAACGATGCCGCCCGCGCGGCAGGAGCCAAGGCCGGTGTGCTCGCGAAGGCCGCGGCATCCGCTCTCGGCGGCGGTGGCGGCGGGCGCGACGACGTGGCGCAGGGCGGCGGTACGGACGCCGCAGCGCTTCCCGTGGCCCTCCGCGCGGTGCGCGACGCGGCGAGCGGCCTGTGAGCGGATTCCGGCCGGGCGTGCGGCTCGGCGTCGATGTGGGTACGGCCCGCATCGGCGTCGCCCGATGCGACCGCGACGGCCTGCTCGCGGTTCCGGTCGAGACCGTGCCGCGCGCAGAGGGAGATCTCGCACGCATCGGCGCTCTGGCCGAGGAGTACGACGCCGTCGAGCTCGTTGTGGGCCTGCCGGTCGCGCTCAGCGGGCGGGAGACCGCGTCGACGGCAGACGCGCGCGGTTTCGCCGAGGCTCTCGCGGCCGCCGGACACCGTGTCCGTCTCGTCGACGAGCGGCTGAGCACCGTGAGCGCCCACAGTGCGTTGCGCGGCTCGGGCCGATCACAGCGATCGTCTCGTAGCATTGTTGACCAGGTCGCCGCCGTAGTGCTCCTCCAGCAGGCACTCGACGTCGAGAAGAGCACCGGTAACCCGCCCGGTGTTCCCGTCGCACCCTTGCAGGAGCACCCCTGACATGACTGACCGCCCGCCGCACGACAATGGCGTCCCGACGAGCCGACGCGCCGCGCGTGCGGCACCCCAGAGTCCGGCGTCCCAGGGTCCGGCATCCACGCCGGGAGGCGCAGCGCGTCCCGACGACTCCTCGCGTGCGGAGCACACCCCGACTCCGGCCGCGGAGCACCGCGGATCGGTGGACGCACCGGCGTCCCGCGAGCAGGCTCTGGGCGAACAGACGTCGTACGGTCAGACGCCGCGGGCCGCTGCGCCTGCTGTCGGCACACTCGACGCCCTCTTCACGGGCGACGTGAGCACGCACGAGGTGGGCGCCGTCCCCAGCCGGCATGATCGCGACCGCAAGAAGAGCCGGATCGCCAAATGGGTCGTCCTCATCGTGATCCTGGCAATTCTCGGCAGCATCGTGGCCGCGGGCGCATGGGTGTGGAACACGTACGAGCCTCAGATCCGCTCCGTGATGGGGTGGGAGGAGCCGAAGGACTTCGAGCCCGGCGAGGCGACCGGCGAGGTGCTGGTGACCGTCGTGAGCGGCGACACCGGGTCGACGATCTCTCAGACGCTCTTCGATCAGGGCGTCACGAAGACGCCCACTGCGTTCTACGATCACCTCATCGCGACGGCACAGGACCCGACGTTCCAGCCGGGGGTGTACGCGTTGCAGCAACGCATGACGTCCGAGGCGGCCCTGACGCTCATCCTCGATCCCGCGAGCAAGCGACAGAACGCCGCCCAGCTGCGAGAAGGCTTGACCGTCGACCAGACCGTCGGGGTGCTCGCGCAGGGCACGGGTATGCCGGTCGAGGACTTCACCGCCGCTGTCGCCGACCCATCCGCGTACGGCGTCGCGGCCGACACGCTGGAGGGCTGGCTGTTCCCGGCGACCTATCAGTTCGACCCCGGGCTCTCGGCCACGGACATCGTGCGCACGATGGTCGACCGCACGCTCGAGTCGCTCGACGCCGCGGGCGTTCCGCAGGAGCGCCGCGAGGAGATCCTCACGACGGCATCGATCATTCAGCGCGAGGCGCGTCTGTCCGACGACTTCTTCAAGGTCTCTCGCGTCATCGCCAACCGCCTCGCAGACGGCATGCCCCTGCAGATGGACTCGACGGCCCAGTACGGGTACAACGAGATGCACGACGGTACGGTCAGCTCGTCGGCAGAGGCGCTCGAGGACGACAATCCCTGGAACACCTACGTCCGAGCGGGGCTGCCGGCGGGGCCGATCGCGAATCCCGGCGATGAGGCGATCGACGCGGCGATGAATCCCGCAGACGGGCCGTGGCTGTACTTCGTCACCTGGAACATGGACACCGGCGAGACGATCTTCTCCGCGACCTACGAGGAGCACCAGGCCGGCATCGAGCAGTGGCACGCGTGGTGCGACGCGAATGACAACCGCGGCTGCTGACCTGTCTGCGGGAGACCCGCGCCGCTTCGAAGTGTGGGGCTCGCCGATCGGCCACAGCCTGTCGCCGGTCCTCCACACCGCGGCGTACGACCGGCTCGGTCTGCCGTGGCGGTACGGGCGGCGGCACGTCGACGAGGCGTCGTTCGCGATCGAGCTGGCAGCCCTCGGGCCGGAGTTCCACGGGCTGTCGCTCACCATGCCGCTCAAGACACTCGCGCACGACGCGGCTCGGATACGGGATGCCGCGGCGAACGCAACCGGCGCAGCGAACACGCTCCTCCGGACGGGCGATGGGTGGGCGGCGTTCAACACCGACGTCGGCGGGCTCGCGGCTGCGCTCGCGGAGATCGGGTCCGCGGCTGCGCCTCGTGCCCGCATCGTCGGGGCAGGCGCGACGGCGACGTCGGCGCTCCTCGCGCTCGAGCGCATCGGCGTCGGCCGGATCGACATCGCGGCACGACGGCCCGCCGCAGCCGAGCCGTTGCGGACGCTCGCGGCGAGCCGAGGCATCGCGGCGACGGTGTCGCCCCTCGACGCGCCGGCGGGGGAGGTCGAGCTGACCGTGTCGACCCTGCCGGGCGACGCGCCGGTCGCTGACGCCGTCTCTGCGGGTCTCGCCGCGAGCGGGGGCACGCTCTACGACGTCGTCTACGGCACGTGGCCGACAGCGCTCGGACACGCCTGGCTCGCCGCAGGACAGCCGGCCCACCCGGGCGCGACCATGCTGCTGCATCAGGCGGTGCTCCAGATCCGCATCTTCGCGACCGGTTCGCCCGACGACCCGCTGCCCGGCGAGGAGGACGTCGTCGCCGTCATGCGCCGGGCGCTCATGGGAGGATAGACGAATGCTCCGCGTGCTCACGGCCGGCGAATCGCACGGCCCCGAACTCGTCGCCCTCATGGAGGGCCTCCCCGCCGGCGTGCCGGTCTCACGTGCCGCGATCCAGGCCGACCTCGCTCGGCGCAAGCTGGGCTACGGCCGCGGCTCGCGCATGAAGTTCGAGGAGGACGAACTCACCATCTCGACGGGCGTCCGACACGGCTTCAGCCTCGGCAGCCCCATCGCTCTGCGCATCGGCAACACCGAGTGGCCGAAGTGGGTCGAGGTGATGAGCCCCGAGCCGATCGAGCTCACCGAGCGCTCCCGCGGGCGCGGTGCCGCCCTGACTCGGCCTCGCCCCGGCCACGCCGACCTCGTCGGCATGCAGAAGTACGGATTCGACGAGGCCCGGCCGATCCTCGAGCGCGCGAGCGCCCGTGAGACGGCCGCGCGCGTGGCTCTCGGCGCGGTGGCCCGGTCGTTCCTGAACGAGCTCGGCATCCGGCTCGTCAGCCACACGCTCTCGATCGGCCCTGTGCGGGTGCCCGACGGCTCGGCGCTGCCGACGCCCGACGATGTCGACGTGCTGGATGCCGATCCGCTGCGGTGCTTCCACGCCGAGACCTCTGCCGCGATGGTCGCCGAGGTGGACGCTGCGAAGAAGGACGGCGACACGCTGGGCGGCATCGTCGAGGTCCTCGCGTACGGGCTCCCGCCCGGGCTCGGATCCCACGTGCAGTGGGACCGCCGTCTCGACGCGAAGCTCGCGCAGGCGCTCATGGGTATCCAGGCGATCAAGGGCGTCGAGGTCGGCGACGGCTTCGAGACCACGCGTCGTCGCGGCTCCGCAGCACACGACGAGCTTTTCGCGACCGACGCGGGCATCGCGCGCTCGAGCGACAAGGCGGGTGGCACCGAGGGCGGGATGTCGACGGGCACCGTCCTCCGGGTCCGAGCGGGCATGAAGCCGATCGCGACGGTGCCGAA
Source organism: Microbacterium sp. H37-C3 (assembly GCF_027157935.1). NCBI lineage: Bacteria > Bacillati > Actinomycetota > Actinomycetes > Micrococcales > Microbacteriaceae > Microbacterium > Microbacterium sp. H37-C3. The sequence continues at coordinate 632,764 of NZ_JAPVLR010000001.1, read as the reverse complement.
GGCGCTGCGCACGGTGGACGTCGCGTCGGGCGACGCGGCGACGGCTCACCACCAGCGGTCCGACGTCTGCGCCGTGCCGGCAGCCGGTGTCGTCGCCGAAGCGATGGTCGCGATCGTGCTCGCGGAGTCCGTGCTCGAGAAGTTCGGGGGCGACAACGTCGCCGAGACCCGCCGCAACCTCGAGGGATACCTCGCGGCGATCCCCGAGACGCTGCGCTCGGCGGCGCTGAGCGACGACGCGATCGGATGACCGCCCCGGCGATCGTCCTGATCGGACCGATGGGCGCGGGCAAGTCGAGCATCGGCAAGAAGCTCGCGCGCGTTCTCGGCGCGACTTTCACCGACAGTGACGGCCTCGTCGTCCGCGACCACGGCCCCATCGAACGGCTCTTCGCGGAGGGTGGCGAGGAGCGCTTCCGCGAGATCGAGAGGCTCGCGGTCGCCGAGGCCCTCGGGCGCGGCGGTGTCGTCGCCCTCGGTGGCGGCGCGGTGCTGCATCCCGATACCCGGAGCGACCTCGCCGCGCACCGTGTGGTGCTGCTCACCGTTTCGGAGCAGACGATCGCCTCCCGCCTCGCCGGCACCACGCGCCCGCTGCTCCAGGGCGACGACCCGGTGGGTCGCTGGCGCGAGGTCGCCGAGAGCCGACGCGAGCTCTACGATCAGCTCGCCGACGCACGCTTCGACACATCCACCGGCCGGATCCAGGACATCGTCGACGCCATCGCGGCGTGGGCTCAGGAGGAGACGTCATGACAGACACCACCGTCATCACCGTCGGGGGCACCGCGCCTTACGACGTGACCATCGGGCGCGGCATTCTTCCGCTCGTCGGCTCGGCGCTGCCCGAGGCCGCTCGCAAGGTGCTCATCGTGCACCCCCCGACGCTGTCCGCACAGGCCGAGCGTCTCCGCGAGATCCTGGGGTCGGACCGCCAGGTGCTGCTGGCGGAGATCCCCGACGCCGAGCAGGGCAAGCGCGTCGAGGTCGCGGCGTTCTGCTGGCAGGTCATGGGCCAAGCGGACTTCACGCGCACGGATGCCGTTGTCGGGTTTGGTGGCGGCGCCGTGACCGACCTCGCCGGCTTCGTCGCCGCGACGTGGCTGCGCGGCATTGCGGTCGTGCAGGTCCCCACGACGGTGCTCGGCATGGTGGATGCCGCCGTCGGCGGGAAGACGGGCATCAACACCGCCGAGGGGAAGAACCTCGTGGGGGCGTTCTGGCCGCCGGTCGCCGTCGTCTGCGACCTCGACCTGCTCGACGGGCTCTCGCGCAACGAGCGCGTCGCCGGCTTCGCGGAGGTGGTGAAGGCCGGATTCATCTGGCACCCCGAGATCCTCGACCTCATCGAGGCCGATCCCGAGGGGGCCGTCGACCCGCACAGCGACGCGTTCCGGCGGAGCATCGAGCTCGCGATCGACATGAAGGCGAAGGTCGTGGGGGAGGACCTGCGCGAGGCCGGACTGCGCGAGGTGCTCAACTACGGCCACACCCTCGGCCACGCCATAGAGCATGCCGAGCGGTACCAGTGGCGCCACGGCGCCGCGATCTCGGTGGGGATGATGTTCGCGGCCGAGCTGTCGCGTCTGGCGGGACGACTCCCGGATGCCGCAGCCCAGCGTCACCGCGACATCCTCGAGACCCTCGGGCTGCCCACCTCGTACCGTGCGGGTGCGTGGCGCCAGCTGCTGGCGACGATGCAGCGCGACAAGAAGACCCGCGGCTCGATGCTGCGGTTCATCGTGCTCGACGACATCGCCAAGCCGACCGTTCTGCAGGCCCCCGATGAGTCGCTGCTCTTCGCCGCCTACCAGGAGGTGGGGGCCTGAGCCGGCGCGTCATCGGTAGGGTGGGCGCGTGAGCACCCCTCGACGCCTGCTGCTGGTCAACGGGCCGAACCTCAATCTGCTCGGCACCCGCGAGCCCGAGATCTACGGACGCGAGACCCTCGCCGACGTCGAGGCCCTCGTCATCGCGGCGGCCGGGGAACGCGGCGTCGAGGTGCGCTGCGTGCAGAGCAACCATGAGGGCGTCCTCATCGATGCCATCCACGAGGCCCGAGCGGACTGCGTCGGCATCGTCATCAACCCCGGCGGGCTCACGCACACCTCCGTCGTCCTCCGTGATGCGCTCGCGGGAGTGTCCCTGCCGGTGGCCGAAGTCCACATCTCCGACGTCTACGAGCGCGAGAGCTTCCGCCACCACTCCTACGTCGCCGACGTCGCCTCGGTCCATGTCATCGGCGAGGGTGTCGCCGGATACGCGCGCGCGACGCGACAGCTGCTCGACATCCTCGCGTAGAATCGATCCTCGGCCCGTCGGCCGCCCGACCACACGAACGGAACTCCACACTCATGGCATCGACCGCAGACATCAAGAACGGCGTCGTCCTCAGCATCGACGGTCAGCTTTGGAACGTCATCGAGTTCCAGCACGTCAAGCCCGGCAAGGGTGGCGCGTTCGTGCGCACGAAGCTGAAGAACGTCGTGTCGGGCAAGACCGTCGACCGCACCTATAACGCCGGCGCGAAGATCGAGATCGAGAACGTCGACCGCCGCGACTTCACCTACCTGTACAACGACGGCGACAACTTCGTCTTCATGGACGTCGACGACTACGACCAGATCACGGTCCCCGCCGCCACCGTCGGCGACGCCAAGAACTACCTGCTCGAGAACCAGCAGGTGCAGATCGCGCTGAACAACGGCAACCCGCTCTACATCGAGCTGCCCGCTTCGGTCGTCCTCGAGATCACGTACACCGAGCCGGGCCTGCAGGGCGACCGCTCGTCGGCGGGCACGAAGTCCGCGACGGTCGAGACCGGCTACGAGATCCAGGTTCCGCTGTTCGTCGAGCAGGGCACGAAGGTCAAGGTCGACACCCGCACGGGTGACTACCTCGGCCGCGTGAACTGACGCCGGTCCCCGCCCGATGAGCGCTCGCTCCAAGGCGCGCAAGCGCGCCCTCGACATCCTCTACCAGTCCGACATCCGCGGCGACGACCTCGGGGTGACCCTCGCCGCCGAGGCGAAGCGCGCGGCGCTCGAGCCCGCCCGCGAGGCGTCGTGGCTGTACGCGCGCGAGATCATCGACGGCATCATCGACAACCGCGACGACATCGACGAGCAGATCACGACGTTCGCGAAGGACTGGTCGCTCGCGCGGATGCCCGCCGTCGACCGGGCGATCCTCCGACTCGGCGTCTGGGAGATCGTGTACAACGACGCGGTTCCCGCCGCAGTCGCTATCGACGAGGCCGTCGAGCTCGCGAAGGAGTTCTCGACCGACGGGTCGAGCGCTTTCGTCCACGGCGTCCTCGGTCGGGTCGCCCGCCTGGGCTGACCGACGTCGGAGGCACCCTCGAGAATCCTCGTATGAGGTCGAACCCGTGATCGAGAGGGCAGCGCCGTCGTGGCGCGCCGTCCTGGCGCCGGCGGCGTCGGGTGAGAACGCGGTCGCCCTGGGCGTGCAGCTGCGCCAGCGAGAAAGCGCCGCCGCCGCTCACTGGGGGCCGCGTCGGGTGCTCCCGGCGACCCCGCGGAGCGTCGCCACCTCCGACGGCGAGCTCCGGCTCGCGGTGCGTCCGCTCTCTCGCAGCGGAACGAGTGGCCGATGGGTGCAGGGCGACGAGAGCTGGGAATCGCTGCGACGTGGTGCGTGGCGGGTCGATCCGGTGCGCGCGCGCTGGTTCTCGACGCTGTACGGCATCGCGCATGACGCTCGGCTGCTCGGCGGCTACGGCGACTCGGAGTGGTTGACGCTCGACGGCGCCGACTCCGAGCTCCTCTGGCCCCACCTTCGCGCCGCGGCCGGTCTCGGCATCCCGATCGTGCCGACCCGACCCGATCAGCAGGTGCTCCTGGCCGACGGCGCATCGATCGAGGTGCGGGTGGACAGCGTCGACGGTGACCTGCAGCTCACGCCCGTCGTGCGGTTCGCCGGCGGTGAGGAAACCGCTGCCCATACGCGCCCGCTCGGACATGTCGGCATCTACGGCGCCAGCCAGGTCGCGGATGGCCTGCGGGTCGTGTTCGCACCGGTGGGCTTCGGCCCGGGTGTCCGATCTCTCCTGGCGGCCGGCGACTCGATCCGCGTTCCCGCGGCGGATCGCGAGGAGTTCCTCCGCGAGGCATACCCCAGATTGGCCCGCGAGACGGTCGTCGTGCCCGCCCCGGGAGTCCGATTGCCCCCGCCCGAACGCACGACGCTCGTCGTCACGGTCGATCACGGCCCGCGCGACGAGCTCGCGTACGCGTTCGCCTGGCAGGTGCCCGGCGCAGGCCGCGTCGCGTGGGACGCTGCGGCGGGATCGGCGTCCGCCGATCCTGAGCTCCGAGTGGCCCTCGAGGCGGCGTGGGCGAGCGCTACGGACGACCCGTTCGTGCCCGAAGGAACCCGCAGCGGCGTCGAGGCGGCGGAGTTCACGACCGAGGTGCTGCCGGTGCTGCAGGCGCTCGACGGGGTCCGCGTCGAGGTGTCGGGCGTGACGCGGTCGTATCGGGAGCTTTCGGGCGATCCGCGCATCACCGTGAAGACGGTCGAGACCACCGACGCGGACTGGTTCGACCTCGGCGTGCACGTCGAGGTCGAGGGACGCCGCGTTCCGTTCCGTCCCCTGTTCACCGCCCTCGCGCAGCGTCGGAAGAAGATGCTGCTGTCCGATGGTGCGTACTTCTCCCTTTCGCATCCGGCACTCGACCGCCTGCGCGAGCTCATCGAGGATTCGCGCGACCTGGTCGAATGGGAGACCGGCAGCGCCCGCGTCAGCCGCTATCAGGTGGAGCTCTGGACGGCGTTCGAGGACGTCGCCGACGAGGCGGAGCCGGCCGTACGGTGGCGTGCGGCCGTCGACGACTTCCGCGATGCGGCAGCCGAGGGCGTGCCGGCGGCCGCCGCGGAGACGCCGGTCGGCATCGTCACCGCCCTGCGGCCCTACCAGCATGAGGGGTACGCGTGGCTCGCGGCACTGCGCGACGCGCGCCTGGGGGGCATCCTGGCCGATGACATGGGGCTCGGCAAGACTATGCAGCTCCTCGCGCTGCTCGAGCGCGAGCGCGAGCGCGGTTCGAGTCGGCCCGCGCTCGTCGTCGCGCCGACCTCGGTCGTGTCGGCATGGCGCGACGAAGCTGCACGTCATGCCCCGGGCCTGCGCACTGTCGTGGTCGACGGTGTGGGGGCCGCGCTCGAGCGGATCGAGGCGGATCTCGTCCTGACCTCCTATGCGCTGCTCCGCCTCGATGCCGCCGCGTACGCCGAGCGCGAATGGTCGACGGTCGTGCTCGATGAGGCGCAGTACGTCAAGAACCCGCGGACGCGCGCGCACCGCGCCGTGCTCGGTCTGCGTGCCGATGTCGTCTTCGCTGCCACCGGCACACCGCTCGAGAACAGTCTGACCGACCTCTGGGCGATCCTGTCGCTGACGAGCCCCGGCCTCTTCCCCTCGGCCCGACGCTTCCGGGAGGAGTATGTACAGCCGATCGAGCGTGGCCGTGTCGACGAGAACCTCGAAGGGGGCCCCGCGCGCGAACGCCGGCTTGCGCGGCTGCGGCGGCGCATCCGGCCCTTCCTGCTCCGACGCACGAAGGATGTCGTGGCTCCCGAGTTGCCGCCTCGGCAGGAGCAGGACGTGCGCGTCGAGCTCTCGAGCGGTCACCGTGCCGTCTACGAGCGCGTGCTGCAGCGGGAGCGCCGTAAGGTGCTCGGGCTGCTGGACGATCTCGGCAGCCAGCGGTTCATCGTCTTCCGATCCCTGACTCTTCTGCGCATGCTGGCGCTCGCGCCCGCTCTCGTGGACGCCGGTGGGCCGGGTCTCGTCCCGAGCAAGCTCGAGGCGCTCCGGGGGCGCTTGGACGAGGTGATCGCCGAGGGGCACCGAGCGCTCGTGTTCAGTCAGTTCACCTCGTTCCTCGACATCGTCGAAGCCGACCTCCGGGCGCGCGGCACCGGAGTGGTCCGCCTCGACGGTTCGACGAGCAACCGGGCGGCGGTGGTGGAAGCGTTTCGGAGGGGCGATGACCCGGTGTTCCTCATCAGCCTCAAAGCGGGCGGCGTGGGGCTGACCCTCACGGAGGCCGACTACGTCTTCCTGCTCGATCCCTGGTGGAATCCGGCGGCCGAGCAGCAGGCGATCGATCGCACGCACCGCATCGGCCAAGACCGGCCAGTGAGCGTGTACCGCCTGATCGCGGCGGGCACGATCGAGGAGAAGGTGGTGGAGCTGCAGCGGCGCAAGGCACGACTCGTCGGTGCGGTCCTCGACGCCGACGGCGCGTTCTCGAACGCCCTGACCGCCGACGACATCCGCCTCCTGCTGGCGTGAGCTTCCCCTCGCATCGACGTCGGGTGAACTGACACGGCCCACGGCGGGCAGGGGTCGCCGACGCCTCACGTAGACTCGACCAGTCGCAACAGGAGGTCATCGTCATGCGCATCACAGGCCTGGGACACGCCGGAATGTTCATCGAGACGGCAGGGGGCAGCATCCTCTGCGACCCGGTCGTCGGACCGAGCTTCTTCGGCTCGTGGTTCCCGTTCCCCGACAACCGGGGCCTCGACTGGGAGCGCTTCGGGCGCGCCGACTTTCTCTACATCTCGCACCGGCACCGCGATCACTTCGACCCCGCGCTGCTGCGCGCGCACGTCCCCACCGACATCCGCGTGCTTCTGCCGGACTACCCGACCGACGATCTCGAACGCGATCTCCGCGATCTCGGGTACGACAACATCATCTACACGCAGGCGGGTGTGCCCCTAGAGTTCGGCGACCTCAAGGTTATGGTCACGCCCCTGCGCGCCCCGAGCGACGGCCCGATCGGCGACTCGTCCCTGTCGGTCGACGACGGCACCGCCTCGGTGCTGAACCAGAACGACTCCCACCCGCTGGATCTCGAGAAGCTGATGGCGTTCGGCAAGCCCGAGGCCTACTTCACCCAGGTCTCCGGCGCGATCTGGTGGCCGATGGTCTACGACCTGCCGCAGGACGCGAAGCAGAACTTCGCTCAGCTCAAGCGCGATGCGCAGAACAAGCGCGCGATGTACTACATCGACAAGGTCGACGCGCCTCACGTCTTCCCGATGGCCGGACCGCCGATGTTCCTGCGCGAAGAGCTCTTCCGTTACAACGGCTGGGGCGAGCAGAACGACTCGATCTTCACCGATCAGGCGCAGTTCCTGGCGCATATGGCCGAAGAGCGTCCCGATCAGAAGGGCTACCTGTTCGTTCCGGGAACGCAGGTCGATCTCAACGACGGCGTGCTGGAGGTCACCCAGACGCTGTACACGGATGCCGAGATCGAGCGCATCTTCTCGGACAAGTGGGCCTACCTCGCCGAGCAGCGCGACAGTCGTCAGGCCGAGGTCCGCGCCGAGATCGAGCGTCGCGCCCCGATCCTGCCGCCGGATGAGATGCTGGTTGCGATCAAGCAGTGGTGGGAGCCGCTTCTGCGCCGCGCGCGGACGATCCGCAACGGTGTGGGCGGGATGGTGCGCTTCCGCATCGGCGAGCTCGACATGGTGGTCGACTTCCCGAAGGCGAAGGTCCGCGAGTACGCCGGTGAGGAGTGCATCTACTGGTACACGATCCCCGCCGACCTGGTGTCGACGAACATCCGCGACCACGAGATCGACTGGTCGAACTCGATCTTCCTGTCGATGCAGTTCGAGGTCGGCCGCAGCGGCAAGTTCAACGAGTTCCTCACGACGTTCTTGAAGTGCCTGTCCCGTGATCGCATCGAGTACGTCGAGAACTGGTACGCCGAGCAGTCGGATCAAACCGAGGATGCCGAACTGGGCGACTGGACCGTGCAGCGCCGGTGCCCGCACCTGCGAGCAGACCTCACGAAGACGGGCAAGATCGAGGACGGTGTGCTCACCTGCTCGCTGCACGACTGGAAGTGGGACCTCGCGACCGGGCGATGCCTGACCACCCAGGGACACCCGATTCGCGCGAGCCGCATCATCGAGACCGCGAACGCGACGAACCCCGCCGCCTGATCTCGTCAGCGCCGAACGGGTGGTGGCCGATCACGACGTGATCAGCCACCACCAGACGAGCAGCAGGGTGACGAGGAAGCCGCCGAGCTGGTTGAGCCAGAGAAAGCGGTCCCAGCCCGCGGTGGCTCGTTCGCACGTCTCGTCGGTGATGTTCCGGAACGGCCACAGCGTGATGAGGTACGGGACCGCCACGAGAGCCGCAAGCGGGCCCGGCCAGCTGGTCGCGAGCATGAGAACGCCGGCGAGGGCGTAGCAGCCCAGCGCGAATCTCACGGTCCAGCGCGCGCCGCGCACGGTCGCGATGGACGCGATCCCCGCCTCGCGGTCGGCCTGGACGTCCTGTACGGCCCCGAACGCGTGCGAGGCGACGCCCCACGCGGCGAAGCTCAGCAGGATGAGGACGAGCTGCCACGTCCAGGTCGCGCCGGTGAGGACCAGCCCGTACACGGCGGGGGAGAAGAAGTGGATGCTGCTCGTGATCGAGTCGGCGAACGGCCGCTCTTTCAGCCGAAGCGGGGGAGCGCTGTAGAACACGACGAAGAAGAGGCTCGCGGCGAGGACGAGCCAGGACAGCGGGGGGCCGACCGCGACGAGATAGGCCACGAAGGGCAGGCACGTCAGGGCGGCGGCCCAGAGCGTCGCCCGGTGCACCCGCCGGTCGAGGATGGCGCCGTGCGCGCCGCCCTTCCGCGGGTTCCGCAGGTCGGACTCATAGTCGAAGACGTCGTTGATGCCGTACATCGCGAGGTTGTACGGGACGAGGAAGAACAGGGTGCCGATGAGCAGCGTCGCGTCGATCTGGCGAGTGGTGAGGAGGTACGCCGCGGCGAACGGGTAGGCGGTGTTGATCCAGCTCACCGGGCGGGAGGCGACGAGGAGCTGGCGCGCGAGCGCGGGGGCGGTCATCGTTTCGGCTTCTCCAGGAGGGTCGCGACGGCAGGCACCAGGAAGGCCGCGCACAGCGGGTAGGCGAAGTCTTCGAGCGGCGCGAGACCGATTCGGATGCCGCTCAGGTGCTCTTCCGGATAGGTGAACAGCCCGGCGGCGATCATCACGTTATCGAATACCGCCGTCAGCAGGACGAGCACGACCGCGGCGACCGAGGACCAGGCCATGCGGGCGGCGAAGCGCGGGCGCCGAGCGGACATCGCTGTCACGACGACGGTCACGAGGACGAAGGGGATGACGATGAGGGGATAGGTCATGGCGCGACATCCCTCCGGCGGGGCTCGTGCGGCCGTCCCTCGTGCCGGCGCCGCGCGCCGCCGTAGGCGACCAGCGCGAGGTAGCTGAGGAAGAGGAGGAAGACCGGCTCTTCGAGCGGCAGGTGCGGGGCGAGATCGACACCGAGCAGCGCGGGGCTGTCGCCCTTGACGAACACGCCCGTTGCGATGCCGACAGCGTCCCACAGCAGGAAGAATGCCGTGCCGAGCACAGAGGCGATCACCGTGCGTCGACGGTCGCGCCAGAACGCCAGGCGGAACCGACGATCGAGCAGCCCGACACCGCAGAGCGATACGAGCAGGGCGAGCAGGTACAGGCCCGGCACCGCTCAGCCGGTGGGGGCGGCCGGCTCGGGCAGCGGGCCGGCGGTCGTGTCTCCGCGCAGGCGCTTGACGACGAGCTCTGCCGAGATCAGGCACATCGGCAGCCCGATGCCCGGGAGCACGGAAGCGCCGGCGTAGTAGAGACCGGGAACCTTCTTGGAGGCGTTGCCCGGGCGGAACAACGCGCTCTGTCCCAGCGTGTGCGCGAGTCCCAGGGAGTTTCCGCGCCACGCCCCGAGGTCGCGCGCGAAGTCCGCGGGTGCGATCGTGCGGCGGACGCGTACGCGAGAAGCGAGATCGTCCACCCCGGTCCACTGCGCGATCTGCTCGATCGCCCGGTCGGCGGCGGCTTCGATCGCGGCATCACCGGCCCCGTCGACACCTCCGCGGCCGAGTTCGGGGTCGGCCGGAATGGGAACCAGGACGAACAGGTTCTCCGATCCGGCTGGAGCGACGGTGTCGTCGGTCGCGCTGGGACGGCACACGTACAGCGACGCGGGATCGGGGATGTGGGTGTCCCGTCCCGAGATCGCATCGAAGTTCTCGCGCCAACCGCGGGTGAAGAGCAGGGTGTGGTGCGACAGCTCGGGCAGTTCGCCCTCGACGCCGAGGAGGATCAACAGCGCGCCGAAGCTCGGCGTGCGCTTGCGCCACCAGCGCTCGGGGTACGTCTGCCGCTCGGGGGGGAGCAGGACCGTCTCGGTGTGGTGCAGATCGGCTGCGGACACCACGATGTCGGCGGCGACCTCGCTCGTGTCGGCCAGACGGACCCCGCGGGCGCTGCCGTCCGCGGCGGTGAGGATCTGCGCGACGGCGGTGCCGGTGCGCACCTCGACGCCGCGGTCGCGCGCCAAGCGCTCGATCGCCGCGATGATCTCGGTGAAGCCGCCGCGCGGGTACAGCACCGCGTCGTCGAGGTCGAGGTGGCTCATGAGGTGGTACAGACTCGGCACGTCGTACGGCGACGAGCCCAGGAAGACCGCGGGGTAGCCGAGGACCTGGCGCAGCATCGGGTCCTGGAACCGGCTGTCGACGAACCGGTTCAGCGAGCGGGTGAGCAGCGGAGCGAGCGTCGGGATGCGCCGCAGGATATCGGGGTCGCGGAGCCCCTCGGACGAGGCGTACGTGTCGTACAGGAACTTCGATACCGCGAGGTCGTAGGCGTCGGCAGCGGAATCGAGGTATTCGTCCAGTCGTGCGCCGGCACCGGGCTCACGGCTCTCGAACAGCGCTGTCGCCTCGGCTCGCCCCGACACGACGTCGATGTGATCTCCGATGCCGTCGCCCTCGGGCTCCGCGTAGACGCGATAGGCCGGGACCAGGGGGACCAGGTCGAGTTCAGCCGCCGCCGTCGTCCCGAGCAGGGCGAAGAAGTGCTCGAAGACCTCGGGCATGAGGTACCAGCTGGGCCCGGTGTCGAACCGGAAGCCATCGCGCTCCCACGAGCCTGCCCGTCCGCCGGTCTCGTCCCGCGCTTCGATCACGGTCACGGCGTAACCCTCATCGGCCAGCAGTGCGGCCGTGGCGAGACCGGCGATGCCGCCGCCGATGACGACGACGCGCGAGCCGGGCGCGGGGCGCTCCGATCGTGCGCGGCTCATGCGCCGGCTCGCAGGGGAGCGGCGCCGACCGTTGCGCGAGCGGCCAGGCCGAGTTTCACGGTGTTCGGGACGCGCACTCGCTGATCGGTGTCACCGGCCCGTCGCAGGCGGCGGGAGAGCGCCGTGAACAGATCGTGCGCTGCAGTGACGGCGCGTCGGCAGTCCGCCGGCAGGCGCGGGATGATGGCGCCGGCCGCGTCGAGGTCGGCGTCGATACGGTCGAGTACTTCCACACGCGAGGCGGTGCCGTCGGCGCCGTCGACACCGAGGTAGTCGCGGCCGAGGGATCCGACGTCGTGGGGGAGATCACGCAAGAAGTTCACGTCCTGGAATGCGGCGCCGAGGCGACGTGCGCCGTCGACGAGATCGGGGTCGGCGGGGCGCGGGTGCGAGCCGCCGGCGTTGACGAAGGTCTGGAGGCACATCAGTCCGACGACTTCGGCCGAACCATAGACGTAGGAGGCGTGCGAGCCCGCGTCGTGGGACGACACCTCGAGATCGGTCCGCATCGAGGAGAAGAAGGGTCGCACGAGGTCTGCGCCGATACCGCATTCCCGCGCCGTCGACGCGAACGCGTGGACGATGAGGTTCGCGCTGAAGCCCTCCTCGACCGCCAGGAGCGTCTCCTCCTCGAGCGCGTCGAGGACGCGTCGTTGTGCCGTCAGGGGCATCCCGGCCTGCTCGGCGGATCCGTCGACGATCTCGTCGGCCACGCGAACCAGGGCGTAGATGTTCCGCACGTGCGGACGCACGCGCGGCCCCAGGAGCCGCGCAGCGAGCCCGAACGAGGTCGAGTAGGCCGAGATCACGACGGCTGCGGCGTCGCGCGCGGTTCGGTCGTACAGGGCGATCGCGGAGTGGTCGGGGGTCACGGGATCCGTCCTTCGATGCCGTCGGCGAGCTGCTCGATGAGCGCACGCGCGGCGGGTGGCAGTTCGGCCGCTCGACGCCGCACCGAGGAGAGCGTCTGGCCGATGAGGGTGACCAGCTGCTCGCGGGCGCCGCTGGCGTCGAGCTCGCGCTGTGCCGCCTGGACGGCGATCGGACCCGTCGGCGCCATCGCCAGCGCGGACGACACCTGTGGCCAGGACGCCGAGTCGCGGGCGAAGGAGATGAGAGGCGTGCGCTTGGCCTCGCGGAGGTCCGCGCCGGCGCCCCGGCCGGCCTGCGCCTCGTCGCCGAAGGTGCCGATCAGGTCGTCCACCAGCTGGAAGGCGAGGCCGAGGTCCGCTCCGACCGACATCAGTACGCCGCGATCACCGTCGTCCGCCCCGGCGAGCACGGCACCCGCCGCGAGCGGTGCGCAGAAGGAGTAGACCGCCGTCTTGTCGTGAGCCGTGCTGAGCAGTTGCGCGGTCTCCGGCTCGGCAGGGACGACGGCCTGCTCGACGTCGGCGAGCTCTCCGATGGCCGACACCAGCACGGCATCGTCGAGCAGATCGAACAGGGGTACCCGCTGATCCGACGCGACGTCGGCCGTGGCCACGAGACGCGCCGCCTCGTAGAGAAGGATGTCGCCGGCAAGGACGGCGGCGGCATCGCCCACCCGCTCGGCGTCGTCTGCGCTGACGCCCAGGGACCGGGCGTGCGATCGGAAGGTCCCGCTGACGTTGGGAACACCGCGCCGCTCGATGTCGCGGTCGATCAGATCGTCGTGGATCACGAACGCGCTGTGGAGCAGTTCGAACGCGGCTGCCACGTCCCACAGGCCGGGCGTCGCCAGGCGGTCGCCGCCGAACGCGTCGAACGACGCCACCACCAGAGCCGGGCGGAAGCGCTTGCCGCCGGATGTCGCCGCCGAGGCGGCGCGGATGAGGGCAAGAGCCGATGAGCCCCGAGGGATCGCCCGCTGTGTGAGCCTGGTGAGGACTTCCTCGAGCGCGCGATCGACAGCGGCTCTGCTGTCATCGGGCAAGGAGATCACGTTCACCGTCCTGGATATGCCATTGGCGAGGCGTTTTTGCTAGCTTAACTAGCGTTTGAGCTGATGATAACCAGGCTCGAGAGGTGGTGTCCACATGGCTGACCCGAATGCCGAGGTGGCGAGAAGTCGTGTAGAGCGCTCGGCTCTCGAAGCCGTGCGAGCGTTCAGCGACGCGATGGATCGCATGCATACCGGGCTCCGCTCGGACATGGACATGAACGCCACCGACCTCTCGGCGCTGCGCATGCTCAGCATTCGCGAGCAGCGCGGTGAGCTGGTGAAGCCGCACGACCTCGCGCGCCATCTGGGTATATCGAGCGCTTCCACGACGAAGATGCTCGATCGACTGGCGAATGAGGGGTTCATCGAACGCGCGCCGCACCCGAACGACCGACGTGCACTGGTCATCACGCTCACCGAATCGTCCCGGCAGGACTTCGGCCGGCATTTCGCCGCACGCCTGCGCCGCATGCGCGAGGCGATGGACCCGTTCAGTCCCGAGGAGCTCGCGACGGTCACACGCTTCCTCGACGGCATGAGCGAAGCGATGCTGGCCGATTGACGAAGACCCGCCGAGACTTGCTCCGCTGGCTTTCGGCGGGCGCGGCTACATGCAACGAAGGCCCCGTCTTTCGACGGGGCCTTCGTGTTCTTGTTGCGGGGACAGGATTTGAACCTGCGACCTCTGGGTTATGAGCCCAGCGAGCTACCGAGCTGCTCCACCCCGCGGCACAAGAGATAACACTAGCACGGGGTCCGAGGGGCGTCCAATCGGGGTGGCATCCGGAGCGTCCCGGGCGTGTCGTGACGCGACCGGCATCCGGGTGTTGGCGTCCTCGGTCCGGGGCGAGGAAGATAGCGACATGAGTCCCGCCACCCCGGTCACCGACCGAGGCGATGACGTCGCAGACGACGGTCGTGCCGAGTCGGCGGACGAGCGTGCCGACCGCAACTGGAACGAGCTGCTTCAGGAGTTGCGCGTCCTGCAGACGGGCACCCAGATCCTGACCGGTTTTCTGCTGGCTCTCGCCTTCCAACCGGCGTTCCGCGACCTGAGCGGGCCGCAGCGGGTGTTCTATCTGACCCTCGTCGTGCTGGCAGCACTCAGTGCGATCGTCGCCCTGTCGCCGGTGGCCCTCCATCGCGGCTTGTTCCGCCGCCGGGCCAAGCCCGCAGTCGTCGCGTTCGGTCACACGGCTCTGCTGTTCGCGCTGGTGACGGTATCGGTCCTGCTAGTGGGCGTGGTCGTCTTCGTCTTCGACGTCGTGGTCAGCACTGCGGCATCCTGGGTAGCGGGGGGCGCGCTGGCGTTCCTCATAGCTCTGCTCTGGGTGGTCTCACCGCTCATCTACCGCCACCGCCGTTCGGAGGACCGATGACAGCTCTCGCCGTGGCCCAGTTCGCGCCCGCGGCCGACGTCGACGACAACCTCCGCGCGATCGCCGGGTTCGTCGAACGCGCTCGGTCGCGCGGAGCCCAGATCGTCCTTTTCCCGGAGTACTCGAGCTACTTCGTCGACCCGTTCGACGAGACGCTCCGCGAGAACGCCCAGGACCTCCAGGGTCCGTTCGTCGAGGGGCTCGGCGACCTCGCACGTCGTCACGGCGTGCACATCGTCGCGGGCCTTCTGGAGCGGGCTTCGGACGCCGAGCGCGTGCGCAACACGGTCGTGGCCGTGGGACCCGACGGGCTCGTCGCGTCGTACCGCAAACTGCACCTCTACGATGCCTTCGGGCAGCGCGAGTCCGACTGGGTCGAGCCCGGTGCGATCGCACCGCCGGAGACCTTCGAGATCGACGGCGTGCGCTTCGCGCTGATGACCTGTTACGACCTGCGGTTCCCGGAGATCGGCCGCGTACTCGCCGACACCGGCGCGCACGTCGTCCTCGTTCCCGCACAGTGGGTGCGCGGCCCGCTGAAGGAATTGCAGTGGAACACGCTGCTGCGGGCTCGCGCTATCGAGAACACCTTCTTCGTCGCGGCCGCGGACCATCCGCCGCCGCTGGGGGTCGGCAACTCCGGGGTTTTCGATCCGCAGGGTGTGGAGATCGCCGCGGTGGGAACGTCGAGCGACGTCGCCGTTGCCCACATCGACGTCCGTGCGGTCGAGCGCGTCCGACG
The DNA here is from genome assembly GCF_027157935.1 of Microbacterium sp. H37-C3. Taxonomy (NCBI): domain Bacteria; kingdom Bacillati; phylum Actinomycetota; class Actinomycetes; order Micrococcales; family Microbacteriaceae; genus Microbacterium; species Microbacterium sp. H37-C3. Next base: position 617,579 of record NZ_JAPVLR010000001.1, on the reverse strand, counting down.
GGTCAACCCCGCGCTTCGGCTGCGCCGCTTCGAGGTCGTGCCCCGGTCAGAAGGCCCGCGCGAGTCGAGCTGACGCCTCGGCCAGGACGTCCGGGCGCTTGCAGGCGGCGAACCTCACCAGCGTGGCGTACTCGGTCCGGTGCGCGGGCGACGCGAAGGCCGTCAGCGGGATCGCCACGACACCCGCACGGTCCGGCAGCTCCCGGCAGAACGCGTCGCCGTCGGAAGCCCCGAGGGGCGCGGCATCCGCCACGGTGAAGTACGAACCGGCCGGGGTCGACACGGCGAAGCCGGCCTCGCGCAGCCCGGCGCCGAGGAGATCCCGACCCGCGCGCAGACGATCGGCGATACCCGAGAAGACGCCGTCGGGAAGCCGCAGTCCGGCGGCGACGGCAAGCTGGAACGGGCCGGCGTTGACGTACGTGAGCCATTGCTTGACCGCGAGGACTGCGCGGACGAGCTCGGCGGGGCCCGTGACCCACCCGACCTTCCAGCCCGTCACCGAGAACGTCTTGCCTGCGGACGAGATCGACAGCGTCCGCCCAGCGGCGCCGGGCAGGGTCGCGATCGGGACGTGGGGCGCGTCGAAGGTCAGGTGTTCGTACACCTCGTCCGTGACGATCACGGCGTCGTGCCGATGCGCCAAGCGGACGATCTCGTCGATCGTCTCGCGCGAGAAGACCGTCCCGGTCGGATTGTGCGGGTCGTTGACCAGGATGATGCGGGTGCGATCGGTGACGGCTGCGGCGAGCTCGTCGAGGTCGGGCTGGAAGTCGGGCCACCGGAGCGGAACGCCCACGAGGCGGGCACCGGACAGCGCGACCAGGGCCGCATACGCGTCGTAGTAGGGCTCGAAGACGACGACTTCGTCATCCGGGCCGTCGACCAGCGCAAGCACCGTCGCGGCGAGAGCCTCGGTAGCGCCGGCGGTCACCAGCACCTGCGTGTCGGCGTCGAGCTCGATGCCGTACCAACGCGACTGGTGCTCGGCGATCGCGGCCAGCAGTTCCGGCTCTCCGCGACCGGGCGGGTACTGGTTACGGCCGCCGGCGATGGCCGCGCGCGCGGCCTCGAGGACCTCTTGCGGCCCGTCCTCGTCGGGGAAGCCCTGACCCAGGTTGATCGCGCCCGTTCGAGCGGCGAGCGCGGTCATCTCGGCGAAGATGGTGGGGACGGGCAGACCGTCATCGGTCAGGAGACCCGCGCCTCGTGCGGCGCGGCGCCACGCGCCGGGAACCTCGTGCATCCGGCTCAGGCTACACGCATAGGCGTGTCCCATCCTCGGCATAGGCAAACCACAGCATGGGGCGGCAACCTGTTCTTGCTTGGACAAAGGAGCAACCTCGATGAGCGATCAGAACTTCCCCGACGACCGGACTCCCGACGCGCGCAGCGACGCCGAGCAGCCTGCCGACCACGCCCGTACCTCGCCCGTGTCGGCACCTGACGCGGCAGCGACGCCGCGCGCCGACGCGACCATCCCGCCCCGCCCGCCGCTGCCCGTCGCGCCGGCGGACCCCGGCCCGGCCTTCCACACCCAGCCGACTCAGCCCTACGGCCAGCCCGCACCGCACAGTGGCGCTCCGGCCTTCGGTCAGCCCTTCGCGACGACCGCGGCCCCCGAGTCCCACGACCGAAGCAAGGTCGGAGGCGGGAAGATCGCGGCGATCCTCGTTGCGGCGGCCCTCGTCGGTGGTGCGGCCGGTGTCGGTGGCGCGGCGGCGGTGGGATCGTCGTTCGTCGCGGCTCCCGCTTCCCAGAGCTCTGGCCCGTCGTCGATCACCGTCAACAACCCCGACTCGGTCAACGCGACCACGGCCATCGCGACGAAGGTGCTGCCGAGTGTCGTGACCATCTCCGCCTCGTCCGGCACCTCCGGCGGCACGGGCTCCGGCGTGATCCTCAGCGAAGACGGCTACGTGCTGACGAACACGCACGTGGTCACGCTCGACGGAGCCACCGGCGACCCGAAGCTCTCGGTCACCACCTCGGACGGCCGGGTGTACGCGGCCACGATCGTGGGCACCGACCCGACGTACGACCTCGCGGTCATCAAGCTGACCGACGCCTCGGGCCTCACCCCCATCGAGTTCGCCGACTCGAGCAAGCTCAACGTCGGCGACCAGACGGTCGCCGTGGGCGCGCCTCTGGGGCTGTCCAACACCGTCACGACGGGCATCGTGAGCGCGCTGAACCGCTCGATCCAGATCGCGTCGTCGGCGGCGCCCGAATCGGAAGGCGGATCGCAGCAGGAGACCCCGGGCGGGCGCACGCCGTTCGAGTTCGATTTCGGCCAGGGGCAGCAGACGCCGTCCCAGCCGAAGTCGTCGATCGCGATCTCGGTCATCCAGACCGACGCCGCCATCAACCCGGGCAACTCCGGCGGCGCGCTCGTCGATGGCAAGGGCCGACTGATCGGCATCAACGTCGCGATCGCGAGCGCGGGCGGGGCGTCCACCGAGGCCGGCTCCATCGGTGTCGGGTTCGCCATCCCCTCGACGGTCGCCGAACGCGTCGCGAACGAGATCATCGACAACGGCTCGGCTACCCACGGCCTCCTCGGCGCGACGGTCGGAGATGCCGCTGCGGCACCCGGCGCGACGCGTGCCGGCGCTCTCATCAATGAGGTGAGCTCGGGTGGTGCCGCCGCGTCGGCGGGCCTGCGCAACGGCGACATCGTGACGGAGTTCAACGGGATCGCCATCACCGATCAGGTCGACTTGACCGCACAGGTGCGCGCACTGGCCGCAGGCAGCGAAGCCAAGCTCACGTATGTGCGTGACGGCCGTGAGCAGACCGCGACCGTGACCCTCGGCCAGTTGCAGCAGTAAGCGCCGTACCGGCCCGGACGCCACCCCGCGATAGGCTCGCGGGGTGGCGTCCTTCTCGTTCGGCGCGGGCAATGTGCGCAAGGTCCTGCGCATCCCCGCCTATCTCGCGGGACGGCTCGCCACCCTCGTGATCCCGCGTGATCGATCCGCTTGGGTGTTCGGGTGCGCCGTCGGCATCGCCGATGGGGCGCTCGCCCTCTGGCAGGCGGCGCCCCGTCGCCGGGCCGTGTGGCTGGTGTCGTCGCAGCGGCAGGCCGACGATGCGAAGCGCCTCGGCATCCCGACCGTGCAGCGGGACTCGCTTGCGGGCTTCTGGTATACGGCCCGGGCGGGGGTCGTCGTGGTCACGCATGGTCTGGGCGACGTCAATCGCTACGGCGTCGGCGGTGCGTTCCTCGTGCAACTGTGGCATGGCATCCCCCTGAAGCGGATCGGCCTCGACGCGCCGGTCACGACGGACCCCGGTCGGCTGGGCGGTGTTCCCGGCATCCGGCGACTCTTGGCTCTGGCGTATCGGCGCACGCAGGCTCAGATCGACCTCCTGCCGGCGGCGTCCCACCGCGTGCGCGGCCGCCTGGAGAGCGCCTTCGGGCTCGACGACAGCCATGTGCCCGTGCTCGGTGAGCCGCGGGTCGACGTGCTCTCGCCCGCCGACCGCCCACAGGGGCGACAGGACGCGCGTCGGCGCCTCGAGACCGCGGTCCCCGGCCTCGCAGATGCTCTTGCCGTGCTGTACGCGCCGACCTGGCGCGACGGAGACCCCGATCCGGCGACGCCCGACGCTGCCGACTGGCAGCGCATCCTCACCGTTCTCGAGGCGCACGACGCCGTTCTCCTGGTCCGCTCTCATCCCCTGGGCGGGGGCGACTACACCCCACCGTCGCCGACGCCGCGCGTCCGCATACTCGGGAGCGACCTCGTCCCGGACGTGACGCCCCTGCTCCCGGCCATGGACGCGCTCGTCACGGATTACTCCTCTCTCGTCTACGACGCCGGGCTCGTGCCGCTGCCGACGCTCTTCCTGGCCCCCGATGTCGAGCGCTACGCCCGCACTCGCGGCTTCTACGGCACCTACGGGGAGGTCGCGGGCGACGACGCCGCCCGATCGTGGCCCGAGCTGTGCTCGCAGCTCGACGAGCTCCTCGCGGGAGGACCGGAAACGGATCGTCGTCGCCGCCGATCGGCTGAGCTGAGCCTGCGCATGCACGCGTGGCGAGACGGCGGGAACGCGCGTCGAGTACACGAGGCGATCGTCGCTGCGGTGCCGGAAGCTGCAGGGGAGCGGTCATGATGCGTATCGGGTTCGATGTCGAGGGCTCGCTCGTCCTCACCGTGAGTGGTGCCGGGCCCGCTCCAGGCGAGGTTCAGGTCGTCGGCCCGCGGGCGCGATCTCGCGCCGAGGTGACGACTGTGGCCGGCGGCTGGACGGCGCGTGTCCCTCTGCACGCGTCCCGCTGGGGCGGCGCCTCCCTCCCGCTGCCCGGGGGAAGCTACGACCTCGTCATCGACGGCGTCCGAATGCAGGGCGACGGCGGCCAGGACACCGAGATGCCGGCGCCCTTCCACGGGAGCACGCTTCGCGCGAGCTGGGACGGAGCACTGCTGCGCATCGGGCCGCCCGTCGATCCGGCGCTCGCGTCGGGAGAGGGGAGTCGGGCCCTCGAACAGCGCTATGCCGCTCACCGCGGACCCCTCGAGAACGCCGTCTTCTTCGAGAGCTTCTACGGCCGGAGCGCGAGCGACAATCCGCTCGCGATCGACCGCGAACTGGCGCGCGTGGCTCCCGCAGTCACCCGCTATTGGAGCGTTGTCGATCTTTCGGTCGCGGTGCCCGAGGGAGCGATCGCCGTGGTCGACGGAAGCCCCGAATGGTGGCGAGCCCGGGGCGCCGCCCGACTGCTTGTGGTCAACGACTGGCTGCGCCGGCAGTTCGTCCGGAAACCGGGTCAGGTCGTCCTCCAGACCTGGCACGGTACGCCTCTGAAACGACTCGCTCTCCACCGGCCGGGCTTCGACCCGCGACGGGTCCTCGCCGTGTTCCGTGAGAGCAGGCGCTGGGACATCCTCCTCGCCCAGAACCCCTACAGCGCACGTGTGCTCCGGGCGGCGTACGCGTTCCGGCGCAAGCCGGTGTGGGTCGAAGGGTATCCGCGGACGGATGAACTGCACACCGGCGATCGGGAAGCCGTGCGCGCGTCTCTCGGGATCGATGCCGGAGAGCAGGTGCTGCTGTATGCGCCCACGTGGCGCGACGACCGTGAGACGATCGTCGACTTCCTCGATCTGCCGGCGCTCGCCGAGGCGACCGGCGCCGTGGTGCTGGTCCGCGGGCACTCGCGGACGCTGGCGCCCGGCGCCGACGAGCGCGGGGCCCGCGTGATCGATGTGACGTCGTACCCCGACCTGGCTGCGCTTCAGCTCGCCTCGGACGCACTCATCACCGACTACTCGTCCGTCATGTTCGACTACTCCGTCACCGGGCGGCCGATGTACTTCTTCGTTCCCGACCTCGAGCACTACCGCGGTGAGCTGCGCGGGTTCTACTTCGATCTGACGGATGCGGCCCCCGGTCCGGTCGTGCGGACGCAGAAGGAACTGGTTCGCGCCATCACCTCCGGCGAGGGGGGCGACCCCGAGCGGTACGCCCGCTGGCGCGCCCGGTTCAACGCTCGTGATGACTCTCGGGCCGCAGAGCGCGTGGTCGCGCGGATCCTCGACCAGGGATTGGTCTCGCGCGATTGACCTAGGGAAGCGGCGTGTTCCGCTCGAGGCGCGATGTGTCGACGGTGCCCCGCGCCCCGCGCGCGGCGCCCTGCAGAAAGCCGACGCCCCATGACAGATGCATGGACGGCAGGACCGCGAGGGTCCAGAGGCGGTCTCGCAGTCCGCGACCGCCGCCGCGCCCGGCCGCGACGACGGCGATGAGGACCGCGTAGGCCGCGACAGGCGCATGGACGATCGACAGCAGGATGCCGGCGCGTCCCGGCGCCGCTCCGAGGAGCTGGGCCGCGCCGACGACGAGCGATGCGGCGGTCGCCACGACGAGTGCCGGGGGAGCGAAGAAGCGCAGACCGTTCCGTCTGCCGAAACGTCGTACGAGCTCGCCCCGCCATGAGCCGGTCGCCCGGAACTGCCGTACGAGGCGGGACCAGCTGTCGCGAGGCCAATAGGTGACGTGCAGGTCGGGGTCGAACCACACCCGATACCTGGCTCGCCGGATGCGGAGGTTGAGCTCCCAATCCTCGCCGCGGCGGATTCCTTCGTCGAACAACCCGACCTCGTCGAGGACGCTGCGCCGCATCACGCCCAGGTAGGCGGATTCGGCGGGGCCCTCGGTGGTACCGCCGTGGTATGCGCCGCCGCCGAGCCCGATGCGCGAGTTGTAGGCGCGGGCCACCGCTCGCTGGAAAGCGCTTCGGCCTTCGGCGCGCATCACACCGCCGACGTTCGCCGCCTGCACCCGAGCGAGCGTGTCGAGTGCGGCGCGAGTGTACCCGGGCTCGAGCTCCGAATGCGCGTCGACCCGCACGATCGTCGGGTAGCGAGCCGCCTGGATCGCGATGTTCAAGCCGACGGGGATGTGAGCCGCGGGGTTTCGGACGAGGCGGATCCTCGGCTCCTCGTCGGCGAGGCGGCGGGCGACCGCGTCCGTTCCATCGGAGGACGGGCCGAGCGCGAGGATCACCTCGATCGGCGCGTCGAGGTCCTGTGCGAGCGCGCTGCGCACCGCGTGTTCGAGGTAGTCGCGCTCATTGAGCACGGGGATGACGAAGGACACGCCCGCGCCTCGGTCCGGTACGGGCGCCGGACGCCATCCGTGCGCGTCGTCATGCATCCGTCGATCATGTCACGCGTCCCAGCTCCGGCTGACCCGCTCGGTACCCTGGAAGGGTGGGAATCATCTCGGACGTCCGAAAAGCCGTCGCACTGGTTCGGCGTGCCGTCTCGAACCGGGCCGCGTACGTCGACGTGCGACGCTCCCTCTCCAGGGCGCCGCAGCCACCCGCCGGTCACTTCCGCATCGCGGTGTACTTCGCCGACGGTGACGTGAACATGTACCAGATACGGCAGTGGTACAAGCCGCTCCAACTCCTCGCGAAGACCTGGCCGGTCGTCGTCATCAGCCGCAGCGCCACCGGCGCGCAGGCGATCCTCGCCGATGGTGCGCTGCCCGTCCTGTTCGCCCCGACCGTCCGGGCCCTCGAATCGGTCGTCGCCGCGCAGGACATCCGGGTCGTCCTGTACGTCAATCAGAACACCCGCAACTTCCAGATGTTCCGCTACGGGCACCGGTGGCACGTGTTCATCAATCACGGTGAGTCCGACAAGATGTACATGACGACGAACCAGTTCAAGGCGTACGACTACGCCCTGATCGCCGGTGACGCCGCTCGAGAGCGTCTCGGGCGCGTTCTCTGGGACTACGACCTCGACGCGCGCACGATCGCGATCGGTCGGCCGCAGGCGGACCACTTCTCGGGATCCCTTCCGTACCCCGAGGACCGCCGCCGCGTCATCCTCTATGCGCCCACCTGGGAAGGCGACCGCCCCGCAGCGCACTACGGCTCGATCGCCTCGCACGGCGAGGCTCTGGCGGCCGCGGTCCTCGCGTCGCCGCAGCACCGGCTGATCTATCGCCCGCATCCGAGGTCCGGGGTCGTCGACGCGGCGTACGGTGACGCGCATCGGCGCATCGTCGCGGCGATCGCCGCCGCTAACAGCGCTGACCCACTCGCTCATCACGTGTACGACGATGGTCCCGAGCTGGGGTGGCAGCTCGCCGCCGCCGATCTCGCCGTCGTCGACATCTCCGCGATGATCTACGACCGGCTGGCGGTCGCGAAGCCGCTGCTCGTCACCCGGCCCGCGGATCCGGCAGCGCTCGTCGATACGGGCGGCTACCTCGCGGATGCCGCCTGGCTCAACGCGGCCTCGGCGGCGTCGATCGTCGAGATGGCAGACCGCATCGCCGACGACCCCGACGCATCCGGGCGCCTGCGCGGGTGGTCGCGTCACTACTTCGGCGACACATCGCCGGGGGCCGCGACCGCGCGCTTCCACGCCGCGATCGAACTGCTCATGCAGCGATGGACGGAGTGGGACGCACGCACGGTCACCGTCGCCGACGAACGCGACGAGGCGGAGTTCGACGACGCCTGACGGGGACCCTCGCCGGCTTCAGAAGCCGGCGAACCCGATCATCGCCGCGCCGGCGAGGAAGAGTGCCGCGAGCGCGATGGCGATCACGACGAGCACCAGATGCACGGTGAAGAACCGGGTACGCCGCCCGTCGGCACCCCGCGCGCGCGGGTCACGTGCGACACGTCGCAAGAAGGTCGGCCACGTGACGATGTTGAAGACGGCGCCCACGAGGAGGACCGTCACGACGAAAGCGATCATGATTCTCTCCGATCGACGGAAGCGTCGTTCGCATCGTCTTCTCGAGCGCTGCGACGCTCGACACGCCGGAAGGGTCGAGAGGCGAGCGAGCCGATCTGACGGCCGCCCTCGGCGAACGCGCCGCTGATCCGACGCGCTACGAGCGCCGGACCTCGTCCGTTCGGTTGATTTTCGTCTCCGGGATCCAGCGTCGCCGGGAACACGCTCGGGACAATGCCGAAGGCCCGGCGTGCGCCCGAGATGACGCGGCGCCCGAGGATGTGGTTGCCCGTCCCGCCGATCGCGGCGCCGATGCCGAACGGAAGCGCCTTGCCGACGACCGACGCGCCTCCCGCCGCAGCGAAGCGTCGCAGGAAGGCGTGCTTCAACCGGTCGAGCACGGGGCCGACCGCGGTACGAGGGAGGGATGACGTCACGAGTTCACCCCAGTAGGAGCTGCGCGGTGCGCCCTTCCCGCTGGCCTGTCGCGCGAACTGACCGACCAGATCCGCGCCCTCGCGACCGAGCATGAGGGCGAGAACCAGAGCTCGAGCGCGATCGGGGTTGTCGACCGGGATGCCGTGCAGTTCTGCGAGGGACTGCGCGAACAGAGCCGTCGCTTCGAGGAACCCCGCCGTCTCGACGCCGCTGAGGGCGAGCGTCGTGGCCGTGCCGATCCCGGGAATCACCGCCGTGGCACCGACGGCCGCGCCGCCCGTGGTGACCGCCGTGAGGTATCGACGTTCGAGCATCTGCACGACCTGAGCAGTCGTGGCATCGGGGTGCCGCTGCCGGATGCCGCGCAGATGTGCCAGGACGACCGGACGCTGCACGGCGAGAAGCCGATCGAGGGTGCGGACGGTCAGCGGATGCTGCGCGCCCTCAGGATCGCCCGGGTCGCGGCGTGGAGCGTCGTCGGGAAGAGAGTCGATGCGATGCACCTTTCGGGCCATGACACTCATCCTCTCGCGCCGTGGGCGCGGCGGGGTCAGACGTAGAGGTTCGCGCGCTCGAGATCTTCCGCGAAGTCGACCTCGACGGCGTAGAGGTCGGAGATGTCCATCGGCTCCAGCAGCAGGCCGTTCTCGGCGATCGCGAGCTCGAGTCCGCGCTCGAAGTAGTCCTGGTCGTCGACACGACCGAGCTGCGCGATGAGAGCCTTTTTGTCGCGCCCGGAGATGTAGTTGATGCCGACCGCTTCGCCGATGCCGCCCCGGACGGTCTTGGAGAGCTCCTTGATGAACCCCTCGCCGCTGACGGTGTACTTGACCTCTTCGTCGCTCACCTTCGCGGTGTTGACCGTGACGAACGACTGATCCCGCTCGATGAGCGAGACGGCGCGTCCGAGCACGCGGGGGTCGAACACGACGTCGCCGTTCATCCAGAGCACGCCGCCGCGGCCCGAGGCCTTGAGTGCGCGCAGCAGGCTCTGCGAGGTGTTCGTCTCGTCGTAGCGGGCGTTGTAGACGTAGTCGACATCCGGGAATGCGTCGACGATCGTCTCGGCGCGGTAGCCGACGACGGTCGTGATGCGCGCGTCGTCGCCGAAAGCGGCGCGGATGTTGTCATGCTGCTGCTGCATGATGCTCCGGCCGTCGTTCAGCTCGGTCAGCGGCTTGGGGAGGGAGCGGCCCAGACGGGAACCCATCCCTGCGGCGAGGATCACGATCTGAAGGCCCACGAGCATCTCCTGAAGTTACGAGTTAGATCAGTATTCACCGAGGTGAAACCCCGGCAGAGTCTTTTTCATGGTAGCGACCGCTTCTGGGAGCTCGCCGGAACACTCGGAGCCGTTGCGCTTTCGTGACCTTCCTGGTAGCGCGATTCTCGGTGTTTGCTGATGACGACGAGCCGTGGGGCCGACCACCCGCTTGATAGGTTTGGGGGGTGACAGACGACACCTCCGCCCCCCAGATCGAGAAGCGTGTCGAGTCGCCTGTCGATACCTCTGTGCCACCTCTGCCGGACATCCCCGCCGAGGTCGCTGCGGCCGGACTCGCGGTCGCCGCGACGTCGGCTGCCGCCTCGCCCGAAGAAGCGTCGACGGACCGCAAGGAGTCCCCCGTGAAGACGGCGAAGCCGCGGAAGCCGCGCGCGCCGGGGGCACCCGCGGCGAAGAAGTCCCCGCGGAAGCCGCGCTCCGCGAGCGCTTCGACCGCGGCGGGTACGACGCCGCCCAAGCCTGAGATTCCCGCAGCCGTCGCTGCGGCCGCGTTTGTGGCACCGGCGGAGGACGCCGCGCGTGAGAACGCGGAGCCGGATGGCATGGCATCGAGCGATGCGATCCTGGGCGACGCGGCATCCGCGCCCGCTGAGCCGCACGACGAGGCAGCGACGGACGCGGCTGAACCGGAGAGCGCCCCGGCGACCGAGCCTGAGCCGGAGCCAGAGCCCTCGCCGGAGCCCGAGCCTGAGCCGGAGCCAGAACCCCAGCCGGAACCGGAACCTGAGCCCGAGCCCCTGCCGGAACCCGAGCCAGAGCCTGAGCCGGAACCCGAGCCGGAGCCGGAGCCGAGGCCGGACCCCGAGCCCGTCGTCACCGCGCCGGCGGCCGATGCTGTGGCTGATGTGGGGACGGAAGCCGCGCCCCCGGCGCTGCGTCTGCGCGGCGTCACCAAGGCCTACGGCGAGGCGCGTGCAGTCGACCGCATCGACCTCGAGATCCCCGCGGGGTCGTTCTACGGGCTGGTGGGTCCGAACGGTGCCGGCAAGACGACCACGCTGTCGATGATCGCCGGACTCCTCCGTCCCGACGAGGGGGCTGTCGAGATCGCGGGCATCGACATCCGTCGAGACCCGGCCAGGGCGAAGCGGCAGATGGGCGTCCTGCCCGACCGCCTGCGGACCTTCGACCGGCTGTCCGGCCGTCAGCTCCTGTACTACTACGGCGTCCTGCGGGGACTGAAGCCCGCGGTCGTCGAGAATCGCATCAACGACCTCGCTGCGGCCTTCGATCTGACCGACGCGCTCGGACGCAGCGTCTCGGATTACTCGGCCGGCATGACGAAGAAGGTCATGCTCGCGGGTGCCATGATCCACGCGCCGCGCCTTCTCGTGCTCGACGAGCCCTTCGAGTCGGTGGATCCCGTATCGAGCGCCGCCATCCTCGACATCCTGCAGAAGTACGTCGCCCACGGCGGCACCGTCATCCTGTCGAGTCACGGCATGGAACTCGTCCAGCGCGCCTGCTCCGGCGTCGCCGTTCTCGTCGGCGGCCGCATCCTGGCAGCCGGGACGGTCGACGAGGTGCGGGACGGGCGCACGCTGGAACAGCGGTTCCTCGAACTTGCCGGCGGGACCAGCGCGGTGGAGGGCCTCGAATGGTTGCACACGTTCTCCGACTGAGGTTCGACGTCCTGGTCGGGGCGCTGCGATTCCACCGTGCCCGCGCTCTGACAGCGCTGGCCGCGGCCGTCGTGCTGGTCGGTGCGATCGTCCTCGCGCTCCTGCGCCTGCAGGACGCGCCCCTCGCGAGCGCACTGGTGGTGCTCGCGGTCGGTGGGGCGGCCGTGTCGGCCTGCTTCGCGGTGGTGCCGTTGGTCACTCCCGTTCGCGACCCTCTCGATCCGCGCGCCTTCATCGTGACCGGCCGTGACTGGCGGCTCGTCGCGGCCGCGACCGCCGCGGCCAGTCCGCTGAGTCTGCCTTCGGCGGCCGTGATCGTGGTCGCGGTGGCCGTCGCCCTGACCTGGATCGCCCATGGCGTCGACCCGGTAGCGGCGGGTTTCGGCGCCGCGCTGATCGTCGTCACCCAGCTCCTGCTCGCGCGAGTAGCCCTCGGGGTCGCCGCTCTCGTGCTCGCCGACCGCCGGTCGCGCGAGCTGACGACGCTGCTGCTGCTCGGCATCGCGGTGGTCGCGATCCCGGTCGCGGTCTTCCTCGCATCGCTGGACTGGGACGACGGCGTTCCGGGCCCCCTACTCGCTGCGGTGAGGACCCTCGCGGTCACACCTGTCGGGGCGGCGTGGGTCCTGCCCCTCGATCCGCGTCCGGCCGTCGTCATCGTCGCGGTCCTGTCTGTCGCGGCGCTGACCGCAGCATGGATCCTGATCGTGCGACGGATGCTCACCCACACCGAGCGACCCGTATCCGTCCGTGAGCGCCGCGGACTCGGCTGGTTCACCGTCACCCCGGGCACGCCCGGAGGGGCGGTGGCGGCGCGCTCTCTCGTGTATTGGCTGCGTGATCCGCGGTACCTCGTCGACATCGCGATCATCCCGGTCGCGGCCGTCGTCGCGGTCGTGCCTCTCATCATCGTCGGCGTGCCGCATGAGATCGCGGCGCTGATCCCCGCTCCGCTCATCGCCCTCCTGCTCGGTTGGGTCGTCCACAATGACCTCGCGTACGACGGTTCGGCGGTGTGGCTGCACATCTCGAGCGCTGTGCGCGGTGCGTCTGACCGCGTCGGGCGACTCGTGCCGCTGCTCCTGGTCGCACTGCCGCTGCTCGCAATCGCGATCCCGGTGGGAATCGGCATCCACGGCGACTGGAACGTTCTGCCGGTGATGGTCGGGGTGTGCTCCGCGCTGCTCTTCGGTGGCCTCGGCCTCTCGTCGGTGTCGTCCGTCCTTGCTCCCTACGCCGTCGCCCGGCACGGAGACAGTCCGTTCCAGCAGCCCCAGCGCACGGGCGGCGGGGTCGCTCAGGGCGCGGTGCTGGTCGGCGCGCTTCTCGCCGCATCGCCGGCGTTGTGGTGGTCCTGGCGGTTCCTGCAGGGGGAGGCGCACGCGCAGTGGTGGGCTCTCGGAACCGGACTCGGGGTCGGGCTGCTTGTGCTCGCAGTCGGCATCCTCATCGGGGGTCTGCTGTTCGACCGCCGCGGGGACCGGCTGATGGCATTCGCCGAGACGACCTGATCGTTCGCCGATAGAATTCCCGCATGAGCACTCCTCTCGATTCTCCCGACCAGGGCGGTCTCGCGACCCTCGACCGCGAGCTCGAAGAGCTGATCCGCGAGGAGACGATCGAGCCGGGCGACCATGAGCGGTTCTCGCACTACGTCAAGAAGGACAAGATCCTCGAGTCGGCGATCACCGGCAAGCCGGTGCGCGCATTGTGCGGCAAGAAGTGGACGCCGGGTCGTGATCCGGAGAAGTTCCCCGTCTGCCCGACATGCAAGGAGATCTACGAGTCGATGACGCGCTGACGCGTCGTCGCTGGACCCGGCGTTGTCGGCGTTGTGGGCCCAGTCGACGCGGCGACCTCAATCGGCGTCGCGGTAAACCGTGGGGATCGCGGGCTCGGATCGGCTGAGCGCCAGAGCGCGCACCGGCATCTCCTCGATCACGCTGGCGTGGTGGGCGCGGGCGGCGCGAACCCCGGCGGCCCCGATCCATTCGGTCACAGCACGCCCATCCGAGAAGAGCGTCGTCTGCAGTGCGCGCGCGTCGGGGTGCTCGGCAGGGGTGTCGAGCGGCTCGAAGCCGTCGGAGACGACGACGACCTCCTCTTTGGCCGTACCGCCGTCGAGCGCACGGAACGCCGTCTTGCGACCGCCGTGGGAGGCCTTGTCCGTTGACGCCTTCGCGACCGAGAGCCACGATCCGTCATCGTTCTGCCGCGCGACGAGCTTGTACACCATGCCCGCTGTAGGGGTGCCCGAGCCGGTGACGAGTGACGTCCCCACGCCGTATGCGTCGACGGGGGATGCCGCCAGGGACGCGATCGCGTACTCGTCGAGATCGCTCGTGACCGTGATGCGTGTGTCGCGCGCGCCGAGCGCATCGAGCTGCGCGCGGACGTCGGCTGCGACGGTCGGGAGGTCGCCCGAGTCGATCCGAACGCCGCCGAGGCCGGTACCGGCGACTCGGATCGCCGTCGCGACGCCCTCGGTGATGTCGTAGGTGTCGATCAGCAGCGTGGTATCGACGCCGAGAGCGTCGATCTGGCTGCGGAAGGCCGCTTCCTCGGTGTCGTGGAGCAGCGTCCAGGCGTGTGCGGCGGTGCCCATGGTCGGGATGCCCCACGTGCGGCCCGCCTCGAGGTTGCTGGTCGCGCCGAAGCCCGCGATGTGCGCGGCCCGGGCCGCAGCCACCGCGCTGCGCTCGTGCGCACGACGCGAGCCCATCTCGGCGAGCGGGCGGTCACCGGCGGCGATCGCCATACGCGCCGCCGCCGTGGCGACGGCGGAGTCGTAGTTGAGGATGCTGAGCACGAGGGTCTCGAGCACGACTGCCTCGGCGAAGGTGCCCTCGACGGTCAGGACCGGCGAGCCGGGGAAGTAGAGCTCGCCCTCGCGGTATCCGGTGATCGTGCCCGTGAAGCGGTAGTCGGCGAGCCACGCGAGAGTCTGCTCGTCGAGCGCCCCGTGCTCGCGCAGGAACTCCAGCTCCTCGTCGCCGAAGCGGAAGCTCTCGACCTCCTCGAGCAGTCGCCCGGTGCCCGCGACGACGCCGAATCGCCGCCCGCCCGGGAGCCGGCGCGCGAAGACCTCGAACACGCAGTGCCGATCGGCGGTGCCGTCGCGCAGCGCAGCCTGCAGCATCGTGATCTCGTAACGGTCGGTGAGCAGAGCGCTGGAGGCCATGTGTGCCACTGTAGCGACGCCGCATCCCGCTGCAGCGCCTCGGGATGTGAGGGCGCGACGCCAGGTAGGCTCGATGATCGTGAATGACGCGCCCATCGGAATCTTCGACTCGGGTGTGGGCGGGCTCACGGTGGCACGGGCGATCTCGCAGCTGCTGCCGCGAGAGTCGTTGCTCTATATCGGCGACACGGCTCATTCGCCCTACGGCCCGAAGCCCATCGCGGACGTCCGGCGCTACGGGCTCGAGGTCCTCGACACTCTGGTCGACGAGGGCGTGAAGATGCTCGTGATCGCGTGCAACACCGCCTCATCGGCCCTGTTGCGCGACGCGCGGGAGCGCTACGACGTCCCGGTCGTCGAGGTCATCAACCCTGCCGTGCGCGCGGCGATCTCCACCACCCGGAACGGCCGCATCGGCGTCATCGGCACGATCGGCACGATCGCATCCCGCGCGTATCAGGACATGCTCGAGGTCAACGAGCGCCTCGAGGTGTTCGCGGCATCCTGCCCGCGGTTCGTCGAGTTCGTCGAGGCGGGCATCACGCAGTCTCCCGAAGTGCTCGCCGTGGCCGAGGAGTACCTGGCGCCGCTCCGGGACGCCGGGGTCGACACGCTCGTCCTGGGCTGTACCCACTATCCCTTCCTCGAAGGCGCGATCAGCTACGTCATGGGCCCCGACGTCGCGCTCGTGTCGAGCGACTCCGAGACGGCGAAGGACGTGTACCGACAGCTGGTCTCCCGCGGCCTGCTCGCGAACGACGACGCGGTGCCCCGTCACGTCTACGAGGCCACGGGCGACTCCGGCGACGACTTCCTGAACCTGGCCGACCGGCTCATGGGTCGCGGCGTGCCGTCGGTCCGCATGGTCCAGACCGGAGCGATCGTGCTGCCCAAGCTCGCCCCACCCGCATCCTGACCCTCATCCGCCGTCCGATCGGAGACCCCCTCATGACCGATTCCCTGCGCGCCGACGGGCGCACCGCCGACCAGCTCCGCACCGTCATGATCGAGCGCGGCTGGAGCGCCCATGCCGAAGGATCGGCTCTCGTGAGCTTCGGCGGCACGAAGGTGCTCTGCACGGCGTCGTTCACCAACGGCGTCCCGCGCTGGCTGACGGGCAAGGGCAAGGGCTGGGTCACGGCCGAGTACGCCATGCTGCCGCGCGCGACGAACAGCCGGAACGACCGCGAGTCGATCAAGGGCAAGGTCGGCGGGCGGACGCACGAGATCTCGCGTCTCATCGGCCGGGCCCTGCGCGCCGTCGTCGACACGAAGGCGCTGGGCGAGAACACGATCGTCATCGACTGCGACGTGCTGCAGGCCGACGGCGGCACCCGCACCGCCGCGATCACCGGGGCCTACGTCGCTCTGGCCGACGCGATCGAGTGGGGCCGGTCGCAGAAGTTCATCGCACAGCGCTCCGCGCCGCTGGTCGACTCGGTGTCGGCGGTGTCGGTCGGGATCATCGACGGAACGCCGATGCTCGACCTCGCCTACGTCGAGGACGTGCGGGCCGAGACCGACATGAACGTGGTCGTCACCGGCCGCGGGCTCTTCGTCGAGGTGCAGGGCACCGCCGAAGGCGCGCCCTTCGACAAGCGCGAGCTCGACGCGCTGCTCGAGCTCGGTGTGAACGGATGCGCGCAGCTGCGCGACATTCAGGCGGCGACGCTGGCATGACCGGCCGCATCGTCCTGGCCACCCACAACCCGCACAAGGTCGAGGAGTTCCACGCGATCGTCGCGACGGTGCGCCCCGATCTGGAAGTCATCGGCTACGACGGTCCGGAGCCGGTCGAGGACGGCGTCACCTTCACGGAGAACGCGCTGACCAAGGCCCGGGCCGCAGCGGCGCACACGGGATTGCCGGCGCTCGCCGACGACTCGGGGATCTGCGTCGACGCCCTCGGGGGAGCCCCGGGCGCCTTCTCGGCCTACTGGGCCGGCCATAAGAAGGATGCCGCCGCCAACACGGCCCTGCTGCTCGATCAGCTCTCCGACATCGCCGACCCGCGTCGCACCGCGCAGTTCGTGTCGGTCATCGCCCTCGTCGACGGTGACGCCGAGCACGTCGTCGAGGGCGTCTGGCCGGGCCGGCTGGCGACCGAGGCAGCGGGCGAGGGCGGTTTCGGATACGACCCCGTCTTCGTTCCCGACGGACAGTCCGGGCCCGCTCGCACCGTCGCGGAGTGGTCCGCCGCGGAGAAGAACGCCGCGTCGCACCGGGCGCGAGCCTTCGTAGCGCTCACCGAGCTGCTGCGCTCGCTCTGATCCCGCGGGCCACGCGCGCACCAGCGGCCGACGGCCGGGGCTAGGCCGACGGGCGAGCCTAGCCGTCGTCGCGGCGGACGTCGCCGGGCGCTCGATCCGGCCGCAGGCCGCGCCACCGGGCATGGCGCAGGATGCCGCCGGGGGTGAACTCGGCGAACTCGACCTCGCCGACGAGCTCGGGTCGCACCCACAGCGCATCGGATGCGTCGGCCGCTGGGACACCCACGAACGGATTCCGATCGGTGCGGAGCGGGTCGAGGGCCGCGGTGAGCCGTGTCAGCTCGGCATCCGAGAACCCTGACCCCACGCGGCCGGCGTACCGGAGCGCCCCGTCGTCGTCGGGGATGCCCAGCAGCAGCGACCCGATGCCGCCCCGTCGGGCGCCCTTGCCCGGCCGGATGGCACCGACGACGACGTCCTGCGTTTGCGTCAGCTTGACCTTGAGCCACTCTTCGGTGCGGACGCCGATGCGATAGCGGGACGACGGGTCTTTGACGACCGCGCCCTCGAGATCGAGCTGGCGGGCCACGGTGAGCGCAGCGTCGAGGTCATCCGCCACCGGCGGCACGGCCAGCGGAGGCCGTGCTCGCGC
Source organism: Microbacterium sp. H37-C3 (assembly GCF_027157935.1). Taxonomy (NCBI): domain Bacteria; kingdom Bacillati; phylum Actinomycetota; class Actinomycetes; order Micrococcales; family Microbacteriaceae; genus Microbacterium; species Microbacterium sp. H37-C3. The sequence goes on along the minus strand of NZ_JAPVLR010000001.1, from coordinate 599,981 downwards.
CGAGGCGGACTCGAGCAGGCGACGACGTTCCCGCAGTGGGAGATCAGTGACATCACGGTCGCCGTGGCGCAGCAGGTCGAAGACGAAGAAGTCGGCCGGAGTCCGAGCCGGTTCTCGGGCGATCTCGCGGGCCTTGGTGAGGTGCATCCGGTTCTGCAGGAGCGGGAAGCTCGGCCGGCCCGCCTCGTCGAGCGCGACGATCTCACCGTCGAGGACGAGGGCCATGTCGCCCAAGCCGAGATCGGCATCTGCGTCGGTGAGCTCGGGGTAGCGTGCGGTGATGTCGGTACCGCTTCGCGCGTACAACCGCATCCGCTTGCCGTCCCAGAAGGCGATCGCCCGGACTCCGTCCCACTTGAACTCGACCCAGGGACCCCACCGTTCCGCGGCCGCGCGGGCAGGCCCGGTCGACGAGGAGACGGCCAGCATGGGCGGCACCGGACCCGCCGCGCCCAGCGACGACGCCGCTGTCTCGAATGCTGGAGAACCGGGGCTCGCCGCGCCTGCCGCATCCGCGACGTCGGTTTTCATCCGGTGCAGCAGCCACTGCGACTTCTCACCCGACCCGCCGGTGCGGATGAGCACGAGGCGCGCATCGGCTGCCCCTCCGCCGTTCGTGCTTCGAAGCGTGAAGATGATCTCGTCGTCGCGCCACTTCTCGAGGTCGTAGAGACCGGTGTCCCAGATGGTCATCGTTCCCGCGCCGTATTCGCCGGCCGGGATCTCGCCGTGGAAGGTCAGGTACTCCATCGGGTGCGGCTCGGTCATCACGGCGAGATGGTTGCGGTCCGGTGTCTCCGGGATGCCGCGCGGCACGGCCCAGCTGACGAGTACGCCATCCCGCTCCAGTCGCAGGTCGTAGTGGAGGCGGCGAGCATGATGCTCCTGGATGACGAACCGGGGTTTGCCGGCGGAGCCGGTACCCGGAACCCCCGACGCACTCACCGACACCGCCTCGGGCATCGGCTCGGGAGTGCGGTCCGCGGAGCGCTTGGCGAGGTAGGGCGCGAGCGGTGCCGTCCGCCGGGGCGCGAGGGGCGTCAGCAGGTCGCCGAGGTCACGGGCGCGCTCGAGCATCTCGTCGAAGCGCAGATGGCGCAGGTCGGGGTCGTCCAGCTCGTCCCACGTCCGTGGTGCGGCCACTGTCGGCTCGTCGCGGCCACGCAGTGAGTAGGGAGCGATGGTGGTCTTAGAGCCGTTGTTCTGGCTCCAGTCGAGGAAGATCTTGCCCGCCCGGGCGCTGCGGGTCATCTGGCTGATGACGAGGTCGGGGTGGTCGGCCTCGAGCGCCCGGGCGAGCTCCTTGGCGAACGCGGAGGCCTGCTCGCTCGTCTGCGCGCCGGCGAGCGGAGCGTACAGATGGATGCCCTTGCTGCCGCTCGTGACGGGGAACAACTCCATGCCCATGTCCGACAGGATGCTGCGCACCCACCGCGCCACCTCGGCGCACTCGGCCAGGCCGACGCCGGGGCCGGGATCGAGGTCGAGGACGAGCCGGTCGGGGGCGCCGCGTTCGCCGGCGTCGGTGAAGCGCCACTGCGGGACGTGCAGCTCGAGGCTCGCCACCTGTGCGAGGTAGACGAGCGAGGCGACCTCTTCGACGAGGGGGTAGTCCTTCGACCCGCTGGAGTGATCGATCGGCAGGCGGGGGAGCCACGACGGGGCGCCGGGCTCGAGGGCCTTCGCGAAGAAGTCCGGCTGCTCGACGCCCTCGGGCCAGCGTTTGCGTGTCACCGGGCGCCGGTCGAGATGCGGCAGCATCAGCGGCGCGATGCGCGAGAAGTAGTCGATCACCTCGCCCTTCGTGGTGCCCGTTCTCGGGTACAGCACCTTGTCGAGGTTCGACAGGCGCAGCCGGCGGCCGTCGACCTGGACCGTCTGCTCTCCTGCCATGCCGACAGGCTATTGCGCCACCCGCTGGCGTCGGTGAGGGGTTGCGGTGTGTACTTCGTGCATGAGATCGATCTGGAAAGGCGCCCTCACCTTCGGGCTCGTCAATGTGCCGGTGAAGGTCTACTCGGCGACCGAGGACCACGACGTGCCGCTGCACCAGGTGCACAACGCCGACGGCGGGCGTATCCGCTACCAGCGCATCTGCGAGATCGACGGCGAGGTCGTGCCCTACGCCGACATCGATCGCGCCTACGACGACGGCGAGCAGACCGTCGTGCTCACGAAAGAGGATCTGGCGTCGTTGCCCTCCGAGCGGAGCCGCGAGATCGACGTCGTCGAGTTCGTGCCGAGCGATCAGATCGACCTGCTCACGCTCGACAAGGCGTACTACCTCGAGCCCGACTCCTCCTCGCCGAAGTCGTACGTCCTGCTCCGCAAGACGCTCGAGCAGACCGACCGGACCGCGATCGTGCGGTTCTCCTTGCGGCAGAAGACGCGGCTCGCCGCGCTGCGCGTGCGGGGTGATGTGCTTGTGCTGCAGACGCTGCTGTGGGCCGACGAAGTTCGGGAGGCGGCGTTCCCCGCCCTCGACGAGTCTGTGCGCATTTCGGCGAAGGAGCTCGAGATGTCGGCATCCCTCGTCGAGAGCTTCTCGAGCGACTTCGATCCCGAGGCGTTCACGGACGAGTACCAGGAGGAGCTGCGGACGCTCATCGACGCCAAGCTCGAGAAGGGCGACGCCCTCGACACCTCGGAGACCTTCGGTGAGAAGGCCGAGAAGGAGGGCGGCGAGGTCATCGATCTGATGGAGGCGCTGCGGGCGAGTGTCGAGCGCAGCCGTGCGGCGCGTGGCGGGGGCTCGAAGACGTCGGACGGCGGCGACGCGAGGCGCTCCGGCACGAAGACGGACGCGAAGAAAGGCACCGCGAAGAGCGCCGCGAAGAAGGACACGGACGAGAAGGCTCCCGCGAAGAAGGCTCCCGCGAAGAAGCCGGCCGAGAAGAAGGCTCCGGCGAAGAAGAGCGCGAAAGCCTCCTGATCAGCTCCGCGGGTCGGTGCGCCGGTCGGTGTCGGTCGTGGACCCGTCGGGGCGGTGCGCGTGCGGAGCGCCGTGGCCGTGCTCGCGGAAGACCTCCGGGTCGAGCACGAGCTCGCGCGCCTCGTCGGCGTCGGTGTATTCGTCGGGCCCCGCGGCCATCTCCTTCTTCGCCTTGCGCTTCTCGGCGAAGTAGTGCCACACGATGAAGAAGACGGTGCCGACGACGGCCGCGAGCAGGATGACGTCGATGTACTTCGCGACGAACTCGCCGACGCCGGGAATGAGGCTCACGAGGTAGCCGATCACGGTCAGGCCGAAGCCCCAGATGACGGCCCCGATGAGGTTGTAGAGCGAGTACCGATGCCACGGCATCTTGCCGACACCGGCGGCGACGGGCGCGAACGTGCGGACGATGGGCACGAAGCGGGCGAGGATGACGGTGACGCCGCCGTATCGCTCGAAGAACGCGTTCGTGCGCTCGACGTTGCGGCGACTGAACAGGCCCGATTCCTTGCGCTCGAAGACGGCGGGACCGCCCTTGCGACCGATCACGTAGCCCACCTCACCGCCGAGGAAGGCCGATAATCCGATCAGGAGACCGACGATCCAGACGTTGATCCCGAAGACTCCGTGGGGTGCGTGCGTGACCGGGTTCGACAGCAGGCCGGCCATGATCAGCAGCGTGTCGCCGGGAAGCAGGAAGCCGACGAGCAGTCCCGTCTCGGCGAAGATGATGAAGCACACCACGAGCAGAGCCCACGGACCCGCCGCGCTGATGATGGTGGCGGGGTCGAGCCAGGGGATGAGGGCGATCTGATGCACGAGTTTCCCGTCGGGAGAGGATGACGCGAGGGCGGGCGAACGCCCGATCCGTGCGGAAGGTGGGACTTGAACCCACACGCCGTGAGGCACAGGAACCTAAATCCTGCGTGTCTGCCAATTCCACCACTCCCGCGGACGGGTTCAGTCTAGGCGTCAGCGATAAGCGAATCCGTCCGGATAACCCCCGAATTCGCCGAGACGGCGAAGCGACCACGGTGCACCGGCGCACGTGGCCGCCTCAGTGGGTGCGCACACCCGAACCGCGCGCCAGGGCCTTCGCGTCGAGCGACGATGTCCGACCTCGCTGAGCCGCTATGGCGTGCGGGACGCTCCCGGCCTCGCTGAAAGGAGCGACGCCGGGGCTTCAGCGAGTCGCGGGGAGCCGCCGACGAACCAGTACCCGGCGCCGACGACGAGCCCGCCGCCGACGAGGTTCCCGGCGCCGACGAGCAGCAGGTTGAGGGCGAAGCCGCCCACGGTCGCCGACGGGTCGCCGGAGAGCAGACCGATCGTGAACGTGGTCATGTTCGCCACGACGTGCTCGAAGCCGGAGGTGATGAACGCGAGGATCGCGGCGAACACGACCAGGATGCGGGCGGTCTCGCTGCTCAGCCGCACCGTCATCCAGATCGCGACGCAGACGAGGACGTTGCACAGGATGCCGCGGGCGAACAGCTCGAACGGCGACTCATGGACCTTCGCAGCGAGCATGTCGGAGATCATCGCGCCGGCCGCAGCGTTGCTGTGCAGCACCCCCGACGCGACGATCAGCGCTCCGAATACGACCGATCCGACGAGGTTGGCGCCGAACGTCCACAGCATCGCCCCGGCAGCGCGCCCCCGCGGCACGGCCCTCATGAGCCCCGCCTGGGGGATCGTCATCATCGAGGAGGTCACGAGCTCGCCGCCCGCGATGACGACGATCGTCAGGGCGACCCCGAACACCAGTCCCGACACGAGCTTGCCCCAGCCCGAGCCCGCCGCGAAGAGGGGCCCGGCTGCCGTGACCATGAGCACGACCCCGACACCGATGTAGGCGCCGGCGAGCATGCCCGACACCGTGAAGCGAGCCGGGGAGCGCAGCCCGTCCGCCTTGTGTCGGCCGTTCTCGGCTTGAGCGGCGAGCGCCTCGGGGATCGTGAGCACGGGATCACCGTCCTTCCGCCGCCAGTGTGCGCTCGATGCGCGGGCGGAAAGGGGGCGGCGGGCCGGAGATAACCCCGGTCAGCGCGCGGCGAGCGCGCTCGGCTCGGAGACCTCGGCTCGGACGATGGCGGCCCCGGCCACCAGAGCGCTGATCTTGTCGTACGCGACAGTGCGGGGCAGCGGCGCCATGCCGCAGTTCGTGCTCGGGATCAGCTTGTCGGCGTCGACGAACGCGAGGGCGCGACGAAGGGTCTCGGCCACTTCATCCGGGGTCTCGATCTCGTGGCTGGCGACGTCGATGGCGCCGAGCATGACCTTCTTGCCTCGGATGAGCTCGATCAGCTCGACCGGAACACGCGAATGATGGCTCTCGAGCGAAATGACGTCGATGCTCGAGCGCTGCAGCAGCGGGAAGGACTCCTCGTACTGCCGCCACTCGGGGCCGAGCGTCGCCTTCCATTCGTTGTTCGCCGTGATGCCGTAGCCGTAGCAGATGTGCACCACCGTCTCGGCGCGCAGGCCCTCGGCTGCTCGCTCGAGCGCGGCGATGCCCCAGTCCTTCATCTCGTCGAAGAACACGTTGAACGCGGGCTCGTCGAACTGGATGATGTCGACGCCGGCGGCCTCGAGCTCGCGGGCCTCCTGGTTGAGGATCGTGGCGAACTCCCACGCGAGCTTTTCGCGGCTTGCGTAGTGGCGATCGGCCAGCGTGTCGATCATGGTCATGGGGCCGGGGAGCGCCCACTTGATGGGCCGGTCGGTCTGCTGTCGGAGGAAGGCCGCGTCATCGACGAACACCGGCCGGCGGCGGCTGACGGCGCCGACGACCGTGGGGACGCTCGCGTCGTAGCGGTCGCGAATGCGGACGGTCTCGCGCCGCTCGAAGTCGACACCGTCGAGGTGCTCGATGAAGGTCGTGACGAAGTGCTGGCGCGTCTGTTCGCCGTCGCTGATGATGTCGAGTCCGCGGCGCTCCTGCTCGTGAACGGCAGCGCGGAGGGCGTCGCGCTTTCCTTCGACGAGCACATCGCCGGTCAGCTCCCACGGCGACCACAGAACTTCGGGCTTGGCGAGCCAGGACGGCTTGGGCAGGCTGCCGACGGTGGACGCGGGCAAGAGGGTGTGCGACACGGATCGTCCTTCGTCTCAGCGGGTCAGCGCGGCCGGCACGGCCTCGGCGGTCGGGGCGGCGTAGCGGGCGGCCCAGCGGCTGAGGACCTGACGGTGGGGGGTCACGAAGTGCTCCTCGGCGTACTTGCCCTGCGTCGTGGCGAGCTGGCTGCGCTCGACCCGGTCGTAGGTGATGTCCGTCCGCACGAAGTCGTCACTCTCGAGGGTGGGCCGGTAGACCTCGCCGGCGGGCACGGTCGCGTTGTAGATCTCGGGCCGGTAGATCTTCTGGAACGTCTCCATCGTGCTGATCGTGCCGATCAGCTGCAGATCGGTGTAGTCGCCGAGCAGGTCGCCGCGGTGGTAGAACGCCAGCGGCGCGACGCTTCCGCGCGGCATGAAGTACCGCACCTGCAGCCCCATCTTCGCGAAGTACTCGTCCGTGAGCGAGAACGAGTCCTGCTCGTACTCGACGCCGAGGACCGGATGCCGGTTGCCGTTGCGCTGGTAGGTCCGGCTCGTCGACACGCTGATGCACACGACGGGCAACTGGGGGAACCGCTCGCGGTAGGCCTCGGACTCGAGGAAGTGCTGGAAGAGCTTCCCGTGGAGGTCGCCGAACCCATCCGGCACCGTGAACGCACCGGGCGTCTGCTGCGCGGACGGCAACAGGATGCTGAAGTCGTAGTCGCGCAGGTACGACGAGAAGTTGTTGCCGACGATGCCGTGGTGGCGCTCGCCGGTCTGCCGGTCGAGGATGTGGATGTCGAGCACCTCGAGCAACGGGAACTCGCGGTCGTCGGCAGCGTGCGTCGCCGCGTCCTCGGCGTCATCCTCGAACCGCAGGTTCGCCGAGACGATGTCGAGCTCGGCGGTGTAGCGGTCGCCCTCCGGGTTGTCGGTGCGGGCGAGGTCGTTCAGGCGAGCGTCGATCATCGAGAGCGCTGCGCGGAGGTTCTCCCGGCGGCGCTCGCCGCGGGCGAGGTTGGCGAAGTTCGTCGTGATCCGCGATGAGTCGGAGGGGGAGTAGTCCTCGTCGAAGCGAGTCGTCGAGATGCGGAACGTGAAGTCGTTCGCCATGAGCAGCCAATCGAGCGGAGCTCCGAGGAGCCATGCGGAAGATGTTGGCTCCATGGTGCGGGTAGAGGGAAGCCATCGGGTAATCCGCTGTCACTATCCTTTGCTATAGCCTGGGCCTATGGCCGGTCGTCGGAGCGGGATCACCCTGCAGCAGCTGCAGTACTTCATCGAGGTCGCCGCGGAGGGCTCGATCTCGGCGGCATCCGATCTGCTCTACGTCGCCCAGCCCACGATGTCTGCGGCCATGAAGGACCTCGAGGCGCGGGTCGGCCGCGATCTGCTGGTGCGGTCGGCCCGAGGCGTGACTCTCACCACCGACGGCGTCGAGTTCCTCGGATACGCCCGTCAGGTCGTCGAGCAGACCGAGCTGCTCGAGCAGCGCTACCTCGGGCGGCCGCCGTCGCGCCGGCTGCTCGGCGTCTCGACGCAGCACTACTCGTTCGCCGTCGACGCGTTCGTGCGGATGGTCAGGAGCACCGGAGCGCCCGAATACGAGTTCTCGCTGCGCGAGACCCGGACGTGGGACATCATCGAAGACGTCCGGACGCTGCGCAGCGAGCTCGGCATCCTGTTCCGCAACGACTTCAACCGGAACGTGATCGACAAGCTCTTGCGTGACTCGGGGCTGGCTTTTCACCCCTTGTTCGTCGCCGAGCCGCACATCTTCGTCTCGCGTCGGAACCCGCTCGCCTCGCGATCCCGAGCGACGCTGGATGACCTCGCCGACCTGCCCCGCCTGACCTTCGACCAGGGCGCGAACAACTCGTTCTACTTCGCCGAGGAGATCCTCTCGACGCTCTCGAGCAAGCAGGAGATCCGGGTGTCGGACCGCGCGACGATCTTCAACCTCATGATCGGCCTCGACGGCTACACGATCTCGACGGGCATCATCAGCGATGATCTCGATCCGGAGATCGTCGCGGTTCCTCTTGACGTCGACGAGCGCATCGAGATCGGCTGGATCGGCCGCACGGCCGTCCCGCTCACGGAACAGGCCCAGCGGTATCTCGGTGAGGTGCGGGCCGTCGTCGGAGGGTTCGGAATCGAGCTGCTCGGGTGAGGCTGGGGCGTCGCCGCAGGGAGCAATCACCGGCTGCTGGTCCGACCCTGTGGATAGTCGTCACCGCCTGACCGCATAGCGGCCACGATGCAGGGGTGAGCATTTCTCTCTCTTCCGCATCCGGAGCCGAGCCGCCTGACGTGCCGCCGGAGACGCGGATCGCGTGCCGTCTGCGCGATCGGCTGCGGTCCGAGGGCATCGATCCTGCTGAGCGCCCGGACGAGGTTGAGCGCGTTGCGGTCGCGGAGGTGCAGCGACACAACGATTTCGCTCTGGCACGCGGGCTCGAAGCGGTTGACGACGAGTCCGCTGCGGTGCGCCGCGTGCTGGCTTCCGTGGCCGGTTACGGCCCCTTGCAGGCGCTTCTGGACGACCCGAGTGTCGAGGAGCTGTGGATCAACGCTCCCGACCGCATCTTCGTCGCCCGAGGCGGACGGAGCGAGAGGGTCGCTTTGGCCCTGACCGAGGAGCAGGTGCGCGACCTGGTCGAGCGGATGCTGCACGCCAGCGGTCGCCGCGTCGACTTGAGTCAACCCTTCGCCGACGCGTCGCTTCCCGACGGTTCGCGGCTCCATGTCGTCATCCCCGACATCACGCGGCATTGGGCCGTCAACGTCCGCAAGTTCCTCCGCACGTTCCGCACGCTCGACGACCTGGTGGCGGTCGGGTCGGTGACCGTGGAGGCGGCGGACATCCTGCGCGCCGCGATCGCGAGCGGACGGAACATCATCGTGTCCGGGGCCACCCACGCGGGTAAGACGACCATGCTCAGCGCGTTGGTGGCAGCAAGCCCCGACGAGCAGCGCGTCGTCACGGTGGAGGAGACGTTCGAGCTATCCGTTGATCTGCCCGACGTCGTCGCACTGCAGGCCCGGCAGCCAAGCCTTGAGGGCGGGGGAGAAGTGACGCTGCGGCGCCTCGTGAAGGAGGCCCTGCGCATGCGACCCGACCGTCTCGTCGTGGGGGAGGTGCGCGATGCCGAAGCTCTCGACCTGCTCCTCGCTCTCAACACCGGCGTCCCCGCCGCCGCCACGGTGCACGCCAATTCCGCCGCGGACGCGCTGCGGAAGCTCTCGGCCCTCCCGCTACTAGCCGGCCGGAACATCGACGTCGAGTTCGTGCGTGACGCGCTCGCGGCATCCGTCGACATCGTGGTCCACTGCGAGCTCCTGGAATCGGGGCGCCGACGCATAGCCGAGATCGTCTCGCCCACCGGCGTGGTGATCGACGGTGTCATCGCGACCCGGTCGGTGTATCGGAGCCACGGGTGACCCTCCTCTGGGGCGCGACCCTCGGTGCGGGGCTCGTGCTCATCGTCGCGCCCTGGCTGTCGCCTCGTGAGGCGACGACACCGGCGACGTCCGCTCGCGCGCGCGGATTCGGCCGCGGCCTCCTCGAATCCGCAGGATTCGCGCATGCGCCGGTGAGCGGGCTCGGCGCCATATCGGTCGGGTCAGCAGCGCTCGCCGCCGCGGCTGCCTGGCTGGTGACCTCCCTCCCCGTCGTCGCCGCCGTCGCTGCCGGGGCAGGAGCGCTGCTGCCGACGGCCGGGCTGCGCTCGCGCGCCCGCCGACTTCGAAGAGCGCGCCGGGGGCTCTGGCCCGACGTCTGCGATCTGCTCGTCGCATCGGTTCGGGCCGGCATGCCGCTCGGTGACGCGGTCTCGTCGATCGCCGAGACCGGGCCGCCCGCCCTGCGACCCGCGTTCCGGGGCTTCGCGCGAGATCTCGCCGCGTCCGGTCATTTTGACACCAGTGCCGCGCGTCTGCAGACGGTTCTCGCAGACCCGGTGGCCGACCGCATCGTCGAGACCCTCCGGATGGCCCGGCAGGTCGGAGGGACTGAGCTGGTCCCGGTGCTCAGGGCGCTGTCGACGTCCGTCCGCACCGATGCGGCTCTCCGCGCCGAGGTGGAGGCACGCCAGTCGTGGATCCGAGGCGCAGCCGTGCTCGGATTGGTCGCTCCCTGGGTGGTGCTCACGCTCCTGGCGCTTCGACCTGAAGGGGCGCGTGCGTATGCCTCGGCGGAGGGAGCGATCCTCATCATCGTGGGCGCGGCGGTGTCGTTCCTCGCATACCGGGTCATGCTGCGGATCGGCAGGCTTCCCGAACCGCGGCGGTGGGTGCGGTGACCGGAGTGTCAGAGCTCGCCGTTGCCGTCGTGCTGGGCACGGCGCTCGCCGCCGGTGTGCTTCTCACGATCTCCGGAATGCCGCGATGGGTCGCGCCGCCTCTCGAGCGCAGGATTGCGCCCTATCTGCGCGACATCGCCGATCCGATCGGCCTGACCCCGCTCCATGCGGGCTCGTCGTGGCTCGCAGGCTGGCGGGAACGCACCACGCGGATGGGCGCGAAGCTGGGCGGCTCGGTAGCACTCCGCCGACGGCTCCTGCGGGCCGGCTGGGCGCTGACGCCCGAGAGGTTCCGTCTCCGGCAGCTGTTCGCGGGGGTCGGGGGACTCACGCTGGGCACCGCGCTGACGGTCGCCGTTGTGATACGCGGCGATGCCAACGGTGCCACGCTGCTGCTCCCGGTCGTCCTCGCTGCCGCCGGAATGCTCGGTCTCCACATGATGCTGGCCCAGGCCGCGGAGAAGAGGATGCGGCAGGTGCGAGAAGAGGTGCCCACGGTGCTGGAGTTCCTCGCGCTCTGCCTTTCTGCGGGCGAGAGCCTCAACGATGCGTTGCGCCGCGTCAGCGAGGTGGGTGCCGGCGAACTGACAGGACACCTGCGCGCTGCCGTCCTCGCCGCCGGGACCGGGTCGACCCTGACCGATGCCCTGCGTGACATGGCGCGTTCTCTCGAGGTGGCCAGCATCGATCGAGCGGTCGATCAGCTGGTCGGAGCGGTCGAACGCGGTGCTCCCTTGGCCCAGGTTCTGCAGACCCAGGCTGCCGATGCGCGGGAGGACGCGAAGCGCGTTCTGATCGAGCAGGCCGGGCGCAAGGAGATCCTCATGCTGCTTCCGCTGGTCTTCCTCGTGCTGCCTCTCTCGGTCCTGTTCGCGGTGTTCCCCGGCATCGGGATGCTGCGCCTGGGGCTGTGAACCACATTCAGAACGAAGAAAGGGAACGTGATGAGACGAACGGTCACGATGGTCCGAGGCGCGGCACGAGACCTCCGGGACGACGAGCAAGGCGACGTTCCCGGCTGGGTGCTCGTCACCCTGATGACGGCCGGGCTGGTCGTCGTCATCTGGGCGCTCGCCGGGCCCGCGCTGTCGAACCTGTTCGAGCAGGCCATCGCGCGAGTGTCCGGACTCTGACATGGCGTTCGCTCTCGACGACCGAGGGTCGAGTCCGGCGGAGTTCGTGATGGTCGGAGCGCTGCTCACCCTGCTGACCCTGGGGGTCATGCAGCTCGCTCTCGCCGTCTACGTCCGAGGGGTCGCTCACGACGCGGCGGTCGAAGGCGCGTATGACGCTGCACTCGCCGATGTGACCGACGCGGACGGAGCTGCGCGCGCCCGGGAGATCGTCGACCGGACGCTCGGGCCGGGGTTCGTGCAGGGCGTTCAGACACAGCGCACGGCAGTCGACGACGCGGCGATGGTGCAGGTGACGATGCGGCTCACCCTGCCGCTCGTCGGACTGATGGGCATCCCGGCAGCGTGGGAGGTGACTGCGCATGCGCCTGCGGACGACGGGGAGTGAGCAGCACCGTGCTGACGACGGATCGGCGTCCCTTGAGTTCCTGACCGCGGGACTCATCCTGCTCGTCCCCGTCGTATATCTGATCGTCTCCCTCGGCGTCGTTCAGTCGCACACGTTTGCGGCCCAGGCGGCAGCACGACACGTCGCCCGCGCGGTTGCGACAGCCACTGACGTAGCCCAGGCCGACACGCGCGCTGAAGCGATCACGCGCGCTATCGCCGCCGAGTACGGCATGGCAGCCGACGATCTCGCGCTCGCCGTCGAGTGTTCGGGCAGCGGTCCCTGCCCCCGAGCCGGTGAGATCGTTCGCGTCACCGCGCGCACCGACGCGGTGCTGCCGCTCGTGCCTCCCGTACTCGGCCTCGACCGGCTCGCCCGTGTTCCGATCGAGGCGACGGCGGTGCAACGGATGCCGCGCCTGTGGGGCACGCCATGAGGCGTCACCACCGGTTGGGCGACGAGGGGAGCGTGCTGCCGCTCACGCTCGGATACGCCCTGCTCGCGATCGTGCTCGTCCTCGTCAGCGCGGACGCGATGAGCCTGTATCTCGCCCACAAGCGGGCAGACACCGTCGCGGATGCCGCGGCCCTGGCGGCATCCGACGGATTCGCTTTCGTCGTCGAAGGCGGCTCACCGCGCGCGCTCCTCGACCCGGCTGATGTCCACGACCAGGCCGCCGAGGTCATCGCGGCAACCGGTGACGTGACGCTGGTCGAAGCCGGCACGCCCGATGGGCTGTCCGCGCGAGTCACCGTGGCGACGGTGTGGCATCCTCCCGTGTCGTCGATGTTCGTGCCCGACGGTGTGCGGATCGAGGCGACTGCGACGAGCCGGACCGTGCTGCGCTGAGTCCGCGAGGCGCAGCAATCGCGCAACCTCCTTCCCGGAGGAATCGGCGCTGGCTAGGGTCGGATGACCGGCTATGCGTGGAGGGGGAGCCCGCTCATGACCCAGCAACTCGATGTCAACGATGACGCGGTGACGCGCCTCGGTCTGATGGACACCGCCCCGGAGGAGCGCTTCGACCGCATCACGCGGCTCGCCCGCGAGATGTTCGACGTCGACTACGCCGTGGTCAATGTCGTGAACTCAGAGACGGTGTTCACGAAGTCGCAGCCGGCGGAGTCGGACTTCCGGCACACCCCGATCGAGGACTCGTTCTGCGGCGAGGCGGTCAAACAGCCAGCGGTGCTCGAGGTGCGCGACGGCCGCGCCGATCCGCGGTTCGCCGACCGCGCGATCGTGGCCGAGCACGGCATCCGCTTTTACGCGGGCTTCCCGATCCACACCGACGCGGGAGAGACCGTCGGCACACTCTGCCTGCTCGATACCTCGCCCCGTGATCTCAGCGACGCCGACCGCGACGCGTTCGAGCGGTTCGGCCTATGGGCGCAGGCCGAGATGCGCATGGACGATCCCGGTGCCTCCGGTGCCGGGCCCGTGCCTGCCCCGTCGGTCGCCCCGGCCGTGCGCGATGACCGTCTGGCGGCGGGGGAAGTTCGCCTGGCCGCCCTGGCGATCCCGTATGGGCAGGTCAGCGGCGACCGGAGCAGCTGGCAGCAGGTCGGAGACCGCATCATCGTCACCCTCGCCGACGTCATGGGCAAGGGTGAAGAGCCTGGCGGGTTCGCCGAGGAGCTGATCGGCGCGCTCCAACAGCGCGCTCACCTCGACCCTGTCGAGGCGATGCTCTCGGTCGAGGACTACGCCCGGCACGACAAGCGCTACCGCGAGACCTTCGCCACCCTGTTCCACGCGGTCATCGAGACCCGGAGCGGCCGCGTGGCTTATGTCGATGCGGGACACGGGCTCACGCTGCTACTCCGTGCCGACGGCACGAGCGAGCGCCTGAGCTCGCGCAACCTGCCGCTCGGCCTGCGCCCATCCGACGCCGAGTGGGAGGCGGGCGAGACCGTAGTCGGTCACGGCGACCTGATCGTCTCCGTCTCGGACGGGGCCCTCGACGCCTATGACTCCACGCTCGACAGCCTGCGTCTCATCGGCGAAGACCTCCGCCGCGCCAGCGAACCGGATGCCTTCTTCGACGAGCTGTCCATCCGCGTCTCCGAGCACGTCGTCGACGATGACGTGACGGCGGTGGTCATCTCGGTGCGCTGACGCACGACGCGGGCGCGCTCTGACCGCGCGTCAGCGGGGGATCACCGAGAAGAGGAACCGCCGCCGCACCATCAGGTAGATGAGCGCGATGACCGCGGTATGGATCAGCGTGCCCTGCCAGAAGCTCTGCCGGTCGAGGCCCGGGATGTTCGCGACGGCGAGCACGAAGAACACGTGCACGATGAAGACGTAGAGGCTCGCCTGCCCCAGCGGGATCCAGAGCCACCCCATGACCGCGTTGATCGGCTTCCAGGCCACCGTGAGCACGGCGTAGCTGCAGGTGATCACGAGAACGAGGTCGAGCAGGCGTCCCCAGTGCAGATCGATCCGCGGGTAGCCCGAGTCGTACAGCATCCCGTAGAGGCCGGCAGGGAATGGGGCCGGCTCGAACCCGAAGCTGTCGCCCGCCCAGAGATAGACGAGGAACCCGGCGTAGCCGACGACGAAGAGCCCGATGAGGATCTTCCCCGGTGTGGAGGTGAGCGCCCGGATGATCTGGCGCCGGTAGTACCCGATGACGAGTCCGTGTGTGAAGAGCACCTGCCAGGCCAGTAGCGGGAAGACCGCATTGAACTGCGACGGCAGGGGCGACAGCTCCGGCATCGTGATGTGAAGGGCGTACAGGCCCCAGCTGCCCGCCAGCACGAGCCACCACAGGCGCCGACGGATGAGCCACATGAGTGCGGGGTAGGCCAGGCTCAGCACGACGAACAGCCCCATGATGTTGAAGGGCCACGGCCCCATCTCGAGCAGGAGGAGTTGTCTCACCGCGTACCAGGGCGGCGGGTAGTCGAGCAGGCGGTCGGCGTTCGGATAGAGGTCGTACACGCGGCCGGTCGTCGCTTGTCCGTCCTCGCCGGTGCCGCGGTCGGTGAACGTCATGATCGCCGATGCGTCGATGAACGGCACGAAGCTGACGATGAAGATCAGCAGGATGACGGCGAGGGCGACCAGGTACTGCTTTCGCGCGCGTGCCCAGGCCGCGAGCGCAGCAGCCCATTCCCCGCCGCGTTTGACGGCCGCCGGGAAGACCATGCCCAGCACGATCCCGCTGAGGAGGACGAAGAGCTCGGCGCCCGTGATGGCGCCGATGATGTTCAGCGACGCGAACGAGTAGGGGCTCAGGACCTCGATGTGCGTCACGACGACCACGATGATGACGAAGCCCCGCATCATATCGATGCGCAGGTCGCGAGTCGCGGAATCGTCGGGGTAGCGCCACGACGGCAGCGTCCGTCCCACGATCCCCGAGACGAGGAACGCGATGGCGAGCACGGCGGCGGCGCCGGTGATCCAGTTCATCTCGTCGTTGCCCTCGCGCACCTGCACGGTGCTGGCCGAGGCCTGCTCGGGGGTGATCACCTCGGTGATCGGACTCCACTGCACCTGCCCGGATGCCGCGAGGTCGGCGCGGAACGCGCTCGCCAGCTCACCCGAGGCGGTCAGACGCCAGTCGACTTCCTGGGCACCGGCCTCGGCTTCCTCGCGCACGGCCTCGAGCCAGGTGACCGCGGTGATTCGCGGGTGGTCGGGCAGCTCGGCGAGCACCTGGCGCCACCAGCCCTGCTTGACGGCGAGCTCGGTGTCTCCGTCGAGTGAGAAGTCGTAGAGCGCGCCGGTGTCGAGCAGAAGGTCCCGGCTCTCGCCCGCCGCGAACCTGTCGTAGAAGGTCTCCGCCTGCGGCACGGTGTAGCCCCACTGCTCGTCCAGGCGCGCGGCCACCTCACCCCCGTCAGGAGCGCTGTTCGACACGAGCGGCACGTCGCGACCCGCGGCGGCACCCGACTCGCCCTTGCCGAAGTAGAACATCGTCAGACCTACCCGGTCGACGGCATCCGCGTCGGGGAAGTAGGGGCCGTACGGGTCGTCGGCCTCGGTCAGCAGTCCGTCCGCGTCGGTGTCGAGCGCACGAAGGTCCGCGGGGGAGAGGTCGTCGAGGCGCCCGTCGGCGCGCTCGAAGGGGTACCCCGCGCCGTATGACGGGGCCCAGACCATCTCGGCTCCCGACCCGCCGTCGTGGACGACGTCGGCCACGGCCTCGAACGCGCGCACGAACTCGCGCGGCTGCTGCCCCCACGAGGTCCACGAACCGTTCATCTCGGGGGCGAAACGCACGAGATGGTGCGTGTCGTAGTCGCCCTGCATCTTCTCGAGCATCGCGTTGAACGCCGCGGCATCGTCGCGCGTCAGGTCCGCGAGAGGAACCCGCGGTTCCATGCTCAAGACGAGGACGGCGCCCTGGGCGGAGGCCGCCGTGGCTGCGCGAGACCAGTCCTGGCGGGCTCTGTCATCGAGGGGGTACGACAAGCGGATGGCGTAGGTCGCGGGCGTCTCGCCGAGCCGGTCGGCGTATCCGTCGGGGCCGTCCGAGCCCCAATCGAGCTCCGGGCCGAACCAGAGTCCGTCCTGCGTGACGGGGGCAGGCTCGCCGGTATCAGCGATGGCCGTGGGCGCCGTCAGAAGAGCGGTGGCCGTCGCTAAAGCCAGGGCCGCCAGCGCCCGCCGCAAGTGCCGCGTCACTCGCGGCGGCACTCGAGAGTCCAGACGTTGCGCCCGTTCTCGTAGCGGTGCTCGACGGAGTCGACGCTCGCGAGGGCGAGGGCGAGGCCGCGGCCGTCCTCGGAGTCGGCGTCGGCCATGGTCACAGCACTGAGGTCGAGTTCGGCGGGCTGAGCGTCGTCCTCGAAGGTCGCTGTCAATGCCTCGGGTGTGGCCCGCAGATCGAGGGTGAAGTGCCGTCCTTCGGCGCCGTGCGCGGCTACGGAGTGCTCGACGATGTTGCCTGCGATCTCGACGACGGCGATCTCGAATGCGAAGCGCGCACGGGGCTCGACGTCGCCGGCTTCCTCCCACCACGATGCGAGCAGATCATGGACGGCCTCGACGCTCTCGAGCGAGACATCGGCGACGAGCGACCGGTGGACGACCTCAGCCATCGAGGGCGTCCTGCACGGTGGCGCGCGGCCGGAGCACGCGGTCGAGGTTCGTCAGGCCGAGCACCATCGTCACCTGTTCGCTCGGCGCAGCGAGCCGCAGGTCGCCGCCGCCTTGACGTGCGGTCTTGAGGCACGCGACGAGGGCGCCGAGGCCCGACGAGTCGATGAAGGCGACATCCGACAGATCCACGATCACGGGCGCTTCGCCCGCGGCGGCGATCTCTTCGGTCACCCGCTCGCGGAAAGGACGGGCCGAGACCATGGTGAGCCGCCCGTGGGGGCGGACGACCCGACCGTTCTCGCGTACGTCGATATCGAGGTCCAGCATGGGTCAGGTCTCCTTCAGTTCCAGGTGTGCCGGTGGCCGGTACAGCACGGCGCGGATGATGATGCTGAAGACCATGAGGTCGTACAGCACCCAGACGATGTTGATGAGGGGCGCGATGCCCTGGGCCTGCCCGACGGCGTACCGGATGGCGACGGCGACGAGCGACAGGACGAGCGCAGCCATCGCGATCAGTTGCGGTTTCACGAGGTCCCACCGCGGGCTGTCCTCGGCGGCGCGCGTCTTCGGGGTGACGGCGAACCCCAAGGCTCGACCGCGGTAGACGTTCGCGAACGCCGTCGTCACGGAGCGGATCCAGACGGGGAAGAGCGCGAGCGAGTACTGCGCGCCGCGCCAGGTCGGGCGTCCGTTGGCGACGACGAGGAAGAGCAGCTGGTTCAGGAGGAAGAAAGGGATGAAGCGCGCGAAGAAGTCGACACTCCATGCCTGCACGGGCATGACGCCGAACGTCAGGTACAGCACCGGCGCGGCGATGTAGACGATGCCGGCGAAGCCGGCCAGGTAGCTCCACATCGTGCCGAAGTACATGATCCGCTGGCCCCAGCTGAGGCTGCGCTGCACGAGGGGGTTCTCGCGGAACATCACCTGCATGGTGCCCTGAGCCCATCGCAGCCGCTGCGTCAGCATCGTCGGCAGATCCTCGGGGGCGAGACCCTCGGCGAGCACCTCGTCGTGGTACACCGACTTCCACCCCAGGCCGTGCAGCCGCATCGAGGTCGCCATGTCCTCCGTGACCGAGATGGTCGCGAGGGGCATGATCGCCTGGGCCTCTTCGTCGCGCCCGACATCGAACGCCGAGACGAGCATGCTGATCGACTCGAGCGCAGCCAGCGGAGAGAGGCTCCGATCGCCCAGAGCGTCGAGAGTGACCTCATCGATGACGGCGAGGGCCTCGGTGTCTGCGGTGAGCTCGGCGAGAGCGCGCAACTCCTCGCGGACGTCGGAGACGTCCTGATCGCTCAGCTCGCGACGCACCCGATCGATGCGGCTCTGGAACGCGTAGGTCACATCCGCGAGGGCATCGCCGCGTGCGATCTCGACCTTCACCTGATCGAGGGCGTCCGCGACGGTGTCGAGGGCGGCCGCGATGCGCGGGTCCGATCCGTGATCCCGGCGAGCGCGTGCGAGAACGCGACGGGAGGATCGCACGCCGCGGTTGACGGCGAGCGTGACTTCGTCGACGTAGCGTGAGACCCCGAGCTGCATCAGTGCCTCGCGGCGGAGGATCGCGTTCGATCCGCAGAAGAACGCCGCGTTCCACCCGTCCTTCGACTGCTGGATCGGGCCGTAGAACAACGGCGCCTGGCTGCCGAGCGGGTCACTGGGTGGAACGTTGACGAACCACTGCGGCGTCTGGACGAGGGCGACCTTGTCGTCCATGAACCAGCCGAGCGTGCGATCGAGGATCTTCGGCGAGGGCACCTGGTCGGCGTCGAGGATGAGCAGGAACTCGCCCTCCGTGACCATGAGGGCGTTGTTGATGTTCCCGGCCTTCGCGTGGCGTGGCCGGTCACGCCACGCCTGCGACCGGGTGACGACGCCGATGCCCTCCGCCTCGGCGAGACGGCGAAGCTCGGGCCGGTCGCCGTCGTCGAGGATCCAGGTCTCATGCGGGTAGCTGATCGCCTGCGCGGCGCGCGCCGTGCGCATGACGAGGTCGAGCGGTTCGTTGTACGTGGTGACGAGGACGTCGACCGTGACGTCGCGCGTCAGCGGTGGCGCATCGTGGCGTTCCCGCAGCCGCCAGGCGCCGACGGCGAAGATGAGCGAGTCGATCAGGCTGTACGTCTCGGCGAGCACGAGGGGTACGGCGATCCACCACGCCTCCCAGTTCACCGAGGCGAGCCAGCGCCAGACGATGTAGTTCACACCGGAGATCGCTGCGAGCAGAACCACCAGGCGGATCAGTGCGAGACGTCTCGACGACTTCTTCGACTGGCGCGCCGCATCCCGCCGCGTCCCCTCGCGGCCCAACGTCGTCTCGAAGACCATCGATCTCCCTCGGTCGAGAGCAACGCTGTCAGCCCCCGGTCGCAACCTGAAACGGGTTGCGCCAGGAACGACGTTCAGACCAAGATTCGCCTCAGCAATGCGTCGCTACATGCTCAGGGTAGCCTTCCACCGTCAGGCCCCGATCGCGCAGCACGACGGAAGGAGGGGTCTCCGGATCGGCGCACATCTCGTCCCAGGCGCGCGGAAGATTGTCGGTGTACTCGATGTCGACGACGGCCTCGCCATAGACCTCGGTGTAGCGGGAGCACTCGAGATACGCGGCGCATTCCTCGACGACGGCGAAGTCGAAGCCTGCCTCGTCGCGGAGCTGGTGAGCGAACTCCGCCGCATTCTTCTGACCTGCGGCGAGACCCGCATCGTGGGCGACGTCGACGTAGGCGGCGGCGAGAGCGAGATTGCCGTCGATGTCGAGCATGCCTTCGGAGCGCGTGAACGAATCGAGGTTGTCGAACTCGACCGCCTCGAACCCGGACTCGGCGCAGCCGCGGATCCAGGGGGCGACCAGGGCGAGGATGCGCTCGCGTTTGTCGGCCGTCGATGAATCGATCAGCACCTCGTCGGGCCAGTCCGGATCGACGAGGGGCTCGCCGTCCACCGTCACGAGCAGATCCTCATCCCACAGGTCGCGTTCTGCCGGCTGCGTCTGGAACCCGTTGACGTAGCAGATCGAGTAACGGTCCGGCGCGGGCTCCGCTGTGCGGTCGCGGCCGACGATCTCCACGGCCTCGCCGGGCGGGTACGCTCCGCTCAGCTGGTAGTCCGGCTTTCCGCCGACCGGCGGCAGTATGACGTCGACGGCATGCGCGGACTCGGCGACATCCCTCTTCGCATCCCCGTGCCCGGGGATGCCGACAGCGCAGCCGGAGAGAAGGGCGGCGATCAGGATGGCCGAGCCGGCCTCCGCGAATCTGCGCACGACGAGCATGCTACGCGGGGACGTCCCGGTCGTCGGGGCTGCCGTCCGGGCCCTCGGGATCAGGGCTGATCCGGGTGCGCGGGACGAAACGGGGAACCCACCGGACGAACCCCAATGCGCCGACGAGACCGAATACGCCCATGACACCGGCTGCCACCGGCAGCGAGGCGACAGCCGTGATCCCGGAGACCAGCAGCGGGGCGGCGGCACCGCCCGCGTCGGTGAGCGTGCGCCAGGAGCCGAGGAACGGGGCCGGGTTCGCCGTCGGCGCGACATCCGCTCCGAGCGTGAGGAGGATCCCGCTCGAAAGTCCGTTGCCGACACCGAGCACGGCGGCGAAGAGCGCGAACCAGAGCTCGGGCTGCGCGCTGGCCGACGTGAGTGCCAGCGCGATGAGGCCCGCGCTCATGAGCAGCATGGCGGGGAGGGCCGCCCACAGGCGGCCGAAGCGGTCCATGACCTGACCGCTGGCGTAGAAGAGCGCGAAGTCGATGGCTCCCGAGACGCCCACGACGAGTGCGATCGTCGAGCCGTCCAGTCCGATCGCGACGCCCCACAGCGGCAGCAGCACCTGGCGCGTGGATCGCAACGCCGACAGCGACGCGGCGGCGACGCCGAGCCGCGCGAGCACGTCGCGATTGCGCCAAGCGGTGCGGACGACACCGGTGCCGGGGACGCGGCGCGTGCGGACGGGCGCCGTCGTGATCGCTTCGCCCTCGACGGTCCGTGCGATGGCGGGCGGCGGTCCCAGCCGCTTCTCGGGTTCGGGCCCGAAGGCGACCAGTGCGATCATCGCGACGAGGCAGACGCCGAAGAACCAGATCGTGGCGTGCTCGTCGCCGAACGCCCACAGCAGCGCAGCGGCGATGAAGGGTCCGACGAACATGCCGAGGCGGAAGCTGCCGCCGAGCAGCGACAGGGCCCGAGCGCGGAATGTGAGTGGCACGCGGGTGGTCATGAACGCGTGACGGGCGACTCCGAAGGCGGCCGCGCAGATGCCGATGAGGAAGACGGATGCCGCGAACACCCCCAGCACCGGGGCGAAGGCCATAGCCCCGACACCGACGAGGGCGAGCAGCCCGGCGATGATCATGGTGGCCCGCTCGCCGATGCGGGCGACGGCCCACCCAGCGGGCAGATTGCCGCACAGCTGTCCCACCACGAGTGCGGCGGCGACGAGCGCCGAGGTGGCGACGTCGGCGCCCAGCTCGGCGGCGATGACCGGGATGAGGGGGATGACGGCGCCCTCGCCGAGACCGAACAGGGTCGTCGGGCCGTAGATCATCGGGGCGAGGCGCCAGAGAACGCGGCGGATCGGTTCGTTCTCGTCGCTGGCTCCCATTGCTTCCACGATACTCTGGAGTGCCATGCTCGAATTCGATATCTCCGCCGACATCCAGGCCCTGCGCTCCACGTTCGCCGACATCCAGGCGGTGGTCGACGTCGAGGCTCTCCGGGCCGAGATCGCCCGCCTCTCCGAGGAGGCCGGCGCGCCCGATCTCTGGGACGACGTCGAGAAGGCTCAGAAGGTCACCAGCGCCCTCAGTCACCGCCAGGCCGAGCTCAAGCGCGTCACCGAGGTCGAGCGCCGACTCGACGACCTCGATGTCCTCGTCGAGCTCGCGATCGAGATGGACGATGAGGAATCGGCTGAGGAGGCGCGCAAGGAGCTCAAGCAGCTCGAAGAGGTCATCGGCCAGCTCGAGGTGCAGACCCTGCTCGACGGCGAGTACGACGACCGTGCGGCGGTCGTGACGATCCGTTCGGGCGCGGGAGGCGACGACGCCACCGATTTCGCCGACATGCTGTTGCGCATGTACCTGCGCTGGGCCGAGCGCCACAAGTACCCCGTGAAGGTCATGGACACCTCGTACGCCGAGGGCGCGGGGATCAAGTCGGCCACGTTCGAGGTCGACGCGCCCTACGCGTACGGCACGCTGTCGGTCGAAGCCGGTACGCACCGTCTCGCGCGCATCAGCCCCTTCGGGTCGGCGGATAAGCGCCAGACGAGCTTCGCCGCCGTCGAGGTCATCCCGGTGATGGAGGAGGCCGTCGAGGTCGACGTCCCCGAGAACGACATCCGCGTCGACGTCTTCCGCTCGTCCGGCCCCGGTGGGCAGTCGGTCAACACCACCGACTCGGCCGTGCGCATCACCCACATCCCCACCGGCATCGTCGTGTCAATGCAGAACGAGAAGTCGCAGATCCAGAACCGCGCAGCGGCCATGCGTGTTCTGCAGACCCGACTCATGCTGCTGCAGCGCGAAGAAGAGGCCGCGAAGAAGAAGGAGCTCGCGGGCACCATCACCGCGAGCTGGGGCGACCAGATGCGCTCCTACTTCCTCTACGGCCAGCAGCTCGTCAAGGACCTGCGCACCGGCCACGAGGTCGGCAACCCGTCGACCGTCTTCGATGGCGACCTCGACGGGTTCATCGCCGCGGGCATCCGGTGGCGCAAGCGCAAGGACGACGACGCCTGATCGAGTGCTGAGGCGCGGATGCCGCGGCGCGCGGGTGTCGCGGCGTGGTTGTGCGGGGGAGCCGCTTAGGCTCATCGAGTCATGATCCGGTTCGAACACGTCAGCAAGCGGTATCGCGGCACCTCGAAGCCCGCGCTCAGCGACGTCGACTTCGAGATCCAGCGCGGCGAGTTCGTCTTCCTCGTCGGCGCTTCCGGATCCGGCAAGTCGTCGTGCCTGCGGATGATCCTGCGCGAGGATGTCGCGTCCGAGGGGCGCGTGGTCGTGCTCGGCCGCGACCTGCGCGGCCTGTCGACGCGCAAGGTGCCCTACTTCCGTCGCCACATCGGCGCGGTCTTCCAGGACTTCCGGCTGCTGCCCAACAAGACCGTCTTCCAGAACGTGGCCTTCACCCTCCAGGTGATCGGCTCGTCTCGCGCTTTCATCTCGCAGGCCGTTCCGGAGGCGCTCGCGCTCGTCGGCCTCGCGGGCAAGGAGAAGCGGCTGCCGCACGAGCTCTCGGGCGGTGAGCAGCAGCGCGTCGCCATCGCGCGCGCGATCGTCAACCGGCCGCAGGTGCTCCTGGCCGACGAGCCCACCGGAAACCTCGACCCCGCGACATCCGTCGACATCATGCAGCTGCTCGCCCGGATCAACGCCAACGGCACGACGGTCGTGATGGCCACGCACGAGGCCGGCTTCGTCGACCAGATGCAGCGCCGCGTGATCGAGCTGAGCGGTGGCGTCATGGTCCGCGACGAGGTCGGCGGCGGGTACGGCGACACCTCGGCACTCCCGAGCCTGGCTCCCGAGCCGGTGCGCGGCGCCGCCGCGGTCGCTGCTCTCACGGCAGTTCTGGAGCTGCAGCGTGAGATCGCCGAGACCCCGCCCACCGCGCACGTCCCGGTGCCCGACGAGCCCGAGGCGCCGGCGGAGCCGCCGCCGCCCGTCGGGGAGACGCGGGCCATCCCGATCGTCGCCCCCGACATCGATCTTGCCGGCCTCGGACTGCCCGACGTCGCCAAGAAGCTCGGACTCGGCGATCGCGACGATCGCAGCGACGAAGTGGGGCCCACGTCATGAGAGTCGGCCTGATCCTCGGCGAGGCTCTGACGGGCCTGCGCCGCAACGCGTCTATGGTGATCTCCGTCGTCCTCGTGACCTTCGTCTCGCTCACCTTCGTGGGTGCGGCGATGCTCATGCAGATGCAGATCAGCAAGACGAAGGACTACTGGTCCGAGCGTGCGCAGGTCGCCGTCTACATGTGCCGTGAGGAAGCAACGGTGCAGAACTGCGCCGACGGTCCCGCGACCGACGAGCAGATCGCGGCGGTGGCCGAGAGGCTGGCCTCGCCCGCGTTGCAGAGCGTCGTGCGCGATGTACGGTTCGAGACGAGTCAGGAGGCGTACGACAACGTCCTCTCGCTCATGGGGGAGGACTACGCCGAGTTCGTCAGCCCCGAGCAGCTGAACAACACCTACTGGGTCAACCTCGCCGACCCGTCGCAGAGCGACGTCATCAGCGAGGCGTTCAAAGACTTCGACGGAGTCGAGGAGGTCGCGAACCAGCTGCAGTATCTCGACCCCTTGTTCTCGGCGCTCACCGTCGCCACATACATCGCGGTCGGCATCGCCGGTCTGATGCTGATCGCTGCGGTGCTCCTCATCGCGACGACCATCAGGCTGTCGGCTTATGCGCGGCGGCGGGAGCTCGGCATCATGCGGCTCGTGGGAGCCTCCAACCGGTTCATCCAGACGCCCTTCATCCTCGAGGGGGTGTTCGCGGCGCTGATCGGATCGGCTCTCGCGAGCGTCGCGATCATCGCGATGGTGCAGGTCGGAGTCGGCGACTACCTGTCGTCGCAGATCGACTTCGTGACGACCTGGGTGAACCTGGGCGACGTCGCGCTGGTGGTTCCGGCTGTCATCGTGATCGGCGTCGTGCTGGCCGCCGTCTCGGCCGGGTTCGCGATCAGACGGTGGCTGCGCGCCTGAGGCCGAACCCGCTGCGTCGCCCGCGCGTCGCCGTACCCCTAGACTGTAGGGCTGCGCCAGTGCACCAGGAAGGAGGCGCGTCATGCCGAAGGAACAGGGCGAGAAGCTCGTGGCGAGCAATAAGCGCGCCCGACACGACTACGCGATCGAGAAGACGTACGAGGCGGGTCTCGTGCTCACCGGCACCGAGGTGAAGTCGCTGCGGCAGGGCCGCGCGAACCTCACCGACGGCTACGCCTACATCGACAACGGTCAGGCCTACCTCGATGCCGTGCACATTCCGGAGTACTCGCAGGGCCACTGGACGAATCACGCGACCAAACGCACGCGAAAGCTGCTGCTCCACAAAGATGAGATCATCAAGCTCTCGCACGCGGTCAGCGCCGGGGGGTACACCCTCGTACCGCTACGGCTGTACTTCTCGGACGGCCGGGCGAAGGTCGAGATCGCGGTCGCGAAGGGTAAGCGCGAGTTCGAGAAGCGACAGACCATCCGCGAGCGCGAGGACAAGCGCGAGGCGGAGCGGGCGATGCGCACCCGCAACCGACTCGGCGAATAGCGGTATCCCGCTTCGCCGTCCGGTCGTCAACGGGCGCGGAAGCGCGCCTCGACCGCGGCGGTCACGACGATCTCAGCGGGCCGGAGCTCGATGCCCCCGGACGACGCGTCGGCTGACATCGTCGCCGCTCGCGCGAACATCGGCGCGGCAGGCGGAGCCTCGGCGCCGCTGAGGAGCCCGACATCGGCGATCTCGACAGGCTCGACCGTGCCGTGACCGAGCGCGGTCGCGTACGCCGAGGCGCGTGCCACAGCGACGCCGACGGCGGAGGTCGCGACCTCGCGTTCGATCGTCGCCCGTGTCGCGGGGGAGAGCTGCCACTCGACGTTCGAGACGCGCATCCCTTCGTCGTCGGAGAGCAGAGACACCCATTCCGCGAGCGCGACGAAGTCGTCGAATGTGGCCACGAGGTCGATCGTCGCGTGGTGCACGGGCGCGAGCTGGTTCCCCTCGGGGTTCCACGGCCGGTCGGACCAGGTCGAGACGGACCCGCTCGACCAGCTCGAGACGACGCCCGCTCGTGTGAGCTCCTCGAGGCGCGTGCGCAGGGGTGCGATCGTCGCGGTCGCCCGCGAGACAACGGCGGTCCGTTCAGGACCGTCGGCGGAGGCGGCGGCGGAGACGATCGCGACCTCGGGCGAGACGCGTCGCTCGGCCTCGCCGCGGACGGAGATGAGGATGTCTGCCATGCTCCGACTCTAGGCGCGGAGGGTGGGAATGGCGTGGGGCGCCGATCGGTTGTAGTCTGTAGTGCTCGGGTGCTGCGGCATCCGGTTTGGTAAGTCCACAGTGTGACAGCGGCCCTTCGACCGAAGGCTCATGGGGATGATCGGTTTCGACATCGCCTGTGTGTCGGCGAGAAGCGGGCCGAGGATGCAGGGTTATCTCGTTAACGATCTCTGCAAAACTATAAGTGCCGAATCCAAGCGCACTGACTTCGCCCTCGCTGCGTAAGCGAGCCCGATAGTCCGTCAGACCGTGTGTGATCCCGCCACGGACCCTGGCGTCATCTAGGGATCTTGCTGCGTGACGGCGTCCGGACGTCACGCGGGACTCTTCCCGGACTGGGCCCGTCGACTTATGTGTCTGTACTGAAAGTCGGGGCCGAGCAGAACGCCTCTACAGACTGCGCCCGGAGAAGACGCCGTATCTCAGCGATGGACGGGGGTTCGATTCCCCCCATCTCCACCACTGCCGCTGTCACGCTGCATAGCCCCCGATCCCCCTGGAAACAGGGGATCGGGGGCTTCTGCTATGTCGAGCCGACACCGTCGTGCGCTACGTTCGGGGCATGGCGTACTGGCGGGACAACGTGAGGACGTGGTCGGGATCGCGGCTGTGGCTGTTGATCGTCCAGATCGTGGTGGCCGCCGGCCTGCTCGCCATGAACGTCTGGTCCGTCGCGCGCGGTGACGGCGGCGCATTCACGATGGTGCTCGCGGTGCTGTTCGGCGTGCTGCTCGTGTTCTGGGTCGCGACACTGATCGGCGTCATCATGGCCCGTCGTGACGGCGCTGCCGCACACGACGACGGTCCCGAGTGATGCTGTCGGCGCAAGCGAAAGCCCCCGACCTCGGTTGAGGCGCAGGGGCTTTCGCTGATACGTGCGGTCTCAGGTCTTATTGCGAATCGAACGCATGAGCCAGGCGATGACCGCGATGATGATCAGCGCGATGCCGATGAAGAGCAGGAACTTCACCGCTTCGACGAAGATTCCCGTGAACAGCAACGCGATGCCGATGATGATGAGGATGATCGCAAGTGCAGGCATGCCTCGATTGTGCACGTGGGTGCCCCCTCAATGCAGGCGCTTGACCTCGCGGGCCGCAGACTCTATGCGCGAGGCTAAGGACGTGCGTCGGCAGCCGACTGTTCGGTGCCCTGGTGGAAGCGCAGCGCGAGGGCGTCACCCGAGGTGGCCCAGACCGACGAATGCCGGCTGATCCGGGTACCGGCGATGAGCCGGTATGTCACGAGCACCGTGTCCACGTCGAGGCGCTGGATGACCCACTCGTCCGTATGCGGAGTGTCGCGGGTCGCCTCCTCCAGGAGCTCGACGAGAAGGTCGGAGCGCGTCCATAGGCGGCCGGACCGGCCGATCTCGGTGAAGTCCGGGTGGATGAGCTCGCGGAGGCGGCGCGCGTCCTGCCGGACGGCACTGGTGAGCAGGTCGCGTTCGGCGTCGCAGATACGGCCCGCCAGATCGTCGGCGACACCGACGGCGTGAAGCTCTCCCATCAGCGTCGCTCGATGACGACGAGGCCCTGCTTCACATCGGCGACCTGGGCATAGCCTTCGCCGAAGAAGTATGTGACGCCGTATCCGTCGCCGTCGATGTTCAGCGCGAACGCCGGATCTTCGGTGATGTAGACCCCGCCGTCGCCCTCTTCGCGGATCCAGCCTTCCGAAACGAGGGCGCGCTCGGCGTCTGAGGTCTCGGCGGCTGTCAGCGGTGCCCAGCCGAACTGGAGGATGTTCCCTCCGGGTTCGGCCGCGTTCGTCCAGGTGCAGGAGACGCCCGCGTCGATCTGCATCTCGCCGATCATGAACGGGCCCTGCTGGTACTCCCAGCCCTGCGACTGCAGCTCTTCGAGGCTGGCCTCTCGGATGATGTTCTCGCAGGTCGGGTCCGGGAGCGCCGGCTCCGAGGCGGTGGCCTCCGGCGTCGCGACGGGAGAGGAGGGGACGGCTTCCGGCGGCGCGGTCTCCGTCGGTTCGGGTGCGGAGCAGCCGGTCAGGAACGTCAGAGCCAGGGCCGAGCCGGTCGCGAGGACGAGGGATGCATGCCGCCGGGTCATGCGCGACCGCCCTCGTGAGCGAGCATCTCGAGGAAGGTGTCGTGCAGGATGCCGTTGGTCGCGAGCGATGAGCGCGTCGACAGGGTCTCAGCGCCGTCGATGTCGGTGAAGCGTCCCCCTGCCTCGGTGACGATGGGCACGTGGGCGGCCAGGTCGTACTCCTTGACACCGAACTCGGCGACGAACTCGAGCCGTCCTTCCGCGAGGAGCATGTAGGGCCACGCGTCGCCGTAGCCACGATCGCGCCAGACTCGGCGCGAGAGTGCGAGGAGCTGTTCGCCCCGGCCGACTTCATCCCACTGGCGGATGCTCTGGAAGCTGATGCTCGCCTGCGCGAGGTCGCCGATCGACGAGACCGAGAGTGACCGCGGCGTCGTCTCGCCCGGGACGTTCGTCCACGCCCCGTGCCCTGTCGCGGCCCACCAGCGGCGACCGATGGCCGGCTGACTGACGACGCCGACGCGAGGCGTGCCGTCCACGGACAGCGCGATCAGGGTCGCCCACATCGGGATGCCCTTGAGGTAGTTCGCGGTGCCGTCGATCGGGTCGATGATCCACTGGCGTCGTGCGTCGCCGGTGGCGCCGTACTCCTCGCCCAGCACGCCGTCGTCCGGGCGCTCGGCGGCCAGCATGTCGCGGATGGCGCGTTCTGTGGCGAGGTCTGCCTCGGTGACGTGCGACGCGTCCGCTTTCAGGCGCACGTCGAGGTCGGCCGCGTCGAAGCGGGCCATGCTCACCGCGTCGGCGGCGTCTGCCAACCGGAGTGCGAATGCCAGGTCGTCGGCCAGGGCGTCTGCAGAAGGCGCTGTCAGATCCGGTGTGGTGGGGGTCACGGCTCCAGGATACGACGCGCCGGGGGCCTCGATTGGCGCGATGACGCGAAGTGGGGTAGCGTTTCTCCTCGGTTCGCTTCACTGCGAACAGCCTGCACCTCTAGCTCAATCGGCAGAGCAACTGACTCTTAATCAGTGGGTTCTGGGTTCGAGTCCCAGGGGGTGCACCAGCACGAAGGCCCTGCAACTCTCGCCAGTTGCGGGGCCTTCGTGTGTTGCCGTCAGGGCGCGGGCGAGCGCTTCAGAACGGCGGAGCGGCGTGAGCGGGCCGCGCGACAGCGACCGACCCGGTCGGTGCTGCGTGCAGGACGGAGTGCCGTCCGTCACCGCCGGGCGGCTCCGTGACGGTGAAGGCGACGAGTGGTGGTGGTGCGTCTTCGCGGTAGATCCGCCCGGTGGGTGATGTCCAGATCAGCCGTCCGCCGGGGAGTTGTCGTACTCGCCATCGGGTGTGGTGTTTGACGTCGTGATGGCGTTTGCAGAGGTTGGCGAGATTGCACACGTGGGTGGCACCTCCGTCGGATGCGGCGATGGTGTGGTCGAGTTCGCAGCGGATGGCGGGTTGCCGGCATCCGGGGAACCGGCAGTGCCGGTCCCGTGCCCGTAGGAGTCGCACCATGGCGGCGGTGGGCCGGTAGCTGTCGCATTCAAGGACGGTTCCCGTGACCGGATGGGTGAGCAACCGGTCCCACGAGGTCGCGTTGCCCGCGAGTTCGCGGGCGGTGGGGGCGTCGATGGGGGAGCGCCCTGCCAGGTCGGCGGGCCCCTCGTCCTGTCCCATCAGCGTCAACGCCGATACCGCGACCTGCACGTGCGCGCGGATCGCTCCGAGGGTTCCGTCGCCGTCATCGGTGCCGGTGGGGTCGAGCGCCGGCGATCCAGTCAGGAGGAGGTCGGAGAACACGTCGGCGCGGACCTGATCGACCGTGCGGGCATCGTCGACGAACGACGACCCGTCGCAAATCGTCGTATCGGCATGGGGTGCGCCACCGTTCGCGTCGGTTCGCGCGTCAGGGGCGTCGGCTCGTGCTTCGGGGGCGCCCGCGGCGTCAACCGCATCAGCCTGGGCCCGCGCATTGATGATCTCCCGGGCCTGACGCGTCAGCCGGTCCACGATTCCGTCGGCGATCACGGTCGGCAGGGTCGCGATCAGGTCGGACATTCCGTCCGGCCCGGTCTGCACCCGCACGCACCGCCCCGCGGCGGCTTCTTCGTGCCGCTCCGTGAACGTCCGCGGGTGCATCCGCTCCGCCAGCATCCGCAACGCGTCCCGCACCCGGTTCGGTGTCTCGCCCTCGCACCGCTCGATCGCGACGCGTTCGAACTCCGCTCGATCCGCCACGGGCACGATGCAGCCGATCTCCTGGATCACCCGCACATGCCCGCGGACGATGCGTCCGTCCTCCCACGCGGCCATCGTCAGCGGGAAGTTGTCGACCAGATCGCGCGCCTCGTCGATGCGCCGCTGCAGCGTCCGGTCGGTCGCGACGAACACCCCGGCCAGTTCCGCGGCGATCCCGCGCAGCGCCATCTCGCGCGCCTTGACCTTCTCCGACGCGCCCACGGCCTGCTTCTCCGCGAGAACCCCCGCCGCAGCGAGCACCCGAACCTCACGAATCTGCGCCAACCGCGCAGCATCCGCCGCGCCCTCGGCATCCGCGACCAGCACCGCCAGGGCATCGACGTCACCGTCGCTGCCCATCCCGCTGCCGAGTCCGTCATTCGAATGCATGTTCGAATACTGTCACGAACCCCCGACATCGGCCCACCACTCTCCACAGGGGCCGGAATCTCTTCCCCGCGGCGGGGACCTGCACGGGCCGTCGATGTCGGGGACGCTCGTAGGCTTGAGAACATGACCACGCCCGAGATCGTCATCGTCGCCGCCGCCCGCACGCCGCAGGGGCGCTTGCAGGGGAGTCTGTCGTCCGTTCCGGCACCCGAGCTCGGTGGCGCTGCCATCGCCGGTGCTCTCGCGGCATCAGGCGTCGCCGCCACTGCGGTCGACGCCGTCATCATGGGGCAGGTCCTCCCCGCGGGCAATGGACAGAATCCGGCTCGGCAGGCCGCGCTCGCGGGCGGCATCGGCTGGGACGTCCCGGCCTCCAGCGTCAACAAGGTCTGCTTGTCCGGCCTCACCGCGATCATCGACGCGTCGCGCATGATCGCGCTGGGTGACGCCGAGGTGGTCGTCGCGGGCGGCATGGAGTCGATGAGCCGAGCGCCACACCTCCTTCCCGGCTCTCGCTCGGGATGGTCGTACGGATCGATCGAGGTGCTCGACCACGCCGCGTTCGACGGTCTGACCGATGCGTACGATCGCGAGAGCATGGGCGCCTCGACCGAGCGTCTGAACCCGCGCTTCGACGTCACCCGCCAGGAGCAGGACGCCGTCGCCGCGCGCTCGCACCAGCGTGCCGCCGCTGCCCGCGACGCGGGCCGCTTCGTGGCTGAGATCGCGCCGGTGACCGTTCCGCAGCGACGAGGCGAGCCTGTCGTCGTCGACACCGACGAGGGTATCCGCGCCGACACGACCGTCGACACTCTCGCCGGCCTGCGCCCCGCCTTCGCGAAGGACGGCTCGATCACGGCGGGCAACGCCTCGCAGATCTCCGACGGCGCAGCCGCGGTGCTCCTCACCACCCGCGAGCGCGCGGAGCGCGAGGGATGGCCGGTACTGGCCGTGCTCGGTGCCAGCGGTCAGGTGGCCGGACCCGACAACTCACTCCACGAGCAGCCGGCCGCCGCGATCGAGCGCGCACTGGTGAAGCAGGGAATGACGGCATCCGACCTGGACCTCATCGAGATCAACGAGGCGTTCGGTGCCGTCGTGGCAGCCTCGGAGCGCCGCCTGGGCGTCTCGCCCGACATCGTCAACATCGACGGCGGGGGAATCGCTCTTGGCCACCCCATCGGCGCTTCCGGGGCGCGGCTCGTCGTGCATCTGGCCCATGAGCTCGCGCGCCGCGGCTCGGGCGCGGCCGCAGCAGGCCTGTGCGGGGGCGGCGGTCAGGGCGAGGCCCTCATTCTGACCCGCTGACCCGGTACGGAGACGGGTCGGGGTCAGCGCCAGCCGCGCTTGACCCGCTCCGCGAAGAGCTTGTCGCGGTCGACGTTCGAGTCGTCCGCCACGAGCCGCCCACGGGCACCGCGGTAGCTGTCGACGACAGCGCCGATCGCCAGCGCCATCGTGATGCCCCAGCTGAGCCATGCCAGGGCGGTGCGCCACGTGAACGGCTCGTCGCTGCGGGCCGAGCGGAGGAGCGTCACGCCACCGGTGATCGCGGAGAGGAGGCCGGTGCCGAAAAGGTACTTGCGCATACCACAAACGTAGCCGCCCGCAGGGGGCGCTGGGCGCGCGGGTAGGCTGGGATCACCGCCGATCGCAGCCTGGAGGCATGCATGAGCACCGCTGATTTCGTCGTCGTCGCCAACCGGCTTCCGGTTGACCGGAACACGGACGGTGGTGGGGACGGAGAATGGCGCCGTTCGCCGGGAGGGCTCGTCACCGCCCTCGAGCCCGTCATGCGCCGCACCGAGGGCGCGTGGGTCGGCTGGCCCGGAAAGCCCGACCTCGAGTTCGATCCGTTCGACTTCGACGGCATGCACCTCGTTCCCGTCGCCCTCAGCGGCGCCGACGTCGAGGACTACTACGAGGGCTTCTCCAACGACACGATCTGGCCCCTCTACCACGACGTCATCGCCGCCCCGCGATACCGGCGCAACTGGTGGGAGGCATACCAGCGCGTGAACCGGCGCTTCGCCGAGGCTGCGGCTGCGGTGGCAGCGGACGGCGGAACCGTGTGGGTGCAGGACTACCAGCTGCAGCTCGTGCCGAAGATGCTGCGCGACATGCGTCCCGACCTCACGATCGGGTACTTCCACCACATCCCGTTCCCCGCTTACGGGCTGTACTCGCAGCTCCCGTGGCGGAAGCAGGTGCTGGAGGGCCTCCTGGGCGCTGACGTGATCGGTTTCCAGCGCGTGGCCGACGCCGGCAATTTCGCGCGCGCTGTGCGGCGTCAACTGCGGTACGAAACCAAGGCCAGCGGCATCCGCGTCCCCGCCCCGGGCGGAGGGCACCGCACGGCACTCGCCAAGGCGTTCCCGATCTCGATCTCGACCGACGACTACATCGAGCTCGCACAGCGTCCTGACATCCAGGCGCGGGCCGCGGAGATCCGCGAGGATCTCGGCAACCCCAAGACGGTCCTGCTCGGCGTCGACCGGCTGGACTACACGAAGGGCATCCGGCACCGCCTCAAGGCTTTCGGCGAGCTCATCGAGGACGGACGGGTCTCCGTCGAGGACGCCACTCTCGTGCAGGTCGCCAGCCCCAGCCGGGAGCGCGTCGAGTCGTACGTGCAGCTGCGCGACGAGATCGAGCTGACTGTCGCGCGCATCAACGGCGACCACGACACCTGGGGTCACAGCGCGATCCGCTACATGCATCAGGCGTTCCCGCGCGAAGAGATGGTGGCCCTCTTCCTCGCCGCCGACATCATGCTCGTCACCGCGCTCCGTGACGGCATGAACCTCGTTGCGAAGGAGTACGTCGCCAGTCGCATCGACAACCGCGGGGTACTCGTCCTGAGCGAGTTCGCCGGCGCTGCAGACGAACTCGCGAGCGCCGTGCGCATCAACCCGCACGACATCGACGGGATGAAGGATGCCATCGTGCGGGCGATCGAGATGCCCGCAGCCGAGCAGGGGAGGCGCATGCGTGCTCTCCGCAAGCGCGTGCGCGAACACGACGTCGACGACTGGTCACGATCATTCCTGGACGCGCTCGCGACCGCCGCTCAGTCCAATAGCCCGGCTGAGTCGGCTGCCACCGCGCGCGCCGTCTCGACCGCCGCCACCGAAGCGGAGCACAGCGCATGAGCGCCGTCGCGTCCACATCGCCCGAGGGTCTCGCAGAAGCCGTCGCGCGCGCAGCGAGCGCACGGCACCTCCTCATCGCGCTCGACTTCGACGGCACGCTCGCCCCGCTCGTCGATGAGCCGATGTCGGCCAGAATGCTGCCCGCCGCGCGCGACGCGCTCGCGCGGCTCGCTCACGCACCCGCGACGACGGTCGCGCTCGTGTCGGGTCGTACGCTCGAACACCTGGCCGAGATCTCCGAGCGCGAGCCGGATTCGCGGATACATCTCGCCGGCTCGCACGGCGCCGAGTTCTGGCATCCGGGCGCCGACTCCCCCCAGGACAGCGACAGCGACGTCTCACTCCGCGACGAGCTCACGGCGCGCGCGGAGCAGATCATCGGAGGCCTCGACGGCGCATGGATCGAGCACAAGCGGTTCGGGTTCGCCCTCCACACGCGGTTGGCCGATCGGGAGCAGGCCGCCGAGGCAGCCACCCGGATCGATGATCTCGTCCGGACCGAGGCGCCCGCGTGGCGCCGCCGCACCGGCCAGGACATCCTCGAGTTCGCCTCGCGGCACGAGGGCAAGGACTCGGCCGTCCGCAGCCTCCGTGATCGGGTCGGGGCCGACGTCGTCCTCTTCGCCGGCGACGACGTGACCGACGAGGACGCGCTCGCCTCGCTCGAGTCGGGCGACGTGGGGATCCGCGTGGGTGGGGGAGAGACGATCGCTCAATACCGGGTGGCGGATGCCGCCGCCCTCGCGGTCCTGCTGGGACGGCTCGCCGAGGCCCGGGCGGGAGAATGAGCCCTGCCGCACGGGCATAGAATTCGAGAATGTCCGACAGCTCCGAGACCATCGACATCAAGCCCCGCAGTCGTGCCGTCACCGACGGCATCGAAGCCACGACCTCCCGAGGCATGCTCCGTGCCGTCGGAATGGGCGACGAGGACTGGGACAAGCCCCAGATCGGCATCGCCTCGAGCTGGAACGAGATCACCCCCTGCAACCTGAGCCTCGACCGGCTCGCGCAGGGTGCCAAGGAGGGCGTCCACTCGGGCGGCGGCTACCCGCTGCAGTTCGGCACCATCTCCGTCTCGGACGGCATCTCGATGGGCCACGAGGGCATGCACTTCTCCCTCGTGTCGCGCGAGGTCATCGCCGACTCGGTCGAGGCCGTCATCATGGCCGAACGCCTCGACGGCACGGTCCTGCTCGCCGGCTGCGACAAGTCGATCCCCGGCATGATGATGGCGAGCGCGCGCCTCGGCCTGTCGAGCGTCTTCCTGTACGCCGGCTCGACGATGCCGGGCTGGGTCAAGCTGAGCGACGGCACCGAGAAGGACGTCACGATCATCGACTCGTTCGAGGGTGTCGGCGCGTGCCGTGCCGGAAAGATGAGCGAGGCGGACCTCAAGCGCATCGAGTGCGCGATCGTCCCGGGGGAGGGCGCCTGCGGCGGGATGTACACCGCCAACACGATGGCCTCCGTCGGCGAGGCCCTCGGCCTCAGCCTGCCGGGCTCCGCCGCGCCGCCGTCGGCCGACCGCCGTCGCGACTACTACGCCCACCGCTCGGGCGAGGCCGTCGTCAACCTCCTGCGTCAGGGCATCACGACGAAGGACATCCTGACCAAGGAGGCGTTCGAGAACGCGATCGCCCTCGTCATGGCCCTCGGCGGCTCGACGAACGCCGTCCTCCACCTCCTCGCGATCGCCCGCGAGGCGGAGGTCGACCTGAGCCTGCACGACTTCAACCGCATCGGCGACAAGACGCCGCACGTCGCGGACATGAAGCCCTTCGGCCAGTACGTCATGAACGACGTCGACCGGCACGGCGGCATCCCCGTCGTCATGAAGGCCATGCTCGACGAGGGGCTGCTGCACGGCGACGCTCTGACCGTGACCGGAAAGACTCTCGCCGAGAACCTCCGCGACCTCGACCCGGAGCCGATCGACGGCAAGGTCATCCACACGTTCGACAACCCGATCCACGCCAGCGGCGGCATCACGATCCTGCACGGGTCGCTCGCCCCCGAGGGCGCCGTCGTCAAGACCGCAGGCTTCGACGCCGCGGTGTTCGAGGGGCCCGCGCGTGTGTTCGAGCGCGAGCGCGCGGCGATGGATGCCGTGGCGAACGGTGAGATCGAGCCGGGCTCGGTCATCGTTATCCGCTACGAAGGCCCGAAGGGTGGACCGGGCATGCGCGAGATGCTCGCCATCACCGCCGCCATCAAGGGCGCCGGGCTCGGAAAAGATGTACTACTCTTGACTGACGGACGATTCTCAGGCGGCACAACCGGCCTGTGCATCGGCCACATAGCACCCGAAGCGGTGGACGCAGGTCCCATCGCATTCGTGCGCGATGGTGATCTGATACGGGTCGATATCGCGGCTCGCTCCCTCGACCTACTCGTCGACGAGGCTGAGCTGAACGCCCGCCGTGACGGCTGGGCCCCTCTTCCCCCGCGCTATACCCGTGGCGTTCTGGCCAAGTACTCCAAGCTCGTGCGCTCCGCCGCGGAGGGCGCGACCACCGGCTGACTTCGGCTCCGACATCGTCTCCTCTTCTCCAGCGAGGTTCATCACCATGTCCACCGACATCTCCGCGGCCATTCCCCGGCCGCCGTCCCGCACACCCTCGGCACCCGTGATCACGGGAGCAGAGGCCGTTGTCCGATCGCTCGACAATCTCGGCGTCACCGAGGTCTTCGGGCTCCCGGGCGGCGCGATCATGCCCGTCTACGACCCGCTCATGGACGACGAGGCGGTGCGCCACATCCTCGTCCGTCACGAGCAGGGTGCAGGGCACGCGGCCGAGGGCTACGCCGCGGCATCCGGCCGGGTCGGCGTCGCGATCGCCACCTCGGGCCCGGGCGCGACCAACCTCGTGACGGCGATCGCCGACGCGTACATGGACTCCGTCCCGCTCGTCTGCATCACCGGGCAGGTGTTCTCGACCCTCATGGGCACGGATGCCTTCCAGGAAGCCGACATCGTCGGCATCACGATGCCGATCACGAAGCACTCGTTCCTCGTGAAGACCGCCGAGGAGATCCCCGGCGCGATCGCCGCGGCTTTCGAGATCGCCGGCACCGGCCGCCCCGGCCCGGTTCTCGTGGACATCACGAAGGACGCTCAGCAGAACAGCGCGCCGTTCGTCTGGCCGCCGAAGATCGACCTGCCGGGATATCGTCCGGTGACCAAGGCGCACGGCAAGCAGATCCAAGCGGCTGCGCAGCTTCTCGCCGAGTCGCACAAGCCCGTGCTGTACGTGGGCGGCGGTGTCATCCGCGGCGGCGCATCCGACGAGCTGCTGACGCTCGCGGAGGCGACCGGCGCACCCGTGGTCACGACGCTCATGGCACGCGGCGCCTTTCCCGACTCGCACCCGCAACACCTCGGCATGCCGGGCATGCACGGCACGGTGCCCGCGGTGCTCGCGCTGCAGGAGTCCGATCTGATCGTC
The DNA here is from genome assembly GCF_027157935.1 of Microbacterium sp. H37-C3. Taxonomy (NCBI): domain Bacteria; kingdom Bacillati; phylum Actinomycetota; class Actinomycetes; order Micrococcales; family Microbacteriaceae; genus Microbacterium; species Microbacterium sp. H37-C3. The sequence goes on along the minus strand of NZ_JAPVLR010000001.1, from coordinate 562,874 downwards.
GCCCTCGGTGCGCGCTTCGACGACCGTGTCACCGGCAAGGCGTCGTTGTTCGCGCCGCACGCCAAGGTCGTGCACGTCGACATCGATCCGGCCGAGATCTCGAAGATCCGCTTCGCCGACGTCCCGATCGTGGGCGATGTGCGCGACGTGCTGGTCGACCTCGAGTCGGCCTTCCGCGGCGTCATCGGTGACGGCAAGCCCGACACGACCGAGTGGTGGGCCTACCTCGACGGGCTGCGCGAGGAGTTCCCGCTCGGTTACGCCCCGACGACCGACGGGCTGCTGTCGCCGCAGCACGTGATCCAGCGGATCGGCGAGCTCACGGGCCCCGAGGGCGTCTACGCCTCGGGCGTCGGCCAGCACCAGATGTGGGCCGCACAGTTCATCAAGTACGAGCGCCCCAACTCATGGCTCAACTCCGGCGGCGCCGGCACGATGGGCTACGCGGTGCCCGCTGCCATGGGTGCGAAGGTCGCTCAGCCGGAGCGCGTCGTCTGGGCGATCGACGGCGACGGCTGCTTCCAGATGACGAACCAGGAGCTCGCGACCTGCGTCATCAACCAGATCCCGATCAAGGTCGCGATCATCAACAACTCGTCGCTGGGCATGGTGCGGCAGTGGCAGACGCTGTTCTTCGACGGCCGCCACTCCAACACCGACCTGAACACCGGCCACGGAACGGCGCGCGTCCCCGATTTCGTCAAGCTCGGCGAAGCGTACGGCTGCCTCGCCATCCGGGTCGAGACCGAGGACCAGATCGACGATGCCATCAAGCTCGCCCTCGAGACGAACGATCGCCCCGTCGTGATCGATTTCGTCGTGAGCGCCGACGCGATGGTGTGGCCGATGGTCCCGCAGGGTGTGAGCAACAGCTACATCCAGTACGCCCGCGAGCACGCGCCCGCATTCGACGAGGAGGCCTGAGATGTCGCGCCACGTGCTGAGCCTCCTGGTGGAGGACAAGCCGGGTCTGCTGACCCGTGTCGCCGGGCTGTTCGCCCGACGCGGCTTCAACATCGAGTCGCTCGCCGTCGGCGTCACCGAGGTGCCGGGGCTCTCGCGCATCACGGTCGTCGTCGATGTCGAGGAGTTGCCGCTCGAGCAGGTGACCAAGCAGCTGAACAAGCTCGTGAACGTCATCAAGATCGTCGAGCTCGACTTCTCGTCGTCGGTGCAGCGCGAGCACATCCTCATCAAGGTGCGGGCCGACAACCAGACCCGCTCGAACGTGATCGAGGTCGCGAACCTGTTCCGCGCCGCGATCGTCGACTACGCCCCCGACGCGCTGGTGGTCGAGGTGACCGGAGACCGCGGCAAGATCGACGCGATCCTCCGCGCCTTCGAGCCCTTCGGCATCAAGGAGCTGGCCCAGTCCGGCCTGCTCGCCATCGGGCGCGGCGGCAAGAGCATCACCGAGCGCGTTCTGCGCGGCTGACCTTCCGAACCACGAATCAAGGAGAAACACACGAACATGGCCGAGATCTTCTACGACGCCCACGCCGACCTGTCCATCATCCAGGGCAAGAAGGTCGCGATCGTCGGCTACGGCTCGCAGGGACACGCCCACGCCCAGAACCTCCGCGACTCCGGTGTCGAGGTCGTCATCGCGCTCAAGGACGGCTCGAAGTCGGCCGCGAAGGCGCAGGACGAGGGCTTCGAGGTCAAGAACGTCGCGGATGCCGCAGAGTGGGCCGACCTCATCATGATCCTGGCTCCCGATCAGCACCAGCGCTCGATCTACGCCGACTCCATCAAGGACAAGCTCACGGCGGGTAAGACCCTCGCGTTCGCGCACGGCTTCAACATCCGCTTCGGCTACATCGACGCTCCCGAGGGCGTCGACGTCATCCTCGTCGCCCCGAAGGCCCCAGGCCACACGGTGCGCCGCGAGTTCGTCGCGGGTCGCGGCATCCCCGACATCATCGCCGTCGAGCGCGACGCGTCCGGCTCGGCCTGGGACACCGCGCTTTCGTACGCGAAGGCCATCGGCGGCACCCGCGCGGGCGTCATCAAGACCACCTTCACGGAGGAGACCGAGACCGATCTCTTCGGCGAGCAGGCCGTGCTCTGCGGTGGCATGAGCCACCTCGTCCAGTACGGCTTCGAGACGCTGATCGAGGCCGGCTACCAGCCCCAGATCGCGTACTTCGAGGTGCTGCACGAGCTCAAGCTGATCGTCGACCTCATGTGGGAGGGCGGCATCGCCAAGCAGCGCTGGTCGATCTCCGACACCGCCGAGTACGGCGACTACGTCTCCGGACCGCGCGTGATCTCGCCGGAGGTCAAGGAGAACATGAAGGCCGTGCTCGCCGACATCCAGTCGGGCGCGTTCGCGCAGCGCTTCATCGCCGACCAGGACAACGGCGCCACCGAGTTCCTCGGCCTCCGCGAGAAGGAGCAGGGCCACCCGATCGAGGCGACCGGCAAGGAGCTGCGCGGCCTCTTCGCCTGGAAGCAGCAGGACAGCGACTACATCGAGGGCAGCGCCGCGCGCTGACCCTTCACGAGCGGCACCGTCCGCTCCGCGACCCTCGGCGGCACCCCGTCGAGCCCGGCCTCGTGCCACGGAAGCCCGGTCCCCATCAGGGGCCGGGCTTTCGGCGTGCCCCCACAGTCGTGACCTTTTACGATGGATGCATGCCCGTCCGTAAGAAGCAGTTCGCTCGCGCGCGCCTGGGGGCGGTGTGCGTCGCAGCTTCTGTGATCGCGGGGGCGATCACCGCACCGTCCGCCTGGTCGGTCACCGCCGATGAGATCGAGGTCGTCCCGCGATCGGACGCCCCGGTTGCGCCCGTGATCCCGGATGAGGAATCGGACGAGGGCGTCCCGACGCCCGCGCCGGGTGAGACCGAGACGCCATCGCCGGCGCCGACCAGCGAACCGTCGCCGACGGATGGCGAGCCGACTCCGGCGCCGACCACGAGTCCGGCACCGAGCCCGTCCTCTCCGGCGGACCCCCCGCCGACGGTGCCCGTCGAGCAGCCGCCCGCGCCGACGCCGCCGCGCATCGAGACCGACGCCCAGGTCGAGCTGCGCGCTTCTACTGCTATCCGACTCGGCGCCTTGCTGCGGCTCGCGCCTCGTGGCACCGACATGGCAACGCCCACCCCCGAACCGAGCGACGCGGTCCACATCGACGGCGGTCCTGACGTGGGCGGGTCGGCGCAGCTCGGCGCTTCCGTCCCCGCTGAACACCCGACGGGGCGGACCGACGCGGTCCGAGTCGGATCGTTGCACGACGGGTCGGGCGAGGAACTCACGCGACCCGTCGTCTGGGCGCCGTGGGCCGGAGCGCTCGCTCTGGCCGGCGCCGGTGTCGCGATTCTGGTGCTGCGCGGCGGTCGTCAGATGGGTCGCTGATCGGCGCGGCACGGCGCCGCGCCCGTGCCGGCCGTGGTCGCGCGGTACTCTGAGCAGGTGACGAGCCGCGATGACGACGCCCTGAGCTGGGCGGGGGACGACGATCCGACACTCGTGTCCGCGGCCACGGGTGAGCCCACGCCGGCGGCGTCCGGCCCTAGGGAGAACGATTCCAGGGAGACGGCGTCCGACCTGCCTGCCGAGTCGGCGGAGCACCCCTCGTCCGAGGGCCTGAGCAGCGCTGCTCTCATCTCGCTCGGTGTCCTCGGCGGAATCTATCTGCTGTACTCGATCGGCTGGTTCGTCGGCGGCGTGCGCGTCCACAACCTGAGCGGACTGCTCGGGATCGAGACGGCCGTCACCATCCCGGTGCTCGTGCTCGCCGTCGCCGCGCCGGCGATCTGGTTCACGGCCGCCTACGTCCTCACCCGGAGTTCGCGCGCGTGGGTTCGATTCGCCTGGCTCGTCGCGGGAGCGCTGCTTCTCGTTCCGTGGCCCTTCGCGACGCTCGGGACGGTGAGCTGATGGTGTCGAACGAAGCGCAGCCGTCACGGAAGGCGCCCCCGGTCTGGCGGGTGGCGACTGTCGCGGGCGCGTTCGGTCTGTTCTACGCGTATGCGGTCTGGGCGGCGGTCCCGCTCCTCTTCGCGCCCTCTCCGGCACGCACCGCTGTCGGGTGGGTGGCCGTCGTCGCCGCGGTCGTGATGCCGATCGTGATCTTCGCCGGGGGCTTCGCGCTCGGTTGGCGCCGGCCGTCCGGGGCGTTCGCGCTCATTCTGCTGGGCGGCCTCGGGCTTGCATCCGTGTTCTTCCTCAACGTCATCTCGTTCGCGCTCACCTCCGGTGCGGTCTGACGCGGCGGAACGTCACACGGTCATGGGTGTCGCCGACGCCGCGCTAGGCTGAGACGACCCGCCGCACCGCCGTCGGCTGTCGTGGCGACCACCCGTTCCGCGCTTCTGCGCATGCTCCAGAGGATCGTCCGTGCCCCAGCCCGTCGTGCTCATCGCCGAAGAACTCTCGCCCGCCACGATCGATGCCCTCGGTCCTGATTTCGAGATCCGATCCGTCGACGGCGCCGACCGTGCCGCGCTGCTGCCGGCTCTCGCCGACGCGCATGCTGTGCTGATCCGATCGGCGACCAAGATGGATGCCGAGGCGATCGCTGCCGCGCCCTCGCTGAAGGTCATCGCTCGCGCGGGCGTCGGACTCGACAACGTCGACATCAAGGCCGCAACTGCTGCCGGTGTGATGGTGGTCAACGCTCCGACATCCAACATCATCTCCGCGGCCGAGCTCACCGTCGGCCACATCCTCAGCCTTGCGCGCCACATTCCCGCGGCTCACGCGTCGCTCGCGACCGGTGCGTGGAAGCGCTCGTCCTTCACCGGAACCGAGCTGTTCGAGAAGACCGTGGGCATCATCGGCCTCGGCCGTATCGGTGCGCTGATCGCTGCGCGACTGCAGGCATTCGGCGTCAACGTCGTGGCATACGACCCCTACGTCACTCCCACCCGTGCACAGCAGCTCGGCGTGACGCTGTTGAGCCTCGACGACCTGCTCGCGCAGAGCGATTTCGTCACGATCCACATGCCCAAGACGCCTGAGACGACCGGCATGATCGGCGCCGAGCAGTTCGCGCGCATGAAGAAGTCCGCCTACGTCGTCAACGTCGCTCGCGGCGGCCTGATCGACGAGGAGGCCCTCTACGCCGCTCTCACGACCGGCGAGATCGCCGGGGCGGGGCTCGACGTGTTCACGAGCGAGCCGCCGAAGGAGGACGGCACGGCGTACCCGCTGCTCTCTCTGCCGAACGTCGTCGTCACGCCGCACCTCGGCGCGTCGACCGATGAGGCTCAGGAGAAGGCGGGCGTCTCGGTCGCGAAGTCGGTCAAGCTCGCTCTCGAGGGCGACCTCGTGCCCGATGCCGTCAACGTCGCCGGGGGTGTCATCGACCCCTTCGTCCGCCCCGGCATCGCGCTCGTCGAGCAGCTCGGCCAGATCTTCACGGGTCTTGCGCCCAGCGCACTGACGAGCCTCGACATCGAGGTCCGCGGCGAGCTGGCCGCCTACGACGTGAGCGTGTACCGTCTCGCCGCGCTGAAGGGCATCTTCACCAATATCGTCAGCGAGAACGTCTCGTACGTGAACGCACCGCTCTTCGCCGAGCAGCGCGGCATCGAGACTCGTCTCATCGTCGAGGCCGACAGCCCGCTCTACCGCAACATCACCATTCTCCGGGGCACCCTCTCCGACGGGTCGGTCCTGACGGTCGAGGGCACTCTCGCCGGAACGCGGATGGTTCCGAAGGTGGTCGGTATCAACGGGTACGAGGTCGAGGTGCCGATCGAGCGTCACCACGTTGTGATGCGCTACGCCGACCGGCCCGGCATCGTCGCGATCTACGGGCAGAAGCTGGGGGAGGCGGGCATCAACATCGCCGGTCTGCAGGTCGCGCGCCCGGACGCCTCGGGCCGCGCGCTCTCGGTGCTCACGGTCGATTCGCCGGTGCCCGACCACCTTCTCGACGAGATGCGCGAGGCCGTGGCTGCAGACCTGTTCCGCCAGATCGAGCTGACCGAGGTCTGAGTGCTCGATTCGATGCCCGGGGCGGATTCGTCCCGGGCATCGGTCATGGTCGGGCGACGCTGAGCACCAACCGGATGAGTGCGTCGAAGTCTTCGCCCTGGGGGAGGGGACCCACGACAGCGCCCGCCCCCAGCGCGTTGTTGAAGTAGAGGCCGTCGCCGACCAGAAGCACGAGCTGCAGCGCCGTCTCGTCGCGCGTGTGCTCGCGGAGCGCCTCTTCCCACAGGGTGCGGACGTCGCGCAGCGCGGCGCTCGCAGCGGGGTGACCGCTCTGAGCCAGACGGGAACCGGCCAAGAGCGCGCGATCGAGCGCGCTGTCCTCCATCACCGAAGTGCGGAGATAGGCCGCGACGATCCCCTCGGGATGCTGCGCCATGTCGTCGACGTCGAGACGCGCGAGCTCCATCATCCGCTCCAGGAGGGCCGTCTCGAGCGCCTCCTTCGAGGCGTAGTGGTACAGCAGTCCTCCCTTCGAGACCCCGGCTGCGGCGGCGACGGCGTCCATCGTGGCGCCCCGGGCTCCGTCGGAGATCAGCAGATTCTCGTACGCGTCGAGCACGCTCTCGCGTGCGCGTGGGGGACGACTCATGTCCTCAATCCTCTCGCGTCTCGGCGTTCGGTCCTGTTACTATACCGGCTGGACGGTGAACTAATGACGTTGACAGAAGAGATCGCAATCGCAGACGGCCAGGGCCGACGGGTCGGCTGGCGGGGGTGGGCCGCGCTCGGCGTGCTGATGCTGCCGGTGCTGCTCGTATCGGTGGATAACACGGTGCTGAGCTTCGCGCTGCCCGAGATCGCACGAGCCCTGAGCCCCACCAGCGCGCAACAGCTCTGGATCATCGACGTGTATCCGCTCATCCTCGCGGGACTCCTCGTGACGATGGGGTCGCTCGGCGATCGCTTCGGTCGGCGCCGGATGCTGCTGGTCGGCGCGACCGGGTTTGCAACGGTCTCCGCCCTGGCGGCCTTCGCGCCCAACGCCGAGATGCTGATCGCGGCGAGGGCGGCGATGGGCGTGTTCGGCGCCATGCTGATGCCGTCGACGCTGTCGCTGCTGCGGAGCATCTTCACCGACCGGGACCAGCGCCGGCTCGCCATCGCGGTCTGGGCCTCGATGTTCTCGGCGGGCGCCGCGCTCGGTCCGATCGTCGGCGGCGTGCTGCTCGAGCACTTCAGCTGGGGGTCGGTGTTCCTCATGGCGGTACCGGTACTCGTGCCGCTGCTCGTGCTCGCGCCCTTCCTCGTTCCCGAGAGCCGCGATCCGCGGCCGGGGCGCATCGATCCGATCAGCATCGCCCTGTCGATGCTGACGATGGTGCCGATCGTCTACGCCATCAAGGACTTCGCGGTGAAGGGGTGGGGCATCACCCCGCCGGTGCTGTTCGCGCTCGGACTGGTGTTCGGCTGGCTGTTCGTGCGGCGCCAGCTTCGCGTGAACGAGCCGATGCTCGACATGCGGCTGTTCTCCCGCGGCACCTTCAGCGGTGCGCTGCTGGTCAACCTCCTGAGCGTCGTGGCCCTCGTCGGGTTCCTGTACTTCGTGACGCAGCATCTGCAGCTGATCGTCGGTCTCTCGCCGCTGCAAGCCGGGCTGGCCCTGGTTCCGGGGCTCGCCATGATGATCGTCGCCGGGTTGGGAGTCGTGCCCATCTCGCGCCGGGTCTCACCGCGGATCGTCGTGCCCGCGGCTCTCGCGCTGTCGGCCGCCGGGTACGTCATGATCGCGCTCCTGACCGACGCCGAGAGCATGATCGAGCTCGTGCTCGCGTTCGCCCTGCTGGGTATGGGCATCGGCGCGGCGGAGACGGTGTCGAACGAACTCGTGCTCGCGAGCGCCCCGCCGGCGAAGGCAGGAGCGGCCAGTGCAGTGTCCGAGACTGCGTACGAGGTGGGCGCCGTGCTGGGAACAGCGGTGCTCGGCGGCATCCTCACCGCGATGTATCGCGTCGGTATGACGGTCCCCGAAGGGGTACCAGCCGAGGCCGCTGATGCAGCGCGCGAGACTCTCGCGGGAGCCGTCAACGTCGCGCAGGGTCTGCCCGAGCCGATCGGACGTCAGCTGATGGATGCGGCCGCGCACGCGTTCGACTCCGGCGTCGGCGTGACCGCGGCCATCGGCGCTGTGCTCGTCGTCTGCGCGGGCATCATCGCGGCCACTACGCTGAAGGGATCCCACTCGCGGCCCGCCGAGCACTGAGCGCTCGGCGCGCCGCTTCGCCGAGAACGAGGAGAGCGATGTCGCGCGTCGTGAAGCTGGCCGTGATTCCGGGCGACGGAATCGGTCCCGAGGTCGTCGCCGAGGCCGAGAAGGTGCTCGACGCGGCCGTGGCGGGGACGGATGTGGTCATCGACAGGACGCGGTTCGCGCTCGGTGCGGCGCGCTACCTCGAGACCGGTGACACTCTCACGGACGACGACCTCGCGGCCATCGCGGGGCACGACGCGATCCTCCTCGGCGCGGTCGGGGGAGTGCCCGGCGACCCGCGGCTGCGCGACGCGAACATCGAGCGGGGACTCCTGCTCAAGCTTCGCTTCGAGCTCGACCACTACGTCAACCTCCGGCCGTCGAAGCTGTATCCGAGCGTTCCGGGTCCACTCGCCGACCCCGGGGAGATCGACTTCGTCGTGGTCCGCGAGGGCACCGAGGGGCCGTACGTCGGCAACGGCGGCAGCATCCGCCGCGGCACCCCGCACGAGGTCGCGAACGAGACCTCCGTGAACACCGCTTTCGGTGTCGAGCGTGTCGTGCGCTACGCGTTCGATCTGGCTGAGCGCCGGCGGCAGAAGCTGACGCTGGTGCACAAGACGAACGTCCTCGTGCACGCGGGCGGGATCTGGAAGCGCATCGTGGACGAGGTGGCGGCTGAGCACCCGGACGTCGCCGTAGACTATCTCCACGTCGACGCGGCGACGATCTTCCTGGTCACGAACCCGGGCCGTTTCGATGTGATCGTCACCGACAACCTCTTCGGCGACATCCTGACCGACTTGGCCGGCGCCGTCACCGGAGGCATCGGCCTCGCCGCATCGGGGAACATCAACCCCGACGGCGCGTTCCCCTCGATGTTCGAGCCCGTCCACGGATCGGCGCCCGACATCGCGGGCCAGCAGAAGGCCGATCCCACGGCCGCGATCCTCTCCGTCTCGTTGCTGCTCGATCACCTCGGGCTCACGGAGGCCGCTCGACGCGTGACACGCGCGGTCGAGGCTGACATCGCGGACCGCAGCTCGGGCCCGCGCACCACGACACAGATCGGCGACGCGATCACGGCTCGACTCCAGGCGTAGCCTGGAAGCCGCCCGCCGCCCGACATTCTCTGGGAAGACAGATGACGCTCCTCGAAAACGACCCCGACGCCGGACTCGAAGCCCTCGAGTTCGCCGTCACGCGAAACCTCACCGCAGCCTCGGCTGCCCGTCGCGAGGAGATCCTCGCGAATCCCGGGTTCGGCACGCACTTCACCGACCACATGGTCGACATCTGCTGGTCGGTCCGGGGCGGCTGGCACCGCCCGCGCGTCCAGCCGTACGGTCCGATCACCCTCGATCCGGCTGCGGCGGTGCTGCACTACGGCCAGGAGATCTTCGAGGGCATCAAGGCCTATCGTCACGCCGACGGCTCGGTCCATACCTTCCGACCCGACCAGAACGGTCGGCGGCTCCAGCGCTCCGCGCGCCGCCTCGCGCTGCCCGAGCTGCCGGTCGAATGGTTCATCCAGTCGCTCCGCGAGCTCATCGCCGTCGATGGGGATTGGGTGCCCTCCGGCGCTGATCAGTCGCTCTATCTGCGGCCGTTCATGTTCGCGAAGGAGGCGTTCCTCGGCGTGCGCCCCGCGAACAAGGTCGCGTACTACCTGATCGCGAGCCCGGCGGGTGCTTACTTCACCGGAGGTGTGAAGCCTGTCTCGATCTGGCTCAGCGAGGACTACGCCCGCGCAGGCAAGGGCGGCACGGGCGCCGCCAAGACCGGCGGCAACTACGCGTCGAGCCTGCTCCCGCAGGCCGAGGCGTACGAGAACGAGTGCGACCAGGTCGTCTTCCTCGATCAGGACCGCAACGTGGAGGAGCTCGGCGGCATGAACGTCGTGTTCGTCTACAAGGACGGCACCATCGTCACGCCGCAGTCCGACTCGATCCTCGAAGGGATCACCCGCGACTCGATCCTGCAGCTCGCGCGCGACCGCGGGCATAAGGTCGAGGGACGCGCCGTCTCGCTGGACGAGTGGCGCCAGGGCGTGGCATCCGGTGACATCGTCGAGGTCTTCGCCTGCGGTACCGCTGCCGTCGTGACGCCGATCGGGATTCTCAAGGGCCACGACTTCTTCGACGAGCAGCCGGTCGGCGAGCTCGCCCTGTCACTGCGCGAAGAGCTCACCGACATCCAGTACGGACGACGCGAAGACAAGCACGGCTGGCTCGTGCGATTGGACGGCTGAGATGAAGATCGTACGGTTCTCCCACAACGAGGCCATTCGCTACGGCATCCTCGACGGCACCGACCTGGTGACCCTGGCAGGCGACCCGATGTACGCGGGCTACGACACGACGGGCGAGCGCGTTGCGCTCAGCGACGCCGTGCTGCTGGCTCCCGTCATCCCGCGATCCAAGATCATCGCCGTCGGCCGGAACTACCGCGAGCACGCCGCGGAGTTCGGCAATGAGGTGCCCGCGGAACCCTTGCTGTTCTTCAAGCCGAACACCTCGGTGATCGGTCCCGGCGACGCCATCGTCCGCCCGACCCAGTCGCAGCAGGTGGACTTCGAGGGCGAGCTCGCCGTCGTCATCGGCAAGGTCACCCGCAACGTCTCCGCCGACGACGCGCTCAGCCATGTGTTCGGCTACTCGATCGCGAACGATGTCACGGCACGCGACCTGCAGCGCAGCGACGGCCAGTGGACGCGGGCCAAGGGCTTCGACACGTTCTGCCCGCTCGGGCCGGCCATCGAGACCGAGTTCGACCCGTCACAGGCCGAGCTCGTCGCCCGGGTGAACGGCGACGAGAAGCAGCGTGCACCGCTGACCGATATGGTCCACGGCATCGCCGATCTCATCGCCTATGCGTCCGCCGCGTTCACGCTGCTGCCGGGCGACGTCATCCTGACGGGGACTCCTGCGGGCGTCGGGCCACTCAGCGCGGGCGATGTCGTGGAGGTCGAGATCGACGGTCTCGGCATCCTGCGCAACATCGTCCGGGATGCCTGACGGGGAGAGCATCCCGGTTCCGACCACGGCCGCCGCGGTCGGCGCGCGTGACGCCGTCCGCCGGCGTTCCCTGGTCGTGCTCTCGCTCGGTCAGGTGCTCGGCGGCATCGGTTTCGGCTCGACGATCTCGCTCGGTGCGGTCATCACCGAGCGGCTCACGGGCGACGAAGCGCTCGCGGGTCTTCCGACCGCAGCGGTGACCCTCGGTGCCGCGCTGCTCGCGATGCCGTTGGCTTCCTTCGCGTCGCGATCGGGGCGCCGACCGGCACTGACACTCGGGATGCTGCTGGCGCTCGTCGGCGTGGCCCTCGTCGTCTTCGGCACAGCTTCCGGGCTGTTCCCCGTGCTGTTGATCGCGTTCGCGTTGATCGGCGCCGGCCAGGCCGCGAATCTGCAGTCCCGGTTCGCCGCGACCGATCTCGCGACCGATCGCACGCGCGGGCGCGACCTCTCGATCGTCGTGTGGGCGACCACCATCGGCGCTGTGCTCGGTCCGAACCTGATCGGCGCCGGTGAGGCGCTCGGCGACGTGGTGGGGATGCCTCCCCTGACCGGGCCGTACCTGTTCACGGCGGTCGCACAGCTGCTGGCCATCGCCCTGTACCTCGTTTCTCTGCGGCCCGACCCGCTGTTGCTCGCGCGCACCTCTAGCGCCGAGGCACCCCAGGCGTCGGCGACGCGCCGGGCGCAGGCCGACCGACCCGGTGCCGCCCGTTACGCGGTGCTCGCGATCGCCGGATCGCACGGGGTCATGGTGTCGGTCATGGCGATGACGCCTCTGCATCTCGTCCACCACGGTGCGGAACTCTCGGTCGTCGGGCTCACCATCAGCCTGCACATCGCCGGCATGTACGCGCTGTCACCCGTCTTCGGCATCCTCGCCGACCGTCTCGGGCGCGTCGCGACGATCCTTCTCGGTCAGGCTCTGCTCGCCGCATCTCTCGTCGTCGCCGCGGTGGGCGCCGACTCGGCCCTCGCTGTCACTGCCTCGCTGATCCTGCTCGGGCTCGGCTGGAGCGGAGCCACCGTGGCGGGATCGGCGCTGCTCACCGAGGCGTCGTCGCCGGAGCGCCGCACCGCGCGTCAGGGACGCAGCGACGCCATCATGAACGTCGTCGGGGCCGCGGGCGCCGCCGCGGCCGGGGGAGTGCTGGGGCTCATTGGCTACGCGGGCCTGGCGGTGTGCGCTCTCGCTGTCGTCGCTGTCGTCGTGATCGGCGGCGTTCGTGCGGCCCGATCGACGCGCTCAGCTGACGGTGCGACCGGCTCGGTCGAGGCCTAGCCGCCGGGGCGCTCAGCGGCAAGCATTTTGCTCCGGGGCGGAAGGCTGGCACCGTGGAGTCATGAGCCACCGCGCACAGTTGATCATCGCCCTCGTCTCGAGCGCGATCCTCTTCCTCTCCATCGCGCTGATGTTCGCGCTGGTGATCATCAGCTTCTTCACCGATGGCATCGACTTCGCGGGTGATTCCCACATCGCCGATGCGCTCGCGTCGACCGGGTGGGCACTGACGGCGTGACGCCGCCCACTGCCGTGCTCCGCTGATCAGCCGAGGAGGGCGGTCGCGGCCAGCTCGACGTCGGCCTCGTCGTTGAAGACGTGGAACGCGATGCGCGCATTGCCGCGACGACCGGATGCCGCCACCCCGGCGGACGTCAGCCGTGCGAGATCCGCACCGGCGGGGTCGGGCCACGCGACGATGGGGCTCGCGCGCAGCGGCTCGGGCAGTCCGAGCCGCGTGCGGAAGTCCGAAGCGAGACCGGTCACCCGCGCGTGCAGGGCCGCAGGGTCGGCATCCGCGAACATCGCCAGGGCCGGTTCCGCCCCCACCATCGCCTGCCAGGCGGGTGACACGTCAAAGCGTCGGGCGGAGCGGGCGAGGGTCGCGTCGGTCCCGTAGCACGCAGCCCAGGGGTTCTCGCCGGCGTACCACCCGGCATGCAGAGGTGTGAGCGTCGCTGCGAAGTCGTCGGCGAGCACGAGGAACGCCACGCCGCGAGGCGCGCACAGCCACTTGTACGTGTGGCAGACGAGGGCGTCGAACTGCCCGGCGTCGAGGGGGAGCCAGCCCGCGGCCTGTGTCGCGTCGCAGAGCGTGCGGGCTCGGGCCCGCTGCGCGGCCTCGGCGATCGCGGCCGCGTCGGCGACCTCTCCCGTGGCCGACTGCACGATCGAGAATGCGACCAGGTCGACACCCGGAGTGATCGCGTCGGCGAGGTCGGCGAGCGGGACGGCGCGGACTCGGATGCCGCGCCCGGCGTGCGCGAACGGGAGAACGAGCGAGGAGAACTCGCCCTCGGGGCACAGCACGGTCGCGCCATCGGGGAGGGAAGCCGCGATCATGCCGACCAGGACCGACGTCTGCGACCCGATGGCCACGTGCCCGGGGTCGGTCGACACCAATCGGGCGAAGTGGGCGCGGCAGCGCTCGGCCACGTCCGCGTAATGAACGAGATCGGGCCGGGCATCGAGGTCGGCGACGACCGCCGCCCGCGTCGCGACCGTCGGCAGGCCCGTGCTGCAGGCGGCGAGATAGCCCCGAGCCCCCGGGAACGCGGCGTGAAGCTCCTCCGGTGTGAGAGTCGTCGTCTGCATGCATCCAGGCTGCGCGATCGTGATCTATTGGTCTACGGCAGGATTTGCATACAAAGCATCACGCCTAGTTATCTATCCGGATGGATACCCCGGACTATCGTCTCGACGTCACCGAGTTGCGCGTCGTGCGGGCCGTCGCCGACGGTGGCTCCATCACAGCGGCGGCGACGGCCTTGGGCTACAGTCAGCCGGCCGTGAGCCAGCAGATCAAGCGGCTGGAACAGCGCCTCGGCGTGCCGGTCGTCGAGCGGGTCGGGCGACGGATGCGGCTCACCGAAGCAGGCCGCGTGATCGCCCGGCACGCGGCGGCGGTCGCGACGGTCATCGAGGCGGCCTCCGGTGAACTGGCCGAGCTCGCCGGATTGCGGTCGGGGACCGTGCGCATGGTCGGCTTCCCCTCCGCTTCGCCGACGGTGCTGCCGCGGCTGATGGACCGGCTCGCCCTGGCGGAGCCGGGGCTGACCCTGACATACGTCGAGGCGGAGCCGCCCGAGGCGATCGCCGATGTGCGCGCAGACCGGGCCGACATCGCTCTGACGTTCGGTTACCCGGGTGATCGGAGCGACCCGCACGGTGAGAACGTCCGAGGACTCGACACAGAGGTCATCGGGTACGACGACCTGCTGGCGGTGCTGCCGGCCGACCACCCGGCCGCCCGCGGGTCGGGGGCCATCGAGATCGCGCCACTTGCGCACGAGGCCTGGATCGCCGGATGCCCCCGCTGCCGTGGTCATCTGCTCGAGGTGTGCGGCCGAGCCGGGTTCGAGCCCGCGATCCGCTTCGAGACCGACAATTTCGTCGCGGTCGAGCAGCTCGTGGCCCAGGGAATCGGTGTCGCCACTCTTCCCGGGCTCGCGGTCGCGTCATTCCCTCTCCTCCCCGGTGTGGTGACGCGACCGCTTCCCGCGAGCGAACGCCGCGCCATCCACGCGGTCTCCGCGGGCGGAGCGGGCCGGGTTCCCGCGGTGGCATCGGTCCTGGGGCACCTGCGGGCCGTCGTCGCGGAGCTCACCGGCGGCGACGCTCACGAGAACTAAGCTGGAGAGGATGTCCACCGCACCGCACCCCGCCACCACGACCGCCGCCGGAACCGATGTCCGCGTGCGGTTCTGCCCGTCGCCGACCGGTCTGCCGCACGTCGGCCTCATCCGCACGGCCCTGTTCAACTGGGCCTACGCGCGCCACAACGGCGGCAAGATGGTCTTCCGCATCGAAGACACCGACGCCGCGCGCGACAGCGAGGAGAGCTACCAGCAGCTGCTCGAAGCGCTGCGGTGGCTCGAGATCGACTGGGATGAGGGCGTCGAGAAGGGCGGCCCGCACGCGCCGTACCGCCAGTCGCAGCGCCACGAGATCTACCGCGAGGTGCTCGACAAGCTCATCGCCGCCGGGGTGGTCTACGAGTCGTACTCGACCGCCGAGGAGATCGACGCCCGCAACGAGGCGAACGGCCGCGCGAAGCAGCTCGGCTACGACAACTTCGACCGTGACCTCACCGACGAGCAGAAGGCCGCCTTCCGTGCCGAGGGTCGTGAGCCCGCGTGGCGCCTGCGCGTGCCCGACCATGACCTCACCTTCGTCGATCTCATCCGCGGCGAGGTGACCTTCCCCGCCGGGTCGTTCCCCGACTTCGTCATCGTTCGCGCCGGCGGCGTTCCGCTCTACACATTCGTGAACCCCGTCGACGACGCGCTCATGGGCATCACCCACGTTCTGCGCGGCGAGGACCTCATGCCGTCGACGGCGCGTCAGCTCGCGCTGTACGCGGCGCTCATCGAGGCCGGGGTCACCGATTTCGTCCCGCGGTTCGGTCACATGCCCCTCGTCCTCGGTGAGACCGGCAACAAGAAGCTGTCGAAGCGCGACCCGAAGGCCGATCTCTTCCTGCAGCGCGAGAAGGGCTTCATCCACGAGGGGCTCCTGAACTACCTGTCGCTCCTCGGTTGGTCGATCGCGCCCGATCGCGACGTCTTCACGCGCGACGAGCTGATCGCCGCGTTCGACATCGCCGACGTGAACCCGAACCCGGCCCGCTTCGACCAGAAGAAGGCCGAGTCGATCAACGGCGACCACGTGCGGATGCTCGCGCCCGACGACTTCGCCGAGCGCCTCGTGCCCTATCTCTCCGGCGCCGGGTTGATCGAGAACCCTCCCACGGCGGCGCAGCGCGAGATCCTCGAGGCCGCGGCGCCCCTCGTCCAGGAGCGGATGCAGCTGCTCGGCGATGCACCGGGCCTGCTCGGCTTCCTGTTCCGCTCCGAGGTCGCGTACGACGACGATGCCCTCTCGGGCCTTCCGGCGAACGCGGGGGAGGTG
Source organism: Microbacterium sp. H37-C3 (assembly GCF_027157935.1). Taxonomy (NCBI): domain Bacteria; kingdom Bacillati; phylum Actinomycetota; class Actinomycetes; order Micrococcales; family Microbacteriaceae; genus Microbacterium; species Microbacterium sp. H37-C3. Next base: position 546,808 of record NZ_JAPVLR010000001.1, on the reverse strand, counting down.
CTCGTCGCATCGGTCGGCGCCCTCGAGCTCGTCCCCGAGCGGGGCTTCACCGCAGCCGCGGTGCAGGATGCCCTCGCGCCCGCCCTCATCGAGGGGCTCGGGCTCAAGCCGCGTGTCGCCTACGGGCCGCTGCGTGTCGCCCTCAGTGGACGTCGCGTGTCGCCGCCGCTGTTCGAGTCGATGGAGCTGCTCGGCAAATCCGAGACCATCCGCCGGCTCGACGCGCTCGTCCAGCGCGTCGGCTGACGCGCCCGGGCGGCGCTCGGTTAGGCCCCACCGCATCCGTCGGGTATAGTTGATCCTCGGTGCGACTGAGGTCAAACCGACCATGGGGTATGGTGTAATTGGCAACACGGCTGATTCTGGTTCAGTTGTTCTTGGTTCGAGTCCAGGTACCCCAGCTTCGAGTAAGGCCCCGCTTCGGCGGGGCTTTTCCGTTTCGTGTTCGATGCGGCGGCGGTCAGTGAGGCCGGGCGGACGGTGCCAGCCGCGGTGCCACAACCGCCGCCACGATCAGCGGTGCGGCCAGGAAGAGCCAGGCGGCAGCCGATGTCCCGGGGATCGCGAGCAGGACGCCGACGATGACGTTGCCGATCAGCACCGCGACGCCCCCGCAGGTGGCGAGCAGGCCGAAGAAGGACCCCGTCGGGTGGTCGTCCGCGAAGCGTGGGATCAGCGAGAGTGCGGTCGGGTTGGTCGTCATGTGGCCCGCCACGACGAGGGATGCCGCGACGACGACGATCGTGACGCGTGCGGCATCCGCCACCGGCGTCATCGCGCCGATCGCCACGACGGCGAAACCGGCGGCGGAGAGGACATAGCCGAGGCGGAGGGCGACCGGAGCGCCGACACGTGCCGACCAGCGGGCCACGGGGATCTGCAGCGTCAGCGTCAGGATCGACACCCACGCGAACATCCCGGCGGTCGCGGTGGCCGGGTGCTCCGTGGTGGCGAGCTGCAACGGCAACGCGAGGTAGAGCTGGTTGTACGCCAGCAGGTCGGCTGCGTGCGCGGCCGAGAAGCCGACGAAGCGTCGGTCGCGCAACGACCACCAGCGTCTTGTCGGACCCGCCGCGACCTTGGAGGTGTGTTCGCGGCGCGCGGCGGGCAGCGAGAAGGCGAGGAACAGTCCGATCAGGACGAAGAAGGCGGCCCCGCAGAGCGCGACCGCTTCGAAGCCCCAGCCGAGGAGAGCGGCACCGACCATGGGTCCGGTCACAGCTCCCAGCTCGCCGGTGATGCTGAGCCAGGCGAAGAGCGAGGCACGTGTTCCGGTTCCCGCGGGCGGTCGCCGGCCCTCGGCGTCCGCGAGGAGCACGTTGAGCCCCGGTGAGAACAACGCTCCGCCGAGGCCCGTGAGCACGGTACCGATGACGAACAGGGCGAGCTGGGGCGGTTCCAGCAGCAGGGATGCCGCGAGCGTCGTGAATCCGGCTACGCGAACGCCGCATCCGAGGAGAATGACGCGGCGCGCGCCGATTCTGTCGGCGAGCACCCCGCCGACGAGGAACATTCCCTGCTGGGCGAACGTGCGGACCCCGAGAATCAGTCCGACCGTGGTGGCCGCGACGCCGAAGTCCTCGGTGAGGACGAGCGCGAGGAAGGGCACAACGGCGTAGAAGCCCGTGTTGAAGAGGAACTGCGTTGCCAGCAGCACCGGGGTGCGCGCGGCGCGCGGTGCTGCGGCACCGGGAGATGGTTCGGGCACGTCGGTCTCTCTCGGGCTTCGGATGGCGTCGGCGGACCGCGTCGGGGCCCGCGGAGGGGGTGGGTCGTGCAACGCACCGAAACGATCATCGCAAGACGACGGCCGTGCGGCCGCGAACGGCGTGCCGCCGAGTGACAATGGGCGTATGGGACTCTTCACGCAGCGACCCGAGGAACCGAGCGAATGGGCGGGTCTGCCCTCCGAGCCCGTTCGTCGGAAGTCGAATGCCGAGCTGCTGCCCGACGAGCCGCCGGTCGCCGACCCTGCGGGCGACCTGCTCGGCGGGGGCGGTATCGCGTCGATCGCGATCCCGCTCACGCCCCCGACCGCACCGGAGGGTGGAGAGGCCGACACCGACGGTGGCGCGGAATCGACAAGCAGCGAGCCACCCACTGTCTGACACGTGTCGGATAGGCTGAAGTCATGGACCCGCGGTCGATGCGCAGCCGAGAGGCACTGCGCCGGGCCGCGCTCGATCTGGCTGCGACGCGCCCGCTCTCCGATCTTTCGGTGTCGGAGATCTGCCGCACGGCGGGCGTGACGCGCGACACGTTCTACCGTCACGCCGATTCGCCCGTCGCGCTCGTCGCCGACGCGCTGAGCGTCGAGCTGGCGGAGGTGCTCTCCGACGTCGGCGAGCTCGACTCGCTCTCGACAGCCGAGGCCCTGCTGCTCTCGCACGTCAAGAAGCGAGCAGACGTGTACCGCGGGGCGCTGCATCCTTCGCTCGCCGCACCGATCCGTGACGTGCTCGAGCGGGTCGTCGCCCGCGGCCTCGAGGTATGGCTCGCGCGGCATCCCGAGATCGAGCCGCCCGCGATGGACGACCAGCCGACGCGAGAGATCGCCGTCGCGTACGCGGCGGGCGGGACGGTCGCGGCGATCGAGGTCTGGCTGCGCTGCGGCGCGGACGACGTGGCGTGGGCGACGAGGGCGATCCTCGCCGCATCACCGGAATGGTGGCTGCGGTGACGCGGCCGAACGAGAGGAGATCACGATGAAGGCAGCAGTGTTCCACGCGAAGGAAGACCTCCGTGTGGAGAACGTCGACGAACCGACGGTGAACGCGGGCCAGGTGAAGCTGAAGAACGCTTTCGCGGGTATCTGCGGGTCGGATCTGCACGTCTACTACGCCCCGGAAGCCGCGGGCCTCACGCTCGACGAGCCGCACCCAGTGACGGGCGCGCAGCTTCCGCAGATCCTCGGTCACGAGTTCGCGGGAACCGTCGTCGAGGTCGGCGACGGGGTCGAGGGGGTCGCGGTCGGCGACCGCGCCGCCGTCTGGCCCGTCTACTACTGCGGCGAGTGCCCCGCGTGCCAGAAGGGCATGTTCAACGCCTGCCAGAAGATCGGCTTCCACGGCCTCAGCTCGCACGGCGGTGGCATGGCGGAATACACGACGGTTCCGGCGTCGATGCTGCACAAGCTCCCCGAGAACGTCGATCTGCGGATGGGTGCCCTCGTCGAGCCCATGGCCGTCGCGTGGCACGCGGTCGAGCGCTCCTTCGTGAAGGCGGGGCAGACCGCGATCGTCGCGGGTGCCGGTCCCATCGGCATCGGCGTCTGGTTCGCTCTCAAGGCTCGCGGTGTCGAGAAGGTCCTCGTCTCAGAGCCGAGCGCCTCGCGGCGTGAGACGATCGCCGCGCTTGGTGCCACGGTCGTCGACCCCGTCTCGGGCGACCTCGCCGCCGCGGTGGCCGAGCTGACCGACGGACGCGGTGCCGACGTCGCGTTCGACGCCGCAGGCGCCGGCCCCGCCATCACGTCGGGACTCGCGAGCCTGGTGCCCGGCGGCCGCCTCGTCGTCGTGGCGATCCACGAGCGCGCGATGGAGTTTTCGCCGACGCAGCTCGTGATGGCCGAGACCGAGATCGCCGGGGCGCTGGCGTACCTGCCGGCCGACTTCGACGCCGTCATCGACGCGATGTCGCGCGGCGTCTACGACACGACGGGATGGGTCGAGGAGGTCCCGATCGACGGTGTCGTCGGCGCCATCGAGAAGCTCCGTGGTGGGGCCGGGGCGAAGATCCTCGTGCGTTCCGACGCCTGACGCCTGACGCCTGACGCCTCGAAGCGAAAGCCCGCGAGTCCGAGTCATCGGTTCGCGGGCTTTCGTGTTCTTGCTGAGCAGGAGCGGAGGTCAGGTGCGGCGCGGCCGCGGCGCCGGCGGCGGCGGGACGGGTTTGGCAGCGACGATGTCCGAGCGACGGATACGTTCGACCCCGCGCTTGCCGTCCACCACGACCAGCTCGTCGTCGGCGCTCAGCAGCTCGCCAAGCGCGTCCGTCGCCTGTCCCGTGGGCAGCAGGTAGCGGACGACCACACGGCTGCCGGGGGCGGGGAGCCTCACCATGCGCCGGGGGAGTAGTCCTTGAGGAAGACTCCGAACAGATCTTCGCCGGCCTCACCACGGACGATCGGGTCGTAGACGCGGGCGGCGCCGTCGACGAGGTCGAGCGGGGCGTGGAAGCCTTCCTCGGCCAGACGGACCTTGGTCGGATGGGGACGCTCGTCGGTGATCCATCCGGTGTCGACGCTCGTCATCAGGATGCCGTCGGTCTCGAACATCTCCCGCGCGCTCGTGCGTGTGAGCATGTTCACGGCGGCCTTGGCCATGTTCGTGTGCGGGTGGCCGGGGCCCTTGTAACCGCGGTTGAAGACGCCCTCCATCGCGCTGACGTTGACGACGTAGGTGCGGCGGGCCGGGCTCGCGGCGAGCGAGGCGCGCAGCTTCGAGACCAGGAGGAAGGGGGCCGTGGTGTTGGCGAGCTGGACCTCGAGCATCTCGAGCGGGTCGACGTCGCCGACGCGCTGCGTCCACGAGTTGACGCTGTCGAGGTCGGGAATGAGTCCGCCGGCGTCGATCGCCGTGCCGGCGGCGAGGCGTTCGAGCGAGCTCGAGCCCGCGGCCATCGCCTGCTCGGTGAGCTCGTCGGCGCGCGAGGCTGCGGCGGCGAGGATCGGGTGAGCGTTCACCGAGCGCTCGAGAGCTTGGGGGTGCATGTCGTTGGTGTGGCCGAAGGTGACGAGCTCGGGCAGCGGCCCGTCCGGCAGCGGCGAGAGCTCGGCGTCGACGAGGGGCTGGTAGGCGCCGGGGGAGCGCCGCACCGTCTGCGTCGCGTTGTTGATGAGGATGTCGAGCGGACCGGCCGCGGCGACGTCATCCGCGAGTCCGACGACCTGGGCGGGATCGCGCAGGTCGATGCCGACGACCTTGAGCCGGTCGATCCACTCCGGCGAGTCGGGCAGGCTCGTGAACCGGCGAACCGCGTCGCGGGGGAAGCGCGTCGTGATGGTGGTGTGCGCGCCATCGCGCAGCAGTCGGAGCGCGATGTACATCCCGATCTTGGCTCGCCCGCCGGTGAGCAGCGCCCGGCGACCCGTCAGATCGGTGCGGGCCTCGCGCTTGGCGTGGCTCAACGCCGCGCAGTCCGGGCACAGCTGGTGGTAGAAGGCATCCACGATCGTGTACGGCTGCTTGCAGATGTAGCAGGCGCGCGCCTTGATGAGGGTCCCGGCGATCGGAGCGGTCGTGGACGACGAGATCGGGATGCCGCGGGTCTCGTCGTCGATGCGGTCGGGGGCGCCGGTCGCGGTGGCGTGCACCACGGCGCGGTCGGCGGAGGCAACGGCATCCCGGATCTCACGGCGCCGCACCTTCTTCGCCGCCTTGAACATCGCCGCTGTCGCGCGACGCACCGTGACGTAGTCCGGGTGGGCGTGGTCGATATCGGCGAGCTGCTCCAGAACGCGGAGCGTCGCGGCGAGGTCGGCCGGATCGATGCCGCTGGGCGCTACGGAAGCGGGGGAGATCGTGTCGGGAAGCACACGGAATTCTACGACACCCGGTCTGAACGACTCCGGAGAAGGGGACGACCCCGCCGGAGATGAGATCTCACGGCGGGGCCGTCAGTGAGCCCTGGGAGAAAGTGACCCGAACACCGTCTCTACCGAGCCGCTCACGTACAACAGTGAAACTACGCGGTCGCAGGCGGGGCGTCGGGGTCGTTGACGCCGCGCTTCCGACTCTGCTAGGCGATCAGCGCATCGCCTCGCCGATGTACGAGTACTTCAGGAAGACCTCCGACGCCCAGCCGGCCTCTTCGAGAACGCCCTGGACCGCCGTGAGCATGTAACGGGAGTCCCAGCCCATGTAGAGGTAGCTGCCCTCACCGAGCTCGTCCCACTGGCCGTTCCATGCCATCGCCGGGTACACGGGGCCGCCACGGCGAGCGCTGAAGTCGACGACGCTCTGGCGGGAGTCGACCCAGAGGCGCTTGAAGACCCGGTTAAACAGGTAACGGACGTCGGGGACCTCCCAGTGCTCGCCGCGGAACTCGACGTAGTCGAACTCGCGCTGCCAGCCGCGGGGCCAGCCGCGTCGCAGCTTCGCGTCGAGGATCGGCGTGAGGTTGTCGTCGTCGATCCCTGTCAGCGCGGGACGGCGCCAGACCTCGACGAAGCGCGCCGCGAGCTCCTCGGTACGTGCCCCGATGGCCGCGGTGTCCCAGCTCGGTCGCTCGGCCACGTCGCGCGACATCGTCACCGCGCTGCCCGCCAGGAGCGGACGCAGCTCCGGGAAGGTGGCATCGAGCGCGCGCTCCGCGCGATCCTGCTCGAGCAGCGTGAGGTTGCCGATCGTGTGCGCCAGGGCGCGGTGGCTGTTCTGCTCGTCTTCGCTGTAATCGGCGAAGCGTCGCGTGCCGTCTCCCGACCAGTCGTCGCCGGCGCCGGCGGGGAAGACGGGCGATACGTCGAGCAGGTCGCCCGGATCGACGTCGGCGAGGCGGCCGAGAACGTAGCGCGGGTGGGGGAGGTCGCTGTACTTGAGTCCGACGCGCACGCGCTCGTCCGAGGGCGTGATTCGCGCGATGGCGCGGGTCAGCGCGTCCGGCCCCTCGGCGTACGCACGGCACAGCCGTGCGACGAGTCGCTCGGTCGCGATGCCGACGACGACGCGGCGCAGGAGGAGCGACTGGATGTCTTCGAGACGGGCGATCAGCTCGTCGCGGGGCAGGATGCCGGCGCGCTGGTCGTGAACGAGCCGCATCGCGAGCGGGAACATCTGACGTCCCAGCACCGCGAGGTAGCCGAGCTGCCGACCGACCTCAGGGTCGTCGCTCGTGGCCGGGTCGAGGAGTTCGCGGTAGATCTCCGAGAGCGTCCGCCAGCTCGTCGCGTGCTCCCGCAGGCTGCCGATGTCGAGCCGGGGGAACTGCTGCCGGAAGACGTCGTAGACGCCGCGTCCACCGGTGATGAGCACCTCGCGCCCCGTGAGCATGACGAGGTAGTGGTTCCAGAATGATCCGATCGCGTCGCCGGTGTTCTGCTCGATCGGGAGCCAGTACTCCTGCTCGATCTCGTTCTGCTCGCCGTGCGTGAGCCCCATCAGCACGTAGTTGTGAATGAGCTCGTGGTCGCGCAGCGGCTCGCCCGTGGAGTTCAGGCTCTCGAAGATCTGCTGAGCGTTGGCCTGCGCCCCCAGAGTGATGGCGACGTGCTCGAGCTTCTGCAGGCCGCGCCACAGCGCGGCGGCCTCGCCGGGCCGGATCTGGCTGCGGAAGAACGCGTAGTTGTCGTCGAAGCGCGAGGCGCGCTGCTCGTCTTCGGGGGAGCGCCGGTCGAGGACGACGCTCTCGAAGACGTCGGCCCAGGCTCGGTGGGGACGGAGCTTGGTGCGCGTCGGGTCGTCGACGCGGACGAGCACCGCCTCCAGCTCCCGCGCGAGGTCGGGATCGTCGTCGCGCAGCGTGTGGTGGAGCGCCGCGACGAGCAGCATCAGGGTCGTGATCCGCTGCTGACCATCGATGAGCACGAGCTGCGCGTCGTCGTCGGACGAGGTGCTCGCGGTGGAGAGGATCGATCCGATGAAGTGGGTATGACTGTCGTCGGAGGCCGACACCGACCGGATGTCGCCGAGCAGCTGCTCGCACCCGCCGATGTCCCAGCGGTACTGCCGCTGATAGACCGGGACGACGATGGTGGTCTCGGATGCCGAGAGCCAGCCGATCGTGTTGACAGCGGTCGCTTCGACATTCGTGGCAGTGCTCATGTTCTCCGAAATCGCTCCTCGAAAACCCCGGACGAGTCTACCGGCGCGTTCAGGAGCCCTAGGTAGGCTGACCTAAGTCGGGCCTGTAAAAACTTCGCTTGTCCGACAGAAAGGTCATGATCCGTCATGGGTTACATCAAATCCGCTGCTCTCGAGGAGACCGGCTACGTCGTCCTCGACCGCTACAACAAGGAGATCGATCCGAAGGAATGGCTCGACGTCGAGTACGTCGACTGGAAGTCCTCCGGCGACACCCGTTTCGCCCCGCTGGCCTCGGCCAAGGGTGAGATCGAGTGCAACGGTTTCTGGAACCACAAGCCGCCGCGCACCGACAAGGACGGCGTGTGGATCGACTCGCAGACCGCGATCGCTCCGACGCTGACCGCGCGTGCGCAGGAGCCCGGCGCCAACGTCGGCCGCTGCCGCATCATCGAGCTGCAGCCGAACACGTACGCCGACTGCCTCTACAACCTGCACCAGGACGACAACAACCGCCTGAACCCCGACGGCACGGGCTGGGTCGTTCGCGGCTTCTTCAACCTGACGGATGACAAGACGAGCTACTTCGTGCTCCGTGAGAACCGCACCGACCCCAGCGAGGAGACCCGCATCGCGCTGCCCGCCGGTGCGCAGCTCATCGTCGACACCCAGCGCCTGTGGCACGCAGCAGCTCACTACGGTGACGAGCCGCGCTACTGCCTCATCACCTCATGGGAATCGGGCCCCGAGCTCGATGCTTACATCGCCAAGTACAACGGCGTGAACAAGGTGGAGAGCTACCCGGTCGACCAGGAGACCCTCGACGCCGGCCAGATCGAGCAGGAGCGCCGCATCGCCGCTCGTGCCGCCGCGCTCGCAGCACGGGGCCAGCAGGAGGTCATCGCGATGAGCGAGGCCTGAGCCTCGGACTCGCCTGAGGGGAGGTGTCGGCTGCGGCCGGCGCCTCCCTTCTTCGTCCTTCGCGGTGAGACCAAATACCGTGTTGGTTTCTGTTGCTTTGCGTGTGAATGCGTTGTAACGTGTGGGCATCCGAAGGGGGATGTCGTGTACGCAATGGAGCGCCAGCAGCTCATCGAACGAATGCTCGCCGCCCACGGTCGCGTGGCCGTCGTCGACCTCGCTTCGCGTTTCGATGTCACGACCGAGACGGTCCGGCGCGACCTCGCGGCCCTGGAGGAGACCGGCGTTCTCCGCCGGGTTCACGGCGGCGCGGTGTCGGCGGAGCGCGTCAGCACCGCCGAGCCATCCGTCGCGGAACGCTCCCAGCGCCACTCGGCGGCCAAGGAACGGATCGCCCGGCGTGCTCTGGCAGCGCTCCCGTCCGGGACCGGATCGATCTACGTGGATGCCGGCACGACCACCGGCGCCTTCGCGGACGCACTCATCGAGCGCAGTGCGCCGACCGGGCTCGAGGTCGTCACCCATTCGATGACGATCGCCCATTCGCTCGCCGGAGCGGCTGGTATCGGCCTGACGGCGATCGGCGGACGCGTTCGGGGCCTCACCGCGGCGGCCGTCGGATCGGATACCGTCGGCGCCATCGCGCGGCTGCGGCCCGACGTCGCCTTCCTCGGCACGAACGGCATCGCCCAAGATGCCGGACTCACGACGCCCGACCCCGACGAGGCCGCCGTGAAGCGCGCCATCGTCGCCGGAGCCCGGCGCGTGATCCTCCTCGTCGACGCCGACAAGTTCGACGCCGAACTGCTCGTCTCTTTCGCCGGCCTCTCGGACCTCGACGTCGTCGTGACCGACCGGGAGCCGGATTCGGAGCTCGCCCGCGCCCTGCGCGAGGCCGACGTGGAGGTATGGATCGCATGATCGTGACCCTGACGGTGCACCCGTCGCTCGACCGGACCATCTCGATCGATGCGTCGTTGCGCGTCGGCGAGGTGCAGACGGCGTCCGCCGTCCGCGAGGATGCCGGCGGCAAGGGCATCAACGTCGCGCGCGTGCTGCACGCGTCGGGCGTCGACAGTCTCGCCGTGCTTCCCCTGGACCCCGCCGACCCGTTCGCCGCGGTGCTGGCGGACGGGGATGTCGACGTGCACACGGTCGCGGTGCGCGGCCGCACGCGCGCGAACATCGCGGTCACGGACCCGACGGGGGAGACCACGAAGATCAACCTGCCGGGTGTGGCGCTGAGCGCGGCCGACCTCGACGACGTGATCGACGTCGTCGCGCAGTGCGCGCGCGGTGCCCAGTGGCTCGTGCTCGCCGGCTCGCTCGCGCCCGGCCTGCCGGATGACGCCTACGTCCGCGTCATCCGCGCGGTTCGCGACCGGTTGGGGGAGGAAGCCCCACGGATCGCTGTCGACACGTCGGGAGCCGCGCTTCGCGCCGTCGTCGCGGACGGACGTCCCGACCTCATCAAGCCCAACGACGAGGAGCTCGCCGATCTCTTGGGCGCGCCGCTGCCGGCGGCCGACACCCTCGCCGACGCCGTCCACCTCGCGTCTCGCGAGCTGGTCCCCGCGGCGGTCGGCGCGGCGCTGGTCACCCTCGGTGGCGACGGTGCGGTCTTCGTCTCCGACCGCGGCGCGTGGGCAGCGACTCCGCCCCCCACCCGCGTCCGCAGCACGGTCGGTGCCGGTGACAGCTCGCTCGCGGGCTTCCTCCTCGCCGACTCGCGCGGCGCGGACCCGGCAGCCGCGCTCGTCTCCGCCATCCGGTACGGCTCGGCGGCCGCGGCGCTCGAGGGAACGCAAGCCCCGACTCCGACCGATCTCCCCGTCGCGGACATCCCCGTCCGCGCGCTCCATCACTGATCCGAACGACCCGCAACACTCGAACCAGGAGGACACCGTGTCCGACACCATCACCCCGGAGCTCGTCAGCCTCGACGCGCCCCTCGGGACCGACAAGAAGGACGTCATCCGCGCCCTCGCTCGCCTCGTCGCAGCGCAGGGCCGCGCCACGGACGCCGACGCCCTCGCGAAAGACGCCATCGCGCGCGAAGAGAAGGACGAGACCGGGCTTCCCGGTGGCATCGCGATCCCGCACGCGAAGAGCGCTGCGGTGACGCAGGCCTCGCTCGCGTTCGCTCGACTGAAGCCGGGCGTGGCATTCGGAGCCCCCGACGGTCCGGCCGACCTCGTCTTCCTCATCGCCGCGCCCGAGAACGCCGCCGAGGAGCACCTCGCGGTGCTGTCGCGCCTCGCCCGCAGCCTGATGCAGGACTCGTTCACGAGCGACCTCCGCGCCGCGGCATCCGCCGACGACGTCGTGCGTACGGTCCGCGCGGCGATCGGCGAGGGCGGTGCCGCCCCAGCACCCGCTGCCGCCGCGCCGACGGCCACCTCGGCCGCACCGGCTGAGGCCGCCGCCGGCGACCTGACCATCGACGGCCGCCCCGCCCGCATCGTCGCCGTGACCTCCTGTGCGACGGGGATCGCCCACACCTTCATGGCCGCCGACGCGCTGACTGCCGCAGGTAAGGAAGCCGGGATCGACCTCGTGGTCGAACCCCAGGGCTCCAGCGGCTACCAGGCGCTGCCGGCATCCGTCATCGATAACGCCGACGCGGTCATCTTCGCCACCGACGTCGACGTCCGTGAGATCTCACGGTTCGCCGGCAAGCCGGTGATCCGTTCGGGCGTCAAGCGCGGCATCGAGCAGCCCGCGCAGATGATCCGTGAGGCCGTCGCCGCCGCGTCCAACCCGAACGCCGCCCGCGTCAGCGGTGCGGCAGCGGATGCGGGTTCCGGTGCGGGCACCGCGTCGCAGAATCTGTCGTGGGGGGCGAAGATCCAGCGCATCCTGCTCACGGGCGTGAGCTACATGATCCCCTTCGTCGCCGGCGGTGGGCTGCTGATCGCCCTCGGTTTCGCCCTCGGCGGCTATGAGGTCACGGCGAACGCGTCGAAGGTCATCATCGACAACGCGCTGTGGAACCTGCCCACGACCGACATCACCTCGCCGTTCGGGCCGCTCGGCCAGTACCTCGGGTCGGTGGCGTTCATGATCGGCTCGACATCCATGGGCTTCCTGGTGGCCGCTCTCGCGGGCTACATCGCCTACGCGATCGCCGACCGTCCGGGCATCGCTCCCGGATTCGTCGCCGGTGCGATCGCGGTCACGATGAGCGCCGGCTTCATCGGTGGCATCATCGGCGGTTTCCTCGCCGGCTTCGTGGCCTGGTGGCTCGGGCGCCTCCCCGCCCCGCGCTGGCTGCGCGGTCTGATGCCCGTGGTCATCATCCCGCTGCTCGGTTCGATCGTCGCCTCGGGTCTCATGATCCTGTTCCTCGGCCGGCCGATCGCCGCGCTCATGGCACTCCTGACCGACGGGCTCACGAACCTCACCCAGAGCGGTGCGGGCCTCATCGTCGTCGGCGTGATCCTGGGCCTGATGATGTGCTTCGACCTCGGCGGTCCGATCAATAAGGTCGCCTACGTCTTCGCGACGACCGGACTCGCGGCCGCCTCCACCGAGAACACCGCGCCGTACCTCATCATGGCTGCCGTCATGACTGCCGGCATGGTGCCGCCGCTGGCCCTGGCACTCGCATCGACCGTGCTCGCGCGTCCGCTCTTCACGCCGGTCGAGCGCGAGAACGGCAAGGCGGCCTGGCTGCTGGGCGCCTCGTTCATCAGTGAGGGTGCGATCCCGTTCGCGGCGGCCGACCCGCTGCGCGTCATCCCGGCCTCCCTCGTCGGCGGGGCGATCACCGGTGCGCTGAGCATGTGGTTCGGCGTCCAGAGCTTCGCTCCGCACGGCGGCGTATTCGTGCTGTTCGCCATCTCCCCGGTGTGGGGTTTCTTCGTCGCGCTTCTGGCGGGTACCGTCGTTTCTGCGCTGTTGCTCGTCGTGCTCAAGAAGTACGTCCGCAAGAGCTCCACCGCCCCGGCCCCGGCCGCGGCGACCGCGACAGTCTGAGGAGACACCACCATGGCAGAACGCACCGCCACCATCGCGAGCAGCTCCGGACTGCACGCCCGCCCCGCGAAGCTCTTCGTGCAGGAGGTGCAGTCGAAGGGCGTTCCCGTCACGATCGCCGTCGAGGGCGGCCCCGACCTGAACGCCGGCAGCATCCTGAGCATCATGGGCCTGGGCGCCTCGCAGGGGTCGGTCGTGACGCTCAAGGCCGAGGGTGAGGGTGCCGAGAAGGCTCTCGACGAACTCGTCGCCTTCCTCGAGATCGACCACGACGCGGCCTGATCCGCTCGGAACACACGGATGCCGTGGACCTTCGGGTCCACGGCATCCGTCGTTTCCGCGCGGCTCAGATGTCGGTGGAGTCGCCCGGGTCCAGCGCGACGAAGTCGCCGCCGTTCTGCTGGGCCGCCCACGTCAGCCGCTCGCGCCCCATCGCGAGGCCTGCCGGTGAGAGGGTCATGTCGTGGGTCGCGAAGACACGCCGCGGTTTGACCTCGAGCACGAAGTCCATCGCGTCGCCGATCTTCAGCCAAGGGGCGCCGACGGGCGCCGCGAGGAGCTCCACTTTCGCTCCCTTGGGCACGGCGTACGAGTCACCGGGGTAGTAGAACGCGTCGTCGACGAGGACGCCGACGTTGTCGATTACGGGGATCGAGTCGTGGATCACCGCGTGGCGTCCGCCGAAGAATTCGAGGCTGAACGGACCCGCTTCGAGCTTGTCACCGGGGGAGACCTCGCGGATGTCGAACCCCGCGGCCGCGCGCACGACACCCTCGGGGCCGTAGACGGGGATGTTCGGGAACTGCTCGAGGATCGTCGAGAGGTGCTGCGACGTCCAGTGGTCGGGGTGCTCGTGCGTGACGACGACAGCCACGACGTCATGCAGATCTTCGAGCGGCGAGGTGAACGTGCCGGGGTCGATGATCAGGGTCTTGCCGTCGCGCTCGAGGCGCAGGCAGGCGTGTTCGTGCTTGGTGACATGCATGCCCTCAGTCAACGCCCGACACGCCCGAGAGGGCAATGGGGGCCTCGATTTTGCCGGATGCGCGAGCCCGTGGCATACTTTAACGGTTGCCTCCGGAGCCCCGGGGAAGACAGAAAAGTACGGCCCCATCGTATAGCGGCCTAGTACGCCGCCCTCTCACGGCGGTAACGCGGGTTCGAATCCCGCTGGGGTCACCACTGCGAAACGCCCATCCGATCGGATGGGCGTTTCGCGTTCCCGCCCGGGATCTCCCCGCTGCGCGTTCAGGACTCGGGCGATTTCCGACGCACCCGACGCCGACGAGTCGTCGAGACGACGAGCCAGATCAGCGCAGCCGCGAGCCCGATCACGGCGAGCCAGGGGAGCAGGAATCCGAGCCCCACGACGATCCCGTTGAACGTGGCGATGAGCCCGTTCCATCCCGTCGCGAGTCCGTCGCCGAAGCCCGCGGGATCGGCGTCCACCTTCTCGGCCGGAACCTGCAGCTGAACCGTGAGCGACGACAGCGCGACCTGCGACTCGAGCGCGGTGAGCTGCTGCTGCAGCGAGTCGAGCTCGGCCTGCCGGTCGGCGAGAGCGGACTCCGCTGCGATGAGGTCGGCGACCGACCCGGCTTCGGCCATGAGCTCCGTCAGCCGTTCGACCGATGCCTGCCCGGCGGCCACCCGGGCGCGCAGGTCGGTCGCCTGCGTCGTCACGTCGTCGCGTGAGACCTGCGAGCTCTCGACCTCGCCGACGTCCGCGAGCGCAGCGATGGCCTCCTCGAGGCTCGCTGCGGGAACCCGGACGGACACCCAGGCCGAGCCGACTGAGGCAGGCCAGACCGCGCGGTCATCCGCGTACGGCAACGCGCCCGCCGCCGTGCCCCCGAGACTCATCGACTCGACATAGCCGCCCGCGGCGACGGTGGCCGCGGCGATCGATTCCGCCGCGTCACGGGGATCGTCGGCGATCACTGTCGCGGATGCCGTGGCGATGACGTCGCGCCCGGTGGGGGAGTCGGACACGGCGCCGGAGGCCGACCCCTCATCGGTCGACCCGTCCAACGCGAACGGCTCGGGCTGCGCCGCCGAGTCGCCGGCGTCTCGCGACACTTCGCCGTTCTCCGTCGTGCCGAAGAACCCCTCCGGGGCGGTGGCGGGTGCGACGGAGGATGCCCCGCCGCTGCTGCTCGTCAGCTGCGGCGCGATGGCCGCGGCCACGACGATCACGGCTGCCGCGGCGCCGGACGCGCCCCACCAGGCCCGCCGCCGTCGCGTCCGCTGCGCGGCGGCCCGGTCAGCCGAGGCGCGGCGTTCGGCCCGCTCGCGCCCGATGTCCGCGAACAGAGCCTCTTCGATCGCATCGATACGGCTGTCATCCAGGGCGGGTAGATCGTTCATGACTGCTCCGGTTCAACGCTCGAGCGGACGAATGTGCGGATGCGGGAGAGCCGGTTCCGGACCGTCCCGTGGCTGACGCCGAGCTGGTCGGCTGCTGCTTGATACGCGAACCCCTCCGCGGCGCAGAGCCGGAAGATGTCCTGGTCGAGGGGGCCCATCGAGCCGACGGCCGCGAGGATGCGTTCGACGAGATCGCTCTGCACGACCTGCCGCTCGACGTCCACCGTGTCGGCGACCTCGGCGGCGTCCTCATCCGTCGTGTGGCGTCGTTCCTGTTGCCGTCGGCGGATGCGGTTCGCGCTCTGGAACCGGCAGATGGTGACGAGCCACGGCAGCAGCGACTCGCCCGCCAGCTCGAGCTCGGGCAGTTTGCGCCAGGCCACCAGGAACGTCTCCTGCGTAACGTCCTCGGCTTCGACGCGATCGCCCAGCAGGCCATGCGCGAGCCAGTACACCGGTCGCACGTAGGCGCGATAGAGCGTACGGAAGGCGTGCTCACTTCCGGACGCCGCAGCTTCGACGAGCTCGGCATCACCGCGTGTGATCGTGTCGACCATGCGTCTGAGTTCCTTCCCTCATCCCATCAGTGTCGCGTCGTCGCGAACCGTCTCACACCCGGGCCGCGGAGGAGCCGGGGTGTAGTCTCGGGAGGCTTCCTCCCCGAAAGGCTCGCATGGACCTCCCCGTGCCGTTCCAGATCGTCGCGCTCCTCGTCCTGGTGCTCGTGCTCGTCGCCGATCTGCTCATCATCGTCAAGCGGCCCCACATCCCGTCGCCGAAGGAATCGACGCTGTGGGTGCTGTTCTACGTCTCCCTGGCGCTGGTGTTCGCCGGCATCCTCTGGGCCGTCGCAGACGTCGAGCACGCCGGACAGTTCGTCGCCGGATGGCTGACCGAATACAGCCTCTCCATCGACAACCTCTTCGTGTTCGTCCTGATCATGAGCCAGTTCTCGGTTCCGCGCCGGTATCAGCAGAAGGTGCTGATGGTGGGCATCATCATCGCGCTGGTGCTTCGAGGTCTCTTCATCCTCGCGGGGGCGGCGATCATCGAGCAGTTCAGCTGGGTGTTCTACATCTTCGGTGCCTTCCTCATCTACACGGCGATCAAGCAGGCGCTGCCCGAGGGCGACCACGACGACGACGTGAAGAAGGAGAACTTCCTCGTCCGCATCATCCGTCGCACGGTGGACATCTCCGACGAGTATGACGGCCCCAAGGTCCGGACCGTCGTCAACGGCAAGCGGATGTTCACCCCGATGATCATCGTCTTCGTGGCGATCGGCGTCACCGATCTGCTGTTCGCCCTCGACTCGATCCCGGCGATCTTCGGCATCACGCAGGACCCGTTCCTGGTGTTCACCGCGAACATCTTCGCGCTGATGGGTCTGCGCCAGCTCTACTTCCTGCTGGGCGATCTGCTCGACCGGCTCAAGTACCTGCACTACGGGATCGCCTTCATCCTCGCGTTCATCGGCGTGAAGCTGATCCTTCACGCGATGCACGAGAATGAGCTCGCGTTCATCAACGGCGGCGACGGGATCGCCTGGGCGCCGGAGATCTCGACGTGGGTGTCGCTCGGCGTCATCATCGGCGCCATGCTCGTCGCGACCGTCGCCAGTCTGATCGCCGCACGGCATGACCGCGACGCGGCCGGCCCGACCCAGGCTGCGGCCGCCGTCGCCGACGAGCAGGGCACGCCCCCCACGGTCGAGCAGCCGCACCCGCGTGACGACGAGCGCTCGTGACCGGACGCCGCCGCGGCGCCCGGTGGTATTCTGACCGCATGCGGATCGCTCGCCTTCTCCTTAGCGGCCGCGGCGAGGTCTCGTTCTGAGCCCCTCCTCGCCGCGGAGTCCGTCGTGGGCTTGATCCCGGTTCGCAAGGAGAACGAAACCCATGAGCATTCCCACCCCTCCCGAGCGCCCGCGCACCCTCGCCGAAAAGGTCTGGGACGACCACCTCGTCGTCAAGGGTGAAGACGGTCAGCCCGACCTGATCTACATCGACCTGCACCTCGTGCACGAGGTCACGAGCCCGCAGGCCTTCGACGGTCTGCGTGCCGAGGGGCGTCCGCTGCGGCGCCTCGACCTGACGATCGCGACCGAGGACCACAACACCCCGACGCTCGACATCGACAAGCCGATCGCCGACCTCACCAGCCGAACGCAGATCGAGACCCTCCGGCGCAACGCAGAGGAGTTCGGCGTCCGCCTCCACTCGCTCGGCGACGCGGAGCAGGGCATCGTCCATGTCGTCGGACCCCAGCTCGGCCTCACGATGCCGGGCATCACGGTCGTGTGCGGCGACAGCCACACCTCGACGCACGGCGCGTTCGGCGCGATGGCGTTCGGCATCGGCACGAGCGAGGTCGAGCACGTCATGGCGACGCAGACCCTTCCGCTGAAGCCGTTCAAGACGATGGCGATCACCGTCGAGGGCGAGCTGAAGGAAGGCGTGACGGCGAAGGACATCATCCTCGCCGTGATCGCGAAGATCGGCACCAACGGCGGCCAGGGCTACGTGCTCGAGTACCGCGGCAGCGCGATCCGCGCCCTCTCCATGGAGGGGCGCATGACCATGTGCAACATGTCGATCGAGGCGGGTGCCCGCGCAGGCATGGTGGCCCCCGACGAGATCACCTTCGAATACGTGAAGGGCCGCCCGCACGCGCCGACCGGGCAGGACTGGGATGACGCCGTCGCCTACTGGCGCACGCTCCCCAGCGACGAGGGCGCCGTCTACGACGCCGAGATCTTCATCGATGCGGCCGAGCTCGAGCCGTTCGTCACGTGGGGAACCAACCCCGGCCAGGGCGTCTCGCTCAGTGCGACGGTTCCCTCGCCCGACGACTTCAGCGACCCGAACGAGAAGGCGGCGGCTGAACGCGCGCTCGAGTACATGGACCTGCAGCCGGGTACTCCGCTCAAGGAGATCCCGGTCGACGCCGTCTTCATGGGTTCGTGCACCAACAGCCGCATCGAAGACCTGCGCGCGTTCGCGTCGATCATCGAGGGGCGCACGAAGGCTGACGGAGTTCGCGTGATGGTCGTTCCGGGCTCCGCCCGCGTCCGGCTCGAGGCTGAGGCCGAGGGGCTCGACCGGGTCTTCACCGAGTTCGGCGCCGAGTGGCGCTTCGCCGGCTGCTCGATGTGCCTGGGCATGAATCCCGACCAGCTCGCTCCTGGCGAGCGCTGCGCGTCGACCAGCAACCGCAACTTCGAGGGACGCCAGGGCAAGGGCGGCCGTACGCACCTGGTGTCGCCGCTCGTGGCCGCCGCCACCGCTGTGCTCGGGCGCCTCGCATCGCCGAGCGATCTGCCCGCACGCGAGAAGGTCGAGGCCTGAACATGGAGAAGTTCGAGACCCACACCGGTGTCGTCGCACCGCTCAAGCGCTCCGCCGTCGACACCGACCAGATCATCCCGGCCGTCTACCTGAAGCGCGTCACCAAGACCGGCTTCGAGGACGCGCTCTTCGCCAACTGGCGTCAGGACCCCGAGTTCGTGCTGAACCAGCCCGCTTTCGCGGGGGCGTCGATCCTCGTCGCCGGGCCCGACTTCGGCACCGGATCGAGCCGTGAGCATGCGGTGTGGGCGCTGCGCGACTTCGGATTCCGCGTCGTGCTGGCACCCAAGTTCGCCGACATCTTCCGCGGCAACGCGGGCAAGCAGGGCCTCCTCGCCGGTGTCATCTCGGAGTCGGATCGCGAGGCGATCTGGGCTGCCGTGGATGCGCAGCCGGGGGTGCGGATGACGGTCGATCTCGAGGCACGCGTCGCTGCTCTCGGCGACCTCCGAGTCCCGTTCGAGATCGACGATTACACTCGTTGGAGGCTCCTCGAAGGACTCGACGACATCGGGCTCACGCTGCGCAATGAAGAGGCGATCGCGCAGTTCGAGGCGCGCCGTGAGGCGTGGCGACCCCGGACACTCCCCGTCGCGTAGCCCCGGATCACGCCCTGAACCGTGGGGCGAAGATCCGCCCCGCCCTCGATCACCAAGTGAGGAAGTCCTGCATGAGCACTCCGCCGAGTGAGCCGTCCGCATCGGAGAACGGCAACCGTCGCGAAGACGGCGAGATCCTCGAGATCCGGGGCGGGCGGCCCCTCGTCGGACGTGTCGACGTCAAGGGAGCGAAGAACTTCGCGACGAAGGCCATGGTCGCCTCGCTGCTCGGCGAGACCGAGAGCGTCCTGCGCGACGTTCCTGACATCAGCGATGTGGCCGTGGTCCGGTCCCTTCTCGAGGTGCACGGCGTGACGGTCGCCGACGACGGCGAGGGCACGTACCGGCTCGACCCGAGCGGGGCCGAATCGGCAGGCTTCGAGGAGATCGACGCGCACGCCGGTGCCTCGCGCATCCCGATCCTCTTCTGTGGGCCGCTCCTGCACCTGCTCGGCCAGGCGTTCATCCCCGACCTCGGCGGATGCCGAATCGGGGACCGCCCCATCGACTTCCATCTCGACGCGCTCCGCAAGTTCGGCGCGATCGTCGACAAGCAGCCCAACGGCATCCGTCTTTCGGCGCCCGAGGGACTTCACGGTGCGGACATCGAGCTGCCCTACCCGAGCGTCGGCGCCACCGAGCAGGTGCTGCTGACTGCGGTGCGAGCCAAGGGCACGACGGAGCTGCGCAACGCCGCCATCGAACCCGAGATCATGGACCTGATCGCCGTGCTGCAGAAGATGGGCGCGATCATCTCCTACGAGCCGAATCGCGTGATCTTCATCGAGGGCGTCGACAAGCTCCGCGGGTACGACCACCGGTCGATCTTCGATCGCAACGAAGCAGCCTCATGGGCGTGCGCCGCCCTGGCGACCGACGGCGACATCTTCGTCGGCGGTGCGAAGCAGCAGGAGATGCTCACCTTCCTCAACGTCTTCCGCAAGGCCGGAGGCGACTTCGACATCCAGGAGGACGGCATCCGCTTCCGTCGCGACGGCGCGCTGCGTCCCGTCTCGGTCGAGACCGATGTCCACCCCGGATTCATGACCGACTGGCAGCAGCCGCTCATCGTCGCCCTGACGCAGGCCGAAGGCGTCTCGACCGTGCATGAGACGGTCTACGAGAACCGTCTCGGCTTCACTCAGGCGCTGAACAAGATGGGCGCGCAGATCGTGGTGCACCCCGAGGGCATCGCGAGCCCGGACCGTCGCGTCCCGCGTCGCGCCCTCGAGCAGGCCGCGGTCATCACGGGCCCGACGCCGCTGCACGGTGCGGATGTCGTCGTGCCCGACCTGCGCGGCGGATACAGCTACGTCATCGCGGCTCTCGCGGCCGAGGGAACGTCGGTCGTCCGCAACGTCGGGATCATCCGCCGGGGCTACGAGAAGTTCTTCGACAAGCTCGAGGCGCTCGGCGCCGACTTCGACATCATCGGCTGACGCGTGTCGCACAACCGCCGTCGCGCGTCCGCGGAGAAGACGAAGCCGACCCCGTTCTGGTTGGCCGCGGCCCTCGTCGTGCCCGCGGTCGGTCTGCTGGCCCGGATCGAGATCGAGGGCGGGGAGCATCTTCCGGAGGAGGGCCCGTACGTCCTCGCGCCCAATCACTACAGCGAGTTCGACCCGATCGTCATCGCCGTGGCGACCTGGCGTCTGGGCCGGGCACCGCGATTCATGGCGAAGGAGAGCCTCTTCCGCGTGCCCGTCGTGGGTGCGGTGCTGAAGGGCCTCGGCATGATCCCCGTCTCGCGGACGACGTCGGCTTCGGCGGCGGGCCAGGCGATCTCGCAGGCCGCCGAGCTCGTGGCCGACGGTCGCGGCGTGATCGTGTATCCCGAGGGTTCGCTGACGCGCGAGCCCGATCTGTGGCCGATGCGCGGGAAGTCGGGTGCCGTACGAGTCGCGGCGGCCGGCGACATCCCGATCATCCCGGTCGCCACGTGGGGCGTTCAGTCGATCCTCCCGCGTTACGGGAAGTTCAGCGCCTGGCCGCTGCGCAAGCGCATCCGCGTGCGCTTCGGTCCGCGCGTCGAGCTTCCTTTCGAACCGGGCGTGACGCCGTCGCCGACGCAGCTGGTGGCGGGAACGGACGCCGTGATGGCCCGCATCTCGGGGCTGCTCGGCGAGCTTCGCGGCGAGACCCCGCCCGCCGAGCGCTGGAACCCGGGACAGCACGGCCAGAAGGAGACGGGTCGCCTTGAGCCGTAAGACCGAGACCTCCGGACCCCGGGTCACCGTCATCGGTTCGGGTAGCTGGGGAACCACGTTCGGCAAGGTGCTCGCCGACGGCGGCGCCCAGGTCACGATGTGGGCGCGCCGTGCCGAGCTCGCGCATGAGATCCGCGAAGGCAAGCGCAACAGCCGGTATCTGCCGGGCATCAACCTCCCGCGTTCCATGACGGCCACCCACCATCTCTCGGAGGCGCTGCAGGGCACCGAGCAGGTGTACCTCGCCGTATCGAGTCAGGCGCTGCGTGAGAACCTCACGGCCATCCGGCCCCTCATCGCCGGCGGAACGATGCCCGTCGTCTCCCTCATGAAGGGCGTCGAGAAGCGCACAGGCCTGCGAATGAGCCAGGTGATCGAGCAGGGGCTCGACTGCGACCCGAACCGCATCGCGGTCGCATCCGGACCGAATCTCGCCCTCGAGATCGCACGCGAACAGCCGACGGCCGCCGTCATCGCGTCTGCGAGCCAGGAGACGGCTGAGGCGGTCGCGCTGCGCGCACGCAATTCCTACTTCCGCACGTTCGTGAACACCGACGTGATCGGCACCGAGTTCGGCGGTGTGCTGAAGAACCTGATCGCCGTCGCGATCGGCATCGTCGACGGCGTCGGGTACGGCGAGAACACGAAGGCGTCCATCATCACGCGCGGTCTCGTCGAGATGACGGACTTCGCCGTGGCGCAGGGGGCTCACCCCGAAACCCTTCAGGGACTCGCGGGCCTCGGCGACCTCATCGCGACGTGCCAGTCGCCCCTGAGCCGCAACAACACGGCCGGGCGTCTGCTGGGGCAGGGCTACTCATTCCAGGACGTCGTGAAGCAGATGGACCAGACCGCCGAAGGCCTGGCCTCGGTCGCGCCCGTCCTGACACTGGCGCGCGCGGCGGGAGTGCAGATGCCGATCGTCGAGCAGGTCAAGATGGTCCTCGACGGCACCATGAACCCGCGCGACATCGCGCCCCACCTGACCACCGACGACGACAAGCCGACCGGCGAGAGGACCCCCCATGGCGACGACAACAGTAGCGGTGCTCTTCGGCGGGCGTTCCAGCGAGCACTCGATCAGTTCCGCAACGGCGGCCGGGGTCCTGCGCGCGATCGATCGTGAGCGCTACCGCGTGATCCCCGTCGGGATCACGCGTGAGGGTGCGTTCGTCCTGGAGGACGACGACGCCGATAAGTTCGCGCTGAACCCGGAACGGATGCCGGAGGTCGTCGACAACGGCACGCGCATCCTGTGGCCCGAGCCCGGCGGCCGGCGAGAGCTCCGGGTGCGCCGCGACGACGGCTCCGTCGAGGCGCTCGGCGAGATCGACGTCGTGCTGCCGATCCTGCATGGTCCGCACGGCGAGGACGGCACGATCCAGGGGTTCTTCGACACGCTGCAGCTGCCCTACGCCGGCGGCGGGGTCTTCGACTCCGCCCTGTGCATGGACAAGCACTTCATGAAGATCGTGCTGCAGGCTGCCGGCATCCCCGTCGCTCCCTGGGTCACCGTCGAAGAGACCCGGTGGCGTCGAGACCCCGACGGTGTTCGTGTGGATGCCGCAGGCCTCGGCTTTCCGAGCTTCGTCAAGCCGGCGCGCGCCGGATCGAGCGTCGGGGTGTCGAAGGTCCACGAGGCGGCCGAGCTCGACGCGGCCCTCGAGCTGGCGTTCGCGGAAGACGGCAAGGTGCTGATCGAGCCGGCTATCGTCGGCCGCGAGGTCGAGGTCGCGGTTCTGGAGGGGCGCGGCGAAGACTCCGCCCGAGCGTCACTGCCGGGGGAGATCGTGCTCACGACGCGCGAGTTCTACGACTTCGAGGGCAAGTACCTCGGTGGTGACGGCGCGGAGGTCGTCTGCCCGGCCGATGTGACGGCTGACGAGATCGAGGCGCTCCAGAACATGGCGGTCGCCGCATTCACCGCCGTCGACGGCCGCGGGCTCGCGCGCGTCGACTTCTTCCAGACGGCCGATGGCCTGTATGTCAACGAGCTCAACACGATGCCGGGCTTCACGCCGATCTCGATGTTCCCGAAGTGCTGGATCGCTTCCGGCCTCAGCTACAGCGACCTCATCGCCGAGCTGATCGAGGTCGCGCTCTCCCGGCCCGTCGGGCGCGCCGTCAGGGACTGACGGGCGAGGGGACGGGGGTCGCCTCCGCACGGTCGACGCATGCACCGCCGTCGCTGGGCAGCCGCGACACGACCCGTGACAGTTCGTCGAGGACCTCTCGACTCGACACGCCCTGCACCTCGGCCGAGGTCTCGGTGTTGAAGTAGAGCTCGACCGCAGGCTTTCGCCCGTACGTGACGACACGGAAGCGCGGCGCTTCCGATTCGTCGATGACCCAGTCGACGCCGGCGACCGATTCGCAGCGAAGCGTCGTGGGCCCGGGAGAGGCGACACCGCACGAGAAGATGATGGTCGCCGGATCGCCCCACGCGGCCGTTGCCTGGCTGTCCGTCCAGCGGCGCTCTGCGCCGGCGACCTGCTGCGGAAGCCGAACCATCAGGTCTGCGCATTCGGGAGCATTCGCCTCCGGGGCCGCGGGGACGTTGACGGTCCCGGCGCAGCCGGCGAGGGCGAGAGTCACCGAGGCCAGGACGAGTGCGGGAATCGTACGGCGGAGCGGCATCCCTCCAGGGTACTGGGCCGTGAGGGGCCACGACCGCCGGGGTAGCGTGGGACCATGCCCGACGTCGATCCCGCCACCCCCGTCGGCTCCCTGTCGGAAGAGGCTGTGCTCGCGCACATCCTCCAGCGCTTGGGCCCGGGCCAGGCGCTCGTCGGGCCGGGCGACGATGCCGCGGTGCTGCGGCTCGCCGATGCACGCGTCGTGGTGACCACCGACACGTTGATCCACGGTCCGGATTTCCGGCTGGCCTGGTCGTCCGGGCGAGACCTCGGCGCGAAGGCTGCGGCCGTCAACCTCGCGGACGTTGCCGCGATGGGTGCCCGGCCCGTCGCCCTGTTCGTCGCTCTCGCCATGCCGCCCGAGACGAGCATCGGGTTCGTCGGCGAGCTCGCCTCCGGGCTTCGAGAGGCGTGCGACGAGCTCGCCCCGGGATGCCGGGTCGAGGGAGGCGATCTCACGAGCTCCGATGCGCTCACGATCGCCGTCACCGCGGTCGGCGAGCTCGACCCGGGCCGGGCTCCGGTGCTGCGCTCCGGGGCACGCCCCGGTGACATCGTGGCGATCTGCGGCGATGTCGGTCTCGCTGCCGCGGGTCTCGACATCCTGTTCGATCGCTTCCGAGATGAGCGGGGTGCGGCAATCGCCGTCGATGACGCTGCGCTGAGCCCGTCCGAGCGCGTCGCGGTGCGGGGGCAGCTCCGCCCGCGTCCACCGATCGGGTCTGGCACAGCTGCGGCGCGAGCAGGCGCGACCGCGATGATGGACGTGTCCGACGGCCTGGTGCGTGATGCTCGTCGTCTCGGCCAGGCCTCGAGCGTGACGATCGATCTCGAGCGGAGCACGCTCGGCCCGGACAGCGATCGCGCGCTTCGCGGCGGCGAGGATCATGCGCTCCTCGCGACCTTCGCCGCCGGGACGGTGCTTCCCGCGGGCTTCCGTCGCATCGGCTCGGTGAAGCAGTCCGGCCTCGACCCGCTCACCGTGGACGGTAGGCCGGAACGTTCGGCCGGCGGATGGGACCCTTACCGCGACTGGGACGGCGCGGGCGGCTGACCACCGTCGTCCGCGCGTTCGTACCACCACAGTGCGGTATCGCCGTAACGCTTGCTGCGCAGCGGTTCGAGCTGCGCCGGAACGCGCGGCTCGGGAGAGCGGCTCGCGCGTTCCACGATGACGACCGCCCCTGGCGCGGTGACGTCGGCCAGCAGTGCGAGAGTGATCGCGAGGGCCTCGTCATCGAGGTCGTAAGGCGGGTCGATGAACACGAGGTCGAAGGGCCCCGATGCCGACTGCAGGAACGCGTCGGCGCTGCTGCGATGGACCCGGACCGCCGACGAGCCGACGGCCCGAGCGACGGTTCGCGCGTTGCGGTCGGTCACCGCGGCCGCCGACGCCGACTTCTCGACGAGGTCGACGGACGCCGCGCCCCGACTGACGGCCTCGAGACCGAGGGCACCCGAACCGGCGTAGAGGTCGAGCACGCGCGCGCCGTCGAGGACGCCCGAGGCATCGAGCCCCCCGAAGAGCGACTCGCGGACCCGGTCGCTCGTCGGTCGGGTGCCGCGGTCGGGAACCCGCAGCACGAGCGATCCGGCGGCGCCGGCGATGATGCGTGTCATGACGGGTCCGCCGTATGTTCCGCGGCCTCGTCGCCGGCGCTGCCGCCGTTCTCGTCGCGGAGGCGCGGCTCGCTACGCAGCTCGGGGCGGAACCCCGCCTTGTCGGCGTAGAACTCGCGGATGACGGCCATGTCGGCGGCGACGTCGCCCGTGAGCTCGATGGTCGGCCCGAGGCCGGTGGTCATGGTGGTGCGGTCGACGTACCCGAGCGTCACCGGCAGGCCCGAGGCGCGGGCGATGCGGTAGAACCCCGACTTCCAGCCGGTACGGGAGGTGCGGGTCCCGTCCGGGGTGATGACCAGACCGAACACCTCGCCCGCCGCGATCTGCGCGAGGACATCGTCGACGACGCGCGAGGGGTCGTCCCGGTCGACGGGGATGCCGCCGAGGCGACGCATCGGACCGCTCCGCCAGCCGCGGAACAGACTCTTCTTGCCCAGCCACCGGACCGGGATCTGCAGACGCCACGCGATCGCGAGCATGAGCACGAGATCCCAGTTGGAGGTGTGCGGCGCACCGATGAGGATGGTGGGTCGTGTGGGTGCGGGCGTGCTGACGAGGCGCCAGCGGCTGAACGTCCAGAAGATGCGGGCGATCGCGCGTCGGAGCATGCTCTTACCGTAAAGCCTGGCGGCAGCGTGTCCGACCTCCTGCCTAGACTCGACTCCATGCCGCAGGTCGACCTGGATACCCCGCTGCCGCAGGCCGTGGGCGAGAAGGTCGCCGCGACGCTCTCGCGTGCGTTCGCGATGTCGACGGTCGGTGACCTCCTCGCGCACTACCCGCGTCGCTACGCCCGCCGCGGCGAGCTGACCCCGATCTCGTCGCTGCCCGTGGGGGAGATGGCGACGATCGTCGCCGAGGTGAAATCGGTTTCGGAGCGTCCGATGCGTCAGCGCCGAGGGTCGCTCATCGAGGTCGTGATCAGCGATGGCGTCGGCGAAGCGACGCTGACGTTCTTCGGGCAGAAGTGGCGTCTCCAAGAGCTCCGGGTCGGGCGACAGGGCATCTTCTCGGGCAAGGTCGGGGTGTTCAAGGGAAAGCAGCAGTTCGCCCACCCCGACTACGAGCTCTTCGACGACGAGGTCGAGGCGCGCGTGACGGCGGTCGCGCGAAGCCTCGAACCGATCCCCATCTACTCGGCCACCAGCACCATCACGAGCTGGCAGCTGCGCAAGATCATCGCCGACGTCATCGCGCGGCTCGGTGACGTGGCCGATCCGCTGCCCGACGAGCTGCGTCTACGGCGTCAGCTCCTCGATGCCCGGACGGCGCTCGTTCAGGTGCACACCCCGACCGTCCCCGAGCACGTGCGGCCGGGGTTCGAGACCCTCCGCATGCACGAGGCCTTCGTCCTTCAGGCAGCGCTCCTGCAGCACCGCATCCAGGTGCGGCGACTCGCCGCCACTGCCCGACCGGCGGGAGACCTTCTCGAGCAGTTCGACGCCGCTCTGCCCTTCGAGCGCACCCCCGATCAGATCGCCGTCGGTGACGTGATCGCCGACGATCTCGTGAACGAGTGGCCGATGAACCGGCTGGTGCAGGGCGAGGTGGGTTCGGGTAAAACGCTCGTGGCTCTTCGCGCCATGCTGCAGGTTGCGCAGTCCGGCGGGCAGGCGGCACTCATCGCTCCGACGGAGGTCCTCGCGGCGCAGCACGTGCGATCCATCGCGAAGATGCTGGGGCCGCGGCTCGCCCCCGAGCTGATGCCCACTCTGCTCACGGGGGCGCAGCCGGCCGCTGAGCGGCGCAAGGCCGCTCTGCGGGCAGCATCCGGCCAGGCACGGATCGTGGTGGGCACCCACGCGCTGCTGAGTGCGTCGACGACGTTCGCCGACCTCGGCCTGGTCGTCGTCGACGAGCAGCACCGATTCGGCGTCGAGCAGCGCGAGGCGCTCCGCGCGAAGGGCACCTCGCCCCACGTGCTCGTGCTGACGGCGACGCCGATCCCGCGCACCGTGGCGATGACCGTTTTCGGAGACCTCGACGTGTCGACGATCCGCACGATGCCGACCGGGCGCGCGGGCATCTCGACCTTCGTCGCGCCTCTGGCCGAGAAGCCGGGCTGGTTCGGCCGGGTGTGGGAGCGCGTGGCCGAAGAGGTCGCTCAGGGACGACAGGCCTTCGTCGTGTGTGCGGCGATCGACGCCGAGAAGGCCGTGGTCGACGACACCGACGACGCGGGCATGCTCGAAGACGGCACGCGGACGCGCACGCGCTGGGGAGTCGTTCAGGCCACCGCGATGCTCGCACAGCATCCGTCGTTCGCCGACCTCACCGTCGCGACGCTGCACGGCAAGATGCCTGCGGACGAGAAGGATGCCGTCATGCAGGCGTTCGCCCGCGGTGAGATCGACGTGCTCGTGGCCACGACCGTCGTCGAGGTCGGGGTCGATGTGCCGAACGCCTCGACGATGGTGATCCTCGAGGCTGAGCGATTCGGAGTGTCGCAGCTTCACCAGCTGCGCGGCCGCGTCGGCCGGGGCAGCGTGCCCGGGCTGTGTCTGCTGGTCACCGAGGCAGACCCCGATACGGCGGCGCGGTCACGGGTCGAGGCGGTCGCGGCCACGACCGACGGCTTCTCCCTGGCAGAGGTCGACCTCGAGCTGCGGGGCGAGGGAGACGTTCTCGGCGATGCTCAGTCGGGTGCGCGGTCATCGCTTCGTCTGCTCCGAGTCGTCGCGGATGCCGACTTGATCGCGCAGGCGCGCGACGAAGCCGCATCCGTGCTGCAGAACGACCCCGATCTGTCGGCGCATCCCGGGCTCGCCGCAGCCATCGCGCGGCGCCTGGGCGAGGACGAGCGCGGCGCGCTCCACAGGAACTAGGCTCAGACCATGAGCAACCGGATCGCGGTCGTGCCCGGCTCCTTCGATCCGCCGACCCTCGGCCATCTCGACGTCATCCGTCGGGCCGCTGCCTTGTACGACCAGCTCCACGTCCTGGTCGTCCACAACCCCGGCAAAGAAGCGATGCTCCCCATCGCGCAGCGTCAGGCGCTTCTCGAGCAATCGATCGACGAGGCCGGGATCGAGGGTGAGATCGTCGTCGCGGCGTGGAGCATGGGACTACTCGTCGACTACGCGACCGACGTCGGCGCCGGGATCCTCGTCAAGGGAATCCGGTCGCAGGTCGACGTCGCCTACGAGACGCCGATGGCGATCGTCAACCGGCACCTCGCTCAGATCGAGACCGTGTTCCTGCTTCCCGACCCCGCGCACGCGCTGGTGTCGAGCTCGCTCGTGCGGCAGGTCGCCTCGCTCGGCGGCGACGTATCGCCCTTCGTGCCGGGCCCCGTCGCGCGGTTCCTCGACACGGGATCCCGCGGCATCTGAGTCCGCTCGCCGCCACGGCGACTACCATGGTCGATCGTGGGTAGAAAGCACGTCACCGGACCATTCGTCATCCCCGTGCACGACATCGTGCGCCAGCCGGGGGAGATGCGGGAGTTCGCGTTCAGCGTGCCCGCGCCCGACAAGTGGGGCGAGGGTCTCGTCTCGGTCGCCGCGGGCCGGCCGATCGACCTCGAGGTGCGCCTCGAGTCGGTGCACGAGGGCATCCTGGCCACCGCTGAGGCCGACACCGTGTACGACGGCGTCTGCGGTCGGTGCCTGACGGAACTGACACGCCCCCTCCGAATCGAGTTTCAGGAGCTCTTCGGGTATTCTGGGGACGAAGCGTCCGACTTCGAGGTTCAAGACGACCACGTGGATCTTGAAACTTCGGTCAGGGATTCGATCGTCCTGGCGCTTCCGTTCCAACCGGTGTGTCAGCCGGATTGCCCCGGGCTCGACCCGGTCACGGGTGAGAAGCTGACGCCGGGAGCGGAACCTGCGGAGCAGGTGCAGATCGACCCGCGCTGGGCCGCGCTGACGGCCTACACCCCAGACCACGACGACGCAGACCACCGCGTCGCGCCCGACACAGAGAAGAGCTAGCCATGGCAGGTAACCCCCCGAAGCGGAAGGTCTCCCGCTCCAACACGCGTTCGCGTCGCGCGCAGTGGAAGGCCGAGGCTCCCACGCTCGTCAAGACCATCGAGAACGGCAAGGTCGTCTACAGCCGCCCCCACCAGGCGAAGGTCGTCACCGACTCGCAGGGCGCCGAGCTGTTCCTCGAGTACAAGGGTCGCAAGGTCGCTGACGTCTGACGACGCGCGGCGTGACTGAGAACATCACCGAGCGCTCCGCGCTCACCGACAAGCTCGGGGTCGATATCGACCCCGAGCTTCTGTCGCTTGCCCTCACCCACCGTTCGTACGCGTACGAGAACGGCGGGACGCCTCACAACGAGCGTCTCGAGTTCCTCGGCGACTCGATCCTGGGCCAAGCCGTGACCGTGCACCTTTTCCGCACGCATCCCGATCTCGACGAGGGGGCGCTGGCCAAGCGCCGCGCGAGCGTCGTGTCGACGATCGCCCTGGCCGAGGTCGCTCGGACGATCGGGCTCGGCGACCACGTCAAGCTGGGCCGCGGCGAGACGCAGACCGGCGGGCGTGACAAGGACTCGATCCTCGCCGACGCCATGGAGGCCGTGATCGGAGCGGCCTTCCTCTCGGCCGGCCCCGAGCGGGCGCAGGAACTCGTCCTCCGTCTCGTCGCGCCGCTTCTGGCGGACCCCGCGCGTTACGGCGCGGCAATGGACCCGAAGACCTCCCTGCAAGAGCTCGCCGCCCACCTGGGCGTTGCGCCGCCGGTCTACGGCATCGAGGCCTCGGGACCTGATCACCACCGGGTCTTCACCGCGACCGTCACCGTCGGCGACGTGTCACGCGAGGGAGTGGGAAGCAGCAAGAAGCAGGCCGAGATGGCCGCCGCCCTCGCTGTGTGGCACGTGCTGTCGGCCCGTGCCTGAGCTGCCCGAAGTCGAGGTCGTTCGTGCCGGTCTCGAGCCGGCCGTCGTCGGCGCGCGCATCGAGGCCTGCACGGTCCTCGATGCCCGCGCGCTCACGCGCCACGCCGGGACGCCGGAGTCTTTCGAGCGGGAGCTGACCGGCCGCTCCGTCACCGCCGCCGCGCGACGCGGCAAGTTCCTCTGGTTTCCCCTGGAGGGCACCCAGCGTGCGGTCATCGCCCACCTCGGAATGAGCGGGCAGATGCTGCTGCGCGAGCCCGGTGCGCCGACCGAGCGCCACGAACGCATCCGCTGGGACATCGTGCATTCGGAGCACGGCGAGCTCTCCGTCCTGTTCGTCGATCAGCGGACCTTCGGCTCTCTCGCGGTGGACGACCTCGAGCCCACGGTGGACGGCGCCGCAGCCGGGCGCGGAACGGATGCGGCACTGATCCCGGGGCAGGTGCGGCACATCGCCCGCGACCCCCTCGACCCGGCGTTCGACGCTCCGCGGTTTCATCGGGAGCTCGCCCGGCGGTCGTCGGGCATCAAGCGCGTTCTGCTCGACCAGGGCGTGATCAGCGGCATCGGCAACATATACGCCGATGAGGCGCTGTGGGCTGCCCGCATCCATCCCGAGACCGCCGCGTCCCTCCTTTCGCGCCCAGCGCGGGAGCGCCTCCTCGAGGCCGTCGTCGCGGTGATGACGAAGGCTCTCGCCGAAGGCGGCACGAGCTTCGACGCCCAGTACGTCAACGTCAACGGCCAGGCCGGCTACTTCGCGCACTCGCTCGAGGCCTATGGCCGCACCGGAGCGGAGTGCTCGCGGTGCGGCTCGGCCATCGTCCGGGTCGCGTTCACGAACCGCTCATCGCACTACTGCCCGCGCTGCCAGCGTCGTCGCCACTGAGCCGTTTCTTCCACGCGCCCTCGTACGACAGCGGCCGGAACCCGAGGGCCTCGTTGATGTCGAGCATCGGGCGATTCTCTTCGGCGTTGTAGGTGATGACGCGGGGTGATTCGGGGGCGATGTCGCGCCACGCGACGAGCCCCGCGCACTTCACGAGCATTCCGAGGCGGTGGCCCCGGTGGGACGCCGCCACGAGCGTGTCGCGCTGGTGGGTCGCGCCGGTGCGGTCGGAGCTGATCATGAGCTCGTTGAAGGCCGCCAGCTCGCCGGTCTCGATGTGCTGCGCCGCAGTCACGAGCAGTGTCTGGCCCGCTTCGACGTAGCGCGCATCGTGGCGGGCCAGGCGCGCGGCATCCCACTCTTCCTCGTCCACCTCGAGGCCGGCGGCGGGGGCGTCGGTCGACATGCGCGATTTGAGCCAGGCGTACCCCTCGACGAACTCCGGCGGCGTCGGCGCGGTCCATCGCACCACGCGATACCCGGCGGCCGCCACCGTGGCTCTCGCCAGGTGCTCATCGACGACGGCGGCGGAGTCGGTCAGATCGAGCACGCTCTTCCGGTTGATCTGCTCGAGCGTGTAGCCGTGACGCAGCAGGAAGCGCGCGGCATGGTCGCGTGGAATGTCGCCGTACCCCGTCGGTGCGCCCAGCCTGTCGCCCGGCTGGTCGGGATGCTCGGCGTACGTCTGCAGAACGTGGCGGCCATGGTCGCGGGCGGTCCGCTCGACGAGCGCGTGGGCCTGCGAACCGATGCCGAGTCCGTGGACCTCGCGCAGGAGTTCGATGAGCGAGTACGCGCTGTCGGATCCGGCTTCGTGGGGGATGTCGAGCCCCACGCGCCCGACGACTCTGCCGTCCCACACTGCAAGCCAGCTGAATCTCGTCTCGTCTGGGCTCGGGCGATAGTGGGGGAGCAGCTCGTCGGGGCGGGCGGTATCGTCATCGCCGCCGGTGATCTCGCAATACACGAGATTGCGCACGCGCACCATCTCGCAGAAATCCGCGGCGTCCGGTGCGTCGATGCTCTCGGGGATGCGGAGGGGGCGCAGCTCGAGCCGCGCAGTGATGTCGTTCATGATTCTCTTTCGGCGGCGGGGGTCTCGTCACCGAGACCCCCGCGGATCAACGGTAGGGAGTGAGCAGGTACGCGCGTTCCCAGTGCCGCTCGCGCGCCTCGCGGGCGGCGAGCTGTTCGCGGCGGTACGCGACCTCGGGCGCAGAGCTGGCGCCGCGGTTCGCGCTCCACACGATGAGGCGCAGTGCGATGCGCAGCGCAAGGCGCTGGGCGAGGGTCGGACGGCCGAGAGCCGTCTGCTCGGAAATGGCGGGCCGCGCAGGCGCGACCTCGGGACGTCGTTGTACGACGGTGTTCATGGTGTCCTCGTTCGAAGAGGGCGGACGTGCGATGGCGACGATGTGCGTCGCAGGTGCAGCCGTCGGCTGCGGCCCGGCGCGAGGTGTCGCGCGGGCGGAGAGGCGGAACGGGGCGAGGGACTCGCGGACTCAGACGTTCAGCGGAGCACCCATGACGGCGGCTCCACCGATCACGCAGGAGAAACGGTCGCGGTGCTCGGAACGAACAGCAACAGCGTTAAACGCGGTGACAGAAATCAACATCGGGGAACCTCCTCTCGTCAGGGATGCGGGAAGTGACGCTAGCGGTCCGCCCGGTGCGGCGTCAAGTCCGGCTCGTCATCCTCCGGTAGCGTGTGGGCATCCACCGAGCGCCGGGAGGGCCCGACATGCACCTGAAGAGCGTCACGCTCAAGGGCTTCAAGTCGTTCGCCCAACCGACCACTTTCGTGCTCGAGCCGGGCGTCACCTGCATCGTCGGGCCCAACGGCTCGGGCAAGTCGAACGTCGTCGACGCGCTCGCCTGGGTCATGGGCGAGCAGGGAGCCAAGACCCTCCGCGGCGGGAAGATGGAAGACGTCATCTTCGCCGGCACTGCGACGCGCGGTCCGCTCGGTCGCGCCGAGGTCCAGCTGACGATCGACAACCACGACGGCGTGCTTCCGATCGAGTACGCCGAGGTGACGATCAGCCGCACGCTGTTCCGCAACGGATCGAGCGAGTACGCGATCAACGGCGAGACGTGCCGACTGCTCGACGTGCAGGAGCTCCTGAGCGACTCCGGTCTCGGTCGCGAAATGCACGTGATCGTCGGGCAGGGCCGGCTCGACACCGTGCTGCAGGCGAGCGCGGAGGACCGGCGCGGTTTCATCGAGGAAGCGGCGGGCATTCTGAAGCACCGCCGCCGCAAAGAGAAGACGGTTCGCAAGCTCGAGGCGATGGAGGCCAATCTCACGCGGTTGAGCGACCTGGCGGGCGAACTGCGGCGGCAGCTGAAGCCCCTCGGCAAGCAGGCCGAGATCGCACGTGAAGCCGCGACGATCGCCGCCGTCGTCCGCGACGCGAAGGCGAGGCTGTACGCCGACGACCTCGTCGCGCTGCGCTCCCAGCTCGCCGACCATGCACGCGACGAGCACGAGCGGCACGCCGAACGCCTCGTGCTGCAGGACCGGCTCGACGGCGTCAAACGACGCATCGACGAGCTCGAGGCCGAGCAGCGATCCGAGGCCGTCGACAGGGCACGCGCCACCGCGTTCGCGCTCGAGCAGGTCCAGGAGCGGGTGCGCGGACTGCACACGCTCGCGGCGCAGCGCCGCGCTCTTCTCGAGGACGACGGCCAGCTCTCGATCGAGGTCGCCACGGTCGGACAGGGGGCGATCGACGAGGCCCGCCAGGAGGTCGACGAGATCGCCTCGGGCGTCGGCGACGCGCAGGATGCCGCCGCCGCTGCATCCCGGGATGTGATTCGAGCGCGTGCCGAGTTGGATGCTCTCGACTCCGACATCGCCGCGCAGAGCGCTCTCGTCTCCGAGCACGACATGCGGCTGACCAAGCTCCGCGGCCGAGCAGACGCCGCCGCGTCGCGCCTGGAAGCTCTGCGCGCGACGCTCGAACGGCAGCAGCGGGGGCTGGACGCCGCACGGACGCGGCGCGCGGAGGCTGAGGCGGCCCTCGAGCAGGTCCAGTCCGAAGCGGCTCCCGAGGCGAGCTCCGCCGAGCACACGGCTGCGTACGAGCGCGCTCAGCGCGAGGCGACGGAGGCGGAGACGACGCTCGCGGGCATCCGTGAGCGGCTGCACGCGGCCGAGCGCGAGGTCGAGTCGCTGACGGCGCAAACGGCTGCGCTCGGGCGGGCGCTCGAGGTCCGCAACGCGGCCGCCGATCTGCTGTCGCGCGGCGACGATGGGCTGCGGTCACTCGTCGCCGACGCCCTGAAGGTGGAACCGGGATACGAAGCGCCTGTCGCTGCGGCGCTGGGGGCGCTGGCCGAGGGCGTGCTCGCCGCCGATGTGCCCGCAGCGCTGCGGGCGGCAGCCACCGCTGCCGAGGACGACCTCGGTGTCGTCGACATCGTCCTCGCGCATGCCGACCGGGGAGAGGCTGTCAACGCCGTGCCGGGCGCTGTGCGTGCGATCGACGTCGTCAGCGGGCCCGACGGCGTCGTCGGACAGCTCGAGCACGTGCTCGTCGCTGATGACCTCGAGACAGCAGTCCGTATCCGCGATGCATGGTCGGCGAGCGAACGCGGACGCGCCGTCGTCGTGACCAAGCAGGGCGAGCTGGTCTCGTGGCGCACGGTCCGAGCCGGATCCGGCGAGGGCCGGTCACGTCTCGAACTCGCCGCGGAGCGAGACGCGGCGGCTGACCGGCTGAGCGAGATGACCGTCGTCGCCGACGCGCTCCGCGAGTCGCTGACCGACGCACAGGCAGCCTGGACCGAGGCTCGCGCCCGGACGAGGACAGCGCTCGAGACGCTGCGTGCCCACGATGCGGCGCTTGCGGCCGACGCGGAAAAGCTCAACCGAGCCACAGTGCGGTACGAAGCGGCCATCGCAGAATGCGACCGGCTCGAGGCAGGCATCGCGCCGGCCGTCTCGGCCGCGACCGAGGCCGAGTCCGCGGCCCGCGATGCCGAGGAAGCGCTCGCGGCGGCGGCTGCGGCGCCGCGCCCGATCCTCGACGCATCGGCGCGTGACGGTCTCCTCGAAGCCCTCGAACAGGCTCGTGAACGCGAGATGCGCGCACGCCTCGACGTCGAGACCCTGCGAGAGCGTGTGCGAGCCGGCGAGGCCCGCGTGGTTCAGCTCGAACGCCAACGCGAGCGAGAGCGCGCCGCCGCCGCCGAGGCCGCCCGACGCGCCGTCATCCGGCGGCAGCAGCGTGCGATCGCGGATGCCGTCGCCGCACAACTGCCGCCGCTGCTCGAATCGATCGACAGGTCCGTCGCCGCCGCCCGCGTGGAACTGGGGAGGGCTGAGCAGGCGCGGAGCGAGATCACGAGCGAGCTCGCCGAGCTGCGCCGCCAGGATCAGTCGGCGCGCAGCCGGCTCTCGGCCCTCACCGAGTCGGTGCACGGACTCGAGATGCAGATGCACGAGAAGAAGCTGCACGTGACGAGTCTGCTCGAACGCGTCGGGTCGGAACTGGGCTTCGACGAGGACATTCTCGTTTCGGAATATGGGCCGGACCACCCCGCCCTCGATGATTCCGGCGAGCCGGTGCCCTTCGATCGCGCCGCTCAGCGCCGTCGCCTCGCGGAGGCGGAGCGGAAGCTCGCGCAGCTCGGGCGCGTGAACCCTCTGGCGCTGGAAGAGTACGCCGCGCTCGAGCAGCGGCACGCGTTCCTCACGGAACAGCTCGCGGATTTGACGCAGACCCGCTCGGACCTGCTGACGATCATCGGCGAGCTGGACGAGCGGATGCAGACGATCTTCCTGTCCGCCTTCGAGGACACGAAGGTCGCATTCGGCGAGGTATTCCCGATCCTGTTCCCCGGGGGCACCGGCAGCATCTCGCTGACCGATCCCGACAACCCGCTCACGACCGGCATCGAGGTCGCGGTGCGACCTGTGGGCAAAAAGATCGAGAGGTTGTCGCTCCTCTCGGGCGGCGAGCGTTCCCTCGCCGCTGTCGCTCTTCTGACGGCCATCTTCAAGGCGCGGCCGAGCCCGTTCTACATCCTCGACGAGGTGGAGGCAGCGCTCGACGACGCGAATCTCGGACGCCTGCTCGGCGTGTTCGAACAGCTCCGCGAATCGAGCCAGCTCATCGTCATCACGCACCAGAAGCGCACGATGGAGATCGCGGACGCGCTCTACGGCGTCTCGATGCGCCAGGACGGAGTGTCGGCGGTCGTCGGTCAGCGCGTTCGGGAGCGCGCGGGCGCCGTAGGCTGAGGGTATGGCCGACAATCCCTGGTCGCTCTCGCGCGCGCTGCGCGGGCTCTTCGTCAAGCCGACCATCGACGAGAACACGTGGGACGATCTCGAGACGGCGCTGCTGACCGCCGACTTCGGGCCCGACATCACGGAGCGTCTCGTCGATGACCTGCGCGACAAGGTGGAGCGGTACCGCACGACCGACCCCCGCGACCTCCAGCGCATGCTCAAGGAGGCCCTGGAGGAGCGGTTCGCCGCGTTCGACTCGACCCTGCGTCTGACGGAGCGTCCCGCCGTCGTCTTGGTCGTCGGGGTGAACGGCGTGGGGAAGACCACGACGATCGGCAAGTTCGCGAAGTTCCTCCAGCGTTACGGTCGGTCGGTCGTCGTCGGAGCCGCCGACACCTTCC
The DNA here is from genome assembly GCF_027157935.1 of Microbacterium sp. H37-C3. Taxonomy (NCBI): domain Bacteria; kingdom Bacillati; phylum Actinomycetota; class Actinomycetes; order Micrococcales; family Microbacteriaceae; genus Microbacterium; species Microbacterium sp. H37-C3. Next base: position 510,011 of record NZ_JAPVLR010000001.1, on the reverse strand, counting down.
GTGCGGCCGCGGTCGACCAGCTCGCGACGTGGGCCGAGCGCGGAGGCGCGCAGATCGTCCGTCCGCAACAGGAAGGCCAGGACCCGGCCTCCGTTGCGTTCCAGACGATCGACTACGCCAAGCGGACCGGCACGGAGATCGTGCTCGTCGACACGGCCGGCCGCCTGCACACCAAGGGCGGGCTGATGGACGAGCTCACCAAGATCCGGCGCGTCGTAGAGAAGCAGGCGCCGATCAGCGAGGTACTGCTCGTTCTCGACGCGACGACCGGGCAGAACGGCGTGATGCAGGCCGAGGCGTTCCTCGAGCACGCGGGAGTGACCGGCCTGGTCCTGACGAAGCTCGACGGCTCCGCACGTGGCGGATTCGTCCTCGCCGTGCAGGAGCGCACCGGCATCCCCGTGAAACTTCTCGGCCAGGGCGAGGGAATCAACGACCTCACGGGCTTCACCCCGCACGTCTTCGCGTCGGCGCTCGTCGACTGAGTCGCGCGCCGCGCCGCATCACCACTTCCCCCGCACCCTCACGGCTGGTTTCATAAACACATGGCGATCGAGCACGACTACTTCGGACTCCTCGAGTCGGGGCCGGACGGATCGATCTTCTGGTCGGATCACGTCGAGATCGGCGATCAGACGGTCACCGTCGATCTGACGGCTCCGGATCAGGACGACGTCTCGGCTGCCGCGCTGGATGTCGCCGCCGCCATGATCTCGGCGATCGAATCGATCGATCTCTCCGCTCGCAACGCGATGGTCTCCGAGCTGAACGACCGCACCAGCGAGGTGACGGAGTTCATCCTCCAGCAGCAGGAGGAGCTCGGAGAGGACATCGAGTCGTACCTCGTGGACATCTCGGGCGACGTCCACATGGACGTCATCCGGTCGCTGCAGCTGATCAGCATGACGATCCTGGCAGATGAGCACGGGGGATCGGACCCATTCGCGGTGCTCGAGTACGCGCTCGACCCCGATTCCACCGAAGAGGTGCTCCTGGTGAATCTCACGAGCGACGGCAGCATCCAGTCGGTCACCAGCGCCGACTGACGTGCAGACCTTTCTGCCGTATCCCTCGTTCGCCCAGTCGGCGGCGGCCCTCGACACGGCGCGGCTCGGCAAGCAGCGCGTGGAGACGCTGCAGCTGCTCCGGGCCAACACGGTCCCGGGATACGGATGGCGGAACCATCCGGCCGCCAAGATGTGGCGCGGCTATCTGCCCGCTCTCACGGCGTACGGCCTCGCGATGACGGACGCGTGGATCGCCGCCGGTCGCCCGGACACGGTCCGGCCGCAGCTGTTGCAGTTCGCGCCCGATGTCGACGGGATGCCCGAGAGCGAACTCGAGATGCCGCCGTGGCTGGGCGATGAGGCGTTCCACCTGTCTCACCGCTCGAACCTCGTGCGCAAGGATGCCGCGTTCTACCGGCCGCGCTTCGGTGACGTTCCCGACGACCTGCCGTATGTCTGGCCGCCGGACCCGACCGCGTCCTGAGACCTCGCGACCGGGCCGGCACGCCGTCAGACGGCCTGCGCGAATCCGGACTGGGCCGAGTCGGCGAGGTGCGCGAGATGGGGCGGGATCTCCCGGCCCTTGGCAGTCATGGACTGCGCCCACAGGCGCCCGGCCCGATAGGACGACCGCACGAGCGGTCCGGCGAGCACGCCGAGGAAGCCGATGCGTTCCGCTTCCTCACGGAAGCCGACGAACTCCTCCGGCTTGACCCAGCGGTCGACCGGCAGGTGACGAGGCGTGGGACGCAGGTACTGCGTGATCGTGATGATGTCGGTGCCCGCGTCGTGGAGGTCCTGGAGGGCCTGGACGACCTCCTCGGGCGTCTCGCCCATCCCGAGGATGAGGTTCGACTTGGTGATGAGTCCGGCGTCACGGGCGCGCGTGATCACGCCCAGGGAGCGCTCGTAACGGAAGGCTGGCCGGATCCGCTTGAAGATGCGGGGGACCGTCTCGACGTTGTGTGCGAAGACCTCGGGTCGTGACGCGAACACCTCGTCGAGCTGCGCCGCGTCGCCGTTGAAGTCCGTCGCGAGGATCTCCACGCCCGTGCCCGGGTTCTCCGCGTGGATCCGTCGCACCGTCTCCGCGTGGAGCCAGGCTCCGCCATCGGCGAGGTCGTCGCGCGCCACCCCGGTGACCGTCGCGTAGCGCAGCTGCATCCGGCTGACGCTCTCGGCGACGCGGCGCGGCTCGTCGGTGTCGTATTCGGCCGGCTTGCCCGTGTCGATCTGGCAGAAGTCGCACCGACGCGTGCACTGCGAGCCGCCGATGAGGAAGGTCGCCTCCCGGTCCTCCCAGCATTCGTAGATGTTCGGGCATCCCGCTTCCTGGCAGACCGTGTGGAGTCCCTCTTCTTTGACCAGATCATGCAGAGCGCGATACTCCTCGCCCATCCGCGCCTTCGTCTTGATCCACTCCGGCTTGCGTTCGATCGGCGTCTGCGCGTTGCGCACTTCCAGGCGCAGGAGCTTGCGCCCTTCCGGACCACCCGCGGCGGGAGCGGCGGGCACGGCGCAGCCGCCGCTCATGCTGCGGCCGCCGTCTCGAACTCGGCGCGGAACCGACACGCGACGGTGTCCACCACATCCGCGGGGGAGACGCTTCTGCCCAGCACTGTCGAGAGGGAAGCGACGCCGGCATCGGCGATGCCGCACGGGATGATCTGCTGGAACGGGGCGAGGTCGTTGTCGCAGTTGAGGGCGAAGCCGTGCATCGTCACGCCGCGCTGAACCCGCACACCGATGGCCGCGATCTTCGCGTCTCGGCCGTCCTGACTCACCCAGACGCCGCTTCGGCCCGTCACTTGACGGGCCGCGACGCCCAGGTCGGCGACGACGTCGATGAGCATCCGCTCGAGCCGCCGCACGTGCGAGACCACGTCCACCGGCTCCGGCAGAGCCAGAATCGGATACCCCACCAGCTGGCCCGGCCCGTGCCAGGTGATCTTCCCGCCGCGGTCGACGTCGACGACGGCGGTGCCGTCTGTCGGTCGCTCGCCGGGCTCGGTTCGCGCTCCCGCGGTGAACACCGGCTCATGCTCGAGCAGGAGCAGCGTGTCGGGGCCACCGGCGACGACGGCGTCGTGGACACGGCGCTGCAGCTCCCAGCCTTCTGCGTAGGGGACGACGGCGGGGGCGAGCCCCACGACGCGGACATCGAGCACGGTTCCTCCTCGAATACTGGACCGCGTCCAACAATACGACACGCCTAGGCTGTCCTGGTGACGTCCTCCACCCGCGCCGGCCGGCCTCGCGTATCCTCCCGCGAGACCCTCGCGGAGGCCGCCTGCGAGCTCTTCCTCGAGCGCGGTTATGAGGCGACGACGGTCGCCGACATCACCCGACGCGCCGGTGTCAGCCGTTCGAGCTTCTTCAACTACTTCTCGTCGAAGTCGGCCGTCCTGTGGTCCGGACTCGATGAGCGGATCGGCGAGCTCGAGCTCGGTCTGCGGCGCGCCGGCGGTGTCGACGACGTCGCGTCCGCGGTGGCGGAGCTCGCCCGCGGCTTCGCCCCCGACGCGTTGGCGCTCGCGCTCGTCAACGATGTCGCGATGGGGCTGTCCGACGAGCTCGCGCGAGATGCCGCACTGCGGGCCGCCCGCATCGCGAGAGCCGTCGCCGCGGCCCTGCACGGGTCGGGGACGGAACGGCTCGAAGCCGACATCCTCGGTGCCGCCTGGGGCGGTGCCGTGCTCGGAGCCGTCCGCTCCTGGGCGCGCGGGGGAGCGGGTCGGACGGATCTGGCGCACGAGATGGTCCGAGCGATCGCGATCGTCCGGGGGCGCTGACCGGGTCAGCTGCTCGCATAGAATCGAGGGATCATGGCAACTTTCGGCACGCTCTCCGACCGTCTTACCGAGACCTTCCGGAATCTCCGCACCAAGGGAAAGCTCTCGGCGGCTGACGTCGACCAGACCGTCCGTGAGATCCGCCGCGCGCTTCTCGACGCCGACGTCGCCCTCGCGGTGGTCAAAGAGTTCACCGCCAAGGTGCGTGAGCGCGCGCTCGGCGATGAGGTGAACCGTGCGCTGAACCCTGCGCAGCAGGTCGTTCAGATCGTCAACGAGGAGCTCGTGGGCATCCTCGGCGGCGAGCAGCGGCGACTGCAGTTCGCGAAGAACCCGCCCACCGTCATCATGCTCGCGGGCCTCCAGGGCTCGGGTAAGACCACGTTCGCCGGCAAACTCGCGAAGCAGCTCGAGAAGGACGGCCACACCCCCCTTCTCGTCGCGTGCGACCTCCAGCGGCCGAACGCCGTGAACCAGCTCCAGGTCGTGGCCGAGCGTGCCGGCGCCGCCATCTACGCGCCCGAGCCCGGCAACGGAGTCGGCGACCCCGTGCGAGTCGCGCGTGACGGTGTCGAGCACGCACGCCGCCAGCAGCACGATGTCGTCATCATCGACACCGCGGGACGCCTCGGCGTCGATGCGGAGCTCATGAAGCAGGCCGCCTCGATCCGCAAGGCCACCGATCCCGACGAGGTGCTCTTCGTCATCGATGCGATGATCGGGCAGGACGCGGTCAACACCGCGAAGGCGTTCCAGGAAGGCGTCGACTTCACCGGTGTCGTCCTCTCCAAGCTCGATGGCGACGCACGCGGTGGTGCTGCGCTCTCGGTCGCCTCGGTCACCCAACGGCCGATCATCTTCGCGTCCACGGGTGAGGGCCTCGATGACCTCGAGCCCTTCCACCCGGACCGCATGGCCAGCCGCATCCTCGACCTCGGCGACATCCTCACTCTGATCGAGCAGGCACAGCAGGCGTTCGACGAGCAGGAGGCCCTCGCGGTCGCCGAGAAGCTCGCGAAGGAGCAGTTCACGCTCGAGGACTTCCTCGACCAGCTTCAGCAGATGAAGAAGATGGGGTCGATGAAGAAGATGCTCGGCATGCTGCCGGGTATGGGGCAGATGAAGCAGCAGCTCGAGCAGTTCGACGAGCGCGAGATCGACCGCACCGAGGCGATCATCCGGTCGATGACGCCGGCCGAGCGTCGCAACCCGAAGGTCCTCAACGGCTCGCGCCGCCTGCGCATCGCCCGCGGTTCGGGGATGACGGTGACCGATGTCAACCAGCTCGTGCAGCGCTTCGAGCAGGCGGCGAAGATGATGAAGACGGTCGCTCGCGGTGGCGTTCCCAACATCCCCGGCATGGGGCCGATGGGCGGCAAGCCCGGCGCCTCGAGCAAGCGCGGCAAGCAGGCCAAGAACAAGGGCGGTTCACGTTCGGGCAACCCGGCGAAGCGGGCCGCAGAGAACGCCGGCCTCGCGACCGCGACGGCGCCGACCGGTTCGGGTTTCGGTCTCGGAGCCGGCGGTCAGGCTCAGCCGAGCGAGGCCGACCTCGCCGAGATCCAGAAGCTCTTCGGCAAGGGCTGAGTCAGCCGGTCCGAATCAGCGGCCGACTTCCGGCTGCGCCAGGTGCTGGCGCAGCGTGGGGCCGTCGCGGAACTCGCGGATCAGGTGCTGGACGACCTCGCGCAGGTCGCCGTCGGCCGCATCCGCGACGCGCGTCTGCCGGAGGTAGCTCGCCCCTTGATCGAGGATCGTGTTCAGCCCGCGGAACTCGCGTGCGCAGTGCAGCTCCTCGGCGATCGGCTCGAGCTCGGCCATCGTGTCGCGGAGGTGATCGGCGACGTGGCGCTGCGTGCCATCGGCGTCGACGATCAGACGCGCGTCCAACCCGTACCGGGCGGCGCGCCACTTGTTCTCGCGCACGAACCACGGCGGGATCGTGGGGAGCTCGCGCCCCTCGTCGAGCTGGCGTGAGAGGTGCTCGGTGAGCACCTGGACGAGGGATGCCACGGCCGCGAGCTCGGGAAGCGTCGACATCCCGTCGCAGGCGCGGATCTCGATCGTTCCCCACTTCGGCGCGGGGCGGATGTCCCAGCGCACCTCCGACGCGTCCTCCATGACGCCCGTGCGGACCATGCCGTCGAGGTAGTTCTCGAAGTCGCTCCACTGCGTGAAACTCCAGGGCAGGCCGGCGGTGGGCAGCTGCTGGAAGACGAGGGCGCGATTGGATGCGTACCCGGTGCGGTCGCCGGCCCAGAACGGGCTCGACGCCGACAGGGCTTGCAGGTGGGGGAGGTAGAGCGACAGCGCGTTGATGAGCGGGAACACCTTGTTCACGTCCTCGACACCCACATGGATGTGGATGCCCCAGATCATCATGTTCCGGCCCCACCACTGGGTGCGTTCGATGAGCTTGTGATAGCGGGTCTTGTCGGTGATCTGCTGCTCGTACCACCGGGCGAAGGGGTGGCTGCCGGCGCAGAGCATCTCGAGACCGCGCGGTGCGGCGAACTTGCGCACTCGCTGGATCGCGTCGTCGATGTCGTCGACCGCCGCGGCGACGGTGTCGCCGACACCGCTGGTGACCTCGATGGTGTTCGTCAGCAGCTCGCCCGTGATCGTGTAGCGCTCGAGCGCGGAGGATTCCTCGACTTCGGCGAGCACTTCCGGCGCTCGGGGCGCGAGATCCCCGGTGTCGCGGTCGGCGAGCATCAACTCCCACTCGAGCCCCACGGAGGAGCGGGCAGACGTGGCGAAGGGGACCGTCATGGGCTCAGTCTGACACGCGGTGCGGTGCGGTTCGCGACGACCGTCATCATCTGGCAAAATAGACGGTTGGACCGCTCGCTCGACCCTCTATCCGGCGGGAAGGTCCACCCTCAGAGCTCCCGCCGGGTGTGCACCCCACGCTCCAGGCGACGTTCACTTCACATCACACCACTCAGGAGAATTGTGGCTGTCAAGATCCGTCTCAAGCGCCTCGGCAAGATCCGCGCGCCCTACTACCGCATCGTCGTCGCCGACTCGCGCACCAAGCGCGACGGCCGCGTGATCGAGGAGATCGGTCAGTACCACCCGACCGAGGAGCCCTCGATCATCAAGGTCGACTCCGAGCGCGCCCAGTACTGGTTGTCCGTCGGCGCTCAGCCGACCGAGCAGGTCACCGCGCTGCTGAAGCTCACGGGCGACTGGGGCAAGTTCAAGGGCGACAAGAACGCCGTCTCGACCGTTCGCACGGCCGAGGCGAAGGGCGAGTTCGTCGCAGACGCGTCGAAGAAGTCGGTCATCAAGCCGCAGGCCGCCAAGAAGGCCGAGGAGCCCGCCGCTGAGGCTCCCGCCGACGAGGCTCCCGCCGCCGACGCGACCGACGCGGAGTAATCCGTTGCTGTCCGCCGCGCTCGAGCACGTCGTCAAGGGGATCGTCGATCACCCCGACGACGTCGTCATCCGTTCCTCCTCGTCGCCCCGCGGCGAGGTCCTCGAGGTGCGCGTGCACCCCGACGACCGGGGACGGGTGATCGGGCGCGGCGGCCGCACCGCCAAGGCGCTGCGCGCGCTGATCTCCGCGCTTGCCGACGGCACGCGCGTTCGCGTCGACGTCGCGGACGACTGACATGGCCGCCGACCCCGCTCGCACTCAGCTGCGCGTCGGGCGCCTCGTCAAGGCGCACGGCCTCAAGGGCGCACTCAAGCTCGAGCTGTACACCGATGATCCCGACGGCCGCTTCATGCCGGGCGCGACCTTCACGTTGCAGGTCCCCGAGGCGTCTCCCTGGCACGGCAAGTCCGTGACCGTCCGCGAGTTCCGGTGGATGAACTCGCACCCCGTCCTCTTCCTCGAGGACGTCAACGACCGCGATGCCGCCGAGAGCCTGGTCAAGGCCATCCTCTGGGTCGACCAGGACGGCGACGCCACGGTCGAGGACGACGCCTGGTTCGATCACCAGCTCGTCGGCCTCGACGTCGTGCGTGACGGTGAGCGGGTCGGACGCATCGCACGAGTCGATCATCTCCCGGCGCAGGACCTCCTCATCGTCCAGCGCGACGGCGACGACACCGAGATCCTCGTGCCGTTCGTCAAGGCGATCGTGCCCGAGGTGGATGTCGCAGGGGGTCGTGTCATCGTGACTCCGCCGGCGGGACTGTTCGAAGACCTGCCCGCTGAGGAGTCCGACGACTCCGCGGAAGCCGCTTCCGTGGAAGACGGCGACGGCGCCTCCTCCGAGGACTGACGTGCGCGTCGACGTCGTCACGATCTTCCCCGCGTTCTTCGACGTCCTCGAGGTCTCGCTCCTGGGCAAAGCGCGCGGCGCCGGCCTCCTCGATGTCCGCATCCACGATCTGCGGGACTACACCACCGATCGGCACCGCACCGTCGACGACACCCCCTACGGCGGCGGCGCCGGCATGGTGATGAAGCCCGAGCCGTGGGGGCTCGCGCTGGATGCCATCGTCGCGGACGCGGGCGACCGGCCGACGTTCATCTTTCCTTCGCCTGCCGGCGAGCGGTTCTCGCAGAGCACCGCTCGCGAGCTGAGCGAAGCGTCGCACCTCGTCTTCGGCTGTGGCCGCTACGAGGGGATCGACGAGCGCGTCTTCGCATACGCGGCGACGCTCGGCGACGTCCGGCTCATGAGCCTCGGCGACTATGTCCTCAATGGGGGAGAGGTCGCCTCGATGGCGATGATCGAAGCGATCGGCCGCCTCATTCCCGGCGTCGTCGGCAACCCCGAGAGCCTCGTCGAGGAGTCGCACGAAGACGGGCTGCTCGAGTACCCCTCGTACACCAAGCCCGCGTCCTGGCGCGGCCACGAAGTGCCGGACGTCCTGCTCAGCGGGCACCACGGCCGCGTCGCGGAGTGGCGGCACGCCCAGCGGGTCAAGCGGACGCGCGAGCGCCGTCCGGACCTGCTGCCCGGAGACCTCGAGGCCTGAGCCGGCCGCCGACGACGGACCGGCCCAGGGCACACGTCAGTCGACGCCGAGAAACGACCGGTCGGTGAGGATGACCGGACCGTCCGCGGTGATGGCCACGGTGTGTTCGGAGTGCGCACCGCGGGACCCGTCGGCGCTGCGGAGGGTCCATCCGTCGGCATCCGTGACCAGCTTGTCGGTGCTCTGCAGGAACCAGGGCTCGAGCGCGACGACGAGGCCGGCGCGCAGCGGGTAGCCGCGGCCGGGCTTGCCGTCGTTGGGGACGTGCGGGTCGCCGTGCATCTCCCGGCCGACGCCGTGGCCGCCGAAGTCGGTGTTGATCGACAGCCCGTCGGCGCGGGCGACCGTCGCGACGGCGTGCGAGATGTCGCCGATCTTGTTGCCGACCACGGCGGCTCCGATTGCTGCATCGAGAGCGCGCTCGGTGGTGTCGATGAGGGCGAGATCCTCGTCTCGCGGCGTTCCCACGACGAACGACACGGCCGAGTCGGCCACCCAGCCGTCGACCGAGACCGCGAAGTCGAGCGTGACGAGATCGCCGTCGCGCAAGGCGTAGTCGTGGGGGAGCCCGTGCAGGACCGCGTCGTTGATCGACGTGCAGATCACTTTGCCGAACGGGCTGGCTCCGAACGACGGGTGGTAGTCGATGTAGCAGGATTCAGCGCCGGCGCGGCGAATGAGCTCGTGCGCGCGCCGATCGATCGCGAGGAGGTTCGTGCCGACCTTCGTCTCGTCTCGAAGGGTCGCCAGCGTCTCGGCCACGAAGCGTCCCGCGGGACGCATCGCTTCGATCTCGGCAGGGGTGCGCAGCTCGATCATCGTGATCCTCTCTTCAGCTTCTATCCTGCCGGACCGGCGTAGCATCGGGAGCATGTGGCTGCGACGCGCGCTCTTCCATTGGCTCCTTCCCGCGGCCCTGGCGCTGCCGCTGTGGCTCGTCGTGGGCTGGGCGATCTCGGGTGCGAGCGGCTGGGTGTTCCTCTGGGTCCTGTTCATTGCGGTCCCGGCGGTGCTGATCGGTCAGCTCGTGACGACACTGCTGGTGCGGGCACGCGGCACCGTTCGGCACTCGCGGATGCTGTCGTGGTGGGACGTCCTCGTGTTCACGGTGTGGCACGCGCTCATCATCGTCATCGGGTTCTACCCCGAGGGTGCCTTCTGGCCGCTGCTCTTCGCCGCGGTCGCGGCGTTCCTCGCGGTCTTCTGGGTGTCGCTCTGGCAGCTCTTCCGCGAAGCGCGGCCCGTCTCGCTGTTCTCCGTCGCCACAGATCCGGTGTACCTGCGCGAAGCGATGCGACCGACGTCCGAACGACGTGCCGACGAGAAGGTCGTGATCATCGAAGAGGTCCGGCGCAGCGACGGCTGACGTTTTGGTCAGCAGGGCCCGGCATGGCAGAATGAACGCTTGTGCCCTGACAGATCTCTGCCTCAGGGGAGCGGCGCCCGGCGGGCGCCCGGGGCACCGCATCCTTATTCAACTCTCTCGTGGTCGACCTGAGGCGGTCGCAGGAAGAACAGATCATGCAGATCCTCGACTCCGTCGACGCAGCATCGCTGCGCAGCGACATCCCCGCATTCGCCCCCGGCGACACCGTCAAGGTGCACGTCAACATCACCGAGGGCAACCGCTCGCGTATCCAGGTCTTCCAGGGCGTCGTCATCGGCCGCTCGGGCGACGGCGTGCGCGAGACCTTCACCGTCCGGAAGATCAGCTTCCAGGTCGGCGTCGAGCGTACGTTCCCCGTCCACAGCCCCGTGATCGACCACATCGAGGTCGTCACGCGCGGTGACGTCCGTCGCGCGAAGCTGTACTACCTGCGCAACCTGCGCGGCAAGAAGGCGAAGATCAAGGAGAAGCGCGACCGCTGATCGCAGCGACGCATTCTCTGGATGCCCCGGGCTCAGGCTCGGGGCATCCGTCGTCTCCGCTGCGCGGTGACCGGCGATGGTCGCGGAATGTGCGACCCTGGGTAGGGCTCCCCGGCGGGCGAGTCGGATGAGAGGCGATGAATGACCACCGATGACCTTGCCGCGCAGGTGCCGAAGCCCGCGCGTTCACGATCACGTCGCCTCGGCCTGCTTCTTCGCGACATCCTCGTGATCGTCGCCATCGCTCTCACGGTGTCGTTCCTGGTCAAGACGTTCCTCGTCCGTTCGTTCTACATCCCGTCCGGATCCATGGAACGGACGCTGCTGAAGGACGACCGGATCCTCGTCGACCAGCTCACGCCCCGATTCGGCGGCTACGCGCGGGGTGACGTCGTCGTCTTCCGCGATCCCGGAGGGTGGCTGCCTCCCACCGTCCAGCAGGCCCGTCCGCCGCTCGTCGAGGGGATGGACTGGGTGCTCTCCGTCGTCGGACTGTCGGCTCCCGACAGCAAGGACCATCTCATCAAGCGGATCATCGGGATGCCGGGTGACCATGTCGTGTGCTGCAACGCCGTCGGTCAGATCACGGTGAACGACGTTCCCATCGACGAATCCTCGTACGTCTCGCTCGCGGACGGCCAGTCGACCCCGCAAGAGGTTCCGTTCGACGTGACGGTGCCCGAGAACTCGCTCTGGGTGCTCGGCGACAACCGTGATCACTCGCGGGACTCGCGCTACAACCGCGACCAGCCCTCGCAGGGCTTCGTCCCGCTCGACAACGTCGTGGGACGAGCCTTCCTCATCACCTGGCCCCTCGACCGCTTCGGCCTCATCGACTTCCACCACGACGTCTTCGCGGGGGTCCCCGCGCCCGAAGGACGATGACCGTCGTCGCGCCCCGGCTGACCGTCGAACGGCGGCTGCTGCGCGAGTACGAGTTCGTCATCGCTCTCGACGAGGTCGGGCGGGGCGCGTTGGCGGGGCCGGTGTCGGTCGGCGCCGCCGTGCTCGACGCACGCTGCGCGCGCCGTCGCGTTCCCGAAGGGCTTCGTGACTCGAAGCTCGTGACGGAGCTTCGCCGGCCAGAGCTGGCGCTGCGAGCAGCCGACTGGGTCGTGGCCTCGGCGGTGGGGTCGGCCACGCCGGGCGAGATCGACGAGATGGGGATCATGCGGGCGCTCGGCCTGGCCGCGGTTCGCGCGATCCAGGGTCTCGGCGTCGCGGATCCCTTCGCTGCTGAGACGGTCGTCATCCTGGACGGCAATCACGACTATGTCAGTCCGATGGCCGGACCGGGCATGACGGTGCGGACGATCATCAAGGCGGACCGTGACTGCGCCAGTGCCGCGGCGGCGTCGGTCATCGCGAAGGTGGCGCGCGATGCCCACATGACCGCGCTGCACGACGAGACGCCGATGTACGAGTGGGCGCGGAACAAGGGTTACGCCAGCGCTCTCCACCGGGCCGCGATCCGGGAGCACGGGCTGTCTCGTCATCACCGGGCGTCCTGGGCGATCGCCGACGCGCCGACGCTGTTCTGACTTCGGTGCCCGGGGTCGCCGGGACGAGAACGTCGTGCTGCCGCCACCTAGGATGGAAGCACCATGGATGACGAAGTCTTCGAAGACTATGACCGCGAGCTGGAGTTGGCGCTCTACAAGGAGTACCGCGACGTCGTGTCGCAGTTCCAGTACGTGATCGAGACCGAGCGTCGCTTCTACCTCGCGAATGACGTCAACGTCGTTCGGCGCGACACCGAGCACGACTTCTACTTCGAGCTGACGATGAACGACGTGTGGGTCTGGGACATCTATCGCGCCGACCGTTTCGTGAAGTCCGTGCGTGTACTCACGTTCAAGGACGTCAACGTCGAGGAGCTCCAGCGCCGCGACTTCGAGCTCCCCGACGAGCTCTCGCTCGACAGCTGACGTTCCTCCCCAGGACCGTCGTCGAGCCGGTTCTGCACGGCCGCGCAGCCGTGACCCCGGGGCCGCCGGCTGGCGCGCGAGAGTGCTCATATGGCAGCGAAAGACGACCGGGGCCGCGCCGGTGAAGAGCGGGCCGCGCGGCACCTGACCCGCCTCGGGTACGACATCCTGGACCGAAACTGGCGCGATCGGCAGGGCGAGATCGACATCGTCGCCGTATCGCGCGACGAACTCGTCATCGTCGAGGTTAAGACCCGGCGGACCGCGGCGTACGGGCATCCGTTCGAGGCGGTCGACGAACGCAAGAAGGACCGGTTGTGGCGGCTCGCCTGCGCCTGGATCGCCGCGCACCCGGGGGAGGTGCGCGGTCGCCGGATTCGTCTCGACGTCATCGGCATCACCGGCGACGACGTCGATACGGCGGTGCTCGAGCACGTCGAGGACCTGCGGTGAGCCTCGGGCGTACCTGGGCGGTCTCGCTCACGGGGCTGGCGGGCGATCTCGTCGAGGTCGAGGCCGACCTGTCGAACCAGACGCCCGCGTTCCGCATCGTCGGTCTCGCCGACCGGGCCCTCGCCGAGGCGCAGCAGCGCGTGCACAACGCCTGTCAGAACAGCGGGCTGCCGCTGTCACGACGTCGTGTGACGGTCAATCTCTCACCGGCGAGCCTTCCGAAGCAGGGAGCGGGCTTCGATGTCGCCATCGCCGTCGCGGCGCTCGCGACGGAGCTCCCGATGGACCCAACGTCGCTCGCCGACACCGTCCACATCGGCGAGCTGGGCCTCGACGGGCGGCTGCGGCCGGTACCGGGAGTTCTCCCCGCAGTCATCGCCGCAGCGCGCGCGGGGAAGCGGACGGTCATCGTCCCCGAGGCCTGCCGAGCAGAAGCCGCTCTCGTCGACGGGGTCCGCGTCGTCGGATGCCGCACCCTCGCGGGCGTCGCGCGCTGGCACGGGCTCGAGATCGACAGTGATGACGAGGCGGTACCCGAGGTGCCGGTTCCCGCCGATGACGGAGAGCATGACGGCGACGGGCTGCCTGTCGACGATCTCTCGGACATCCGAGGGCAGGAGGAGGCGATCGATGCGCTCGTCGTCGCGGCGGCCGGCGGCCACCATCTGCTCATGAGCGGTCCGCCCGGTGCCGGGAAGACCATGCTTGCACGTCGCCTGCCGGGGATCCTGCCCCCGCTCGACGACGAGACCGCGCTGCAAGTCGCATCGGTTCGCTCGCTGTCGGGCACCGTCGTCGACAGCCTGAGCAGAGTCCCTCCGTTCGAGGCGCCGCATCACAGCGTGAGCGTCGCGGCGCTGGTGGGCGGTGGTAGCAGGTCGCTGCGACCGGGGGCGATCGCTCGGGCGAGCGGGGGCGTCCTGTTTCTCGACGAGGCCGGTGAGTACAGCGCCCACGCGCTGGACTCTCTTCGTCAGCCACTCGAGGCGGGGTCGATCGACATCCACCGGGCGGGATTCCGGGCAACTCTGCCGGCGAGGTTCCAGCTGGTGCTGGCCACGAACCCCTGCCCGTGCGGACAATACGGCGTCCGTGGCGGCAATTGCTCGTGCCCATCCCTCGCGATCCGCCGCTATCTCGGCCGACTCTCGGGCCCGCTGCTGGATCGCATCGACATCGAGCTCTCGCTTTCGCGGGTGTCGCTCGCCGACCTGACGGCGCGCGGTCCTGCGCAGACGACGACGGCGACCGCGCGCGAGCACGTCGCGGCCGCGCGGTCGCGTGCCGCTCTGCGACTGGCTAAGACCCCGTGGCGAACGAATGCCGCTGTCTCAGGCGCGTGGCTGCGGGATGGACCGCTCGCTCCCGAACCGCGCGTTCGTGCTCCGCTCGACGCGGCGCTCCAGCGCGGAGCGCTCACCCTGCGTGGCTACGACCGGGTTTTGCGGGTGGCATGGTCGGTCGCCGACCTCGCGGGTCGCGAGCGGCTGACCGCGGGTGACGTCGGGCGCGCGCTGTTCCTGAAGAAGGGCCTCCAGCAGTGAGCGACGACGAGGTGCGCAGCGCGTTGGCGGGGCTCGTGCCCGCGGACGGCCTCGTAGATCCCGAGAGCGGTCGCGAGCGCTGGGGGCGAGCCCGATGGTCGGTGCTGGCCGAGCCCGGAGACGGTGTCGCCGGGCTCGCGATCCAGCGGCTGGGGGCGTTCCGCGCCCTCGAGTGCGCGCTGCGAGAGGACGCACCTCCGGCGGAGCTCGACCTCGACGTGCGGGACTGGCGCCGCGCCTGTGCCCGGTGGCGTCCGCGGCAGGACGACCACTCCTACGCGATCGAGCGGGCGAAGCGGGTCGGGGTACGGCTCATCGTGCCGGGTGATCCCGCCTGGCCGGAGAGGGTCGAGGAACTCGGCATCCATGCCCCGGTCGCGCTGTGGGCCAGAGGACGGGCAGACGCTCTCGCGGCGCCAGCTGCCGCGGTTGCGCTCGTCGGGGCGCGCGCGGCGACCGCGTACGGTGTGCAGGTCGCGGGAGAGATCGCGGGAGAACTGGGCGTCGCGGGGGTGACGATTGTGTCCGGGGCCGCTGTCGGGATCGACGCTGCGGCGCATCGAGCCTGCCTCGCGGTCGGCGGCAGCACGATCGCCGTGCTCGCGGGCGGCGTTGATAAGGCGTACCCGTCGGGCCATGCCGGCCTGCTGACGGAGGTGTCGCGCCGTGGTGTGGTCGTGAGCGAGGTGCCGTGCGGCACGGCGCCGACAAAGTGGCGTTTTCTGCAGCGCAATCGGGTCATCGCCGCGCTCTCCGATGCCACCGTGGTGGTCGAGGCGGGGTGGCGGTCGGGTTCGTTGAACACCGCGGGGCACGCAGCGGCGCTCGGGCGGGCGCTCGGTGCGGTACCGGGGCCGGTCACCTCTGCGGCGTCGGCGGGATGCCACCGCATTCTCCGCGAGTACGACGGTCGGTGCGTCACGAGCGCAAAAGACGTGCGCGAGTTGCTCGGATGGACGGACGAGCCCGGGCCTGCCGCGGTTATCGACGGCAACGGTCGCACCGACGATGCCACGAGGGTGCTCGACGCGCTGAGCACACGAGCGCCCCGGGATGTCGCAGAGATCGCTCGGCGCTCCGGCGTGGCCGGCGAGGAAGTGAGCGCCTGGCTGGGGCTCCTGGAGCTCGATGGTCGAGTCGTGTCCGACGAACGCGGGTGGCGTCGAGCGGGCAGTTGACGGCTGGCGTCCCGCGAGCCTGGCCCGGCGGCACCGGCGGATCGGTCATGCTGGCTGCATGCTGATCTCGGAGGCGGCGGAGGCGTACGCCGACCATCTGCTGCGCGTCCGGAGGCTTTCGGAGAACACCGTCCGCGCCTACCGCAATGACCTCGCCGATCTGGCTGAGGCGTCGGGCGACATCGAGCTCGCGGAGGTGGACATCGAGGTGCTCCGCGACTGGGTCTGGCGCGCGAGTGAACGGGGCGACGCGCGCTCCACCCTCGCCCGCCGTACCGCGACCGCCCGGGGCTTTTTCGCGTGGGCGGCCGAGCGCGGCGCGATCGCCAGCGACCCCGCCCTCCGCCTGGCGTCACCGAAGCGGGCGCGGACCCTGCCCAAAGTCGCGACCGCTCAGACGATGGCATCCGTCCTCGACGATCTGCGGGCGCGGGCGGCCGACGGGGATCCGGTTCTCCTCCGCGACCACGCGATCCTCGAAACGCTGTACGCGACCGGCATCCGCGTGTCCGAACTATGCGGACTGGACCTCGACGACATCGACAGCGAACGCCGCACGGCACGTGTCACGGGCAAGGGCGATAAGGACCGGGTCGTTCCCGTAGGCGGTCCGGCATTCGACGCCCTGCAGGCTTACCTGGTTCGCGGGCGTCCGGTGCTCGCGGCACGCGCCGCAGGCCGAGCAGAAGCCGCGCGTGCAGTGTTCCTCGGGTCGCGCGGTGGTCGGCTGACGGCGCGTGCCGTGTACGCGACGGTCTCGGAGAAACTCGGCCCCGCGCTGGGTGTCGAGACCGTCGGGCCGCACACCCTGCGGCATTCCGCCGCGACCCATCTGCTGGATGGCGGTGCCGACCTGCGGGCCGTTCAGGAGATCCTCGGGCACGCGAGCCTCGGCACGACGCAGATCTACACGCACGTGTCGGGGGAACGGCTCGCCGCCGTCTATCGACAAGCGCATCCGCGCGCATGATGGTGCGCTGGCCCTCCGCCGTCGTAGCGTTGGGAGAGCACACGGAGGAGCACGAAGAGGGGGCACGCATGAGAAGAGCTGCTGCAGCGATCGGCGCGACTGTGCTCGTCGGGATGCTCGCTTCGTGCGCGCCGGTGGCGTCGAACGAGCCCGACCGGATCGTCCGGCCTACGGCGCCGCAGGCCTCGGCGTCTCCCTCGGCCTCGCCCGCCGCGACGCCGGAAGCATCATCCGACGCGACGGTTCCTGCGATGCCGGGGCCGAACGACCCCGCGTGCATCGACGGCGTCGTCGCGATCCGCGGAACCGACCTCGACCTCGCCTTCGCCGGCGAGTGCGACGTGGTCCGCATCGAGGGTGCTTCGCTCGACGTCGACCTCGAGCGAGCGCGCGTCGGAAACGTCCTCGCGAGTGGTGATCGCATCGAGATCGACCTCGGCTCGGTCGACTCGCTCGAGATCACGGGGCAATCCGCCGATGTGGATGCCGCCAGGGTCGGCGCCCTCACCATCGCGGGAGACCGCAACTCCGTCGACGCCGACGAGGTCGGCACCGTAGCGGTATCGGGCAACGACAACCACGTCGACGCGGATCGCCTGGGAGCGGTCACCCAGAGCGGTGACCGCAACATGATCGGGAACGACTGACCCTCAGCAGCACGGCAACAGGATCGGCCTGGTGAGGCCGCCCATCATCAGGAGCGGGTTGATGTACTCACCGTTACGCCGGACTCCGAAGTGGATCGTGCCGTCGCCCGTATGGCCGCCGGACGCCACGGTTCCCACCAGCTCCCCTTGAACGACCGCCGTCCCGGTCTGCAGGGCCGTGTCGACCGGCTCGAGACTGGTCACCACCCCGTCGCCGTGGTCGATCGTCACGACGGGGCGGCCGGCGACGGGCCCCGCGAACGCGATGACACCGTTCGCCGGCGCGACGACCTCGACCGCGCCCCCGCTGGCGAGGTCGACCCCTCGATGCCCGGGAGCGTACTCATGTGCCGGAGCTTCGAAGCCTCGCGCGACCGCGGCTCCGCGCAGCGGCATGGTCCAGCCGGGTGAGGGACGCGGCTCACCACCTGGCGCGACGGCGTCGGGAAGAAACGTGCTCACGATGAGGAGCGCTGCTGCGAGCAGGGCGGCCGGGGAACGGGTCACGAGTCGAGTCTCGAGTCCCGTTCGTCCGCCGCAGCGACGTCGGCCGCGACACGTGGGCAAACCGTTCGCACGCAGCGTCGGGGAGGAGCGGCTCACTGCTACACTGATCACCGCGCCTCGCTCGTCGAGGTGACTACGCGTGCCCTGAGCGATCGGTTCCCGATCGTGGCGCATCTTCCCCAGGTCTCCCGCTCCGGCGGCGAGCGGAAGTGTGTCGGGCGCCAGGAGTACCGGGCCGTCGGCCCGGCGAATCAACCGAAACAGAAGGAGAACGGCCATGGCCGTCGTCACCATTCGCCAGCTGCTCGACAGCGGCGTCCACTTCGGGCACCAGACCCGCCGCTGGAACCCGAAAGTCAAGCGCTTCATCCTCACCGAGCGCTCGGGCATCCACATCATCGACCTGCAGCAGTCGCTGTCGTACATCGACCGCGCCTACGAGTACGTCAAGGAGACGGTCGCCCACGGTGGCACCATCCTCTTCGTCGGCACCAAGAAGCAGGCGCAGGAGGTCATCGCCGAGCAGGCGACCCGCGTGGGTCAGCCCTACGTGAACCAGCGCTGGCTCGGTGGTCTGCTGACCAACTTCCAGACGGTCTCGAAGCGCCTCGCCCGCATGAAGGAGCTCGAGGAGCTCGACTTCGAGAACCCCGCAGCCAGCGGCTTCACGAAGAAGGAGCTGCTGCTCAAGAAGCGCGAGCTCGACAAGCTGCACAAGTCGCTCGGCGGTATCCGCAACCTGCAGAAGACCCCGTCGGCCATCTGGGTCGTCGACGCCAAGCGCGAGCACCTCGCGATCGATGAGGCCAAGAAGCTCGGCATCCCCGTGATCGGCATCCTCGACACGAACGCCGACCCCGACGAGTTCCAGTACCCCATCCCCGGCAACGACGACGCGATCCGTTCGGTGAGCCTGCTCACGCGCATCGTCGCCGACGCTGCTGCGGAGGGCCTCATCCAGCGCCACCAGCCGTCCGACGAGTCGGCCGAGGCCGAGCCCCTCGCCGACTGGGAGCGCGAGCTGCTCGAGAGCGCTCCTGCAGAGACCGCTACCGCCGAGAACGCCCCGGTCGAGGGCGCTGACGCTGAGGTCGCCGCGACGGAGACGCCCGCCGACGAGGCCGGTGCTGAGGCGCAGGCCGAGGCCGTCGCCGCCGAGGCCACCGAGAAGTAATCAGCGCGTCTTCCTGACCCGCTACGATCGGCGCGGCCGCGGCTGAGCCCGGCCGCGCCGATCGGCATCCACGAGATTTCATACAGACAGAAGGAGCCGCCACTCATGGCAAACTTCACCATCGCCGACATCAAGGCTCTGCGCGAGCAGCTCGGCACCGGAATGGTCGACACCAAGAAGGCCCTCGAAGAGGCCGACGGCGACGTCGAGAAGGCCGTCGAGATCCTCCGCCTCAAGGGTGCGAAGGGCAACGCGAAGCGTGCCGACCGCTCCACGAGCGAGGGCCTCGTCGTCGCGCGTGAGCAGGACGGGAAGGTCACCCTCGTCGAGCTCGCATGCGAGACCGACTTCGTCGCGAAGAACGACCGTTTCATCGCTCTGGCCGACAAGGTCGCAGACGCGGCCGCCGCGGCATCCGCCGACTCGGTCGAGGCTGCCCTCGCCGCAGACGCGTCGGGCCAGACGATCGAGCAGCTCATCAACGATGAGGCCGCCATCATCGGCGAGAAGGTCGAGCTGCGTCGCGTGCGCACGCTGACCGGCGACGCGTTCGAGATCTACCTGCACAAGACGAGCAAGGACCTGCCCCCGCAGATCGGCGTCGTCGTGGCGTACTCGGGCTCGGACGCGGAGACCGCCCGCTCGATCGCGCAGCACATCTCGTTCGCGAACCCCAGCTACCTGTCGCGCGAGGACGTTCCCGAGGCCGACGTCGAGAAGGAGCGCGAGATCGTCACCGAGATCTCCCGCAACGAGGGCAAGCCCGAGGCCGCCCTTCCCAAGATCGTCGAGGGCCGCGTGGGTGCGTTCTTCAAGCAGGTCGCTCTCCTCGACCAGGACTACGCGAAGGACAACAAGCTGTCCGTCGCGCAGGTCGCGAAGGACGCCGGCATCACCATCACCGACTTCGCTCGGTTCAAGGTCGGCGCGTAACAGCCCGAAAGGCCCGCATCTTCGGATGCGGGCCTTTTCCATGCCCATCCGGGCGATACTCTGCAACACAGCGATGAGAGGGACACGATGAACGATGAGAAGACCGGGCGCCGTCGCGTCCTGCTGAAGCTGTCGGGCGAGGCATTCGGTGGCGGCCAGCTGGGCGTGAACCCGGATGTCGTCGGGCAGATCGCCCGCGAGATCGCTGAGGCCGCCGACCGGGTGGAGGTCGCCATCGTCGTCGGCGGCGGGAACTTCTTCCGAGGCGCAGAGCTGAGCCAGCGCGGGATGGACCGCGGTCGCGCCGACTACATGGGCATGCTCGGCACCGTGATGAACGCCCTCGCATTGCAGGACTTCCTCGAGCAGGCCGGCGCCGCAACGCGCGTGCAGTCGGCCATCTCGATGACGCAGGTCGCTGAGCCGTACATTCCCCGTCGCGCGGAGCGCCACATGGAGAAGGGTCGCGTCGTCATCTTCGGCGCCGGCGCCGGTCTGCCCTACTTCTCCACCGACACGGTGGCGGCGCAGCGCGCCCTCGAGATCAAGGCCGATGAGGTCCTGGTGGCCAAGAACGGTGTCGACGCGGTCTACACGGCCGACCCGAAGAAGGACCCCACGGCGGAGAGGATCGAGCAGATCACCTACGGCGAGGCGCTGCAACAGGGGCTCAAGGTCGTGGACTCCACCGCATTCAGCCTGTGCATGGACAATGGCATCGACATGCGCGTCTTCGGCATGGAGCCGGCGGGGAACGTCACGCGCGCACTGCTGGGCGAGCGCATCGGCACGCTCGTCACCGTCTGAGCCCCGCCCGCCTGCAGACTAGACTTGACCGGACGTACCGACGAATGGAGTGACGTGATCCCCGAGATCCTCGCTGACACGAAAGCCCGCATGGAACGCGCCGTCGAGGCGGCCAAGGAGGACTTCTCCACCGTGCGCACGGGGCGCGCCAACACGGCGCTGTTCCAGAAGATCCTCGTCGACTACTACGGGTCGCCGACTCCGCTCGCGCAGCTCGCGTCGCTCAACAACCCCGAGGCCCGCACGATCATCGTCACGCCGTACGACAAGTCGGCGCTCAAGGCGATCGAGCAGGCGATCCGCGACACCCCCAACCTCGGCGTGAACCCGACGAACGACGGCAACATCGTGCGCGTCACCATGCCCGAGCTCACGGAGGAGCGCCGCAAGGAGTACGTCAAGCTCGTCCGTTCGAAGGGCGAGGACCACAAGGTCCACCTGCGCGGCATCCGGCGGAAGTCCAAGGACGAGCTCGATGGTCTCAAGAGCGAGGTCGGCGAGGACGAGCTGGTGCGTGCGGAGAAGGAACTCGACGGTCTGACGCGTGCACACGTCGACCTCATCGACGACGCGCTCAAGCGCAAAGAGGCCGAACTTCTCGAGGTCTGAGACCGATGAGCGCACCCGGCGACGACGCCCCGTCTCGATCCGAGCGGGAGCGGTCCCGTTCGCGCGAGCACGGTGATTCGGCGTTTCAGAATCAGGTGCGTGCCGCGCGAACGGAGTTCGAACAGCACATCGGCCGAGCTCGGGCCGACTTCGAGCAGGCGAACGAGCGCATCAACGCGCGGACCGGACGCAATCTTTTCGTCGCGATCCTGATCGGGGTCGCCATCGGCGTCGTCGTGATCGGGTCGCTCATCTTCGTGAAATGGGTGTTCGTCCTCTTCGCGATCCCCGTCGCGCTGCTCGGCGTCTTCGAGTTCGTCCGAGCCCTGCAGGCCGCGGGACGACGCGTGGACGTCGCTCCACAGCTGGTCGCCGGCGCCGCGGTGCTGGCGGCGGGCTTCCTCCTCGATGCCGGCACGCACTGGGTCGTTGTCTTCGCCGCCGTCGTCACGGTGATCGTCTGGCGGTTGATGGCGCAGATGGTGAGCGGCGAGAGCCGTCGCTACGGCCAGGTGCTCAGCGACGTGCTCATCAGCGGGTTCGTTCAGCTCTACGTCCCGTTCCTCGGAAGCCTGCTGCTCATCCTCCTGCGCGAGGACGGCGGAGAGTTCTGGGTCCTCGCGATGATCGCCGTCGTGGTGGGCGCGGACACCGGCGCCTATGCCGCGGGGCTCGCCTTCGGCAAGCATCCAATGGCCCCGCGAATCAGCCCGAAGAAGACCTGGGAGGGTTTCGCAGGCGCGGGCGTGGTCGCGATGCTCGTCGCTGTCGGGTTCGCCTGGCTGCTTCTCGGACTCCCGGCGTGGACCGGCGTCATCATCGGTATCGTCATCCTCGGTTCCGCCACGGTCGGCGATCTGGCTGAGTCGATGATCAAGCGTGATCTCGGCATCAAAGACATGAGCTCGTGGCTGCCGGGCCACGGGGGAGTGCTCGACCGACTCGACTCGATCCTGCCGTCCACCGTCGTCGCGCTCGTCCTCTTCCACGCTCTGTCCCCTCTGGTGATGTCATGACCTCGACCGATACCTCCCTGTCCGCGAGCCCGTTCCCCGAGGTGCCGGGACGAGCCAAGGGATACGACCAAGCCGCTGTGGATGCCTTCCTGCGGCGCGCTCGCGAAGCGTTCGAGGCGTCCGAGGAGGACGACCTCGACTCCGCCGCGATTCGCGCGACCGCCTTCCCGCTCGTGCGCGGCGGGTATTCCGTCGCCCCCGTCGACGCCGCGATCGGACGGATCGAGGACGCATTCGCGGCGCGCGAGCGGGAACGTGCCCTGTCACGTGCGGGCGCACGCGCCTGGGTCGGCCGCTCACGCAATCTCGCCCAGGAGATCCTCGACCGGCTGTCACGTCCCGAGCGGCGGAGGTTCGATCGCGTGGGTGTGCTGTCGTACGGCTATCGCATGGACGAGGTCGATCTCGTGGCCGACCGCATCGCCCGCTACCTCGAATCGGGTGAACCGCTGACCGTCGAGCAGGTGCGATCGGTCGCGTTCCGCATGCAGCGCGGAGGCTACCGCGAAGCGCAGGTCGATGCCGTTCTCGACGGCGTGGTGTCGGTGATTCTCGCCATTGGGTGAGTCTGATGGAGAGAAGCTGCACGCCTCGCTAAACTCGAGGGCATTGTGACTTCCCGCTCGACTGTCTCCCGGCGCACGTCGCGCGTCCCGGCTCGTCGCCGGAGCACGCCGGTCTCCGCGCGCTGGTCGCGACGTCGCGGTGTGTCCTCCGTCTTCGCCGCGGTCGCTGCGCTCGGTATGGCGGGCGGCGCTCTGGCACCGCTCGGCACCGCACTCGCGGTCGCCCAGGAGAAGCCCGTCGAAGTCGTCTCGCTGTGGGCCGAGTCGCGCGGCGACGCGCAGGCGCTGTCCGGTGACGGAACGGCGACGACGCCCGCTCAGCTCGATCGCAGCGGCTTCACCGTGTACGTCGCTCCCAAGCCGACGCCGACCCCCACCCCGACCCCCACCCCGGTGGAAGGCGAGAGCACCGGGACGTCGCGCGCAGCGCCGGTCCTGTACTCCGGCGGGGGATCTTCCGCCGACTGGCTGAGCGCCGCCGGCATCCCGGAGAGCGACTGGGGCTACGTCGACTACATCGTGTCGCGCGAGAGCAGCTGGAACCCGAACGCGACGAACGCTTCGTCGGGGGCCTGCGGTCTCGTTCAGGCCTATCCCTGCAGCAAGGTGCCGGGCAGTGGGTACGACCCCGTCGACAACCTCACGTGGGCGAACGGCTACGCCGTCGGACGTTACGGCAGCTGGAGCGAGGCGTATGCCTTCTGGTCCAGCAACCACTGGTGGTGACTGCGCCCGTCATGCCCCGTTCCAACAGGCGACGGCCGGAACCGCGCGACGACTCGCTCGAGCGGCTGCTGAGCGGCTGGAAGCGCTCCGAGACGCGACGTGGCGTCGAATGGACCGTGCAGCCGGTGTCAGCGGCGCAAGCGCAGAAGACCTATACGTGTCCGGGCTGCGGGCGTGACATCGCGCCCGCCACGGCGCATGTGGTCGCGTGGCGGGCGGACGGTGTTCTGGGCGACGCCGCGGACCTCGCCGCGCGTCGTCATTGGCATTCGGCATGTTGGAGGATCGCATGAGCTTCGAAATCCGCGGACCCGTTCAGCTCCCCGCACGTCGTGAGGACATCGAGCTCCGCACGCTCGACGAGCTGACCCTGGTCGGCGAGCTCGCGCTGCCACAGGATCGCGAACCGGTAGCGACGCTCGTCACCCTGCATCCGCTTCCGACGGCGGGCGGATTCATGGACTCGCACATCCTGCGCAAGGCGGCCGGGCGCCTCCCCGCCCTCGCCGACCTCGCCGTGCTGCGTTTCAACACCCGAGGAACGACGTCGCCTCGGGGGACCAGCGAGGGGACGTTCGAGGGCGGCGTCGGCGAGGTGTTCGACGTCGCGGCGGCGATGGCGTTCGTGCGCGATCGGGGCCTGCCGCGTCCTTGGCTGGTCGGTTGGTCCTTCGGGACCGAGCTCGCCCTCAAATACGGGCGCGACCACGATATCGAGGGCGTCGTTCTCCTCTCGCCGCCGTTGCACCGGGCCACAGCCGACGAGGTCGCTGCCTGGGCAGGCGACGATCGGCGAGTCGTCATCGTGGTGCCCGAGTTCGACGACTACCTCCGCCCGGACGAGGCGCGTCAGCGCTTCGCCTCGATCCCGCATGCGACGCTCATCGCCGTGGAAGGCGGCAAGCACCTATGGGTGGGGGAGAACCAGACTCGTCGGGTGCTCACCGAGATCGTCGCGGCCGTCAACCCCGACGCGCTGCCGCTCGCCGAAGAGTGGGACGACGATCAGGCCGCGGACGACGCCTCCTGAGCGTCAGCGCTCGTTCTGCCGCGGGATCACGACCTGGCGGTAGATGATCAGGATGCTGGCTGCCACCGGGATCGCCACGAGCGCTCCGAGGAGCTGCCCCAGCGCGGCTCCGGCGAGGGCTGCGATGACCACCACCGCGCCGGGGATCGATACGGCACGGTTCATGATGCGCGGCGAGATGAGGTAGGCCTCGACCTGCATGTATACGAGGTACCAGATCGCCGCCCACAGTGCCGTCTGGGGTTCTGCGAGTCCGGGTATCAGGCAGGTGAGCACGATGATCGCCGACCCGGTGAGGGTTCCCACCAGGGGGATGAGCGAGAAGAAGAAGGCGATGACCGCGAGTACCGCGGGGAAGGGGGCTCCGATCACGCTCAGGAAGATGGCACTGAGCACACCGTTGATGACGCCCAGGGACACCTGGCCCATGACGTAGAAGCCGACGGATGCCGTGATCTGCTCGGCCAGGTCGATGAAGCGCGGCCGTCGCGAAGCCGGCACGAGCTGATAGACCGCAGCCTTCAGGTTCGGGGTCGACGCCGTGAAGTAGATCGTCAGGATGAGCACGATGACCGCGCCGGTGAACCCGCTGATGATGCCACCGCCGATCAGGATGATCGAGCCCGTGATCGACCCGCCGATCGCCCCGATGTCGAGCGAGTTGTACCAGTCGGAGAGGTACTGGAACAGCTCGTCGACGTTCAGCTGCGGGAAGGTGACGGTCAGCCAGTCCTTGACGGCGTTGACCGGGTCCCAGTCGCCGTTGGTGACGAGGTCCTGGATGGCGGCCACGAGCTGCGAGATCTGCGAGACGATGATCGGCACGACCATGAGGATGATGCCGGCGAAGGCCGCGAGCAGTGCTGCGAAGGTGATCAGGAGCGCTGCCCACCGTGGTAGGCGTCGCCGCTCGAGCCACGAGACCACCGGGTCGAGCCCGAGAGCGAGGAAGAGCGCGGTGCCGACATAGAGAAGGATGGTCGAGAGGGTCTGGATGCCCCCGATGATCACGATGCCGACGCCGACGCCGAGCGTGGCGATCAGCGCAGTGCGAAACGGGTTCTGGATCTTCACGAACGCCTCCGGGGTCGAATCACTTCACTTTACGAGCCGCGCGAACTTTCGTTGGGAGGCGCCCCTTTCACGACCCTTTCAGGTCGTTTTGGATACTCTGGAACGTCGATCAAGCGTTCGGTGGTCCCGTTCCGAATGTGGAGAGGTGTTTCTTCGTGCGTTTCGTGTGGGCTGTTGTCGCCTTCGTCCTGGCCACCGTCATGATCGGGGCGGGTATCGCGCAGCGCACGATCCTGCGCGGGCCCGAGACCGTCACCGAGTCGGTGACGGTGACGGGTGACGCCCCCTTCACCCTCATCGACGGCGCCGTGCTCACCTCGCGCCCCGGCGCGCAGGCATTGAGCGTTCAGGGCACCGGGACCGTCTTCGCCGCATACGGCCGCACGTCCGACGTGACCGCGTGGCTCGCGCGCACCGATTACACGCGCCTCGGCGTCGACGCCGAGGGGGCGATCACGACGTCCCAGGTCGCGGCCTCGTCCGCGCCGACGCCGGATGCCGACGGCAACATCCCGGCGATGCCGTCACCGGTCGGGTCGGATCTCTGGCTCGAAGAGTTCCAGCGCGATGACGCGCTGACCACATCCCTGCAGCTGCCGCAGGACATGAGCGTCCTGATCGCATCGGACGGCACCGCGCCCGCGCCCGCCGACATCCAGGTGACGTGGCCGATCGAGTCGAACACGCCCTGGGCCGGCCCGCTGATCGTGGCCGGTGGGATCCTCCTCGCGTTCGGAATCGTCATGTACGCGCTCGGCTGGCGCCATCTGCGTCGCTCGCGCGGTCCGCGACGGAAGGGGCTTCCGATGAGCGCCACTCAGCCCATCGATCTCGCGACGGACGCGGAAGCGAAGGGCGTCATCTCGTCCACGCCGCCGCGACGCCGCCTGACACGCGGGCGTCAGGCTCTCCTGGCACTCCCGCTGGTTTCCCTCGTGGCGCTGACGGGGTGCTCGGCGGACGCCTGGCCCCAGTTGGCCCCGAGCCCGACTCCCTCGCCGACGACGACGGTCGTCGCCGACCCCGATCAGGCGCCGCCGGCGGTGACCCAGCAGCAGGCCGAGCGCATCCTCACGCGTATCGCGGAAGACGTCTCGACCGCCGACGCGAGCGCTGACGCCGCCCTCGCCGGCACGCGGCTCGCGGGGCCGGCGCTCGCGGAGCGCGAGACCAACTACACCCTCCGCTCCAAGATCACCGATCGTGCCCCGCTGCCGCCCATCCCGGCGGAACCCCTCGAGATCCTCTTGCCGGAGACGTTCGAGAAGTGGCCGCGTACCTTCCTCGCGGTCGTCGACGGCGGCGAGGGCGCAGCTGACACGATCATGACGGTCAGTCAGCAGGATCCCTGGTCCAACTACAAGCTCGGCTACATCGCCGAGCTGGCGACCGATTCGTTCCCGGAACTCGCACCGGCGTACCTGGGTGCCGCGCAGGTGGCGCCCGACTCGCCGTTCCTCGTCCTGCCGCCGAAGGACCTCGCGGCCGCATACGCCGACCTGCTGACCAACGGCGACGCGAGTCCGTATGCGGGCTTGTTCGAAGCGGACGGTGACGCCTTCCGCGCGGGCGTCACCTCCAACCGCGAGCAGATCGTCAACGACTTCAACCAGACGGGTGCGGAGACGGGCACGGTCTCGTTCACGACCCAGGCCGGGACGCAGCCGCCGATCGCCCTCCAGACGCTCGAGAGCGGCGCTGTCGTGGCGGTGACCATCACAGAGGACCACACCTTCAAGCCGAGCAATCCGGATGCCGTGATCAACGTGCCCGATACCAACCCGGTCGCGAGCGCGCTGACAGGAGTGTCGCAGTCGTCCACCGGCTTCACCACCACGTACGCGGACCAGCTGTTCTTCTTCGTGCCCGGCGCCGGTTCATCCGAGCCGATCCAGTTCCTCGGCTACCGTTCCAATGTCCTCTCAGCAAAGGTCGTATGAATGAGTGATCCTTCCTCCAACGCCGTGCTCCGTGGCGCGCTCGATCTGTCGTCGCTGCGTAACCGCCCCACGGCTCCGGCGCCCGCGTCATCACCCGCCGGGCAGCCGTCCGAGAGCGCATCGCGCCTGATCTTCGACGTAACCGACCAGACTTTCGGCGAGGTGCTCGAGCTCTCGCGAACGGTACCGGTCGTCGTGGATCTCTGGGCGGAATGGTGCGGCCCGTGCAAGCAGCTGAGCCCCGTGCTCGAGAAGGTCGTCACCGAGCTGGCCGGTCGCGTCGTCCTCGCGAAGGTCGATGTCGACGCCAACCCGCAGCTCGCGCAAGGGTTCCGCGCGCAGTCGATCCCGATGGTGGTCGCGCTGGTGGCAGGGCAGCCCGTGCCGCTGTTCACCGGAGCAGTGCCCGAACAGCAGGTGCGCGAGGTCTTCGCGCAGCTGCTTCAACTCGCGTCTCAGCACGGTGTCACCGGCACCGTTCCCCTGGAAGGGGAGACGGACGCACCGGAAGAGGCCGCCGAGCCGCCGCTGCCCCCGTTGCATGCGGAAGCCTTCGCTGCGATCGAAGCGGGCGACTACCCGCGTGCGATCAGCGCTTACGAGCGGGCGCTCGCGGAGAACCCGCGCGACGCCGACGCTCAGGCGGGTCTCGGACAGGTCAAGCTCCTCGACCGCGTGCAGGGCGTCGACCTCGGTGAGGCCCGCGCCGCAGCCGCAGCCGCGCCGCACGATGTCAGTGCGCAGCTGCGCGTCGCCGACCTCGATGTCGCCGGTGGTCACGTCGACGACGCGTTCGGCCGACTCCTGGATCTGTTCGCCGCGCTCGACGGAGATGCTCGATCGACGGTGCGCGACCGGCTCCTCGAGCTGTTCGGCCTCGTGGGAGACGCCGACCCGCGAGTCGTCAGCGCGCGCCGGCGGCTCACCTCTCTGATGTTCTGAGGCGAACGCCGCGGGCCCGGGGTGACACCGTTGGTGACATACCCCGGGCCCGTGGCGTTCGTTCAGTCTTCCGAGACCCCAGGTGCGGTGTCGGGAGCGTGGTGCAGCCACAACACGCCGAGCGGAGGAATCACCATGGTCGCTCGTCCGTCGGTCGCGTGCACGGTGCCGAAGTTGCCCACGCCGGAACCCCCGTATGCCTCGGCGTCGCTGTTGAGGACCTCGCGCCACGCGCCATCCGCCGGCAATTCGAGCGTGTAGTCGTGCAGCGGTACTCCCGAGAAGTTGCAGATCACCGCGACGGTGTTCCCGTGGTTGTCGCGGCGCGCGAACGCCATGACGTTCGGGTTCCAGTTGGGCGCGCCGAGACGGCTGAAGGCCTCGCCGTCCGAATCGCGGGACCAGAGGGCGGACTGGTCTCGGTACGTGCGATTCATGTCCGCAACGAACGCGTGCAGCCCACGGTGCGCCGGCTGGTCGAGCATCCACCAGTCGAGCTCGCGTGATTCGGACCATTCCGACATCTGCCCGAACTCCTGCCCCATGAACAGCAGCTGCTTGCCCGGATGTCCCCACATGTACGCGAGGTAGGCGCGCATGTTGGCGAGCTTCTGCCAGTGGTCGCCGGGCATCCGGGTGAACAGGCTTCCCTTGCCGTGCACGACCTCGTCGTGGCTGATGGGCAGGACGAAGTTCTCGCTGAACGCGTAGACGAATGAGAACGACAGCTCACCCTCGTGGTGGCCCCGGTACATCGGGTCTCGCTTGATGTACTGCAGCGAGTCGTTCATCCACCCCATGTTCCACTTGAACCCGAAGCCGAGGCCGCCCCACTCCGTCGGTGCGGTCACGCCCGGGAAGCTCGTGGATTCCTCCGCGATCATGGCGATGCCGGGGTAGCGCTTGTACGAGGTCGCGTTGACCTCCTGGAGGAACGAGACGGCCTCGAGGTTTTCACGCCCGCCGTGCACGTTGGGCTCCCACTGCCCCTCCTCGCGGGAGTAGTCGAGGTAGAGCATGGAGGCGACAGCATCGACCCGGAGGCCGTCGACGTGGAACTCCTCGAACCAGTACAGGGCGTTCGCGACGAGGAAGTTGCGCACCTCGTTGCGTCCGTAGTCGAAGATCAGCGTTCCCCAGTCGCGGTGCTCGCCGCGGCGGGGGTCCGGGTGCTCGTACAGCGGCTGCCCGTCGAATCGCGCCAGCGCGAACGAGTCCTTCGGGAAATGCCCGGGGACCCAATCCATGATGACGCCGATGTCCGCCTGGTGAAGCCGGTCGATGAGGTAGCGCAGATCATCGGGTGAGCCGAAGCGGCTGGTCGGGGAGTAGTACCCCGACACCTGGTAACCCCACGAGCCGCCGAACGGGTGCTCGGCCAGCGGCAGGAACTCGACATGGGTGAAGCCCTGTTCGCGAACGTAGTCGATGAGCTGGCCGGCGGCGTCTCGGTAACCGAGTCCAGAACGCCACGACCCGAGGTGCACCTCATAGACCGACATCGGCTGGGAGACGGGCGTCGACGTGCTGCGCCGATCGAGCCACGCGGCATCCTCCCACTCGTAGGAGCTCGCGGCGACGATCGACGCGGTCGCGGGCGGCACCTCCGACTGGCGGGCCATCGGGTCGGCCTTATCGATCCATGCACCGTCGGCCGTGAGGATCTGGAACTTGTAGACAGCGCCGGCGTTCAGCCCCGGAACGAAGAGCTCCCAGACCCCGGACTCGCCCATCGAACGCAGCGCGTGGCCCTGGCCGTCCCAGCCGTTGAACTCACCGATCACCCGGACCGCGCGCGCGTTGGGCGCCCAGACGGTGAACGACACCCCCGGGACGCCGTTGTGCAGGCGGACATGAGCGCCGAGGACGCGCCAGAGCTCTTCATGGCGACCTTCGCGGATGAGGTGCAGGTCGAGCTCGCCGATCGTCGGAAGGTGACGGTACGGGTCATCGGACACCCAGGCTGGCGCTTCATCGTATGTGGCCACGACCCGGTAGGCCTCAGGGCGTTCGTCGAGAGCCGCTTCCCACACGCCGGCGCGGAGGTGGCGGAACGAAGCCTCGGGCTGGTTCGCGAAAACGGCGGTGACCGTGCGAGCCAGCGGGCGGCGCACGCGGATCACCCAGCCGTCCTCGGTCTGGTGCGAGCCGAGCACGTCGTGCGGAGCGTGGTACGAGCCGGTGGCGACCGAGTCGAGGACGTGGTCTGCGGGGGCGTTCATCGGCGTTCCTTCACGTGCAGGATGTGCATGGGCTCGGCGAAGGCGTCGAGCCGCACATAGTTGTGGTCGTTCCAGGTCCAGACGGCGCCGGTGAGCAGATCCTCGACCTCGTACTCGTCGCCGGGGGCGACGCCCCAGACCGACGTGTCGAGGTGGACCGTCGTCTCGCGTGCCGAATGCGGGTCGACGTTGACGACGACGAGGATCGTGTCGTCCCTGCCGTCGGCCGCCAGTGCGCCGGGAAGATGCTTGGAGAAGACCACGATCGCCTCGTCGTCGGACCAGTGGAACGAGAGGTTCCGAAGCTGACGGAGCGCGGGGTGGGTGCGCCGGATCTCGTTGAGGCGCGTGAGGTAGGGAGCGAGCGACTCGCCGCGTGCCTCGGCGCCCGCCCAATCGCGGAACTTGTACTCGTACTTCTCGTTGTCGATGTTCTCTTCCGACCCCGGGCGCGCGACGTTCTCGATGAGCTCGTACCCCGCGTACACGCCATAGGACGCCCCCGCGGTGGCGGCGATCCCGGCGCGGATCTTGTAGGCGGGGCGGCCGCCGTATTGCAGGTACTCGGTGAGGATGTCGGGGGTGTTCACGAAGAGGTTCGGACGCATGAAGTCGGCCGTGTCGTGGGCGACCGAGGTCAGGAACTCCTCGAGCTCCTCCTTGGTGTTCCGCCACGTGAAGTACGAGTAGCTCTGCTGGAACCCGGCCATCGCGAGGCCCTGCATCGGGGCGGGGCGGGTGAACGCCTCCGCCAGGAAGACGACGCCGGGCGTCTCGTCGGCAACGGTCGCGATCAGCCACTCCCAGAACTGCAGAGGCTTGGTGTGCGGGTTGTCGACGCGGAAGATCCGCACGCCCTGCGCGATCCAGTGGCGCACGACCCGCAGCACCTCGGCGCGGATGCCCGCGGGGTCGTTGTCGAAATTGACCGGGTAGATGTCCTGGTACTTCTTCGGCGGGTTCTCGGCGTACGCGATCGAGCCGTCGGGCAGCGTGGTGAACCACTCGGGATGCTCCGCGACCCAGGGGTGGTCGGGGGATGCCTGCAGCGCGAGGTCGAGCGCGACCTCGAGGCCCGCGCCGGAGGCCGCGGCGAGAAAGCCGCGGAAGTCCTCGAGCGTCCCGAGGTCGGGGTGCACCGCGTCGTGACCGCCCTCGGGGCCGCCGATCGCCCAGGGCGAGCCCGGATCATCCGGGCCGGCGGTCAGGGTGTTGTTCGGCCCCTTGCGGTGAGTGCGCCCGATCGGGTGGATGGGTGGCAGGTAGAGGACGTCGAACCCCATGGCGGCGACGGCGGGCAGGCGGTCTCGCGCGGTGACGAACGTGCCGCTGCGGACGGAGCCGTCGGAGAGACGCTCGGCGCCCTCGGAGCGGGGGAAGAACTCGTACCAGGCGCCGACGCCCGCGCGCTCGCGTTCGACGAGCAGCTCGTGCTCGTCGCCGACCGTCACGAGCGACTGGAGCGGGCGATCGGCGAAGACGCGCGCGAGATCAGCGTCGCGGACGACCGCGAGCGCATCGACCGCGTCGACCGCGGCATCCCGAAGTCTCGCGGCGGCCTTCTCGAGGATCTTGCGCTCGGCAGCGGGGCGGGACTTCTCTGCGGCAGCGCGCACGAGCAGGAGGGCGCCAGCCTCGCGCATCAGAGGAACGTCGACGCCGGCGGCGATCTTGATCGCGGCGGCGTGCTGCCAGGTGGCGAAGTCGTCACCGAAAGCCTCGTAGCGGAACCGCCACACGCCCTCGGCGAGCGGGGCGACGAGGACGGACCACCGGTCGAATCCGTCGTTGAGGGGCGTCAGCCGGTGCAACGACTCACGTCCATCGGGCGAGAACAGCCGCAGATGCACACCGATCGCGTCGTGCCCTTCGCGGAACGCCGTGACTCGGAACGGCACGGCTTCGCCGGCGAAGGCGGAGGGACGGAACCGGCCACCCGGAACCGAGGGGGCGGGGCGCTGGAGCGGGATGCGTCCCGTGACCGTGTCGCCGGCCGACGGAAGCGGCGCGGCGGGGCGGCCGGGGATCTCGGCGGTGCTGCGGAACGGGGCGGGTGAGGTCGTGCGCGTCGTTGATGCCACGGCTCGAACCTATCGCGGTGGACGAGTTCGAAAAACGGGCTTGCGCCTCACTCCGCTCTGAGCAAATGCAACGTCGGCCCCGAGAGGGGGAGGCGGTCGCCCGGGGCGAATCGCGCGCCGTTCGCTCGGGGACGCTCGTCGGCGCTCGACCAGAGGGCCACCAGAGATGACGCCGCGCCGACGGGTGGCAGCACGACCTCGGCGTCGTCCTCGCGGCCGTGGATGATGAGGAGCACGCAGTTGGCGGGTTCGTGCGCCGGGGTCGACGTCGCGACGTATTGGAGGGTGCGCTGCTCCGGATCGGTCCATGTCGCCTGCGTCATGGGCTGGCCCTGCGCGTCGAACCACTGGATGACGGATGCCTCGGGCACCTCGTCGTCGGGGGCGGCGTACCGCACGGGGCGCAGGGCCGGGTTCTCGGCGCGCAGCCGCGTGAGTTCCCGCACGTGCGCGAGCAGGTCGACCTGCCAGTCCGCGAGCTGCCAATCGACCCAGGTCAGGGCGCTGTCGTGACAGTAGGCGTTGTTGTTACCGAGTTGTGTGCGGCCCATCTCGTCTCCGGCGGTCAGCATCGGCACTCCGGCAGACAGCAGGAGGGTCCCGACCAGGTTTCGGATCGCGCGATGCCGCGCAGACAGGATGTGCTCGAGCGCAGTGTCGCCCTCGGCGCCGTGGTTGAAGGACCGGTTCGTGTCTGCGCCGTCGCGGCCCTGCTCGCCGTTGGCGTCGTTGTGCTTGACGTCGTAAGAGACCAGGTCGCGCAGGGTGAAGCCGTCGTGCGCGGTGATGAAGTTCACCCCCGCCAGCGGACCGCGCTTCGCGCCGAACAGCGGCGCAGAGCCCGCGAGGTGCGTGGCGAGTCCGCCGACGCCGGCCGGTGAGGTTCCGGCTCGGCGCAGGTAGTCGATGTCGCTGAGCCAGAAGTTGCGGACCCCGTCGCGGTAGCGATCGTTCCACTCCTGCCATCCGTCGCCGAACCCGCCGGTGTGCCAGCCGCCCAGGCCGACGTCCCACGGCTCCGCGATGATCTTGTCGTCGCGCAGGATGGGGTCGTCGGCGATCGCCCGCAGCAACGGGTGGTCCGGATTGAACACGTGCTCGGCGTCACGACCGAGGGTCACAGCCAGGTCGAAGCGGAACCCGTCGATCTGCACCTCCTCGCTCCAATAGCGCACAGAGTCGAGGATCAGTCGTGCGGCGGCGTGGGTCGACGTGTCGACGGAGTTGCCGCACCCGGTCACGTCGATGTAGGCGCCGTCGTCCTGCTGGCGGTAGTAGCCGCGGTTGTCGATGCCTCGGAAGCTCGACCGCGGTCCGCCCAGCTCGAGTTCGGCGGTGTGGTTGTAGACGACGTCCAGGATGACCTCGATGCCGGCGGCGTGAAGAGCGCGCACTGTGCGTTTGAGCTCTTTCAGGACGGCGGTGGGGCCGCTGCGGCGCGCGTCCTGCGTGGCGTAGGCCGCGTGGGGTGCGAAGAACCCGAGCGTGTTGTAGCCCCAGTAGTTGGCCAGCCCCAGAGCGAGCAGCCGCGGCTCGCTCTCGAAGGCGTGGATCGGCAGAAGCTCGACGCTCGTGACGCCGAGCGAGCGGAGATGGTCGATCATCGCCGGGTGACCGAGTCCGGCGTATGTGCCGTGCAACGCCGGGGGGATGTCGGGATGCCGCTTGGTGAGGCCTTTGACGTGCGCTTCGTAGATGACCGTGCGGTCCCGGGGGACCCGCGGTTTACGGATGCCGCCCCAGTCGAAGCCCGAGTCGATCACGACCGAGCGGTGATCACCCGGGGCGCCCGAGACGACGCCGCGAGCGTACGGGTCGAGCAGAAGGGTCTGGGGGTTGAAGACGTTGCCCGCCCCGTGCGGTCCATCCACGCGCAGCGCGTACCGGACTCCGGGCCGCAGCGTCTCGATGTCGGCTGCCCAGATCCCGTCGCCGACGGGCTCGAGCGGTCGCTCGTCGACGGCCCAGTCGAGGTCGTCGTCATCGAACAGCACCACGTCGATCGATGTCGCCCGCTCGGACCAGACCCGAAGGGTGCCGCCGTTCTCGCGGAGCGTGACGCCGAGGTCGGTGAACCGGGGATCGTGCAGTCCGGCTGGGCTGGTGCTGTCGGGCATGCGATCTACAGTAATGAGCGTCGGTGAACGCCCGGGGAGGTCGGATGGTCGTCTATCTCGATCATGCTGCGACGACCGCGCTCCGCCCGGAAGCGCGCGATGCGTGGCTGTCGGCCCACGAGACGCTCGGCAACGCCTCGTCGGTGCACGGCGCGGGACAGGCGGCGCGCCGGCTCCTCGAGGATGCGCGCGATGCGGTCGCGTCGGCGCTCGGCTGCGAGCCCATCGAGGTGATCTTCACGTCCGGCGGGACCGAGGCGATCAACCTGGCCGTCAAGGGGCTCTGGCTCGCCGCCCACGCCGGCGCCGAGTCCTCCGCGACCGGGCCGATCGTGCTGCCTGACGGCGAACACCACGCCACGATCGATGCGGTCGCGTGGCTCGCGTCGCGCTGGGGTGCCGCCGTGCGCCCCGTCGGTCTCGACTCCGTCGGCCGGATCGATCCCGCTCTGTTCGCCGACGCGCTGCCCGGCGCTGCTCTCGCGACCGCGCTCGTCGCCAACAACGAGGTCGGAACGCGCAACGATGCGGCGGCGCTCGCCCGGGCGGCGCGCGACGCGCGGGTGCCGCTGCACCTCGACGCGGTCGCGGCGCTCGGCACCGTCGCCCTCGACTTCGCGGCGTGGCGGGACGGGGGCGCGACGCCCGACGGCCTCGTGGCCATGTCCGTCTCCGGCCACAAGGTCGGCGCCCCAGTGGGCACGGGCGCGCTCGTCGTGTCGCGCCAGGCGCAGCTGACCCCCCTCGCGCACGGCGGTGGCCAGCAGCGGGGGCTTCGCGCAGGTACCCAGGATGTCGCCGGGGCGGCGGCGTTCGCGGCGGCGCTCGACATCGCCGAGGCCGAGCGCGCCCACGAGGCGGTCCGGGTCGAGCGCCTTCGCGGTCGCCTGATCGAGGGCATCCGATCGCTCGTGCCGTCGGCGGTCATCCTGGGCGATCTTCGCGACCGGCTGCCCGGCAACGTCCACGTGCTCTTCCCGGGGACGATCGGCGAGACTCTCCTGTTCCTCTTCGACACGGTCGGGATCGCGGTGTCGACCGGTTCGGCTTGCCAGGCCGGGGTCACGGAGCCCTCGCACGTCGTGCTCGCCCTGGGACGTGACGCCGACGACGCCCGTGCGGTGCTGCGTCTGACCCTCGGGCGCACGAGCACCGACGCCGACGTCGACGCGTTCCTCGCGGCCCTTCCCGAGGTGCACCGGCGTGCGGTCGCCGCCCGCGCCGGTCGTGCAGCCCGCACGTAGACTGGGGCGATGCGAGTACTGGCTGCGATGAGCGGCGGCGTCGACTCGGCGGTCGCCGCGGCCCGAGCCGTCGACGCCGGGCACGACGTCGTCGGCGTACACCTCGCGCTCTCCCGCGCGGGCGGCACGCTGCGGGCCGGCAGCCGCGGCTGCTGCACGATCGAGGATGCGATGGACGCGCGCCGCGCCGCCGACCTCCTCGGTATCCCCTTCTACGTCTGGGACTTCTCCGAGCGCTTCCGCGATGACGTCATCGACGACTTCGTCGCGGAGTACCGCGCCGGCCGGACACCGAACCCGTGCATGCGGTGCAACGAGAAGATCAAGTTCGCGGCGCTCCTCGAGCGCGCGATCGAACTCGGCTTCGACGCTGTGTGCACCGGTCACTACGCCCTCCTGGTCGACGGCCCCGAGGGACGCGAGCTGCACCGCGCGTCGGATGCCGCGAAGGACCAGTCGTACGTCCTCGGCGTGCTCACGGCGGAGCAGCTCGCCCACACCTACTTCCCGCTCGGGTCGACGCCCTCGAAGGCCGAGGTGCGCGCGGAGGCGGCCGAGCGTGGTCTGACGGTCGCGCAGAAGCCCGACAGTCACGACATCTGCTTCATCCCCGACGGCGACACCCGAGGGTGGCTCGCCGAGAAGGTCGGCGCCGAGGCGGGCGAGATCGTCGACCGCACGGGAGCGGTGGTCGGACGTCACGAGGGGGCGCACGCGTTCACCGTGGGTCAGCGCCGAGGCCTCCAGCTGGGCGTTCCGGCGCCGGACGGCAAGCCCCGCTTCGTGCTCGAGGTGCGCCCGGTGGACAACCGTGTCGTGGTGGGTCCGAAGGAGGCGCTGGCGACCGCTGAGATCGCGGGGGGCCGCTTCACGTGGGCCGGGCGGGCGCCGTCCGAGCGCGTCTTCGCCTGCGAAGCGCAGATCCGGGCGCACGCCGATCCTGTCCCGGCCCGAGCCGAGATCACCGAGAACGAGATCGTCGTGACCCCTGACACTGCCTTCGACGGCGTGGCTCCGGGTCAGACGGCCGTGATCTACGACGGCTCGCGCGTTCTCGGACAGTTCACGATCGACCGGACCGTCTCGGCTGTCCCGGTCGACGCCTGATCGAGCCGGCGGCGGCGCGCAGCGCGTCGGCCAGCTCCGTGTAGCGGAACCGGTACCCCGCTTCGAGGAGGCGCTCGGGGACGACCCAACGGCTCTTCAGCACGAGTTCCGGTTCGGTGCGCAGGAGCCACATCGCGGGTTCGAGCATCCACCGCCAGGAGGGAACGCCGAACGGCACCCCGACGGTGGAGCGCAGCTCTCGCATGAGGGTGCGGTTATCCGATGCGTGCGGACTCACGACGTTGACGATTCCCGCCATGTCCTCGTGCGCATCGACCCAGCGCAGCGCGCCCACGACGTCGTCGATGTGCACCCAGCTGAACCGCTGCCGCCCGCGCGTGCGATACCAGGGTGCGGTGCTCCCGGTCGGGTGATCGCCAATGCCGCGATAGCGCCGGTGCGGGATGATCGGACCATCGATCTGCGGGCCGCCGAGGCCGACGCGGGCCAGCGTCAGCAGCATGGCGGTGGCGGGCCCCGGGCCCAGGACGATGGCCATCCGCAGGGCGACGCGGCGCGTCCGCGGGAGCTCGCCGTCGAAGAACGCCGCCTCCCATGCGCGTGCCACGTCGACGGAGAAGCCGCTCCCGAGCTCTCCGTCTGATTCGGAGTTCGGCCGACCGGTCGCGTGACGGTAGATCGTGGCGGTCGACGCGTTGACCCAGAGTCGCGGCGGTTGTGCGGCCCGGCGGACGGCAGCGGAGAGGTCGCGCGTCGTCGCGACCCGCGAGCGCAGGATCTCGTCGCGGTTGCGATCGGTGTAGCGGCAGTCCACCGATTTGCCTGCCAGGTTGACGAGGAGATCCGCGCCGTCGATGAGGCGGGCCACGGCGGCCGCATCGTCCCACGTCCTGCCGGACGCGCGCCCGATCGTGTCGACGGTATAACCGTCGGTCGTGAGCGCGTCGACGATTGCGGTGCCGATGAATCCGGAGGCGCCGGCCACGACGGCGCGGGGGCGGGTGTTACTCATACGGTCATCGTAGTAGTTTCTGAACATGTTCAGTACCGGAGGAAATGGTCCGCACATCGGTCGATATACGAACGCGCGCTCGGGGGGGACCTCTCGCGCATGCCGCCCGTGCTCCGCGTCTACTTCGGCTCGATACCCGCGGGGTGCGTCGGGGTCGGACAGGGCGTCTACGACGAGGCGGGCTACTGCGGTCCCCGCTGGCTGCGACCCATCGTTCGCTTGTTCGCGGGGCGCGGGGTGATGTTCCCCGAACGGGGTGCCGACGTACCGTTCGTGGTCGTGAACACGCCCCGGCGGGACGGTTCTCTCCACGCGGAGCGCGACTTCCTCTTCGCCGGCGCCCGGCGGCGCATGGTCGACGCGATGAGCTGCGTTCGAACCGGCGAGATCGTCGACCGTCTCGGTCGTCGCGGCGGGCTGGAAGTGCGCCTTCGCGCCGAAGCCGACCTCCGCGGGATGCGGATGCGGTCCGTGGGGCTCGCCGTCCGGTTGGGTGCGGCGCGGCTGCCGCTTCCCCCGGTGGCGGGAGTGGCCGTGACCGAGACAGCGGACCACGCGGATGCCGTGGCGCAGCGCGTCGAGGTGAGCGTGCGGGCGTGGCTGGTCGGGGAGCTCTTCCGCTATCACGGCTCGTTCACGTACCGCATCCGGCCGGCCGACGGGAACCCCGTCCGCGGCGTCGTACCCCCTGCCTAGACTGACGAGGTGGCAGACGGAGAACTCCCCGAGATCACCCTCGACGAGGCGCGCGCAGAATCCCGTGACCTGATCGAGCGGATCACCGCGGCGCGCGACGCGTACTACGGTCGCGATGCCGAGGTCGTCGACGATGCGACGTACGACGGGTGGATGCGTCGCCTCGACGAGCTCGAGCGAGTGCATCCCGAGCTGCAGTCGCAGGACTCGCCCACGCAGACGGTCGGCGCCGCCGAGTCGACGCTGTTCGCGCCGGTCACGCACGCCGAACGGATGCTGAGCCTCGACAACGTCTTCTCGCCCGAAGAGCTGACCGATTGGTGCGTCAAGGCAGCGGCGTCCGCCGGCCGTCCTGTCCGTTGGCTCTCCGAACTCAAGATCGACGGACTCGCGATCAGCCTGCGCTACGAGAACGGCGTCCTGACATCTGCCGCGACACGCGGTGACGGACGCGTCGGTGAGGACGTCACCGTGAACGCCCTGCGCGTCAGCGGCATCCCCGAGCGGCTCGCGGGAGAGGGGCACCCGGCCATCGTCGAGGTGCGCGGCGAGATCTTCATCCCCGTCGCCGAGTTCGCCCAACTCAACGGGCTTCAGGCCGAGATGCGCGATCGTGTGGTCGAGGAGGCGCGGTCCCGTTCCCGCTCGTTCGACGAGGAACGCGCGCGCATCAGCGCCGAGCGCCGCTTTCCGGCCTTCGCGAACCCTCGCAACGCCGCGAGCGGGGGCCTGCGGCAGCAGCTCGATAAGAAGACGGGTCTCGAGCTCGAAGCCTCCGAGGCCCGCGTCCGCTCACTCCGGCTCTACGTGCACGGAATCGGCGCGTGGCAGAACCCGCCCGTGTCGTCGCAGAGCGAGATCTATGCGCTCTTGGCCGAATGGGGTCTGCCCATCAGCCCGCACTCGCAGACGCACGAGAGCATCGACGGCGTGCTCGGCTACGTCGCGCACTACGGCGAGAACCGTCACAGCGTCGAGCACGAGCTCGACGGTGTGGTCGTGAAGATCGACGAGCTGGCGCTGCACGACGAGCTGGGCGCGACCAGTCGCGCACCTCGCTGGGCGATCGCCTACAAGTACCCGCCGGAACAGGTCAACACCAAGCTGCTCGACATCGTCGTGTCGGTCGGTCGCACCGGCCGGGCCACGCCCTTCGCCGTGATGGCGCCCGCCCGCGTCGCGGGCAGCGTCGTGCGGCAGGCGACGCTGCACAATCAGGACGTCGTGCGCGCCAAGGGTGTCCTCATCGGCGACACCGTGGTGCTGCGGAAGGCGGGCGACGTCATCCCCGAAGTACTCGGACCCGTGGTCGAGTTGCGCGACGGCACGGAACGCGCGTTCGTCATGCCCACGAACTGCCCCGAGTGCGGGTCGCCGTTGCGCCCCGCCAAGGAGGGCGACATCGACCTCCGCTGCCCGAACGCGCGCTCCTGTCCGGCGCAGGTCCGCGGCCGCGTCGAGCACGTCGGGTCCCGCGGCGCCCTCGACATCGAGGCGCTCGGAGAGGTCACGGCAGCCGCCCTGACGCAGCCGTTGGGCGATGCCAGCCCGCCGCTGGTGACGGAGGCCGCTCTCTTCGAGCTCACCCTCGATCAGCTCGTGCCGATCGAGGTCATCGTCCGCGACTCCGAGACGGGCGAGCCCCGTGTGGACGAGAAGACGGGCGAACCCGCGCGGCGTGCTCCCTTCCGGCGCAACCCCTCGGCTGCGGAGAAGAAGGATGGGCTGACCGGACCGCAACCGTCGGCGCAGGCATTGAAGCTGCTCGACGAGCTCGAGAAGGCGAAGACGAAGGAGCTGTGGCGGTTCCTCGTCGCGCTCAGCATCCGCCACGTCGGTCCGGTCGCGGCGCGTGCCCTCGCGCAGTGGTTCGGCTCGATCGCCGCGATCCGTGCGGCGACGCGGGACGAACTGGCGGCCGTCGAGGGCGTGGGCGGCATCATCGCGGATTCTCTGATCGACTGGTTCGAGGTCGACTGGCACAGCGAGATCGTCGAGCGATGGGAAGCCGCCGGGGCGCGGCTCGAGGTACCGGGTCACCCCGGACCGGGCGCAGCCGTGGTCGAGGGCGGAGTTCTCGAGGGCATCACCGTCGTGGCGACGGGATCGCTCGAGGGCTACACCCGCGAAGGCGCCCAGGAGGCGATCCTCGCCGCCGGTGGAAAGGCCGGCTCGTCCGTCTCGAAGAAGACCGACTTCGTCGCGGCGGGGCCGGGCGCAGGATCCAAGCTGGCCAAGGCAGAACAGCTCGGTGTGCGGATCATCGATGCCGCCCAGTTCCGCCTCCTCGTCGAGCAGGGGCCAGCGGCCCTCGATTCCTGAACAAGGGATGACGCGAGACCGGTGTCTGCGGCTCGACCTAGAGTGACGACGATCACAAGGAGGCCGCATGTCAGATCCGCTCACCCCGCAGGAGATCGCCTGGCTCGACCAGGAGCACCGCCGCGTCACCGAGACCATTCGCCGTTACGGTGTGGCGGCCGAGTATGTCATCGGCGACCCGCCGCGCCGCCAGCCGAGCTTCGCCTACTCGATCGGCTTGTTCGGCCTCGGTCATCCCGAGGTCCTCGTCTTCGGATTGAATGACGCGAACGCGGGTGCTCTCATCAACGACGTTGCGGCGCGTGTGCGGGCCGGGTCGGATCTCACGGTCGGCGAGGTGCTGTCATTCCCCGGCTGGGCGCATCGCGTGAGCGTGGCGGAGGTTCCGAACCCCGGCGAGGTGCTGTTCTCGGCCAACTCGTACTACGACCGGCCGCCGTTCGCCTCGGTCCCGGCCCTCCAGCTGATCTACGACGATATCGAGGGTCGCTTCCCCTGGGATGAGGGATACAGCAGGCCGCGCTGGCTGCAGCCGGAGCCGGGTGCCTTCCGCGCCTGAGCGAAGGGCCGGGATCAGCCCGCGAGGAGCTGATCGCGGACTTGGCGACGCAAGACCTTGCCGATCATCGACTTCGGCAGCTCGTCGACGACGACCACCCGACGCGGCACCTTGTAGGGCGTCAGGATGCCGCGGCAGAAGTCCCGCACGTCGGCCTCGTCGATGGTCGCCCCGGGGGCGGCGACCACGGCGGCCACGACATCCTCGCCGGAATGCTCGCTGGGCAGCCCGACGACGGCGGCGTCGGCGATCTGCGGGTGCTGACGCAGCGCGATCTCGACCTCGGTTGGTGCGACGTTGAAGCCGCCGGTGATGATGAGTTCCTTGATCCGGTCGACGATCCGCACGAATCCCGCCTCGTCGATCGTCACGATGTCGCCCGTGCGGAACCAGCCGTCGACGAAGACCTTCTCGGTTTCCTCGGGCTTGCCGTAGTAACCGGTGAACACCTGGGGGCCGCGGACCAGCAGCTCGCCCCGCCCGCCGGGCTCGACGTCCCGTGTCGGTTCGTCCGGGTCCACGACGCGGCACTCGGTGCCAGGAAGCGGCAGACCGACGGTGCCGGGGACACGGTTCTCGGCCACGGGATTGGCCATCAGGACGGGGGAGCATTCCGACAGCCCGTATCCCTCGACGAGGTATCCGCCCGTCGACGCCTCGAACGGCACGACGAGCTCGTGGGGGAGCGCCATCGCGCCGGAGATCGCGACTCGCGTGCCCGCGAGCGACACCCCCGCGGCATCGGCTGCCGCCAGCAGGCGCTCGGCGATCGGCGGAACCAGGGGCAGGAGAGTGGCCGGGTGACGCTTGTGGACCGCGAGCACCAGGGCCGGATCGAACTTCGGGAAGAGGACGAGCCGCGCACCCATCGACATCGCGAAGGTGAGGCAGAGGGTCAGGCCGTACGCGTGGAACATTGGCAGCACCGCGTAGACGACGCAGCCCGCGCCGCGCTCGATCGTCGGGGTCCACGCCTGCGCCTGGGCCGCGTTCGCCAGGAGGTTGCGATGCGTGAGCGCCGCGCCCTTGGGGTTGCCCGTCGTGCCGCTGGTGTACTGAATCAGAGCGAGATCGCCCGTGGTCGGACCCACGTGGCTCGCCGGCAGGGGATCGTGGCGTTCGGCATCCGACCAGAACCCGTGCACGCGATTGCGGGCCACGGGAGAGGTGAGTGCCTCACGCGACTCGCGCGCCTTGGCGATGGGCAGGCGGAGCGCCGCCCGCATGTGGAACGGCATGGCCGTGGTGATGTCGACGGCGATCACGGCGTTGAGGGCCAGATCGTCGGGGAAGTCGAGCAGCACCGAGACGAGCTTGCTCCAGACGATGGCGACCTTCGCGCCGTGGTCCTCGAACTGCTTGCGCATCTCACGCGGCGTGTAGAGCGGGTTGTGCTCGATGACGACGGCCCCCAGGCGCAGAACGGCGTAGAAGGCCACGATGTGCTGGGGGCAGTTGGGCAGCACGATAGCCACCCGGTCGCCGCGGCGCACACCGGCATCCCGCAGGTACGCGGCGGCTCGTTCGATACGCTCCTGCAGCTGCTGGTACGAGACCGTGCGGCCGAAGAACTCCAGGGCGGGGGCGTCGGGATGCTCCCGTGCCGA
This sequence comes from Microbacterium sp. H37-C3, assembly GCF_027157935.1. NCBI lineage: Bacteria > Bacillati > Actinomycetota > Actinomycetes > Micrococcales > Microbacteriaceae > Microbacterium > Microbacterium sp. H37-C3. Next base: position 466,433 of record NZ_JAPVLR010000001.1, on the reverse strand, counting down.
CGTCGCCACGATGTCGACGAGCGAGCCCTCCATGGGCGGGAGGTCCTCCGGCACCCCGTCGGCGTAGCTGGCGATCCAGGGACGTGGCGGGTCGTAGGTCGTCACGCTGACACCCTACGGGTCTCGCGGGCGATCGGGCCCCAACTAGAATCGTCGGGTGTCTGAAATCACCCCCGATCTCGTGCGCCACCTCGGCGTGCTCGCCCGGATCCAGCTGAACGCCGAGGAGGTCGAGCGTCTCACGGGACAGCTCGACGCGATCGTCGACAACATCGCGAAGGTGTCGGAGGTGGCGACGCCGGATGTGCCGGCGACGAGCCACCCGATCGCCCTCGAGAACGTCTTCCGCGAGGACGTCCCCGGCGACATGCTCACGCTCGACCAGGTGCTCCAGAACGCACCCGAACGAGCGGACGACCGTTTCCGCGTGACCGCGATCCTGGGGGAGGAGCAGTGAGCGACATGATCCGTTCCAGCGCGGCCGAGCTCGCCGCGCGTCTGGCCGACGGCAGCATCAGCAGCGTCGAGGTGACTCAGGCTCACCTCGACCGCATCGCCGCCGTCGATGGCGACGTCCACGCGTTCCTGCACGTCTCCGACCACGCCCTGCAGGTGGCGGGCGAGATCGACGCGCGCCGCGCTGCCGGTGAGGAGCTCGGCGAGCTGGCGGGCGTCCCCCTCGCGATCAAGGACGTGCTCGTCACCACGGACATGCCGTCGACGAGCGGGTCGAGGATCCTCGAGGGCTTCATGTCGCCGTACGACGCGACAGTCGTCGCGCGCGCCCGTGCCGCGGGACTGGTTCCGCTCGGCAAGACGAACATGGACGAGTTCGCGATGGGCTCCTCGACGGAGCACTCCGCGTACGGGCCGACCCGCAACCCGTGGGACCTCGACCGCATCCCCGGCGGCTCCGGGGGCGGTTCCGCCGCCGCCGTCGCCGCGTTCGAGGCGCCGCTCGCCCTCGGATCCGACACCGGCGGCTCGATCCGTCAGCCCGCGCACGTCACGGGCACGGTCGGAGTGAAGCCGACGTACGGTGGCGTCAGCCGCTACGGCTCCATCGCGCTCGCCTCGAGTCTCGACCAGGTCGGTCCCGTCTCGCGCACCGTTCTCGACTCGGCTCTGCTGCACGACGTCATCGGCGGCCACGACCCGCACGACTCGACGTCGCTCGCGGACCAGTGGCCGTCCTTCGCCGAGGCAGCGCGCGAGGGTGCGCGGGGCGATGTGCTGCGCGGACTCAAGGTCGGCGTCATCCGCGAGCTCGCCGATGTCGGCTTCCAGCCCGGCGTCAGCGCGTCGTTCCGCGCATCGTTGGCGGCGATGGAGGCGCAGGGCGCGGAGATCGTCGAGATCAGTGCACCCCACTTCGAGTACGGGGTCGCCGCGTACTACCTGATCCTCCCGGCCGAGGCGTCGAGCAACCTCGCGAAATTCGACTCGGTCCGCTTCGGACTGCGCGTCGACGTGCCGGGCGGCACCGTCGAGGACGTCATGTCGGCGACCCGCGAAGCCGGTTTCGGCGACGAGGTCAAGCGCCGCATCATCCTCGGCACCTACGCCCTGTCGGCCGGCTACTACGACGCCTACTACGGCAGCGCTCAGAAGGTGCGGACGCTCATCCAGCGCGATTTCGACGAAGCGTTCGCGCAGGTCGATGTCATCGCGACTCCGTCCGCACCCACGACCGCGTTCCGTCTCGGCGAGCAGATCGACGATCCGCTGCAGATGTACCTGAACGACGTGACGACCATCCCGGTCAATCTCGCCGGCGTTCCGGGGATCTCCATTCCGTCGGGGCTGTCGGATGATGATGGTCTGCCGGTCGGTATCCAGTTCATCGCTCCGGCGCGCCAGGACGCACAGCTGTATCGGGTGGGCGCCGCGCTCGAGTCTCTGCTCGTCGACAGCTGGGGCGGCCCGCTGCTCGACCGCGCACCGATCCTGGGAGGGGCACGCTGATGGCTGCCAAGGTCGCACTGATGGACTTCGACAAGGCACTGGAGCTCTTCGAGCCCGTGCTCGGCTTCGAGGTGCACGTCGAGCTCAACACGCGCACGAAGATGTTCTCGCCGGCTGCGAACCCGGCTCACCCCGACAACCACGGCGCAGCTCCGAACACCCTCGTCGCGCCGGTCGACATGGGTCTGCCCGGGGCGCTCCCTGTCGTGAACGAGACGGCGATCCGGTCGTCGATCAGCCTGGGTCTCGCGCTCGGCTGCTCGATCGCACCCTCGAGCCGCTTCGCGCGGAAGAACTACTTCTACCCGGACCTCGGCAAGAACTACCAGATCTCGCAGTACGACGAGCCGATCGCGTTCGAGGGCGCGGTCGAGGTGGAGCTGTCCGACGGCACCACCGTCACCGTCGACATCGAGCGGGCCCACATGGAGGAGGATGCCGGCAAGCTCACGCACATGGGCGGCGCCGCGGGTCGTATCCAGGGCGCCGAGTTCTCGCTCGTCGACTACAACCGAGCCGGAGTGCCGCTCGTCGAGATCGTGACCAAGCCGATCTTCGGTGCCGAGCACCGCGCGCCGGAGATCGCGAAGGCCTACGTCCGCACGATCCGCGACATCGTCATCGGCCTGGGCATCTCGGAGGCGCGCCTCGAGCGGGGGAACCTGCGGTGCGACGCGAACGTGTCGCTGCGCCCCCGGGGCCAGGAGAAGCTCGGCACGCGTACCGAGACGAAGAACGTCAACTCGATGCGCTCCGTCGAGCGTGCGGTGCGCTACGAGATCCAGCGTCAGGCCGCCATCCTCGCCGAGGGCGGCACCATCACGCAGGAGACTCGGCACTGGCATGAGGACACCGGCACGACCTCGCCGGGGCGTCCGAAGTCGGATGCCGACGACTACCGGTACTTCCCCGAGCCCGATCTGCTGCCGGTCGCACCGTCGCCGCAGCTGATCGACGAGCTCCGCGCGGCCCTTCCCGAGCCGCCGGCTGCCCGACGCCGCCGGCTGCAGGGCGAATGGGGCTTCACCGACCTCGAGTTCCAAGACGTCGTCAACGGCGGCCTGCTCGCCGAGGTCGACGCGACGGTCGCGGCGGGGGCGTCGCCCGCTTCGGCCCGCAAGTGGTGGACCGGCGAGATCACGCGCGTCGCGAACGCGCGTGGGGCCGAGCCGCAGGCGCTCGTCTCGCCGGCCGACGTGGCGGCGCTGCAGAAGCTGGTGGATGCCGGAACCCTGACCGACAAGCTGGCGCGCCAGGTGCTCGAGGGCGTGATCGACGGCGAAGGCTCGCCCCAGGAGGTCGTGGATTCCCGCGGCCTGGCCGTGGTGTCGGACGACGGCGCCCTGATCGCTGCGATCGACGACGCCCTCGCCGCGCAACCGGACGTCCTGGCGAAGATCAAGGACGGCAAGGTTCAGGCCGCGGGAGCCGTGATCGGCGCGGTCATGAAGGCCATGAAGGGCCAGGCCGACGCAGCACGCGTGCGCGAGCTGATCCTCGAGCGCGCCGCCCAGTAGGCGCAGCCTCGCCCTACGGCCGCGTCGTCGTCCGACGGCGCGGCCGTTGTCGGCGGTACCCGCGACAATAGAAGCATGGGACGCGGCGACGGCACGGGGCGCATCGTGTCGCCGCCGGATGCGGACGACACCGGCACCCGCATCCTCCACGTCGACATGGACGCCTTCTACGCGGCCGTCGCGGTGCTGGACGACCCCTCCCTCGCGGGCAAGCCCATCATCGTCGGCGGCGTGGAGCGCCGCGGCGTCGTCTCGAGCGCCTCGTACGAAGCGCGGCGCTTCGGCGTCCGGTCGGCGATGCCGGTCGCGCGCGCCCTGCAGCTGTGCCCGCAGGCCGTCGTGGTCCCGACGACGTTCGAGCGCTACACCGAGCTCTCTCGACGCGTGATGGAGATCTTCCGGTCGATCACGCCACTGGTCGAGCCGCTTTCGATCGACGAGGCGTTCCTCGACGTGAGCGGCGCCCGTCGGCTCTGGGGGAGCCCGCGCGAGATCGCGCAGCTCATTCGACGGCGCGTGCTGAGCGAGACCGGCCTCACCTGCAGCGTGGGGGTCGCGGCGACGAAGCACGTCGCCAAGATGGCGTCGACGATCTCCAAGCCTGACGGGCTCCTCGTCGTCGCCGAGCACCAGACGCTCCGCTTCCTCGGAGGTCGCCCGGTCGGTGCTCTGTGGGGCGTGGGCCCCAAAGCCGCCGAGGCCCTCCTCACGCGCGGCATCCGGACGGTGGCCGACGTGTGGGACACCCCGCGCTCCGTCCTCGACCGTGCGCTCGGTCCGGCGATGGGCGAGCGCGTGTGGCATCTCTCGCGCGGTCACGACGCTCGTCAGGTGCAGACCGAGCGGGCCGAGAAGAGCATCTCGCACGAGGAGACGTTCTCCCACGACGTCACCGACCTCACGGTGCTCCGTTCCGAGCTCAGGCGTCTGGCCGACCGGGTGGGCGCGCGACTGCGCGCTGGCGGCTGGGAGGCCGGGACGGTGTCGATCAAGGTGCGACTGAGCGACTTCTCGACGTACTCCCGCTCGCAGACTCTGCCCCTGGCGACGAACGTCGGGCAGCGCATCGGCTCAGCGGCGATCGAGTTGCTTTCGTCGGTGGAGCTCTCGCAACCGGTGCGACTCATCGGCGTCCGAGCCGAGAAGCTGCGTCCGGACGGCACGGGAGGCCTCACGCTCTGGGACGACGATGAGGAATGGCGCCGCGTCGACGACGCCCTCGACGGGGCCCGCGCCCGCTTCGGCCGGGGGGCGGTCACTCGGGCGAGCGTGCTCGGACCTCGTCGCGACGTCGGCGCCATGCCGACCAACCCGCGCCCCGACCACGAACATTGACACCTGTACCGCGGCACCCGGGGGAGGGTACGGTGGGTCCATGCCCAACCTCGCACTCGAACTCGGCAAGCAGACCGCGAATCTCGGCGTCACCAGCGTCTACGGCGAACAGCAGGATGTCGACGGCATCACGCTCATTCCGGTCGCGCTGACGTGGAGCGGCTTCGGGGCCGGCGAGGACAATGAGGGAAACAGCGGCGGCGGGGGCGGCGGCTACGCCATCCCCGTCGGGGCGTACGTGCGCAAGGGCGATGATCTGCGTTTCGAGCCGAACCTCGTGTCGCTGGTCGCCGTCGGCATTCCCTTCGTCTGGGTCGTGGGCCGCGCTCTCAGCCGTGTCATCCGCGCCCTCAAGAAGTAGGGCCGTCGCGCGCCTGACCTCGGCGGCGCTCGTCCGCACCGTCCTCGACGAGGTCTCGCCGGGCGACGTCGTGATCATCGATGGGCGCAGCGGCGCGGGAAAGTCCACGCTGGCGCGCGAGCTCCAGCGACAGTGGGACGGCGCGCAGCCGCCGCAGTTGGTCGCGCTCGATGAGCTGTATCCCGGATGGGACGGCCTCGCTGCGGGTGCCGAGTACGCCGTCGCGCGCGTGCTCGCCCCGCGTCGCACAGGCGCGCCCGCGCGCTGGCAGCAGTGGGATTGGGCGGCGGACCGCTATGGCCAGGATCGCGCGCTGAAGGGCGACGAGTCGGTCATCCTGGAGGGCAGCGGTGCGCTGACTGCTGCGGCCGCAGCCTTCGCGACCGTACGGATCTGGTTGGACGCGCCGAGTGATGTGCGCAAGCGGCGTGCCCTGGACCGCGACGGTGACACCTATCGGCCGCACTGGGAGCGCTGGGCGGCGCAGGAGCAGGACCACATCGCTCGGAACGATCCCCGCCGCCTCGCGACGCACGTCGTCGAACTGGTCTGATCACCCGTCGAGTGCTTGCAGCAGCATCTCCTGCCGGTACCCGAGCCACTCGTAGACGTCGAAGCGGGGATCCCCCACCGGCATGATGCTCTCGTCGGTGATGCCGATGCGCTCCGCAAGCACCAGACGGAGCCCAGCGAGCGTCCTCAGCCACGCCGTCTGCTCGTGCGGATCGAGCGTGAGTCCCTCGCCGGATGCCGTATGGGTGGAGCGATCGCGGGAGCCTCTCGCGAGGGTGGCCAGCACCAGGCGCGCATCCGCGGCGCGTGTCGCAGCGACATCGTCTCGTGTGAGGGCGCGGAACTCCGTCGCGGCAGCCGGGTCGTCCGGGTATGCGTCGGGGGAGAGCCGGCGGGCTGCCGGATCCCGAGGATCGTCGGGGGTTTCGACGAGCTCGAGGTACTGATCGACGAGTTCGCGGAGATAGTCCGCCTCGGCCGCGGGCAGCGCGAAAACGATGGTCGTGGTCATTCGTTCGCCCGTCTGACCGTCGCCCAGAGGCCGAATTCGTGCATCGCGCGCGTGTGCGCCTCCATCGCTTCGCGCGGACCCTCGGCGACGATCGCGTGCCCCTCGTGATGGACGGAGAGCATGAGCTGCGTCGCGCGGTCGCGCGAGTACCCGAAGTAGGTCCGGAAGACGTGGACCACATACGACATGAGGTTCACCGGGTCGTTCCACACGACGGTCTGCCATGGTTCGTCGGGCGCAGCACGGAGGTCGGTCTCGATGTCGAGGTCGGGGAGAGCGGTGCTCATCAGGCCCATCCGAGCTCGTGCAAGCGGTCGTCGTCGATGCCGTAGAAGTGGGCGATCTCGTGGACCAGCGTGGTGTGGACCTCGTCGCGAAGGCCGGCGACGTCGTCGCACGCGTGAAGATGCGGTTCGCGGTAGACGATGATGCGGTCGGGGAGCTCACCCTGCCCGTAGCGCTCGCGCTCTGTGAGGGCGTAGCCGTCGTAGAGGCCGAGCAGGTCGAGGCTGCCGTCTTCCGGGCGGTCTTCGACGACGAAGATGACGTTGTCGAGTCCGTCGACCATGTCGTCGGGGAGGCGATCCAGCTCGTCGGTGACGAGGAGCTCGAACTCCTCGACATCCATCTCGATCATGTGCACTCCCGGACCGGGGTGTTTACGTGGGGTGGCTAACGGGACTTGAAAAAGTACCGCACACACCGCCCCACACCCGGTTTTTCCGCGTAATCACGCGGTTCTAGCCCTGCCTGACATGTTCTTCCACACGACCCGAAACGGGCCGAAAACAACCCAAAATGTAGCCTCGCCTACATCGGGTCAGCCGGCGGCGCGTCCTCGTGGACGTCCGCCGATTCGAGCCCGCGATGGCGCTTCGACGCCTCCCACACGTCGTCGAGCCCTCCCGTCCCGAAGTGCGCCTGCAGGTGCTCGGTGATCTGCAGGACGAGGTCGAGGGCGACCGTCGCGGTGCGGTCCTTCCCCTCCACCGTGAGGTTCCGATAGAGCGTCTTGTACGGGATGCCCATGGCCTTCGCCGCGACATCGAGGGTGCCGTAGGCCACCCGGAGACGGACCGCTAGCTCGTAGCGGATCGCGTCGGAACTGCTCATTCGCATGAGGCGAGCCTATACCCGTAACCGGGAAATGACTTCACGAAAAGCGACATTCTCGCCAAGTTCGACATCCGTTGTGGGGAGCCCACAACGATCGTCGTGAGATGCCGAGGAATGCACGAATCTGGCACATCAGTTCCCACATCCGGGCATACGGTTGCTCACATGGCACCCCGAACCACAGCGACCGACGCGAAGCAGTCGCTCACCGCAGCTCGACGCGAGCGAGGTCGATCCGTCCTCTGGCTCTCACGCCAGACCGGCATCGCCTACAAGCGGCTGCTCGGCGAGCTCGACCCGCGCAGCACCCGCGTCCTCTCCCTCGAAACCACCGTCGCCGTCGCCGGCGCGCTCGACATGGAACTCCCCGAAGCGATCGGAGCGACCCGATGACCGTCGTCGCCCCCGCCGACGAGGAAGCGCGCGTCACCGCGCACACCATCGCCCGCCTGCTCTCGTGCTCCATCGAAAAGGTCTACCGCATGGCCCGCGACGGCGAGATCCCGTCCGAGCGCGTCGGCCGCGCATGGCGGTTCAAGCAGTCCGCCGTCCTCGAAGCCCTCAACACCGCGCAGCCCGCGCTCCGCTTCCAGCAGTCCAACGTCTCCGCCAAGCGCCGCCGGCGGCTCCGATGAACGCCCTCGGCATCTTCGGCCTCGCCCTCGTCGTCATCGGACTGCTCAACCAGGGCGCGTCGGTCAACGGTGCGACCGCCCTCTGGATCATCGGCCTCATCATCGCGTTCCGCGCGACCTACCCGAAGCACCACACCCGCGCCTGACCGGCGCCGCGCTCGAGCCGCTCGTACCGGCCCGTGCGCACGACCGCGGCCCCGAAGCCGCGGACCCCTCCCGTAGCCGCGCCTCGGCGCGCACGGACGCACCTTCACAACTCCACACGTGAGACACGCAGATATGCGTTCCCCGGCTCCGTCGTCGACATGTCCGATCGAGCACCCCCGGTATGTCCCGGGGGACACGCCACCGGGGGAGCGCGACACCGGGACGAATGGACCGCACGGCCAGGCAGGCCGAGGCCCCCGAGGAAACAGCGAGTGACCGACGTCGTATGCGGTCGAAACGGAACGCGTCATCCGGCGCGCCATGGTCGGGCACCGAACACACGGGGTGCTGAACGAACCATCGCGAGCGAAGACGCACACAGCGCACGGACGGACCGGCCGCACGAACCCCCACAGGGTCGGGTCGGTGAACGCGCGCATTGCATGGGCGTGAGCGGCGGACGCAGTTGTCAGGCGTCCGATACTCCGGGGTTCGAGTCCCCGGCACGCACAAGGGGCGGCGCGCCCCCTCTCGACCCGACGCCCCCTCGTCGGACCGCGCCGCCCCTCTTCACCTCGACCCAATGGAGGACCGATGAGCGATACCCCCACCACCGACACCGTCGACGTCGACGTCATCGTCGAAGCGCCCGAGCCCGTCACAGCGGCATCCGCCGTCGTGGGCTACCCGCACGTCATGCCCGCCGCCGAGTACCGCGCCAACCTCGCCTTCCGCACCGCTGGCATCGTCCTCATCGTGCTGGGGCTCACAAACGCCGGATGGCTCGCGTGGGCGATCACCGCGGGAGCGCTGTGATGCGGAAGCAGACGGCAGTTCTCGCGAAGTGGGCGAAGGCCCACGGCTGCACGTACGACGGCGTGACGCCCTCGGGCCACGTGCGGATCATCCTTCCCGACGGCGCCATGATGGTCACCCGCGCGACTCCGAACGACCGCGCGTCGCTGCACCAGGCGCAGCGCGACATCGCGCGCCGCCTCGGCATCCCCGTCCCCGCCAAGCCCGCCGCCCGCTACAAGAAGGGCACCGGGCACCGCGGGTTCTCGATGCGCGCGGCGCTCGACAACCAGCGTCCCGATCGCTCCGGTGTGTTCACCGTCGGCGACATCAAGCCCGCAGGCACCGCAGGAGAGCCTGCAGGGCTCGTCGCGCTGCGTGCGCAAGAACAGAGCCTCGCGGCGTCCTACGCCGCGGCCCCCACCGGCGCGCTCGAGGTGCAGCTGCGGAACGTCCGCGCCCGCATCCGTGCGCGCATCTACTGAGACACGAGGAAGCCCCGTGGCAACGCGCACCATCGTCAAGGCGACCACCGTCGTCGATCAGCCCGTCGGATACCGGATGCCGGTCGTACCGTGGAACGGACTCACCGTCACTGACCTCTTCTGCGGCGCCGGCGGCTCCTCATCGGGGCTCGTCGAGGCCGGATACCGGGTCATCATCGCCGCGAACCACTGGGAGCGCGCGATCGCGTCGCACCAGCTGAACCACCCCGACACGGACCACTCCCAGGCCGACATCTCCCAGGTCGACCCGCGCTACTTCCCACGCACCGACGTGCTCTGGGCGTCGCCCGAGTGCACGAATCACTCCATCGCGAAGGGCGTGAAGCGTCAGCAGGCGCTCAACGAAGCCCTGTTCGAGCTCGACGGCACCCGCCCGCTCGACGACGCGGCCGCGAACCGATCCCGGGCGACCATGTGGGACGTCCCCCGGTTCGCTGAGGTGCACAGGTACCGCGCGATCATCATCGAGAACGTCGTCGACGCGTACCGGTGGATCATGTTCCCGGCCTGGCTGCAGGCGATGGAACTGCTCGGCTACCGGCACGAGATCGTGTGGCTCAACAGCATGCACGCGCAGGAGGGCGGGCTCCCGGCGCCGCAGTCCCGCGACCGGATGTACGTCGTCTTCTGGCGGAAGAGCATGAAGGGTCGGCCTCCGCTCGAGCGGTGGACGCAGCCGAAGGCGCTGTGCATGGAGCACGGCGAGGTTCGGGCGTCGCGGTCGTTCAAGAAGGAAGAGCGGTGGGGCCGCTACCGCGCGCAGTACGTCTACCGGTGCCCGAAGTGCGGCATCCAGGTCGAGCCGGGCTGGCTGCCGGCGGCGTCGATCATCGACTGGTCGATCCCGGCGCAGCGCATCGGCGACCGGAAGAAGCCCCTCGCCGAGAAGACGCGCGAGCGCATCCGGAAGGGCATCGAGCGGCATTGGGCGCCGCTCGTCGTCGAGGCCGCGGGGAACGCGTATGACTCGACCGATCCGAAGCACCCGCAGCACGGGACGGAGGGCGGCTACGTCCGCGCGTGGCCGGCTGATGACCCGCTGCGCACGCTGCACGGCACCGCGACGAAGGGCGTCGCGCTCCCGCTCGTGATGACGAACAACCACGAGAACCACGCGAAAACCGTCGGCGAGCCCCTTCCCACCGCGACGACGGCGACGACGCAGGCGCTCATCGTGCGCGGCGAGGGGAACACGGTTCCGGCCCGGCCTGCGTCAGACCCGCTCGGCGCGCTGACCGCATCCGGATCGATGTTCGTCGCTCAACCGATGCTCGTGCCCTACTTCTCGAAGGGCGTCGCCCGCTCGACCAGCGAGCCCATGGGCACCGTCACCACCGTCGAGCGCGACGCGCTGCTCGTTCCCGCCGGCGGCACATGGCGCTCCGACGCGGTCTCCGCGCGCGGACCGCTCCCAGCCGTCACGACGCGCGAGGCAGACGGGCTCGTCGTACCGCTGCGGAATCACGGCGTCGCGAAGCCGACCTCGGAGCCAATCGACACCGTGAGCGCTGAGGGCAACCACCACGCGCTGCTCATGCGGAACAACCACGGTGGCGCCGAGATGACGACGCCCGTCGACGAGCCGATGCGCACGCTCACCACGGGCGGGCACCAGTCGCTGCTCGAGGCGCTCCCGCCGATCAGCCTCGACGTCGACGACGCCGGTTTCCGGATGCTCGAACCGCACGAGATCCAGCGCGGCATGGGCTTCGCCGCCGACTACGTCCTGCTCGGCACGAAGCGCGAGCAGGTCAAGCAGGCCGGGAACGCCGTCACACCACCAGTCGCGCGCGACGTCGGCCACGCCGTCGCCGCGTTCCTCAACGAGATGGAGCTCGCAGCATGAGCGAGAACACACCGATGTCCGATGACGACAGGCGCTGGCTCGACTGGCAGCGCGGCGATGTCCGTCGGAAGCTCAGGGAGCGCGGTTGGGATGAGTCCGAGGTCGAGGCGTTGATGAGCGCGATGACCGACGAAGCGTTCCAGGTCATCCGCGCACAGGCGGTGGAAGAGCTCGCCGAGCACTACATCCTCGGCATGCGCCTCACCGTCCGCATCCGGGAAGTACTCGCGTACGCCGCCGGCATGCGCCCGAGCCGCACCGAGCGCTCGGATGAAGCACACCGTCGCCGGAACGCGGGGCTGCTCGCGCTCTCGCGACGGGACCGCCCCCGCGTCCCGGAGCAACGGGACAGGAGCGATCGATGACCCTCACGACCATCGAGACCACGACGCCCGGCGCGAAGTACACCCTTTTCGAGACCAGCGGCGTCCTCACCGTTCACCTCGCCGGACCAGGGAAGACCGGGGGAACGGGCGCGATCCTCTGTGGCTTTGACCGCTTCCAGCGCGACGAGAACGGGCGGTGGATGATCGGCTTCTCAGTGGGGGGTGGCACCACCGGTCCCGGAACTCACCACCGGGTTTGCAAGGCGTGCGCGGAGCGAGCGGGTGAAGAGACCATCCGCGGTACACACCAGGGACTCTTCCAGTACGCGCTCTACCCGCTCCGTGACCGTCACGGCGATGTCTGGATGCTGGGCGATGACGGGCTTCTGCACACGCGTGAGACCGCGCCGTTCAGCCGCGACCACGTCGAGCGGAAGTGGGGACCGCTTCACCCGGATCACACGGATGGGGGCCAGTGATGGACAACGGCGAGACGATCGGCCTTGTGACGTGCCCCTGCGGGTGGTCGAAGCGAGGCTACTTCCGCGACCTGCACGATCACCAGGACGATCACCGCCGGCACCGAGACCAGGAGGAACGACTCGCGATCATCCGGGCCGCGGTGCGCGCGATCGAGCCGAACGTGCAGAACGAGACAGCCGCCTGGAACACGTGGAACAACCTCGCGAGCAGCGATGAGTTCCGGCGCGCCATCGTGATGATCGACCGCGAACGGCGATGGAACGAGCACGAATCGACCGGGGAGGAGCGAAGATGAGCGCCGTACGAGGAGCGCTGCGGGCGGACCTGCAGCGGAATCACGTCAATCTCGACAAGCTCGGCGACCGCGCAGTCATCGTGGACGCGTATGGCGACGCGTGGCAGAAAAGCCAATATCTCGACACCTGGTACCGGGCGTTCGATGGGGACGGCGTCTCGTCGTTCGAGCTCGCACAGAACAGCGCTGGCATGCGGGTAATGGACTCCGGTTCGTCCGCGACGACGCCACATGTCGAGCATCATGATGAGCACGGATCGACCGATTCGAGCAGCGGTGGGTGAGCGAGCACAGCCGAACCGTTGGCGTTGCTTGGTCGCCGGATGCAACCCGGTCCTGATCGGTGCGCCCGCTGCGACCGAGCATCGCGGCGCAACGGGACACCGGGTCGCGAAGTGGCCGCAGCGCAGCGCCGCCGGGCAGCGTGCCGCGGCCAAGCGGAACCGGACCGGTTACTACGACCAGTACAACGTCGGGGAGAAGTCAGCCGAGGCGCGCGCGCTCCGCGCCGCCGGGCGGGACCGGTCGGCAAGAGGCCCGGGCGTGCCGCTGACCGGTGACGACTTCTCCATCGACAACGCCGGCCCGTTCGGAGGTTGACCCGTGACCGTCACCGACTGCGGCCACCGCCGCTCCCAGCACTGCACCTGCCCGCCGTGCGTCACCGCATGCGCGGAACGGCAGGCCGAAGACCTCATCCCGATCGTCTGGCCGGCGCCTCGCGCCGCCGTCGACGACACGACCACGTAGGAGACACCATGCCCACCATCCGCCCGCGCCGCCCCGACCGTGAGCCGCGCACGAACAAGAAGGACATCGCGATCGTCGTGGCCGCCGGCGTCGTCGCCGCCGGGCTGATCGCCCTCGCGATCGGCTACTTCGCGTCGGTCCGCACGCTCGACGACTGCGAAGTCACCGCGAAGGACCGCAGCGTGAGCGTCTCGAGCGACAGCAACGGGAACGTGAAGAGCACGACCGATCAGCGGGTCTACACCAGCTGCGGCGTCTTCACCGTCACGGACAACCCGCTCCTGCTGCGCTTCAACAGCGCCGACACCTACGGTGCGCTCGTCGAGGGCCAGACGTTCGACCTCGAAGTGATCGGGTGGCGTGTCGGGCTGCTGTCGTGGTTCCCGAATGTCCTCAGCGTCTACAAGACCCCGGCGCCGTGAGCATCGCGTCACGGCAGGTCGAGGACGAGGTTCGCGACTCACTGCTGCAGATCGAAGAGTTCGTCAACGCGGTCGGGCTGTCGTGGGAACGCGACGCGCTCATCGTCGTGAAGCGCGCGGTACTGGCCGCGATCGAGGGCTCGTGCCTTGCGTGCGAAGCGCGCCCCGGCGACCCCGGCCTGTGCACGGCCGATGCATCCGCCCACGTGTGGGCGAGGAACACGGCCCCGTAATCGATCGGGGCGTCCTCTAGATCGAAAGAGACACCATGAACAACAGCACACACGCCCCCGCCGGGGGCACCCTGTGACGCTGCAGACCCCCGACCTCGCGCACGTCAACGACCCGACGGTGTCGACCGCGGCCGCGGCGTCGCTCGACCCGACGGCGACCGAGAACGTCATGCACGCGATTGTGACGCTGATCGACGAGTACGGGCCGATGGCGCCGTGGGAGCTCGAGCAGCGCTACCACGCGCAGCGCACGCGCCGGGACTGGCCGCGCGTGGCCGCGTACAGCGTCCACCGGCGCGCGTCCCAGGTGAAGAAGCAGGTGCAGGTGCTCGCCGGCAACGGTGACCGCGTTCGGCCGCCGGGCGGGAAGCCCGCGGAGCGCCTGGCACTGACCGTCGAGGCGACCGCGGCGCACGCCGCGATCCGCCGCTACATGCGAGGAGAGCAGTGAGCATTCTCAGCACTCACGGCGGCGACGTGCTCGCCGTCAGCGACGACCACGTCGGCATCGTCCCGAACCTCCGCGAGAAGCTGTACCACTCGCACCCGGCGCTCTCGTCGACGGGCGCCCGGCAGCTGCTGGACTCGCCGGCGCGGTTCCAGTACGAGCGGAACAATCCGCGGGCGGACACGAAGGCGTTCGACGTCGGCACCGCGGCGCACTCGAAGGTGCTCGGCGTCGGCGCCGGGATCGCGGTCTACCCCGACGGGAAGGGCGACCACGTGTGGGTCGACCCGGAGACGCAGGAAGAGCACGTGAACGTGCTCGGGTCGAACGGGGCCGCGAACACGGCGATCGCGAAGCGGTTCGAGAAGCTGACCCGCGAGGCGGGGCTCATTCCCGTGAAGCGGGCCGAGTCCGACGCCGTCGACCGGATGGCCGAGGGTGTGCTCGCGAGCTCGAAGGCGCGCCTGCTGCTCGAGCAGGAAGGCATCGCGGAAGCGTCTGTGTTCGCCACCGATCCGGAGACGGGGGTGAACGTCCGGTGCCGGTTCGACTTCCTCGGGCGCGGGCCGCGGCGTCGCGTCGCCGTCGACATCAAGACGATCGGGCGCCGCGCGACGCCGATCTCGTTCGCGAAGGCCGTCGCCGAGCACGAGTACGAGGTGCAGGAGGCGCACTACGGCGACACGCTCCGGTTCGCCGGCGAAGAGTACGACGCGTTCTGCTTCATCGTCGTCGAGAAGGATGCCCCGCACCTCGCCCGCGTCTTCGCGCTCAGCGAGCGGTTCCGCGACATGGGCCGCACGAAGGCGGCGCACGCGCGCCGCCTGTTCGCGCAGTACAGCGAATCGGGGGAGTGGCCCGGCTACCCCGACACCATCGGCCTCATCGAACCCCCGATGTACGCCGTCTACGACTTCCAAGACCGATTCGAGAACGGATTCGCAGCATGACCACCACCACCGAGCCCACCAGCGACGTCGCCCCCGACCTCATGGAGCAGCTGGACATCCCGCAGTCGTCGCCGCAGCGCGGCCGAGCACGGACGCCGGAGCCCGCCGCCGGCGACGCGACGGACGACATCGTCACCGCTGATCAGCGGATCAAGAAGTTCCGCACGAAGTACCCCGACGGCGTCATCGCGACGTCGGTCGAAAGCGATGCGCAGGGCACGTTCACGGCGCGGGCTGAGGTCTGGAAGACCTCGCCGACTATTGGCGTCGGCGGCACCCGCTACACCCGGCACCCCGACGCCACGGCGACGGCGACGCGATCGCGCGACGACGAGCCGAGCGTCGGGTCGCTCTACCCGCAGGAGTCCGCCGAGACAGCCGCGATCGGCCGCGCACTGCGGTTCCTCGGCATCGAGCCGACGAAGCCGCGGAAGAAGAGCACCGACTGATGTCGGCCGCGGCGCCCACGATCGACGAGACTGTCGTCGTGGATCTCGACGCGATGCTCGCAGCGCAGGTGCCGTGCGTCGCGTCGACGAACGGCTGCGAGCGGCCCGCGACGTGGCACGTCCGCTGCGTCACCCCGGGCTGCGCGAACACTGCCACGCTGTGCGCGCCGCACTGGGAGCGGCTGCGCAGTCTGCATCCGGCGAACACGATGCTCGCGTGCCCCGCGTGCGGCGCCTCTGGCGTCTTCACCGCGCTCTACGCGGCACGCACCCTGTAGCCCGTCACGCGCCCACGGCGCGCGACCGGCATCCACCACACGGCCGGGCGCGCGCCCTCTTCGCGCGCGCCCGGCGACAGGAGAAAGACCCGAACCATGCCCGAACGCCACCGCCTCGACTGGCAGCAGATCGGCCACCTCATCCACACCCCCGCGATCGCCACCGACGTCGGCTTCCACTGCGCAGACGGCACCGAAGTCTTCGTGACCGAGCTCGAGCTCGTCGAGCACCACCCCGAACACGGCGACCCCGACACCCCGATCTTCGTCACCCGGCCGGGCGAGCTCTCCGTCAGATTCGCTGTGACGAACCTCATGTCGGCCGGAGTGTTCGAGCTCCTGACGGGCATCCCGCAGGCGCCGATCTACGAACGCCTCGCCCGAGAAAGGGGCTTCTCACTGTGAGGATCATCACCGTCCGGCAGCCATTCGCCGACGCGATCATCTTCGCCGGCAAGGACGTCGAGAACCGGCCCCGGAACATCGCCGGCGAGTACCGGGGCCCCGTCCTCATCCACGCCGGCCTGCACCAGCCATCGCAGGCCGAGATCGACGCGTTCTTCGCCGCGCACACGGTCCCCGGCGTCTTCATGGCGCAGCGCGCGCCCGTCGACCGCCCCGCGCGAGGTGTCATCCTCGGCGTCGTCGACGTCGTCGACGTCCACCCGTGGACGCTCGCCGAGGGCATCTTCGACGAGACCGGCCATCATCCGTCGGCTGGCTGCTCCCGGTGGGCGTACCCCGACGGCTGGCACCTCAAGCTCGCGAACCCGCGTGCCCTCGCCGAGCCGATCCCGTTCACCGGCGCGCTCGGCATGCGGCGGGCGCCGTTCGAGCTCGCGGGGGACTGGATCATGCGAAAGCTGCACCACTGCACGTGCCCCGCCGGCGCGAGCCTCGGCAAGACGATCGGCCACGCGCCAGGGTGCGGGCTCGAACAGGCAGGGCACCTGGTGCCCGCGGAGAGGTTCGTCGGCGGTGCCTCGGGATAAGCGGCTCTACATCACCCTGCCGGTCGACATCCACCGGCATCCGAAGTTCCGCCGCGCGTCGACCGAAGCGAAGTGGGCGTTCGTCGAGATGAACATCGAGGCGAAGATCGCGGACAACGACGGCGTCTTCCCCGCGGAAGAGGCCGAGTGGCACTGGCCGAAGACGGTGCTCGACGAGCTCGTCAACTCGCATCCCACCCGGCCGGTCGTCGCGCGCGTGGACGACACATACGTCATCCGTGAGTACGACGAGCACCAGGAGTCGCGTGCACGCCGAGAGGAACGGCGCGCGACGAACGTCGCGAACGGGAAGAAGGGCGGTCGCCCGAAGAAGAACCCGAACGAAACCGACTCGGTTTCCGGTGGGTTAGGGCAGGAACCGAACCGAACCCAACCGAAAGCAGAGTCCAGAGTCCAGAGTCCAGAGCACAGAGATACTACTCACCTATCTGAGTCCAGTCCCGTTACTGATCGCGCGCGTCAGCGGACGGACGAAGAGAAACGTTCCGATGAGTTGGCGAGGTCGGCCCTCGCTGAGGGGATGCAGATCGACCCCGATCGTCTGCTCGTTCACATCCGGCAGCGGACCGCCCGCGAGCTCTTCCCGGGCGAGGCCATGCGCGTTGCGATGTGGCTGCTCGACAAGGGCACGGACGTGAAGACCCCGCAGCGGTACGTCCTCCGCTGCATCACCCAGTCGTGGGCCGAGGTGCAGCAGTACATCGACACCCACGTCCTGCCCGCCTGACGGGCACCCACCGGCTCGCGCCGCCCGGCGCACAGCCATGTCTACCCAATGCACAGAAAAGGGAATTCATGAACACCTTCCTGATCGTTCTCGCCGTCGTCTTCCTGATCATCGCCCTGCTGCTGTCGGGGCTCGGGACGATCTCGACGTTCGAGAAGAACCCGACCGCCGCGAGCGTCTGGAGCGCCGTCTTCCGGTGGGCGCTGGCCGCCCTCACGGCCCTCGCGATCGCTGCCCTCGTCCTCGAACGGATGCCGCAGTGAGCGCCTCGAGCGTCGGCGAACTCATCGTGCAGATTCGATCCGACCCGGTGCGGATGCGGCAGGCGCTGACTGAGGCCACGGTCCCGATCGTCGTCACCGCATCCGTTCCGGTCGAGCGGCCGACGCGCAGCCGTCCGATCCTCCGGGTGGTCGGCAGGTGAGCCGGGTGAAGGGCTCGGCGCGCGCGCATCGGTGCCCGACCGATCACTCGCACGGCACCAACTGCTACGACCACCACGGATGCGGGTGCGAATCGTGCATCGTCGCCCACCGCGTAGACGCCGCCGCGTTCCGGAGGCGTCGCGCCTACGGACATGTGACGCCGCCGGTCGACGCCACTGCGGCTCGTGCCCGCATCGTCGAGCTCCTATCGGCCAAATGGACGCAGCGCCAGATCGCCCAGGCGGCCGGCGTCTCGGTGAGCACCGTGAAGCGCGTGCTCGCCGGCTTCCCGAAAGTCGCACCCGAGGTCGAGAAGCGCCTGCTCGCCGACCTGCAGCGTCCGCGCCCGGTCGCGAAAGCCAACGTCGACGCGACCGGAACGAAGCGGCGCTTGCAGGCGCTGATGGCGCACGGATGGACGTTCCGGGAACTCGCTTCCCGGATCGGCGTCGACGAGCGGCAGATCACATGGACGATGCATGCCCACACGGTGACCCGCGGGCGTGCCGATGCGGTCGCCAGCCTGTACCGGGCGCTGTGGGATCAGCCGGCGCCAGAGCGAACGCGCGATCGCACGCGACGAATCGCGGCACGCCGAGGGTGGGTCGGAGCGCTCGCGTGGGAGAACATCGACGACCCCGACGAGCAGCCGGACACCGCAGGCGCTGCACTCGAGCCCGGATGGAAGCTCCGCGAGGTCGAACACCTCCGGGCGCTGGGCGAATCTCCCGCACGCGCGCTCGAAGCGCTCGGCACCACACCGGACGCCGTCGAACGGATGGCCCGGAATCACCACCGCCCCGACCTCGCCCGATGGGCGTCGTCGGCACGCTCACAGCAAGGAACCACCGCCGCATGACAGATCACGAATGGGTCATCCCGCTCGACTTCGCGAAGCCGCCGCCCGGGATGTCCGCGAACCACCGCGTGCACTGGCGAGTAGCGAATAACAGCACGAAGCTCGTGCGAACGCTCGTGCTCGCGGAGGCACGCAGGCAGCGCATCCCCGTCTCGGCGCACCTCGAGGTGCGGCTCGTGTGGGTCGTGAAGGACCGGCAGAAGCGGGACGACGACAACCTGCAGCCGTTTGCGAAGGCGTGCTGGGACGGCCTCGCCGCGAGCAAGGGCATCTCCGCTCACCTCGTCCCCGACGACTCACCCGAGTACGTCACGAAGCATCACCCGCGGATCGAGTACCAGAAGGGTGCGACGCCGCACTTCGAGATCCGTCTCACAACGAAAGAGAGCACCCCGTAATGGCGAGAGGCATCGTCGACGGCACCGTCACCAAGATCATCCGCTCCGGAGGCGGTGCGATGATCCGCGAGACGTGGCAGAACCGCAACGGCGTCACGAAGTCCCGGAACTGGACAGCATGGGCGCCCGACGGGAAGTCCGTTCCCGTCCGTGTCGGCGACCTCGTCACCGTCACCGGGCGACTGGGCGTGAAGGTGTCGCCCCGCGACAACCGCTACATCGACACGTCGCTGCAGGCCGCGACGTTCACCCTCATCGAAGCCGCGGACGAGGGGGAGGTGCAGGTCGCAGTCCTCGACGTGTCACAGCTTGCCCCCGCACTGGGTGACGTGCTCGACATCTCGGCGAACGGCGCGATCACCCTCGCCGCCGGGAGCGCCGAGTGAGCGCGAACGGGCCGAGGCTGCGACCGGTCACGTTCGACGAGTCGGCATTCGCCGCACTGCTGGGCCCGGTCCCCGGCCCGCGGTGCTGCTCACGGTGCCGGCGCGGCGTCGTGCCTGGACAGTTCCCGTGCGGCAACGACACGTGCGCATGTCACGGAGGCGCATCATGATCGACCGGCCCTGCATCACGTTCGAGCTCCAAGGGCTCCACCGCCACGACCGGCCCCGCGCGTGCCACCGCCGCGGCCAGACGCGCGACGGGCGCCGCATCCCCGAGGGGCACTACGCGGCGTGCGACGACGAGCACTGCCGCGGGTGCGTGCCACGCTCGGCGCGACACGGGCTGCTGTGCGACGTCTGCTGGATGAAGGCGCGCGACGCGATCGACCGCGCGTACTACCTGATCCTCCATCTCCGGTCGATCGAGTCCGGAGCGCAGAACGCGGGGGAGCGGGTCGACACGTCACGGCGTCCGCAGCTGATCGTCCCGGAGACGTGGATGGCGGCCGACGACCTGCTCGAAGCGCTCGGCGCCCGCCCGTTCCCGTCGACCATGGGCATCGACGCGGCATTCGAGTACGTCGACGACGTGCTCTGGCCGTGGCATTCGGACCTCGAGGGAAAGGCGAACACGGTCGCCGGCGCGTCCGCGCTCGTGCGGCTCACATTGCGGATGCAGACCGCCCTCCACCGGTGGCCCGCAGCGGAAGCCGAGCACCGATCGATCCCGTTCGTGCTCTGCCCGCAGTGCGGACACAAAGACCTGTTCAGGCGGGGCCCGCTCGAGTACCTCGACGACATCCTCATCGAATGCGGGTCGTGTGACTACAAGCGGGACTGGTTCGAGTGGTCGGAGCACTACGCGCCGATCCTGGCGGGCATGTTCAAGGAGATGGACGCCGCCGAACGGAAGGAGCGCGCCGAGCGGCGCGCTGCACGACGGAAGGAGCTCATCAGTGCATCCCGATAAGCGGCGCATCGGCCGCGCGATCCGCAAGGCGCGACGCGAAGAGCAGGGGCGGGCGCGACACGCCGACGAGGTAGGCGCTTTCCGAAGAATGTCGGAGGCTATCGGCAGTGTCGTACATATGTTCGAGCAGTTCGTGGCGGCGGTGGCCGCTGCGGGAAGGGCGTTCGCGGATGCCTGGCTCATAGCGGACACCGATCAGAACTCCCGATCCCGGGAACTGGGAGACCGCTGACGGGTATTGGAGACCCGGAATCGGGAACGTAAAGTGCTCGCAGTGCAGTCGAGAGCACGCCTAGATCAGAGAGAGCACTTCGCGATGAACCGAAGCCAGGCCACCCCCTCAGCGCGCCTCGACACGACGGCGACCGCCCCCATCCACACGGGCCAGCGGTCGCCGTCGCGGCGCCCATCGAACGCCGGTGCCCGCCCGGCCTTCCCCCACACCCACCCGTTCGCGTGAGCGACACGGGCAGGCGCTGCGCCAGCAGCGAGATCGTCGGACGCGGTTACTGCGGGCGACGGAACACCACCACAACCCGAAAGCCCGACGACGTGACGTGCGCAGACTGCCACGCCGCGAGACGAGCGGATGAGCACCACCACCGAAAGAGCACCCGATGAACGACTCACAGCACCCCGCGCACGCCCCCACCTTCGACGTCTTCTCCCTCACGATCAACGAGCGCATCGACCTCGCCGTCGCCCGCACGATGAAGCGCGACGGCATCAGCGCAGGCGACATCGCCGAACGAGTCGGCGTTCACCGGAACACGCTCTCAGCGTGGCGTCACACCGACGAGCGTCCACGGGCTCGCCACCTCGAGGCGATCGCGGAGGTGACCGGCTACCCGCTCGGGTGGCTTGAGCACGGCAACCGCACCGGCGAGGCCAACACGGAGCAGTGGATGGCGAGCACCCGCGAGAGCGTCCGGCTGCAGCTGATCGACCGCATGGGCTTCCGCCCCGACCAGGCGAAGCAGATCGCCGAGGCCATCCCGACCGTGGCGTATTCGATCGCTCACGCGAACGCGGTCAACGAGCTCGCCGAGTGCTACGGCACCAACGGCCGCGGCACGGCGATCGATCGTTTCTCCGACAGCGGGAAGGGCTGACGTGTTGTCATCCGGACAGCTGTACCGTCACGACTCCTGGCGCGCGTCCGAGGGTGAGAGCGCGTACGGTCGGCACCTTCGTGCGGGCGACATTATCGCGATCGACCATCCGGGAATGCGTCATCAGCCATGGGCGGTTCACGAGGTCACCCCGCACGAGGAAGACTGGCGACTCATTCTGCGACCGTACGGCGCCGAGTTCGACTTCGCCCAGCACAACCGGCCCATGCGTCTGAGAAAGCACGGCAGAGTGTTCGTTCTCCCTGAACACTTCTCGCGATGCTCGCGATGCAACGAACTCCCACCGTGTTCAGAGGTGTGGACCGCCACTGTCTCGTCGGCTCACGCCGAGAGAGCCGCGCGCTACGAGGTCGAGGGTGTCTGCCCGGCATGCCAGAAACCCGTAACCCACCGACAGCGCTCCCACCGCTTCGACGAAAACCTGTTCGTACCGCTGGGACCGCCGGTCGTGTTCCACGCCCGAGCGTCCTGTCTCGCCTCCGCGGTCGATTACGACGCACAGCTCGCGCGCGCACACGACCGCGAGCCGACGCTGTCGTGCTCGGGCATGCACGTCCAGCACAACGACGGGCACCACGAGTGCACCAACATCACCTGCCCGGGCTTCCACGCCCGGCACCGTACATTCGCGTGCTGCTACGTGCTGCGCGAGCGCTGCAACCGCCCCGAATGCTGGGAGCGCAGCGGCTGAGAGGAAACCATGGCCCGCCTGGCGATCGCTGACCCGCCCTACCCGCCTCTGTTCGCAGAGCGACGCGATCGCCCGGGCGGGCCTCTGCGTGTCACCTCCCGGTCTCGCGCGCTGCGCTGGTACGGCGACGGCCCCCGCTCCGCATCTGACTCGCCGGCCGCGGACTACCACCCGGAAGCCGCCGTCTGGGACGACCTCACAGAACACCGCCGGCTGCTCGAGCGGCTCGTCGACGAGTACGACGGATGGGCGATCGCCACGACCCCCGACGGTCTCGGCGCCTACCACCCGCTCCCGATCTCCGCGCGCGTCATGGCCTGGCACCGGCCGACAGCGATCCCTGGCGGCGGGCGCATCATCTCGCGGTGGGAGCCCGTGATCGTCTTCCCGCCCGAGGGGCGCCGCGGCCGAGACGGCGTCCGCGTCTCCGACGTGCTCGTCGCGAACCCACCCCAAGCCGGCTTCGTCGGATCGAAGCCGCCCGAATGGACCCGCTGGGTGCTCGCTGCGCTCGGCTACGACCCCGCCACCGACGACGTCGTCGACCTGTTCCCTGGCTCCGGGGGAGTCGCGCGGGCCGCCGACGGCATGCTCCCGCTCGCCCTCGACTGAGAGAAGAACGACATGGCACGCGAACTGCGCCCGCCGATCCCGGCCAGCATCCGGCAACAGCTGAACACGGATCTCCGAGACAGCGCCCTCGCGGCGCTCGACGACAACGGACGATACGTCGTCCGCCGCATCGTCGCCCAGGTCTACGGGGAGGGCTTCAACGACGGCTACATCGCCGGCGGTGACGATGCCCACTACGACCGCCGGATCGAGCAGGACAAGACCCAGAAGGAGACCCGATGACCCTCACCGACGACCGCGTCGACGAGAAGACGACGACCGCGCACGACGAGCCCGGCGACCACGACCTGTTCTCGCACTACGCCCGCAAGACCGACATCGAGCGGTCGATGTTCGAGGGCGTGGACATCACCGCGCTCTGCGGCAAGCAGTGGCGCCCCTCGCGGGACTTCACGAAGTTCCCCGTCTGCCCGACCTGCAAGGACATCTACGAAGGGATGCAGGACTGATGCCGATCGCGAACTACACCACCGAGCAGGCCGTCGAGAAGACGATGGGCGAGGTGATCGCTGCGCTGCGCCGGCGGGGCGTCGTGCGCATCTCGACGATCTACGACACCGACGACACCGCGGCCGGCCTCGAGTTCTCTATGCGGACCGAGTACGGCGTCCGCCACTTCGCGCTCCCCGTGCGCACTGAGGGCGTGCTGAAAGCGCTCAGCGCCGACCCGAAGGTCACCCCGGCGCGCCGGACCCCTGAGCACGCTGCTCGGGTCGCGTGGGCGATCGCGCGCGACTGGCTGCGTGCACAGTCCGGCCTCATCGATGCGGGCCTCGCGACGCTCGACGAGGTCATGTTCCCGTGGATGCTCGGAGGCACCACCGATCAGACCGCATTCGAGACGTTCCGGTCGCAGCAGAAGGCGATCGAAGGGTGACGGCCGCCGAGATCGTCGCGGCGCTCGACGGCATCCGCCCGACCTACGTGTCCGAGACGGACCTGCACGCGGAACTCGCCGACGCACTCACCGCCGTCGGCCACCACGTGCGCCGGGAGGTCCGTCTCTCAGACGGCGCGAGCCGGATCGACCTGCTCGTCGACCGAGTCGGCATCGAGGTCAAGGTCGACGGCACATGGAAGGCGGTCGCCTGGCAGCTGCTGCGCTACGCGAAGTGCGACGAGATCGACGAACTCGTGCTCGTGACCACGCGCGCCTCGCACCGCGTCACCTACAGCCACGTCGTGCACAAGCCCGTGCACGTCGTCGTCGTCACCGGAGGAAGTCTGTGACCGACCGCACGTACGGCACCTACGCCTACCACCCGCCCACCGCAGGCACGCGTCGCGGCGAATGGCACCTCTCCCTCGAGCCCGCGACGGCTGTGCGCTTGAAGCGCGTCTTCGCCCGCGCGCGGTCGAGCACCCGCGGCTCCATCGTCCTCGCCGACACGATCGAGGTCGCGCGCGACATCGAGTGGGCGCTGCAGCGCTGGCCACTCGTCGCGGCCGACGACGTGAGCGCGCAACGACTCCGCGGTCAGGCGGACGCCCACGTCCACCGGGAACGCACCCTCGCGAGCATCACGGCCGGCGCGTTCGATCGCCTGGCGCTGCCGGTCGCGCCGGCGCGGGAGCCGCGCGACTACCAGCTGACCGCGATCGACGTGCTGCGGACGTCGAAGCGTCTCATGCTCACCGACGCGCTCGGGCTCGGCAAGACGTTCACGGCGCTGCTCGGGCTCGTGCACGCCGACGCCCTGCCTGCGCTGATCGTCACACCGACGCACCTGCCGTCCCGGTGGGTCACCGAGCTGAACGAGTCGTTCCCGTCGCTCAGCTTCGAGGTCGCGAAGAACACGAAGCCCTCCGCGACGTTCGAGGCCGGGCAGCGCCCCGACGTGCTGATCGTCCCGTACTCCCGGCTCGCCGGATGGCAGCACCACCTCGCCGGATGGCCGCGAACGGTGATCTTCGACGAGGTGCAAGACCTCCGGAAAGGCATCGGGACGCAGAAGGGCTCGGCGGCGAAGAACATCTCCGACGAGGCGGAGTACGTGCTCGGGCTCACCGCAACGCCCGTGTACAACTACGGCGACGAGGTGTGGGAGCTCTTCAACATCATCGCCCCCGGTTACCTCGGCTCCCGCGACGAGTTCCTGCGCGAATGGGGCGGGTGGTCGCACGGCAACCACGTCGGCGTCGCCGACCCCGCGGCGCTCGGCTCGTACCTTCGCGAGCAGGGCCTCATGCTCGGCAGGACGCGCGCCGACGTCGGCCGCGAGCTCCCCGCGACGATCAAGGTGCCCTACGAGATCGAGGCGGACCCCGCGGCGATCGAGAAGGTGAAGGGCGACGCCCGCGCGATGGCGCAGCTGATCCTCAGCACATCCTCGACCCGCGACGAGCGGTTCCGCGCCGCCGGCAACCTCGACTGGAAACTTCGCGAAGCGACCGGCATCGCGAAGGCGCCGTTCGTCGCCGAGTTCTGCCGGATGATCCTCGAATCCGAGCAGAAGCTCGTGCTCTTCGGCTGGCACCGCGCCGTCTACGACATCTGGCTCGAGGCGCTCAAGACGTACAACCCGGTGCTGTACACGGGCAGCGAGTCGCCGAAGCAGAAGGACGCCGCGGCCGAGCGGTTCATCAACGGGGACTCTCGCATCCTCATCATGTCGCTGCGCTCTGGCGCAGGCGTCGACGGACTGCAACTGGCGACCCGCGTCGCCGTGTTCGGCGAACTCGACTGGTCACCGCAGGTGCACGAGCAGGGTATCGGCCGACTCCGACGCGACGGCATGGGCGACGAGCCGCCCATCGCCTACTACCTGAACGCGATCGAGGGCTCCGACCCGGTGCTCATGGAGACGCTGCAGGTCAAGCGCAACCAGGCCGAACCGCTCATCTCCCCAGACGGGCGGCTGCTCACCAACTCGACGCAAGACATCAACCGATCCCGCGCCCTCGCCGAGTACGTCCTCGGCGGGAGCCCGACCCGGAAGGACAGCACGATATGACCAAGGGAACCGACGCGATCGCTGCCGAGCGTGAGCGGCAGATCGTCGCGGAAGGCTACGACGCCGAGCACGACGCGGGACGCGCGCACGGTCTGATCCGCGCTGCGCGGAGCTACGCCTACGTGGCGCGCATCGGCGTCGTAGCAGCGGCTCGGGGAAACGCCTACGCGCCCGACGGCCACCCCGGCGAATGGCCGTGGGCCGAGCGGTACTGGAAGCCGACCGGCGACCCCATTCGGGATCTTGTGAAGGCCGGAGCGCTGATTGCCGCGGCTATCGACTCGCTCACGGACCACGCGCACAAAGATGCGGCAGCCGAGTCGCGTGCCGACGGCCGATTCGAATGGATGGTCGTCACCACCGTCGCGAGCGGGCCGACTCAAGGGCGCACGATCGCGACGGACCCGCTGGACGAAGAGACCGCGCGATGGCTCATGGCCGACAACGACGGGCACTTCACTCGCGTGCTTCACCGCCGTATCGCGGCCGGCCCGTGGGAACCGGTTCACACGGATCGGAGCGCGACGTGACCGTCTACGTCGACGACATGTTCAAGAAGGCGACCGTCCCGAACGGCGCGCGAACCGTCACTGGCGAGTGGTGCCACATGCAGGCCGACACCCGCGAGGAACTGGACGCGATGGCCGACAAGATCGGTCTGCGCCGCTCCTGGATTCAGTATCCCGACGACGACGTGAAGCGGCACTACGACGTGACGCGGCCCCGCCGCGCCGCCGCCGTCGCGGCGGGCGCAGTCGAAGTCGGGATGCTCGAACTCGCGCGGATGAGAGCGAAGTGGCGTGCCGCTCGTCGCGCTACCCAATCGATCGGGGATGAGCAGCGATGAGCGATGCACCCATGACCGCGCAGGAAGTCCGTGCCCTCGCCGATGGGACGCGGATCATCGTGCTCTGGTCCGGCGGCAACGGGCCTCACGAATACCGCCTGGTCCAAGGAGCGTTCGGCATGCAGTACGCCTGCCCGCCTGCTCACGTCGACCGGCCGCACCTGCGTGAACGAAACCCCCTCGAGTTCATCGGCTCGGAGCAGTGGCAAACGAAAGTCTGGCTCGCGGGCTCCAGTCCGACCGGAGAGGAGCAGCGATGAGCGACGACGTCATGGGCGCCCTGGCGGCACGTCTGCACCAGATCAGGGACGAGCAACGCGCCCGCGACAACGAACCGTGCGCGAAGTGCGGCGGCGATCGCTTGCGCAACGACTTCACCGGTAGCGGGCGGTGCCATGCGGCGCGCGCACACACAGGTTCGACCGAACAGGACACCCAATGAGCGGCAAGATCGACATCCAGATCATCACCGAACGCAAGATCATCTACGTCGTGCCCGGATACACACGCGGGTCGGCCGACCGTATCGAGGTCGACGTCTGCAAGACGTGCGCTGCGGTCGTCTTCGACCCCATCGCGCACTACACCTGGCACCGCGAGCAGGCACAGGTCGCATCCGAGAGGGAGGCCGCAACTCGCGCCGAGGTGGTGGCGGCGATCGACGTGCAGCTACAGCGGGAGACTATCTTCGATGACCCGTACCGAGGGCGCGTCCTGTCGGATGAACAGCGACAGTACGGCGATGGCTTTCTCTCCGGCAGGACCGACGCATTCACCCGGTTCCGCGAGATCTCGCGACGGCACGCCGACGACATGGCCGTCGACATCGCTGCGCAACGGATCATCGATGCCGAAGCGCAAGAATCGGCCACCCGCAGTGACTCCGGGGAGGCCGGCCGATGACCGCGTGGCCGCAACCGACCGGCCTGTCATCCCAAGCAATCGCGGGGCGCGGCATCGACCACCCCTGGGACCCGTCCGACCTGCTCCGGTGCATGCGGTACTGCGACGCGGCCGGCATCACGACGGAGCAGCTGCGCACGCGGATGGCCGGCCGATCTCTGCAATGGGATCGGCTGCTCCCCGAATGGGACCGGCTCGTGGCGCTACTGCAACACGAGATAGACACGGCAACTGACGGCCGCGCGCCACGCACCTACCGGGAGATGAAGCGGGTGCTCGCCGGGGGCGTGGAATGCGCAACTTGCTCGGGCACCGGCCGAGGCGCAATCTGCGGGAAGTGCAAAGGCACCGGCCGGCGCTCCGGCGGCAGATGCCGCGCGGACGGATGCTTCCGCGGCGCGGGCCTGTGCGCACCGTGCCACGGACGCGGCTACACAGTCCCGGCGGCACCGTGACGAGCTCGGAGCGCCTCGAGGACGCAATGATCCCCCTCGACACACTCCCGGCACGGTTCGGGGTGTCACGCGCAACTATCGCCCGATGGCTCACCGCCGACGGCATCCGCACCCACGCAATCCCCGGGGCCCGCAACAACGAACGCGCAATCAGGTGGGGCGACATCCCCACCCCGAAC
Source organism: Microbacterium sp. H37-C3 (assembly GCF_027157935.1). NCBI lineage: Bacteria > Bacillati > Actinomycetota > Actinomycetes > Micrococcales > Microbacteriaceae > Microbacterium > Microbacterium sp. H37-C3. Next base: position 437,979 of record NZ_JAPVLR010000001.1, on the reverse strand, counting down.
GCAACTTCGACACGATGGCGCGTTCCCACATGAGACAACCGAATGCCCTATTGTGGGTACTGTTGGGCAACGCCCGCACCCGCCCCGGACCATACCGGGGCCCACACCGTGACTGGCCGGGTATCTGACACCCGGCCATTGTCATGCGCCCCCCGACGCGTTCGGGTCGCAATGGGGGAGAGCGCAACACGTGCCCGTGAGCAGCCGAGGGACGCATATCGGCGGCAATCTTCCCGCAGCCGAAGGGGCGACGACCATGCAGCGCAATACAGAAGCCGCGCAGGCGTCGCCCCTCGTCTTCGTCTGCACCGACTGCGGCCGCGAGCACGACCACGAGATAGCCCTCGTGTTCTGCTGCAATCAGGCCGCACTCAACCGCAGCAACCACCGATGGACCGACGCGCCCGCGCGCGCCCCGCGATGGGCCGACGACGAATGAGCCCCCGCCCCGCCTGGCACGGCTCAACCCGCAAAGACACGTTGCCCCCGGACTGGCCGCAACGCCGCGAGCGCCGCCTACGCGCCGACGGCTACCATTGCCAGCACGTCCGCGAGGACACCGAGCAAAAATGCGGCGCGCACGCGAACCAGGTCGACCACACCGGCGACCGCAACGACCACCGCCACGAGATGCTGCAATCACTCTGCGAGTACCACCATCAGCAGAAGTCCAGCGCTCAGGGCGGCGACGCCGCCGCAGCCCGACGACGCGCCGCGCGCCGCCGTCACCCCGGCATCACCCGCTGACCGCAGGTGCAACAGGCCGTCAGCGACTGCCAGCCCACCGGCCCGACCCGGGCCGCGACTCGACCCACGCGTCGATGGACGCCGGGAGCCACCCCTGCACGTCGCCGATCGTCGCATCCGGCGTCGGAAGCATGCCCTTCGTCCGGTAGCTCTTCACCGTGTTCACGGACAGGCCCACCCGCTCGGCAACTTCCGTGACGCTCAGGTACTGCACCGTCTTGCGCTTGCGCGTTCCCACGTTCTCCACTCCCAATCTCACCGGCCCGGCCGGTATAGTCTGCAATGCCTTTCGATCTAGGCACCCGCGCCCCTGGCAGTCTCGACAACAGCCAGGGGCGCATCTCTGTCTACGCCCATGCAATCCCGCGTCAGCGCGCCAGCAGCGCCGCCGCAAGCTCGTGCGCTTCCCGGCGCGTCAGCAGCAGCGACCCGGCCCGCTCGCCGAACGTGAACGGCACGTTCACCCACGGCTCCCCGTCGTCGTCGACGTGCTCGACGCCGCCGAGGTCGTGGCCGGTGAGCGCAATCGGCTCGGACTGCTCCCGCAATGCAACGTGCCCGAGCAGCTGCGTCAGCGCGTTGTTCAGGCGCCGGCGTGCCCGCTGCGTGTCGGCAATCGCCGACCGCTGCGACAGCGTCGGCTCACCGTCCGCCCACGCCTCAGCCTCGGACGCGGCGATGTCCGCGTCAGCTTTCGCAATGGCGGTGCGCAGTTCGGCAATCCGCTCGGCATCCGTCTTCGGCATGTCAGTTCCCTTCTCCCGCCGCGCACCCGCGCGGCTCCCATTCCTGCAAAGCGCCGGCGTCGTCGACATCGAACAGGGCAACAGCGCCCGCGCCCGGGTCGATCGGCTCGGCGATAGGTTCACGGTCCGCCGGCGGCGTCCACACTGCGAACAGCGGGACCGCGCCGGCGCGCTCGGCTCGGCGCGCCACCTCAGAACACTTCCTCAAGACGGCCGTCAATCTCGACGAGCTCCCCGACGATGACATCGTCGGCGAACCCGGACAGCTGCAACGCGACCGGCTCGACCGCGGCACCGTCGGCGGCTTCCGCGTCCGCGATGATCGCGTGCACCTGCTGCCGTGAGATCCCTATCGCGTTCGCGATCGCAACCTTCGATGCGCCCTTCCGCGCCGCGTCGACGATGACGGCGTCACGCTCGGCGAGAATCCGCCGCATCTCGACAAGACGGTCCAGCGCCCTATCCGCGCTGTCGAAGTAGGCCACCTCGACACGCTCGGCACGCAGCTTCGCGGCGTAGTCCGTGAGCGTCAGCCGCTCGGACGCCTCGAATTCCTCCACCCACTGCCGGAATTCCGTCGTGACGTGCTTCCGCACGATGTGCCACGGACCCGTATAGGCGTACTCATCCGTGCTGCCCGCGCGCCGGCGTGCGAGGAAACGCAGCGACTCCGGCCGATCCGACCACAGCTGACCCGTGCCGCCCGTGTGCTCGGCATATCGCGCGAGGTCAAGCCGCACGTATTCCTGCCAGGCCAGGACTGTTGCATGAGCGATCATGTTCCTGCCCCTTCCGATCCTCGGGTGTCTCGACTAACCCGATACCTACACAGTACACCCGAACGGGCTTACTGTCTACTTCTCGTCATCCCCCCGCGCGTCGGACGCGTCGTCATCCTCGACAACGAACCGCACCGCACCCGCCGCGCCCGCGCCGGCGCCGTCAACCTCCACGACCGCGCCCCGCAGCAACGCCACCCGCGCCACGCGGGCATCCGCGCGCATCTGCGCCCGCTCGGCGCGTTCCATCGCCCGCACGGCGCGCCCGTGAGCGCGCAGCGTCGCGCTGTCGTGCCACGCGTACGCCACCGCGAACCCGAGCCACACCAGCCCGCCGAGCCACACCAGCGACGCCCACCCGACGCCATCCGTCAAGCCCTGCCCGACGAGCCCCACAGCCACGACGACGGCCGCGCAACGCATGTTCTGTACCTGAGCACCCACGGGGCACCCCCTTCCGATCTGTCGGGCGTCTCGACGTGCCCGATCGTGCCCCGCCCGGTCGCGAACCGGGAGCCGCCTACGCGGACGGGGCGCCCTCTCTCACTGCCGGACGATGGTGCCGCGCGACGTGAACACGTGCCCGCACACGATGTCGAGCGTGTCCATCGTCGAGACGGCGTCTCGCGCCGTTTCCGCTTCCTCGAGCGTCGCGAACGGCCCTGCCTCGCGACCTGAGTTGATCCCGCGCCGGTACACGTAGTACCCGGTCACGTAGCCGCGCCCGTCGCGCATCGGGAACGCCCGCGCGATGGATTCGAGCTCTTCCGTCGGCGTCGCACCCGCGGTCATCGCTGGACCGCCCGACCTGCCACGGCCTGAGCCCGGGCGGCGAAGTCCGCAGCCATCGCGGCATCCTGCGCCGGCGTCGGCTGGTGCATCGACTCGCGAGCGATCGTCTCGACCCGCTCAAGCGCGTCACCGTAGACAGCTTTGAGGACGTAGTCGACGGACACAGAGTTGTCCGAGTGAGTAAGCGTCTGACGCTCGACCCAATACGCGCCGAAGTCTTCCGGCTTCCGGGTCGCGTATGCGACGTGCTCAGCCGGCTTCCCGATGAGGGTTGCGCCAAACGCCCGCATCTCGGCCCGGCCGAAGTGTCGGCCGTCGTACCCGGCGGCTTCCTGCGCCTTGTGGATGCTGTCGATGAGGCGCTGCCACTGGGGCATGCGCCGGACCTGGGAGAGCGTGCGACGTGTGGTGTCAAGGGTAGGCATGATGCCCCTTCTTTCGATCTAGGTGGGGGAGCGTCTCGACTCGCTCCCGATGATTCGACAATACACCCATCGGGACGTATTTACAAACGGGGATGACGACCGCGTGTCGCACACCCGACGGAAGGGCACACGCATGGGCAACGCAGCACGGAAAGCACGCAAGCGCGCCGGCATCCCACACACCCGGAAGCGCAAGCAACCCACGCGCGCCTACTCGACCGGGCGCCCCGTCGGCCTCGGACTCGTGACGCCCGCCGAGGTCATGGCCGCGGTCCTCGTCCGAGGGCTCGCGTAACCACACACGGATACCCGCCGACCGGCACCCACGCAGACACCCGCCGCCTGTCGCCCCACACGACACCCGGCCCCTGTCTCACGACCGGACACCCGGCACCTGTCCCACGGGCAGACACAGCGCACCAGTCGCACGACACGACACCCGGGCACTGTCACCCCACCCGACAGCCCGCATCCGTCACCGCACGAGACAGCGGGCAGCTGCACGCCGGTAGACAGCCGCCACCTGTCAGCCCACCTGACACCCGGCACCCGTCGCCCCACACGACAGCCGGCACCTGTCCGCGCCCCTGACACCCTGCACCCTTCCCGCAGACCAGTAGGCAGACACCCGCCGCCCGTCGCCTGACACGACACCCGCCCCCCGTCGCCCGACCCGACGCGCCCACGCCACTCCGACTGTCACGTCACACGACACCCGCCCCTTGTCGCCCCACCTGACACACGCCGACTGTCGCCCCACACGACAGCGCCGACCGTCGCCCCACACGACACCCCCGCCCCGATGGGGGCCGGACCCCGTCCCCCCGGTCGCGCCCCGCCCGCAAGCGTTCTGCCCCTCGCGGTGCGCGCGGGTCTGGGGGGTATTGACCCCGGCCCCGGCGCGCGCTGCGCCGAATCGCGAGCGCTCATCGTGGCGCGCCCGCCCCTCATGCTTCCCGAGCGCCGATCGCTCGGGTTGGGTAACCACCGCGTCAACGCTCGAGGGAGCACGCCATGTCCACAGCCCCAGCCGCAGCCGTCGGCCGCATCGTCCACTACAAGCTCTCCGAGCAGGACGCCGAAGCGATCAACCGACGGCGCTCCGACCGGCTCGCCTACCAGTCGAACCCCTACAACGACCCGCGCGTCGCGTACAAGCCGACCGGCTTCCAGGTGCACCACGGCAACCCGGCTGCCGCAGGCGACGTGCTTCCGATGCTCATCGTGCGCGTCTGGAATGACGAAGTCGTCAACGGCCAGGTCTTCCTGGATGGCAACGACTCCCTTTGGGTCACGTCGGTTCCGTCGGGCGACGGCCAGCGTCGATGGACGTGGCCTCCCCGCGTCTGATTCATCCCCGAGCGGCGTGCCCGAATCCACGGGCGCGCCGCCTCAACCAAAGGAGGCCAACGTGAGCGCAGCCAGCCTGCAGGCGATCGAGGACGCGATTCTCGCGCACCACCGTGAGACGTGCGACCCGGAGCAGCCGGAACGTGCTTCCGCGGTCCTCACGGCGTGGGTTGTCTCGTACGAGATCGCGAACGTGGTCGATGTCGGCCCTGGGCACGGCGGGTCCGTGCTGGGCTACGCCAACAGCTACGTGACGTCGGACTGCTCGCCCAACACGCTCGCGCACCTGGCGCACTGGGCCGGCGACGTGATCGACGACAGCATTCCCGGCCCTGACGACGACTGATGGGCAAGAAGAGCATCACGATCACGGTCGAGGGCTACGGCACGATCAAGGTCCGCCGACCGAGACATGTCGACGAGGCCGTCGACGCGGTGGCGGACGCCGTCGCGCAGACGATGCAGCTCGTCGACCCGCGCACGCAGGGCGAGCGCTTCCACCCGGTGCTCGGGCGAAGCGGTCACCTATGACCGGGGCTGCGTCGAATCAGCCGATGGGTGCGCCTGGCTATCCGTTGTCGGTTCATTGGTGCGGGTAAGGAGCTCGTCAGCGAGTTCATCCATGGCGAGCGCGATGCCCACGTATCGGCGTGCGAAGTCATGGTCCGGGTTGATGTCGCCCGACAGCACCTGGCGGCGTAGGTCATTGAGCCCGGTCACTGCCTCAATGAAGCTGTCCGGAACATCCGGAGATTCGGCGAGGTCGTCGATTATCAGGCTGGTGGGCCGAGCGCGCGGAACGCTCCCATTTAGGTGCCCGTCGAGTGCGACGAGTTTTCCGCGGATTGCGGCCCACGCGGAGCTCACCGAGGCGCGAGGCTCGTTGTTCGCCAGCAGGGCGAAGTACCGAGAACGTCGGAAGCCGGCCGGACGCTGGCCCACAACTGAGCCCGCCCTCAACGCGTCTTCCTTGGCTTGTTGCGCCATCGTGCTCCACGTGGTGCCGGTGCCGCTCTCGGAGGACTTGGTCTCCGCGGTGGGCGTCTCCGTTGCAGTAGGAGAGTTATCTACGGCCTGGCTCACCGCGCTCAGAGCGCTTTGGGCCACTGCATCAAGCTGAACCTCGCCGCCGAAGCCCTTCGCCATCCGAATCCTCTCGAGCAAGCTTCGAATGGGCTTCAGCAGAAGCCACACGATCCCGAATGCGACGACCGGCCACGAAAGCACGTGACCGATTAACGTCCCGAGGTACGCCAACGTTTCTCGGTAGACGGTTACTCCAAGCTCGATCCACCCCATGCATGAAGCATGGCAGACCCCGATCCCGGGTAGCTCAGTTGGTAGAGCACCTGCCTGTTAAGCAGGCACGCGCGGGTTCGAGTCCTGCCCCGGGAGCCACCTCATCCGCCCTTCCGGTGCCGTTCCGGTGCCGGCTTCCGTTCCGGAGGACACCGACATGGCAGGACACGGCCCACCGCCGTCGCTGACACGCTCCCGCGATCGCGACAACGTCGATCGCGACATGATCCGTTCGGACGGCAAGCGGAGTGGCTACGACCTGCCCGACGACGTGCTCCCGATGAAGTCCAACGACCCCGAGAGCCCCGACTACGAGGTGCGCGAAGACTGGCACCCCCAGACGGTGCGCTGGTGGAACAACTGGCGTGAATCGCCGCAGGCATCTCGGATGCTGACGCTCGTCGACTGGGACTACATGCTCGACACGGCCCTGCTGCATCACCAGATGTGGCAGTCCGGCGGGAAGAACAGCGAGCGGGCCGCGGAGATCCGGATGCGCGTCGCCGCGTTCGGCGCGACGCTCGCGGACCGGCTGCGGTTGAAGCAGGAGATCGAGGTGCCACCCGAGGAATACCCGGCGGGCGCACCGGGCGTGAACGCCCGGGTGGTCTCGCTCGACGCGCGCCGAGCGGCGCTGGGAGGCTGACATGCCCCGGCGTCTCATCACCGCGAAGGAGCATGACCGGAAGCGGTCGCTCGGCTGGCTCGCCGTGTGGTGGATCGAGACGTTCGTCGTTCACGGCCGTGGCGGCATCCAAGGTCAGCCGGTCGAATACGGGCCCGAGTACACCGGGTTCATCGTCGACTGCTACGGGCACGACGCGAAGGGCCGGCGGCTCTACGACAGCGCATTCTTCTCGCGCCCGAAGGGCACCGACAAGTCCGGCCTCGCCGGAGCGCTGGTGCTGTTCGAGGCGTTCGGCCCTGCCCGGTTCGCCGGATGGGCGAAGGGCGGCGAGACGTACACCTTCCTCGGGGAGACGTACGTCTACCGCGAGGGCGAGCCGATGGGCCGCGAGGTCACCAACCCCGTCATCAAGATCATGGCGACGGAAGAGGGCCAGACCGGCAACGTCTACGACAACGTCTACTACAACCTCAACACCGAGGGCACCCCGCTCTTCCAGCTGAAAGCGGCCTACGGGCTCGACGTCGGGAAGACGCGCATCATCCTCGCCTCGGGCGGGCAGATCACGCCGTCGACCGCGGGTGCCGCGTCGAAGGACGGCGGGCTCGAGACGTTCGCCGTCTTCGACGAGACCCACCTGTACTGCACCGACACGCTGCGTGCGATGTACTCGACCGTCACCCGAAACCTGCAGAAGCGCAGGAAGGAGGGCACCTGGTACATCGAGACGACGACGATGTACGAGCCCGGCGCCGAGTCGATCGCCGAGGACACCTACTTCTACGCCGACATGGTGCAGGAGGGGAAGGCGCGCCGCTCGCGTCTGCTGTTCGATCACCGGTGGGCCGACATCACCTCGCTCGAGAAGATCAAGGTGCCCGATCCGATGGCGCGCGGCGGGAAGCGGCTCGAGACCGAAGCGGAGTACCTGAAACGGCTCCGCGACGGGTTCATCGAGGCGTTCGGCGACGCGATCGCGTGGAACGACCCCGACGACATGCTCGACGGACTCTTCGACCCGCGAAACACCGAATCCGACACCCGCCGGTACTTCTACAACGCCGTCGTCGAAGGCAAGAACGCGTGGCTGCTGACCGCCGAGTGGCTGAACATCGGCCTGGCGGCGCTGCGCGAGCGCGCCGCGGCCGCGGGGGAGAAGCTGCGCGTGCTCCCGCCCATGAAGGGCGAGAAGATCGCGCTCGGCTTCGACGGTGGCCTCACGGACGACGCGACGGTGCTCATCGGGTGCCGGATCAGCGACGGCTACATCTTCCCGATCGGAATTTGGGAAGCGCCGGACTCGAAAGAGGCCAAGAACTGGCAGGTGAACCACAGCCTCGTCGACGCGAAGGTCCGCGAGACATTCAAGAAGTTCCAGGTCGTCGCGTTTCTCGCCGACCCGCCGCACTGGCGGGACTACGTCGAGAACTGGGAGCGGGACTTCGGTGCTGACCTGTTCATCAAGGCGACCGAAGAGAAGCCGATCGCGTTCGAGACATCACGGCACGTGGAGATGGCTCGCGTCGTCGAGCGCACCGAGACGGCGATCAAGTCGGGTCACCTGCGGCACGGCAACCACATGGCGCTCACCCGGCACGTCCGGAACGCGCACAAGTGGATGCGGTCGGCCGGCCACGTCATCGGCAAGGAGCGGAAGGGCTCGCCGAAGAAGATGGACGGCGCTGTCGGGATGTGCCTCGCCGTCGAGGGGCGAGCTCGCTACCTCAAGAAGTTCAAGCAGGAGACCACGTCGGTGCCGGTGCGCGCGCGATAACCACACACGAAGGAGGCACGACGTGCTCACTGAATCTCACATCGCTGGCTCCGACGACTGGTGGATGCTGCGCCTGTGCCATGCCCTCGGCGACGGCCTCCCGCGGATGAAGAAGCTCACGTCATACCGCGACGGCGACGCGCTGCTCCCCGAGACGGAGTGGGACTTCGGCACCCGGCAGGCGTACTTCCGCTTCATGAAGCGGTCGCGGCTGCACAGCGTCGAGACCATCCGGAACGCGCGCACCGACCGGCAGCACGTCATCGGGTTCCGCACCGGCGCCGCCGGCGACGAGAGCGGCGACCTCGCGGCGTGGAAGCACTGGGCTCGCAACCGCATGAAGGTGCAGGAGCGGACCATGTTCAACGACGCCGGCGACTACGGCCGGGTGAACCTGCTCACCATCCCCGACGAGCGCGGACCGCTGTTCCTCATCCGGAACGAGTGGACGAGCATCGTCGAGATGAACACGCTGCGGCCGTACCTCGCCGACGCCGGCATCCTCGTCGGCTACGACCACGTGCTCGGCGTCGAGGTCGTCACCCTGTTCCGCCCGGGCTACTACCGCGTCGCGTTCCGCCGCACGCGCGTACCCACGCTCCCGCAGGACGGCTCCACCTGGCACCCGTCGAGCGACTGGGAGTGGGCCGGCGAGGCGATCCGCACGCCCTACACGCAGGACGCGCTCATCCACCAGTACAAGACCGTCGACGGCTTCGGCGTCTACGAGAAGCACCTGGACTCGGTCGACCGTGTAAACGAGCTCACCCTGAACGCGCTGACGGTCATCGTCATGCAGTCGTTCCGGCAGCGCGCGGTGAAGGGCAACCTGCCCGAGTTCTACCCGCAGGATCACCCGCGCGCCGGCGAGCGAGTCGACTACGACGAGATCTTCAAGGCCGGTCCCGCCGCGCTGTGGATGCTCCCGATGGACGCGGACATCTGGGAGTCGACGTTCACCGACGTCACGCCGGTCTACAACGCCCGCAAGGAGGAACTGCGGGCCCTGTTCTCGCTGACGCAGACCCCGCTCGACATGCTCGGCGGCGAGTCGGAGAACCAGTCCGCTCTTGGCGCGCAGACCGGCCGTGAGCCGCTGCAGCACGCGGTGAAGGGCATGAACGAGCAGGCCGAGATGTCGATCGCCCAGCAGATGGCGCTCGCGTTCCTCATGGAAGGCGACACCGAGCGTGGCGACATCACCGAGCTCGAGGTCATGTTCGACAAGATCACGCCGGAAACCCTCGCCGAGAAGGCCGAAGCCGCGCCGAAGTTCAAGGCCGGCGGCGCCTCGCAGCGGTACATCGACGAGGTCGTGTTCGGTATGACCCCGCAGCAGCGGCGCGACGCCGAGCAGGACCGGCAGAACGAGGCGCTCGAGGCCGCACTGAACGCGGGCATCGGCAACGCGCTCGCCACGGGCAACCCGGCGCCGCAGACGGGAGTGCCCGTTGGAGCCTGACCTCGCCGCGACCCGCGCGCTCGTGCGCACGGCCGCGGCGCAGCAGGCGACGCTCGCGGACCTTCTCGTGCGGGCGCTGCTCGCGCTGTGGTTCCCGTTCCTGTGGCCGGGTCGCCCCGACATGGTGAACGCGCTCGCGGCGCGCTCGGCGGTCATCGTCGACGTCGCGCACGCGCAGGCGCGCCGCCGGCAGCGGGCGGTCATGCTCGCGCAGCTGCGCGCGCTCGACGCGATCCCGCGCACCCTGCCGCCGGTCGAAGACCTGTACCCCCGAAGCGACGTTCCGATCGTGGAGGTGTACAAGCGGCCGGCGCGCGCCTACGAGCAGGCGATCCGGACGGGGAAGACGCCGGAAGAAGCCGAGCAGGTCATGCGCACCCGTCTCGAGACGATCGCGGAGACCGACCTCGCCGCGGCCATCCGAGATGAGGCGAAGCGCACGTTCAAGGCAGCACCGAAGGTCGTCGGCTTCCGACGGGTGATCCACCCGGAGATGTCGAAGACCGGCACGTGCGGCCTGTGCATCGTCGCCGCCGACCGGTTCTACACGGTCGAAGACCTGCTCGAGCTTCACGACGGCTGTCACTGCACGGTCGCGCCCATCACGTCGGATGCCGACCCCGGGCTGCGCCTGAACCGTGACGACCTCGACGCGCTCTACGCCGCCGCGGGCTCCACGTTCGCCGACGACCTCAAGCGCATCCGCGTCACCTCTGTCGAGCACGGCGAGCTCGGCCCCATCCTCATCCGCGACGGCGATTCGTTCCGAGGCGTCGACGCGGTGAACCGCGCCACGAAGCGAGGCCGGAAGACCACGCCGTACTCGGAACCGACCAAGCAGTCGAACGCCTGGTCGTGGGAATCGAACCGGCGCTCGTCGGAGAAAGCCATCGAGACGCTCGAGGCGGCGCGCGCTGCCGGGACGAACCTCGTCGACCTGTCCGGCAGCGGCCGGCCGACGGCGGTGCGTGACCTCGACGTCGCGATCGCCTATCACCGGTCGCTCATCTCGCGCGCCGACGCCCACCTCGCCGCGGCCTGACCGCGGCGCCCCATCGTCCCCACGTTTCGCGCGTGGGGCACCCCGTCGCGGTCCGTGGCGGGGAGTCCACTTCCGATCCGGAGGCCACCCCGCCATGTTCATCACCCACCCCTGCTCCTACCCGCTGATCCCGGGCAAGCCGTTCCTGCGATTCTTCGCGCCGCCCGCCGACACGGGCACCGGGACCGGCGACCCCGCGGCGCAGCCGAACCCCGACGAGTTCCTGCCCGGCGACGCGCAGCTCGACGACGCGGCGTTCGCGGCGAAGCGCGGGTTCCCGCGCGCGACCCCGCGCGACACCATGACGCCCGAGCAGCAGATCGCGTACTACCGGTACGAGTCGAAGAAGCAGCAGCACCTCGCCGAGAAGGCCACCCGGGAAAACGCCGAGTGGGCCCGGCTCGGCAAGCGCGAGGACATCGCTGCATCGCTGTCGAAGCAGGAGCAGGACCGTATCGCCGCGCTCGGCGATAACGAGCGCGCGATCGAGACGGCGAAGGTCGAGGCGCGCGCCGAGGGCGTCAAGGCGGGCCGCGACCTGTACCTCGCCGCCGCCGTGGAAGGCCAGATTCTGGCCGTCGCACGCGGCGCTGATGAGGCGCCGGACGCCGCGCTCGCCCGCATCCGCTCGGCGCTCGAGTTCGTCGACTCGACGAAGTTCCTCGACGCCGACGGTGCGCTCGACGTCGCGCGGCTGCAGTCCTACGCCGCCACGCTCGCGCCGGCCGCGGGTTCCGCGCCGGCGCAGCAGAACACCGACCCGCTCTCGACCATGCTCAACCGCCAGTCGGCGCCCACGCCCGGTTCGGGCGGCTCCATGGCGGACCTCGAGGCCGCGGCCTACGAGAAGCGCAAGCCGGCGGGTCAGTAGCAGTTCATCCATCCAGATCAGTCACGAACCAGGAGGAATCCCATGACTGACATCAACGATTTCACCACCCGCACGTTCGTCACCGAGCTCCCCGTGAGCACCGCGTGGCGCACGTCCAAGCACGGCCAGGACACCGGCCGACCGATGCAGCTGGACGCCGCGGCGTTCACCGGCGACGCGATCGCGAAGTACGACATGGAGAACGGTCCCGTGACCGTCATCAAGTCGGGCGTCGCGGTGGCCGAGAAGGGCGACCTGTACGTCCCGTGGGCGCCCGAGGCGACCGACGGCACCGAAGTGCTCGCCGGCTTCATCAACAACAACCAGGGCGTCATCGTCCGCGGCGACGGCGCCGGCGCGAAGCCGACGGCGTCGCTGCTCATCCACGGCATCGTCGACGCGACCCGCGTCCCGGTGCCGGCGCAGCGCGACGCACTGCTCGCGCGCGACTTCAAGACCACCGCCAGCATCACGATCGTGGAGGGCTGATCCCATGGCCGGATACACCAAGAACCACCGCACCCCCCTGCAGCTGACCGCCGTCGCACGCGCGTCGTTCCGGGCGACGCTCGACGCGTACCCCAACCTGCGGGCGCTGTTCCCCGTGGTGCCGAACTTCACGCTGGACTACGAGTTCAACGCGGGCGCGTCGTTCCTGCCCGCCGCGGCGTCGTTCCGCTCGTTCGACACCGAGTCGCAGGTCGGGCAGACCGGCAGCGCGCAGACGTCGAAGGGCAAGCTCCCCCCGACGTCGATCCGCCTGCACGTCGACGAGGTGCAGCAGCTGCAGATGTACGGCCAGAACGAGGCCATCGGCCAGAAGTTCGAGGACCACGCCGACCAGAACGCACGCTCGATCGCGTACCGCGCGATCCTCGGCGCCGGTGAGGCGCTGTCCGCCGGCAAGGTGTCGATCGACGAGCGGAACATCCGTCTCGATGTCGACTTCGGTCGTCCCGCTCGCCTCGACGTCGTCGCCGCAGGCGGCTGGTGGACGGCCGCGGGCTCGTCGCCGCTCGCCGACCTCGACGCGCTGCGCCTGGCTCTCGGCAAGCGCGTCGCGCAGACGACGCTCTCGCGCAAGCACATGAACGCCCTGCAGCGGAACGCCGAGATGATCTCGTTCATCGCCCCCGGCGTCTCCGGTGCAACGCGTGTGAGCGCGCAGGACGTCATCGACTTCCTCGCCTCGGAGGGCTACGGCCGCATCGTCATCGACGAGACGGTCGTCCCGAACAAGCAAGGCGTCGAGGTGCCCGTCTTCGACGAGAAGAAGGTCATCATGACGGCCGGCGGCACCGTCGGAACCATCGACCTCGGCGTCACGGCCGAGTCGATCCAGCCCGTCAACGGCATCTCGACGAGCGACGCCCCGGGCCTGTTCTCGGGCGCGATCGAGACGACCGACCCCGAGGGCTACGACGTCCTCGTCGCGGCCATCCTGCTCCCGGTGCTGCGCGCGCCGCTGAGCACCGCGACGCTCAAGGCGCTGGCCTGAGCACGATCCGATGAACGGGTGAGGGGCGGCTTCGGTCGCCCCTCACCCGTTCTCACAACCCGGAAAGGGCGCAGGACATGGCGAAAGTCATCACCAACGGGTGCGTCAACGTCACCCACCCCGAAACGTACGACCTTCACACCTTCGGCAAGGGCGACCGCCTGCCCGCATGGGCCGAGAAGCTGGTCACCAACCCCGTGCTGTTCGAGAAGATCGCCGGCGACGCGTCGACGACCGACGACGGGCACGACGACGGCGCCACCGGCGCGCAGGCGCCCGCAGCGCCGCAGGGCGGGACGACCGGCAGTGAGCCGGCCGCGTTCGTCATCGCGGACAACGTCGCTGATCTCAAGAAGCAGGCGAAGGGGCTCGGCGTCGCGCAGACCGGCTCCAAGGCCGACCTCATCGCGCGTATCGAGGCGAAGGTCGCCGAGAACGCGGCGGCCTCGGCGCAGGCGGCGGGGGAGCAGGGCCGACAGAGCGCCGATCCCGGCGCTGAGAGCGGTGCTGACGGCTCCGACGACGCATCCGCGTCCGGTGACGACGGCGGGACCGATCGCGCGTCCCTGGTGGCGCGTCTGCAGGAGCTCGGCATCGAGCACGACCCCGAGCACAGCGACGAAGAGATCGTCGCGCTCATCGAAGCCGCACAGGAGTGAGGTAACCATGTCGACGACTCTCCCCGAGGTCACCCACGACGAGATTCCGAAGTATTGGCACGGCGACGTCGACGACCTCTCGCCGGACTATCTCGACGGGAAGCTCGGGGAGGTCGTCGACATCATCGCGTCGCGCTACGGCGCGCAGGTGCTCGAGCGGCTCCGCAGCGGCAAGCTCACCGACCGGCTGTACCGCGCGACCGTCGTCCGCGTCGCCGCGCGCGTGTGGGCGAATCTCGACGGCTTCCGCAAGGAGAACGAAGGCACCTACGGATACGAGATCAACCCGGCCGTGGGCTCGGGCACGATCTGGTTCACCGACGGCGACATCGAAGACCTCACCGGACGGAACCCGAAGGCGAAGGGCGCCGAGGGCCGCATCGGAACGATCACCGTAGGCCGTCACCGGCCCGCCGGGCGGTTCTGATGAGCCTGCTCGACCGGAACGCCGCACACGTCGTGCTCGTCCAGCTGCAGAAGAGCGAGCGCGACGAGCGCGGCCGTCGCATCATGCGCCCCTACGGCAAGCGCATCCGCGTGCGCTGCAGCCGAGAGCCCGTCCGCGACTGGTCGAGCGCCGAAGAGACCACCAGCGGCGGTCTGCAGGTGCTCGACCTCACCATCATCAAGACCCGCCGGTGGCCGGGCGACATCCACTCCCTCGTCTTCTGGAACGGCCAGATGCACGAGACGGTCGGTGTCCCGCAGGACTTCTCGCGCGGGAAGCGCACGAAGCACTGGCGCATCACCGTGAAGTGGGTAGGCGAAGACCCCGATCCGGACGCCCAGGTCGAGCCCGATCCCGAGTTCGATCGCACGCCGCCGGCAGAAACGGAGCCGACCCCGTGAGCAACGTTCAGATCAGTTCGCGCGCGCAGCTGATCGCCGCGCAGATCGCCGGTAACAGTGCCGAGATGGATGCAGTCGCGAACCGTGGCCTCGGGATCGCGAAGTCGGTCGCCGCGAGCTCGCGGCTCACCGGTGCCTACATCTCGAAGCTCGGCGTCGTCACGGTGCGAGGTGAGCGCGGGTCCGGGCGGACGGTAAACGACCGTCTCATCGTCGCCGACGACGAAGGTGCCGCGGCCATCGAGTGGGGGCGCATCTACCGCTACAAGGGCTCGCGGCGGGTCCGGTGGGAGCCCGGCAAGAAGATCATGACGACGACGAAGAACCTGATGGGGGCCGGCTGATGGGCGACCTTCTTGACGTCGACCTGCTTATCAACACCCTGCTCGTGCGGGCGTCTCGCGAGACCGAGAATCCGGAGCACCGGTGGGAGACCGCCGGAGACCTCGACGTGGACTCGTTCGACCTCGTGCCGTTCGTGACGCACTCGTCGGTCATCGCGCAGGACCGCAACGGCCGCGGCGCGTGGACGGTGAACCTCACCGTGAGCGCCTACCTCGAGGGCGACAACGCCCAAGCGATCCTCACCCGGCTCTACAGGGTGATCCACCAGTGGGCCGAATCCATGGCCCGTGTCGACGGCGTCGGCGGCATCCTGCGCGTCGACGACCTACAGGCGTTCGCCGCGCAGAGCGGCGAGGTGCCGATGCAGAACAAGCTCGTGCGTCACTACGCCGGCCAGTTCACGCTGCTCGCGCAGTACCTACCCCCATCCGCCTGACCGCGATCCACCCGCGCCCCGCACTGGCATCTGCCTGCGGGGCGCGGCTGCATTCCCCTTCCAAACCGCGCCCCGACGGCATCCGCTGTCGGGGCGGGTCTGCATCCACCTCTCGAACGAAAGGCTCACCATGGGCGCCGACTCTCAGACCCTCATGATTCCCGCGCGCGGAACGATCTTCACGTCCGCGCCCAACCTCAAGCCGCCGGTGAACCCGCTCGCCGGGGACAGCTTCGACATCACGAAGAACGGCCCGACCGGCTGGACGAACCTCGGTCACACCTCGAAGGAGAACCTGATCGGGTTCACCAAGGAGGGCGGCGAGCGGGAATCGCTCGGCACCTTCCTCGCCGAGTCCGTCCGCACCACGCAGTCCGATGTCTCGTGGGGCATCACGGTCAACTCGCTGCAGATCACGAAGGAAACGCTCGACCTCGCCTTCGCGGGCGAGTTCGACCCGAAGACCGGCGGCTACACCGTCGCCGGCGGCGGATCGAAGAACGTCGGCGCGTTCATCGTGTTCCAGGACGTCACCGCCAAGCTCGCGTTCTGGCTCCCGAGCATCGACATGTCGCTCGGCGACGCGCCTTCGCTCGACACCGC
This sequence comes from Microbacterium sp. H37-C3, assembly GCF_027157935.1. NCBI lineage: Bacteria > Bacillati > Actinomycetota > Actinomycetes > Micrococcales > Microbacteriaceae > Microbacterium > Microbacterium sp. H37-C3. Next base: position 421,674 of record NZ_JAPVLR010000001.1, on the reverse strand, counting down.
GAACTTCTTCGAGTTCCCCCTGTCGGCGTCGATCCTCTCCGTCGAGAACACCGTCATCCCCGCCGTGAACGGCCGCGCCGGTCTGTTCCAGATCTTCAGCACGAGCTTCCCGGCCGTCACCGCCTGACCCCCATACCGGGGCGTCCGCGCGCACCGCAGACCCGCGCGGGCGCCCCCACATCCATCCATCCGGTCTGCGATCCATCCGAAAGAGGTCTGCACCTTGGCTACCACCACCACCCCGAAGAAGACCACCACCCGCCGTCCCGCCGCCTCCAAGCCGAAGACTGAGCCGGCGCCCGAGCCCGAAGAGGTGCTCGAAGCCGAGCTCGTCGACGAGCCTGGCGTGGACTCGGCCGACGAGATGACGGCGTCCGAGCGCGCCGAGGCGATCGCAGCGCAGCAGGAACTGTACGAGGAACTGCTGGGCGACATGCCGCCCCTGCGGGCCCCTGAGCGCTTCCGGTTCAGCCACCGCACCGCATTCACCAAGCTCATGACGGGCGCCATCTCGTCCGGCGTCTTCGAGGGCGACGGGCGCCTTGAGTTCGACCTCGAGGACCCCGCCGACGCCCGGCGGTACGAAGCGTTCCTCGATTTCGTCTCCTCGATCGACGAGTGGGCAGAGTCGATCGCTGAGGACCCGGAGTCCTACGCCGAGTGGTCCGTGGGCAAGACCGCCGACCACTTCATGACCCTCTTCACGCACTACCGGGACGCCCTGGGGGAATCGCGGCGCTCCGAGAGCTGATCGATCGCTTCGACGCTGACGGAGCGCTACGCGCAGACCTCGCGCAGTTCTACAGCGGTCTGAACATCGACGACGTGTGGGCCGGGAAAGTCTCGGCCCGCCACATCGTCGTGCTCACGGGCCAGCTGACTGCCAACCCGCACTCGCGCGTCTTCGCGCTGGCGGGGAAGAACCCCGAGCTACAGGGCTGGGACACCGCGACAGCGATCGCGGCCCGGACCCACAACCTCATCGCCGGTCTCCTGGCCGGGCTCGCGAAGGGCGTCGACCTCGACGCGGTGCTCATTACCTACCCGTCGGCCGATGAGCCCGACGCGGAACCGACGCAGCAGTCGCTCGCGGACTTCATCCGCACACACATCGACGGGGGAGTCCTCGAGGACTTCTTCACCCCGTAGAAGGGAACGGCCCGCATGGCATTCAACCCAGGACGCAACGCCGGACGCGTGTCCATCCGGGTCGTTCCCGACACCAAGCTCTTCCGCGCCGACACGAAGCGGCAGCTGGAACGCGCCACCCGCGACCTCAAGGTCAAGATCGAGATCGACGGTGTGGTCCTCGACCGCCGGAAGGTCCGTGAAGACCTGCAGCGTCAGATCGAAACGCTCGGCGGCGTGAAGGTCGACGTCGACGCGATCGTCACCGTCGACAAGGCGAAGCTCCACAAGACGAAGCTCCGCGCGTCGATCCAGCGGCAGTTCGACGAGTTCGACGACGTCCGCGTCAAGATCGCCGCATCGATCGCGAACAAGGAGCACTTCGAGCACGAAGTGAAGCACCTCGTCGACAAGGCGTCGCGCAACGAGGTGAAGATCGACGTCGCGGCGCACACGCTCCCGGCAGCCGCCGGCCTCAAGTGGCTCGCCCGCGACCGACTGGTCAATGTGTTCGTGAACGTCAACAAGGCGTCGTTCGCGAGCGCCATGACCACGCTCTCGGCGCTGTCGGGTGCGCGCCTCGCGGGCAGCTGGCTCGACGACATCCGCGACTTCGGCGAGAACCTGGACAAGAACCTCCCGAAGATTCTCAAGTGGACCTCCGGCCTCACGGCGCTGACCTCCGCGCTCTTCGCCGGCACCGCTGAGATCGTCGCGTTCGGTCAGGGCTTCGTCGCCATGACGCCGGGGCTGCTCGTCGTCCCCGGCATGCTCATGAACGCAGTCGGGTCGCTGACGGCGTTCGTCGTCGCGATGCGCGACGCGAAGGAGCAGCTGTCGCCGCTCAAGGACGACATGTCCGAGCTCGCCGACATCATCACCGGCACCTACTGGGACCGCGCCCGGCAGCCCATCCTCAACCTCGTCGATGGGCTCATGCCGCAGCTGCGGAATTCGTTCACCGACCTGTCGGCTGGCATCGGCGACTTCACGTCGGCGCTGTCGAACGAGCTCGCGAACGACCTCGCGAACGGACGCCTCGAGAGCATCTTCAAGGGCGTCGCCGACGGCTGGCGAGTGCTCGCCGACGGCGCCGACGGCATCGCCGGTGCCCTCGTGTCGCTCTCCCAGATCGGCGCGACCTACACACCGCGCCTCGCCGCATGGTTCACACGTCAGGCCAAGACCTTCTCGAACTGGCTCGAAGCGATCGCGAACGACGGTCGACTCGATCAGTGGATGGAAGGCGCCATCGACTCGATGTACGACTTCTGGGACGCCACGAAGGGCGTCGCGGGCGTCTTCGAGGGCCTGTACACCGCGGCGGACAAGGCCGGCGCGGGCGGACTCCGCGGGTTCGCGGACCTCATGCTCCGCTGGGAGCGGAACGTGAAATCCGACGGCGTCCAGCGGGGTCTCGCGACCCTGTTCTCCGGGGCGAAGGACGCGATGTCGGAGCTCGGCGACGGCATCAACCGCTTCATGGGCATGACGGGGCAGCTGGCGCCGCAGATCGCCGGCCTCATGCGCTCCACGGCGACGTTCGCCGGTGGGATCATCGGCGGGTTCTCCGACGCGATGAAGTCCACTGCGTGGGTCTCGGGGCTCGACAAGCTGAACGATGACCTGATCATCGCGCTCGAGCGCATCGAGCCCAGCATGAAGCCGATCGCGGACACCTTCGGCAACCTCGTCGGCCTCGTCGGCGAGATGTCGAAAACCGCGCTCCCCGCGGCGGCCACCGTGATCGCGGAGCTCACCCCCGCGCTCGACGGCATCATCAGCGCCGTGTCGGACGTCCTCCCGGACCTCTCCGACACGGTCACCAGCATCGCGCAGACCCTCGGCCCCCCGCTCGGAGACTTCGTCAAGAACGCGGCCCCCGCGCTCGGCGAGGCACTGCGCGGCGTGGCATCGATCCTCGAGACGATTGCGCCGGTGCTCGGCGAAGTGCTCAAGGGCATCCAGCAGGTCACCGGCCTCGACAAGATCGACCTGAACCGTAAGGCCGACTTCGACCGTTCTGGGCTCGCGCCCGACCCGAAGTCGTTCAAGGGCGACGTTTTCGACTACTGGGAGGCGTACGTCGACGCGGCCCAGAAGTGGGCCGACGACAACCCCGTCTACATCAGCGGTGCAGTGAAGCCGCCGAGCTCGAAAGAGCAGGAGATGGTGAAGACCTGGACCGAGGGTGTGCGGGGCGAGTTCGAGAAGGGCGGCCTCGGTGCCGCTCAGTCCTTCTGGGACAAGTACAAGCTCGGCAGTGCCGCGCCTGGGGTTCGTGACGAGGTGCTGCGCCAGCTGCGCGAGTTCGGGATCAACATCAACACCGAGCTCGGCAATGCGGCTGGTGGCGGCGCGGGCGGCGGGCTCTCGCTGTTCCTGACCAGAGGCATCGACGGCGCCATCCCGAGCGTCCAGAACGGCATCGCGCGTATGCGCGGCGCAGTGACGGAGGGAATGCGTGGGTCCGAGTCGTGGCTCACGGGCGCCGGCTCCGGCGTCGTCGGCGGGTTCCTCACCGGCGCGAGCGGCCAGTTCCCCGGCGTGTCCGGCGCGATCGCGGGCGGCCTCGCCGGTCAGCTGCGAACCGGAACCGCAGGGAGCAGCACGTGGCTCAGTCCTGCCGGTATCGCGTCGGTCAGCGGGTTCCTCACCGGAGCCCGCGGCCAGATCGGCGGGGCAGCGGGCGCGATCTCCGGAGGGCTCAACGGCGGCATCGTCGGCAGCATGAACGGCGCCGGGAACTGGCTCGACCCATCGGGCCGGTCGGTCGTCTCTGGCTTCCGGTACGGAGCGGACCAGACGATCCCGCAGATGCTGCGCATCTTCACGGGCATCAGCGGCGCGATCCTCTACCAGATGGGGAACATGGGGAACCTGCTCTACGGGGTGGGCCGCAACCTGATGTTCGGGATGTCGTCGGGTATCAACTCGGCCGTCGGAAACGTCGCTGCTGCTGCGGCCGGCGCGGCCGGCGCCGCTCTCAACGCGGCGAAGCGGCGGCTGGACATCCACTCGCCGTCGCGCGCGGCCCGTCGAGAGGTCGGCCAGATGTGGGGCAAGGGCCTCGCATTGGGTATCACCGACAGCACGCGGGAGATCCGTCGCGCCGCGACCGAGGCTTCCGGCATCTCGTACGTCCCGGGCGGGCCGTCGCGAGTCGTCGCAGACGCCGAGCGCGGACCGAAGCGCGAGGTCAACCTGCACATTCATCACCCGGTCGTGCGCGACCTCACCCGCGAAGCGTGGGAGGCGGCACAGATGGTCGGAGAAGGGGTCTGATCGGTGTTCACGATCAACGGAGTACCGCTGGACAACACCGCCTACGGGTGGCTGTTCCGCAAGGGCTCGCAGCCGTTCATCACCCTCGAGGCTCAGGTCGGGCAGGTCACGGTCGTCGGTCAGCGTGGAATCACGCAGTACCAGACGGGCGTGACCGCCGGCCTGTGGCCGTGCATCATCTACACGCCGGACGCGCACCGGGAGACGCTGAACGCCCTGTTCGGGGCGCCGAAGCTGCTCCTGTCACCCATGGCGAAACCGGACCGTGTCGCCGAGGTGCAGTTCATGGCCTCCGAGGTCGATCGCATCTTCCCGAGAGGGGAGTTCGTCGACATGCGGTACACGCTCGCGCTGCTCGACGCGGCCTGGCGCGATCGCGATGAGGTCACGACTGCGTTCGCCTCGCTCGCGGCCGCAGCGTCCGTCACCGTGCGCGACCTGCTTCCGGGCGGGTCGGCGCCGGTCCAGGACGCCGTAATCCGCGTCCGGGGCAACGCGAGCGGTCTGCAGGTGACCGACCCCGCGACCGGGGCGTGGTTCGCGTTCAGCGAGCCCATCCCCGCGGGCTCGTACCTCCGGTTCGAGGCGAAGACCGGCCGCGCGTGGCTGACGACGACGGACACGTGGACCGGCGGCACGGAAGTATCCGGGTCGATCGACACCAGCGACCCGTACGGCGGATTCGAGATCACGCCGACGTTCGCCGGCCAGAACGCCCACCAGCGCTCGGCGAGCCTCGTCGTCTCGACGGGGACACGGGGAACAACAACAGCAGTCCAGGTGCGCGCGCGGCGCGCGTACATCGCATAGCGGCGGTCCGCGTCGGGCCCGCACCTCAGCACCCGGGAGGGCCCACATGACCTTCGACGTTCGCCTTCGACTTCTCTCCGACAGCGGCGCGAAGCAGCGCATACTCAAGACGCAGACGCTCACCGTCACGCAGACCGATTCGAGCTCGCCGACTGTCGAATTCACGGTGTCGCGCCGGGTCGCCGGGAACCTCGAGACCCCGATGGTCGTCGGAATTGAATACCTCGGCTCGGACGGGAAGTGGCGATCGCCGCGGAACGACCTGCTCATCATCGACGCCGACGAGGCGGATGCGCTCGACCCGACGAAGACCGTGCGCTTCTCCGGGCAGGGGATCATTCCCTGGCTCATGCAGCGGATGCCGCTGTGGTGGGGGATCGCCGGCGACGGCGGGAACGAGCGTACCTACACAAACGTCACCGCTGGTCACCTCATGCGCACGATCATTCAGCGCGCGCAGCGTGAGTATTGGTGGGGTCCGCACGTCCGCCTCGACTTCGACGACAACCGTGACTCGGCTGGGAACGCGTGGGACTCGCGGATCACCCAGACGTACCCCTTCTTCACCACGGCGCTCTCGACGGTCCTCAATGGGATCAGCGAGCAGGGCTACGCCGAGTGGTGGACCGAGGGTTGGCTGCTCCGGCTTAACAACGCTGGCACGGGCGCGGACCGCCGCGACGTCGTGCTCGGAGGTCGCGGCTTCACGCGCGCTCCCGCCCGGTCGAAGTTCGACCCGGTGGCCGTCGTGCTCGTGCAGTACGACGAGGGCTGGACCCACTTCACCAACTCCGGTTACGACGGCCGCTTCGGGCAGACGTCGAAGGTCATGACGCAGTCGGGCGTGAAGGATCGCGCCACGGCGGAGAAGAACGTGCAGCCGACGCTCACCGCGGGCCGCACGATGGCGCGCGAGCTCTCCTACGAGTGGACGCCGGCACCGGGCATGCCCGCACCGTGGGAGTCGTTCGACATCGGCGACCTTGTGACGGCTCGAACCGCGAAGGGCCGCGAGGTGCAGCGCGCCGTCGGGTTCGTCGTGACGAAGACAGAGAGCGCGGTGACCATCACGGCGGTCGTCGGCTCGCGGATGCTCTCTCACGCCGCGAAGATGGCGCGCCGCACCAGTGCCGCCACCACCGGCACGGTCATCGGCGGAAGCGGTGCCGCCGTCCCATCGACGCCCGTGCCCGCCGGCGCGGCGCCCGCCGCACCCTCCGGGGTGCGCGTGAACTCGAGCACCTCCGAGTGGGGCGCGGATGGCTCCGCGCAGACAGCAGTGAGCATCGGGTGGAACGAGGTGACGCAGGACGTCGCCGGGAACCGCATCGACGTCGTCCGATACGCGGTGTCTACTCGCATCGCCTCCGCGCCGCTCGCCGTCGCCGCGACCGTCGACGACACCGAAGCGTCATTCACCGGTCTGGCCGCCGGGGTGGCGCGCTACATCGCCGTGCGGGCTCAGTCTCGCGCCGGTGTGTGGTCGGCTTGGTCGGATGAGATCTCGGTGACGCCCGCCGTCCCGACAAGCATCGTCCCGAAGGCGCCGGAGGGCGTCAGCGTGGCTTCCAACGCCGCCGAGTTCGGAATCGACGGCCTCGCCACCGCGCGGGTACGGCTCGTGTGGGACGCGGTCGATGAAGCGACCGATGGCACGGCTGTCGAGGTCGATACCTACCAGGTCGAGATCGAGGACGGCGAAGTCTGGTCGCCGCTCGCCGAGCTCGGCGCCACGGAGGCGACGTTCACGATCCCGACCGGCGTCACGCGGCGAGCACGGGTGCGTGCACGGTCGCGTCGCAACGCATGGGGCGATCCGTCGACACCGGTCACCGTGACCGGCGCCGCACCCGAGCACGTGCGCACCGCGCTCGCGCCGCCGACCCTGACGACCGCTCAAGGTCTCGTGCACATCTCGTCGAACGGGAAGCTCTCGTCCGGCGCGGCGGTGCCGGCATCGTTCCAGCTGACCTACGCGGAAACGGCGCCCGCAGCGACAGGCCCGTGGACGCGTGTGGGCGTCCCGGCCCGCGCGGCCGGTCAGGTCGCGACCGTGCGCGGAACGGCTGGATCGACGATGTTCGCCCGGCTCGTGTGGGTTGACACCCTCGGACGCGCCGCGAACCCCTCGGCTGCCTCGTCGATTGTCGTGAAGGCGATCGTCGCGGGCGATATCGACAAGGCGATCACCGACTCGATCGAGAAAGCCGCGAAGGACGCCGACGACGCACGCGCCGAGGTCGGCCGAGCGATCCGCTCGAGCCTCGACGAGTACGTGGTGTCGGACTCGGCTTCCACCGCACCGCCCGCGGACGCCGCGTGGAGCTCGGACACCCCCGACTGGCAACCCGGGCAGTACGTCTGGCGGCGCACGAAGAACACCCACATCGACGACTCGGTGACGTACTCGGCACCGGTCGTCATCACGGGCGCCGACGGTACGCCGGGCGAAGACGCGGTGCTCCTGCGCGTCTTCTCGTCCCGCGGCACTTCGTTCAAGAACAACGCGATCTCGACCGTCCTGTCGGTGGTCGTGTTCCGCGGCGCGCAGCAGATCACCAACGTGACCGACCTGCACGCCGCGTTCGGGACGGGCGCCTTCATCGAGTGGTGGTGGCGCCGCTTCGACGACTCCGACTTCGGGGTCATCTCGTCCGCGGACTCGAGGCTCTCGCAGGCCGGGTTCGCGCTCACCGTTTCCCCGGCCGACGTCGACGAGCAGACCGTCTTCCAGGCCATCTTGCACACCTAACCGAACAGGAACCCCCATGGCGCAGCGAGCAGCCGACCAGATCACCCTCACCGACCTGACTGACGGCGTCTCGGTGGTGATGTCGAGCGAGTCCTACAACTTCCCTGGCACCACCGCCGCCGCCATCGCGGGGTCGACCTCCACCAAAATCCAGGCGCTCATGGGCGGCGATTACGTCGCGGCGTCCGTGAACGTCGCCAACGTGGTGAAGCCCGCCGGCGTGACCGTCACATCCGACAACCACGCCACCGCTCCGACGCTGACGATCTCGGTCACGACGGCGGTCACCGCTGGCGGCGAGGTCATCATCCCCGTCGTCGTCGAGGGCCTGACCATCGAGAAGCGGTTCTCGTTCGGCATCGCCTTCAAGGGCGAGACCGGGCCGGGCGGCGCGAAGGGCGACACGGGTCCGACCGGGCCGACCGGCCCCGCCGGCGCCGCGGCCACGCTCGTGGGGCTCAAGAACGAAGCCCACATGGTCGTCACCAACGCCTCGGGCGCGACGGTGGCCGCCACCACCGTCCAGGTCGACTTCTTCGGCTACGTCGGTGCGAACCGTGCAGCCGTCACCGCCGCGGTCGGCACGCTGCCGTCGGGTGTCACCGTCGCGACGAACACCGCAGGCACGGCTTCGGCCGACGGCGTGCTGACGCTGTCGATCGCGGCCGGCGCGAACCTCGGCGGAACCGATCAGGGCACCATCCCGATCACGCTGACCTGCAATGGGGTCGCACGCACCGCGATCTTCTCCTGGTCGAAGGCCAAGCAGGGAGCGACCGGCGGAAAGGGCGACACCGGCGCCGCGGGTGCTGCCGCGGTCACCGTCGAGGTGTCGTCATCGAACGGGCTCATCTTCAAGAACACCCAGATCGCGACCGTCCTCACCGCCCGCGTCTACCAGGGCGGCGTCGAAGTCACCGGATCGGCACTGACCGCGCTGGGAACCGTCCGCTGGTACAAGGACGGCGGCACGACCGCTGTCGGCACCGGCACCACCCTCACCGTCTCGGCGGGCGACGTCGCAGACCGAGCCACGTTCGAGGCCCGATTGGAGTTCTGAGCTATGGCAGTACGCGCCTCCGACCGGGTCACCCTCGCGGTGCTCCCCGCGCCGACCTACGTGCGGACGTACTACCTGCTGCAGTCGTCATCGCTGACCGCGCCGGCGGCGCCGACGACGAACCCGCCGGCGGCGCCGTGGACGACGACCGAGCCGGGGTACACCGCGGGGGACACGAACACGCTTTACACCGTGCAGCTGGTCGCCTACGGCTCGGCGGCGTTCGAGTACGGCGAGGTTCAGAAGTCGTCGGCATACGAGGCGGCGAAGCAGGCGTACAACCTCGCGACCCAGGCGAAGGACGCCGCGGTCACCGCGGATGGCCGGCTCGCCGTCTCATCCTCGGCACCCACCGCCGCCGACGCCGTCGGGAAGCCGAACGGTGCAGTGTGGTTCCGCCGCGACGCATCCAACCGCTTCAACGGCGCGTGGGAGCTCGTCAACGGCGCATGGGTCGCGCGAACGATCGAGAACGCGATGATCGCGACCCTCGACGCCGCGAAGATCAACACCGGCTACCTCGACGTCGCCAACCGTGTCCGCGCGAACGCGATCAGTGTGCAGCAGCTGCTCGTCGGCTCCCTCACGAACATGCTCGAAGACCCGAGCTTCGACATCGACGTGCCCACGAACGCGCCGCTGACGACCGCGTGGGCGAGCATCCACGCGAACGTCACCCGCGTGACGGCGGGAGCCCGCAGCGGCCCCGGCGCGCTGCGTATGAAAGCCGGCACCGCCGCGTACGACGGCATCCGGCAGAAGAACGCGATCCACGTCGAACCGGGCGAGGAATACCGGTTCGGGGGATGGGTGCGACGCGAGTCCGCGGCCTCGGTCACCGGCGCGATCGAGTTCAGCATCATGTACGGCGCGACCGACGCCACGACGACCACCGTCACTGCCGTCGCGGCCTCTCCGGCGGGCCTCGGGGAGACGTACGTCCGTGTCGCGGGAACGTGGAAGGTGCCCGCCGGCGTCTACTTCGCCCGCCCGCGGCTGGTCATGCGCGCCGACACCGGCAACACGAACACCTACCTCGTGGATGACGCATTCTTCCAGCGCCGCATGGAAGGCGAGCTCATCGTCGACGGTGTCATCACGACGCCGAAGCTCGACGTCGCGGAGATCTGGGGCAACGAGGCGTGGCTGAATGTGCTGCGCGCCGGGCTCATCGAGACCTCGATGCTGTCGGCGGGATTCGGGCAGAACCTCGACATCTCAGCCAACGGCGCGATCACCCTGATCGCCGGTCAGGTTTCGGATCAGGCGGCGGAGCTTTCGACTCAACGGTCCGATATCGACGGCGTCACCGATCAGGTGTCGTCCTTGGGTGGGCAGGTCGGCGAGGTTCGCTCGTCGGCGTCCGCCGCGGCCGTCGCGGCGGCAGCTGCCCAGGCGGCTGCGCGCGAGGCGCAGGACAAGGCCGACGGTCTTGCGGCGTACGTGCGGATCACGGGCGAGGGGCTCGAGGTCGGGTCGCCGGGCGCGGCGACGGCGGTGAAGATCACGCCCTCGAACATGACGTTCAACGTGAACGGTGTGCCGGGGGCATATCTCGACGCGGGGCAGTTCATCGCGCCTCGGTTCGTGGGTGAGGAGGTCGACTTGGCGAACGTCAAGATTCAGAAGCAGGGCACCCGCACCGTGGTGAAGGCGATCTGATGGCGACGGGCAAGTTCTCCCGCCGGCCGAACATCGTCCTCGAGGTCACGATGGGGACGCGGTCCACGAGCATCCCGAACAACGATTCGTGGAACGCCGGCGAGCTGTGGCTCGTCAACACGAGCTCGTACTCGTACTGGGGCGACGTCTCGTGGACCGTGAGCGTCGACGGCCAGGAGCGCTCGGGGTCCAGCCGCTACGACATCGGCCCGAACGGGCGGCAACGTCTGTGGGCCGACGGCTTCGCAGTCCGTCACAACGATGACGGCTCGAAGCATGTCGGGTACTCGGCGTCTGCGAGCGGCTCGGACCTCGGCAGCGCCTCCGCGGGCGATGCGTACTGGGCGCCGCAGATTCCGCGGGTGTCGAGCATCACCATCCTCCCGTCGATGCACGATGTGCGGCCGGATCAGGTCACAACCCTGGTGATGAATCGCGCGTCGGACACGTTCCAGCACGACATCTACATGGACTGGGCGGGCCAGCGCGTCGGCCTTCGCGGCGGTGTCGCTGACCGGTGGGACTGGACGCCGGCATGGTCGATGCTCGAGGCGATCCCCAACGACACCACCGCGGTGAGCACCCTCACGGCCTTCACGCTGGATGCGAACCGGAACCAGATCGGGTCAACGCAGCACAACTTCCGGCTGAACGTCCCGGCCTCGGTCGTCCCCACGGTGGGGACGATCACGGTGCAGGACGCGAACCCGGATGTGGTCGCGGCGGTCGGAGCGTTCGTGCAGGGCGAGTCCCTGCTGCGGGCCACCATCGATGGTCAAGGGGTCTACGGGTCGACGATCCGGGCACGGCAGTTCACCGTCGATGGCGTCACGGCGGCATCCGGCGGCACGGTCCCGCTGCCAGCATCCGGCGATCGCGCGGTCGGCGCGGCGGTGACCGACTCCCGCGGCCGCGTGGGAACGAAGACGGCGCTGGTGAAGGTGCTGCCCTACGCGCCCCCGCAGGTCGACGGCACGATCCGCCGCGCCACCTCCACCGGCACGCCGGATGAGGACGCCGGCGCGTACCTGCGCATCGACCTCGCCGCCGCGGCGCAGTCCCTCAAGCCCGCGACAGTGGAGAAGAACGGCCTCACCATCCGAGTGTGGTCTCGCGAGCGTGGCGCGCAGACGTGGACAGAGCGGAACGTGATCACCCCGACCGGGCTCACGTACAACTCGTTCTTCCTCATCTCCGGTGGCGCCGTGTTCGACATCACGAAGGCGTACGACGTGCGCGTGACGGTGACGGACAAGCTCCGCACGGTCACATGGGAGAAGACGGTCGCGACCGCGGACATCCTCATGGACTGGACGCGCGACGGCGTCGGCGTCAAGAAGTACCGCAACCGAGGTGCTCTCGACGTCGGCGGCGACGGCTACTTCGACGGCGACCTGTTCTCGGGCGTCGGCGGGACCGTCGTTGCGCCGATCGGCTCGACCCAGATATGGCCCGGGAAGGTACTGCCCGGCCCCGGCTGGGCGTGGGCCGACGGGGCGGCGATCTCGCGTGCACAGTACCCCGCGTTGTTCGCGCTCATCGGCACCGACTACGGCGCCGGAAACGGGTCGACGACGTTCAACCTGCCGAACTCCAACGGTCGGGTGGTCGTCGGGTTCGACGCGGCACAGACCGAGTTCAACACGGTCGGCAAGACCGGCGGCGCCAAGACCGTCACCCTCACCCAAGCGCAGATGCCCGCGCACTCGCACGGACAGGTCGTCACCGCCAACAGCGGCGGCAACGGTATCCGGCAGGACTACTACGGCGACCGTTCCGGCCTCGCCTCCTACCCGCAAGGTGCCGACACGATGTCCGCCGGTGGCGGGCAAGCGCACGAAAACATGCCGCCGTACGTCGTGCAGCGGTACATCATCCGAATCGCATAGGAGCACCATGAGCGACCCCATCATCCGAGCGATGCTCGAGGAACAGGCCGCGTCGCTGCGCGCGTCGGCGGCACAGTTCGACATGAACCGTGCCGCCGCGCTCGCCTCGGCGCAGGACTACGCAGTGCAGGCCGGCGGCGCCCGCACTCAGGCCGCGAAGATCGAGGCATCCCTCGCGGCCTACGACGACGCCTTCCCGCCGCCCCCGGAGGAAGAGATCGACCCGGAGGCCGGGTCATGACGACACCGCACGAGATCCGTGTGTTCGTCGGTTCGACCCGGCCGAAGAACTGGTACGGGCTCTGCGCGGGCCTCACATATCGCACTATCGCCGACTGCGGGGGATACGCCCCGGACATCTACGGGTCGGCGTTTGCCGCCTACCTGGCCACAACCATCGAGTCCCGCAACCCGCGCGACGCCCCGCCCGGAGCAATCCACTACTGGGACTACACCGGCACCGACGACCGCGGCCGCGTCGCTCGCTGGGGGCACGTCGCGCTCGACATCTACGGCGGGGGACACCACGTCCTCTCGGCGACGAGCTACGCGCACGAGGAATGGGGCGTGAAGGCCGGCCTCATCACCGTCGAGGCGCAGACCGCGCGGCGCATGCCTTACCTCGGATGGTCGCGCACGTACGGGCGACGCAACCGCCTCACCATCACCAACCCCGCGACCGCAGGAAGCGGCGCGGCACCCCTACCGATCCCGGCTACACCGAAGGAGTTCGACGAGATGGCATCGAAGCAGGAAATCAAGGACGCAGTCGCCGAGGTCGTCGGTGGCGTGAAGACGAACGAGCACTTCATCGTCTCGTACGCATCGAACACGCACCGCAACGGCATCGTGCTCGCCGGGTTCGGGTACTGGCACCCTCTGTCATTCGAGAAGTTCGATCACTTCAGCTGGGAGGGCAGCCGTAGCGCGCAGGGCCGTGGCCTGTTCTCCGGCCTCGAGGTGTTCACCCCGATCAATGATCGGGCGTGGGACATCCTGCGCGAGATCTGCCTGCAGGACGGTGACGCCGAGTACGTGCCGATCAGCTACGACAAGATCGCCGAGCTCGTCACGAAGGTCGACGTCGACGAGGCCGCGCTCGTCTCCCAGATCACGCCGGTGATCGCTGAGGCGATCAAGGGCAGCGTCGGCACGCTCAACGACGCGACGATCAAGGTGCTCGTGAAGGCGCTGCTCGACGAGCAGTCCAAGCGCCTCGCGAGCTAATGGCGGAAGCCGAGTCCATCGAGATCAAGCTCGCGCGCCTCGATGAACGAACTCAGAGCACAGCCGATGACGTATCCGAGATCAAGCGGAACATGGCGACGCGGGCTGACCAAGGGCGGGTCGACGAACGCATCCGTGACCTGACCGGCGCTCTCGAGCGGGAACGAGCGGAACGGGTCGCCGCGGTCCAAGCGGAAAAGGCCGAACGCATCGCAGCTGACGAGAAGGAAGCTGACGAGCGGAAGGTGGTCGCCGCGCGGCTGCAGACGGTCGAGGACCGTATGGAGGCGCGGAAGTACAACACCGCGATCGCCATCCTCATCTCGGTTCTCGGGAGCGTGCTCGGTGTGCTCTCGCTCGTGTACAAACCGCTGCTGGGAGGCTGACATGACACGCGCACGTCGTTCACGCATCATCTTCGTTTCCCTCGTCGTCGTGCTCGTCACGGCGCTCGTGGCGCTCGCCACCTTCACGATCAGCAACCTCGCTGTGCGTGTGAGCGCAGCCAACGACCGCAACGCGGCGCAGGCCGAGCAGATCGGCGGTCTGCTCGACGACCTGCACGCGTCGCAGGAGAACGCGCAGCGTCTCTACGACCAGCTGCTCGAGCTCGGGGCACCTCCCGATGGCACCGCCCCGCAGGACGTCGTGCCCGGCCCGCGCGGGCCATCAGGCACGCAGGGCCTGCGCGGTGAACGCGGGACCGCGGGGGAGCCGGGCGAAGCCGGTCCACCAGGAGCGGCAGGCGCGCCGGGCATCGACGGCGCCGACGGCGCGCCCGGCTCGGACGGAGAGCCGGGACCGGCCGGGCCGCAGGGCGAGCCGGGACCGTCCGGAGCCCAGGGCCCACCCGGCGCGACGGGACCGACCGGCCCGTCCTGTCCCGAGGGATTCGCCCTCGCCTCGGCCGACGTGCTGATCGTCGCGGCCGACGGCAGCACCACACCGCAACGGGTCGTCATCTGCATGCCGACGCCCGCCACACCACCTACCCAGGAAGAAGGAACCCCATGAACCTCATGTCCGCGTTCAAGGCGGCGTTCGACTCGCTCGTGCGCTCATACTCGCCGATGCTCGTCGGCCTGATCGTCGGCGCGCTCGCGGCCGTGCTCGGCATCCCCGTCCCCGACGAGGTGCACGACTTCGTCGTGCTGCTCGTCGCGTTCGGGTTCGCCGCGCTCTGGTACGGCACGCTGCGCGTGGTCGAGCTCGTCCGCGGCAAGACCTCGAAGTGGCTGCTCGGCCTCGGTCTCGTCGCGAGCCAGCCGCTCTACGGCACGCCGGCGACCGACCACAATGTCACCGTGAACCCGACCGTGGCCGCCGGCGCCGTCGATGAGGCGATCCGCTCCCGCCAGCACGACATCCGCGACACTGGCGTCTGACACACCACGCACACGAAAGCCCCCTCCCTGACCGTCCGGTCGGGGAGGGGGCGATTCGTCGTTTCTACGAGGTCAGGAACACGACGCCGAGCAGCACCGCGACGCCGGACGTAAGCGTCCCGGCCCACGCAGCCCAGGTGTGCCGCCGCGCCGTTGCGATGCCGAGCACGGACAGCACGAGCGCGACCACCGCGAGGGCAAGGGCGAATGACGCGTACATCGCGATCGTCGTCAGCGTCAGGGTGAGCGCCCCGGCGCCGAGAGCGCACGCCACCAGGTTGAACGAGTCGGCCGGCTTCGCGGCCACAGGCGTCTCTGCGCCTGCGACGGTGATGATGGGACCGGTCGTGACGTCGTCGTGCATGGCTTCACGATATCCGCTCGGCGCCGGAGCGGACGAGTGCAGCACGCTCACCGTCGCGGCGCCCCGTGCGTTGGGAGCCCGCGGCGATGCCGGCCGACCTCGGCCCACGGCGCCGTGCCCTCGATCGCGAGCAGCGCCGTGACGAGGGGCCGCGTCTCTGCCGAGTCGAAGTAGCCAGCCCACGTGCCGGCGACACGCGCGAGGACATCCGTCCGGACGCCGGCGGCGCGTCGAAGCTCGTCGACGATGCGAGCGGGGTCGGCGGTGTAGCGGTTCCGGCCGCAGATCGCGGACAGTTCGACGTCCAGCTGCGTTTCGGGGTCGAGTTCGCTGCGCATGGCCGGATGCTACGCCTAACCCGCGACTTCGAGCTCGAGCACCGCATCGGCGGCGTCGGTCTGCGCGTCCCGGAGCTCATACACCGTCACAGGGCTGTGATCGAGCGTGTTCTCGATCGCGGTCGCCATCATCTCGTGAGCCTCTGGCACGAGGTGCCCGTACGTGTTCACGGTCGTCGTGATCGACTCGTGGCCGAGGCGGGCCTGAATGTAGGGGAGCGGGATGCCGGCTGCGATCATCCACGACGCGTGCGTGTGGCGAAGGTCATGCACATTCGGCGCCGTGGTGACCGGCTCGAGCCCGAGCGAGGCGCAGAGTTCCCGGTCCATCGCCTTCGCCACTGCTTTCAGCCACGTCGACTCCCGGAAACGGGCGTAATGCAGGCGTCCGTTCGATCGCTTGCCCTTGAACACAAGCTCGTCCCCCGGCCCACGGTCGCCGAGCTTCGTCACCAGCGCCGGATAGAGCGAGATCGTACGTCGCGACTTCTTCGTCTTCGGCACTGACAGCACGGGCCCGCCGGGAGCCTTCTTCCACGCCTCGTCGATGCGCGCGGTCGGCGTCTTTCCGTGGGTCACGATGTCGTTCCACTTGAGCGCGGTCGCCTCGCCCCATCGCGTGCCGGTGCCAGCCATGAACTCGACGAGCGGTTTGTAGTAGGGCGGGATGAAGTGCAGCACCGTCTTGAACTGAGCGGGGGACAGGAACACAGCCTCGCGGGAGGTGCCCGCGGAAAGGCGGATGCCGTGCGCCGGATTCTTCGCGATGAGGCCGGCGTCGACGGCTGCGGCCATGATCGTCGAGAGTAGACCCTGGTAGTTCCTGATCGTCTTCGCGGCGATCTTCTGGCCGGGGCGTCGCGTGGACGGCTGCTCTTCCTGCCAGGCGACCCAGCGGCCGACATCCGTCCGGGTGATGGTGTCGACGGGGTAGTCGCCGAGGAACCGCAGGAACGAGATATCCGCTGCCGTGGCGTAGCCCGCGCGAGTGCCGTCCTCGATACCGGTCAGCATGCCCGACTCGCGGTCGAGGTAGCGAGCAGTGAACTCCCTCAGCGACTCGACGCGGTGGACGTTCCCGCGCCGACGCTCGAGCATCTCGCGCGCGGCGCTGCCGCCGAGCCGGTCGACCTGAGCCGCGAACAGGTCGGCGTCCGCGGGGTCGGGGAACGTCTCGGACGTCATCCGTCCGTCGATACGGAACTGGACACGGTAGGAGACGACCCCCGTGCGCGGTGAACGACGTGCGCTAACACTCGCCATGATCCCTGCTTTCCGCCCGAATCTCGGGCCTGTAGCTCGGCTACACCCTCCCAATGTAGGTGAGAGATGTAGGTGAGCGGTTCCAGGGCTTCGGAGATCCGCGGAATTCCGGGGCAAAACGTGGGGTGGCTAACGGGACTTGAACCCGCGACCCCCGCGACCACAACGCGGTGCTCTACCAACTGAGCTATAGCCACCATGTCTCCCGGTGAAACCGGGCAACCAGACGATTGTATTACACGGATGGGGCATACGACGACACGGCGGCCTCAGCGGCTGCCCGAGCCTCGTCGCTCGTGGGTCCGGGCGCCGGCACGAACACGGCGGAACGGTAGTAGGCGAGCTCGCGGATCGACTCTCGGATGTCGGCCAGCGCCCGGTGTCCGCCGTCCTTGGCCGGTGCCTGGAAGTAGGCGCGGGGGAACCAGCGCCGCGAGAGCTCCTTGATGCTCGAGACGTCGACGTTGCGGTAATGCAGCCAGGAGTCGACCCGGGGCATGTACTTCGCGAGGAACATCCGGTCGGTGCCGATCGTGTTGCCGGCCAGGGCTGCCTTGCCTTCGGGCACGAAGCGCTGGATGTACTTGAGCACCGCCGCTTCAGCGTCGACGAGGGGGACGCCCGAGTCGAGCTCGGAAAGCAGGCCCGACGTCTCGTGCATCGCGGTGACGAAGTCGCCCATGTTCGCTCGCGCCGCCTCGCTCGGACGGATCACGAGCTGGAAGCCCGGGTCGAGCTGCCGCAGCTCGTAGTCGGTGACGATGACCGCCACCTCGACGAGCTCGTCGACGCTGAGATCCAGCCCCGTCATCTCGCAATCGATCCATACGAGACGATCGTTCTCGGCTGTTCCCACCATGTCGCCCATCCTAGTGACCGGTCGCGACACGGTCGTTTTAGAAAACTGTTGACCGCGCGCGGCAGATGCCACCATCATGACTACTACGTCGTAGTAATACGTAGTAGAAGTGCGAGGAAGCATGTTCAGAATCGGCATCATCGGCACGGGCGGCATAGCGAGTGCCCACATCGGCGGGTACCTCGCGTTCCCTGGGGAGTGCGAGATCGTCGCCCTTGCCGACGTCATGCCGGGAAAGGCGGCGCAGAAGGCCGAGGAGTTCGGCCTGAGGGATGCCGCCGGCTACGACGACCCGCTCCGGATGATCGCGGAGGCCGATCTGGACCTCGTCAGCATCTCGACTCCGCCGTCGACGCACGCGGCCCTCTCGATCGCGGCGTTGGACGGCGGTGTGAATGTGCTGGTCGAGAAGCCGATGGCGCCGTCCCTCGAAGAGTGCGACGCGATGCTGGCCGCCCAGGAGCGCTCAGGCAAGGTGCTCTCGGTTGTCGCACAG
This sequence comes from Microbacterium sp. H37-C3, assembly GCF_027157935.1. NCBI lineage: Bacteria > Bacillati > Actinomycetota > Actinomycetes > Micrococcales > Microbacteriaceae > Microbacterium > Microbacterium sp. H37-C3. Next base: position 403,156 of record NZ_JAPVLR010000001.1, on the reverse strand, counting down.
AACCGGTTCCGCGACGACCTGGCGACGCTCAAAACCGTCGTCGACTCGGGGCTTCTCGGTCCGATCTCCTTCGTGCGGGTGGATTCGGCATGGTGGCGCGGGCTGCCGTACTACGACCTCTGGTGGCGTGGCACCTGGGAGAAGGAGGGCGGCGGTTGCACCCTCAACCACGCGATTCACCACATCGACCTGCTGCTGTGGCTCCTCGGCCGCCCGATGGAGGTGACCGCGATGCTCGCCAACGCGCAGCACGACAACAGCGAGGTCGAGGATCTCTCCGTCGCGGTCCTCCGCTACGAACGCGGGCTCGCCCAGCTCACCAGTTCCGTGGTCCATCACGGGGAAGAGCAGGAGATCGTCATCCAGGGGGCTAATGCCCGCGTGTCGCAGCCGTGGCGGGTGATCGCCGAGCGCGCCGATGGCGGCGGATTCCCCGCGCAGGGCGGTGATCCCGAGCTGGTGGCGGCGATCGAGGCGGTCGTCACTGCCCGGGAACCTCTCGCGCACACCGGGCACGCGGGGCAGATCGGAGACCTGCTCGCCGCCATCCGGGAGGGGCGCGCTCCGGTCGCGGACGGGCGGGACGGCCGCAACGCGATCGAGGTCGTCTCGGCCATCTACAAGGCGGGCATCGAGCGTACCTTCGTCGACCTCCCGATCCCCGCCGACGACCCCTACTACCGCGCCGGCCAGCTCGTCGAGCGCGCACCCCGCTTCTACGAGAAGCAGCGCTCACTCATCGAGGCGGCATCGTGACCGGCCCCTCGTTCCCCGGCGGCACCTCGCTGTCGCACCTCGACATCTACCACGACGCCGCCCCGGACGGCATCTGCGGCGGCAGTCCGCACATCCACCTCGTCTCGACGGAGGCTTACCTCGTCGTCGAGGGTCGTGGCGCCCTTCAGACGATCGACGGCGAGGGGTTCCGGGAGACCGACCTGGAGGCCGGATCGGTCGTCTGGTTCACGCCGGGAACGATCCACCGTGCGGTCAACCGCGGCGGGCTGAAGGTGCTGGTGCTGATGAGCAACGCGGGACTGCCGGAGGCCGGCGATGCCGTGATGACCTTCCCCCCGCATATCGTCGGCGACCCGGCGGCGTACGCCGAGGCGGCAGCACTGGGCGAGGGGGAGGAGCGGGCCGCGCGCGCCGCTCGCCGTCGGGACCTGGCCGTGACGGGGTTCCAGGCCTTGCGCGATGCGGTCGTCGCCGGCGATCGGGCTCCGCTCGACGACTTCTACGCAAGCGCCGGCGCGCTCGTCCGCGACCGGGCGGCCGCCTGGAGCGAGCTCGTCCGCGCCGGCGCGCTTGCTCAGGCGCAGACCTCGCTCACGTTCACCGAGGCCACCGCGCGTGGCGACGTCGCCCATCTGCGCGATGCCCGAGCCCGTGTGGCTCCCGCGCCATCCGGGGAACGCGCCTTCGGCATGTGCGGACGGATCCGTGCCTACGACCTGACAGACCAGGAGAACACCCGATGACCGATTCATACACTTTCAACCCCCTCCCGCGCCCCGTCGTCGCTCCGGGCGAGTTCGCCTTCGCGGCGGTCGGTCTCGACCACGGCCACATCTTCGGCATGACCGACGGTCTGATCGGCGCCGGGGCGACGGTGACCTGGGTGTTCGACGAGGATCCCGCACGCGCCGCCGCGTTCGCGAAGCAGTATCCGACGGCACGCATCGCCTCGAGCGAGCAGGAGGTCCTGAACGACCCCGCGGTTCGGCTGGTCGCGACCGCCGCGATTCCGTCGCAGCGTGCGCCCATCGGACTGCGGGCGATCGAGGCAGGGAAGCACGCTTTCGTCGACAAGGCGCCCCTGACGACCTTCGCGCAACTGGATGCCGTCCGGGAGGCGACCGCACGGACGGGTCTGCTCTATGCGGTGTACTACGGCGAGCGCGTGCACTCGGAGGCGGCGATCCTCGCAGATCAGCTCGTTCAGCGGGGCGCGATCGGCAGGGTCGTGCAGGTCGTGTGCTTCGGTCCGCATCGCATCGGCGGGGGACGCCCCGATTGGTTCTACGACCCCGCGCAGTACGGCGGAATCCTCTGTGACATCGGCAGCCACAACTTCGACCAGATCCTCCATTACACGGGTGCGACGACCGGTCGGGTGTCGACCTCGACCATCGCGAACTACGCGCATCCGGAGACTCCCGGCCTGCAGGACTTCGGCGACGCGCACGTCGTCCTCGACAACGGTGCGACGGGATACGTCCGCGTCGACTGGTTCACGCCCGACGGCTTGGGAGTGTTCGGTGACGGGCGCACGCTTCTGCTGGGCACCGACGGGTACATCGAGCTGCGCAAGTACATCGACATCACGACCGACAACGGTGGTGGCCAGGTGCTCCTCGTGAATCAGGAGGCTCAGCACCGGTTCAACGCGAACGGCATGACGGGGTTCCCGTATTTCGGGCAGCTCATCCGCGACTGCATCGATGGCACCGAAACCGCGATGAGCCAGGACCACGCCTTGACGGCGGCGGAGCTCAGCCTGCACGCGCAGATGGGCGCGACGGTGGTCGGCTCTCCGACGCCGGCGCCCGTCCTGACACCCTGACGGCGACCCGCTCACGAAGACCACGAGGATGTGGAGTTCCGAATGACGCAATCCGTTCACGCGCCGGTTCGGCTCGGGGAGGGCCCGCGGCCGGGCACCGCCACGCGCGCGATCACCACGGCGCCCGCGAAGCGGCGACTGTTCCGCCGTGATCGCACCCCGCGAGCCAAGCAGACCTGGCGCCGCGCCCTCGTCCGCGACTGGCGGCTGTACACCTTCCTTCTCGTGCCGGTCGTCTTCCTGCTCGTGTTCCGGTACATCCCGATGCTCGGGAACGTCATCGCCTTCCGGCGGTTTCGCCCGGGTGGGTCGATCTTCGGCGACGAGTGGGTGGGCTTCTACTACTTCGAGGCGTTCATCTCGAACCAGCAGTTCTGGACGGTGTTCTGGAACACGGTGGTGCTCGGAGGCCTCACTCTTCTGATCACGTTCCCGCTGCCGATCATCCTGGCGCTCATGCTCAACGAGCTGCGCTCGCGTCGCTTCAAGCGCATCGTGCAGACGATCTCGTACCTTCCGCACTTCATGTCGGTCGTCATCGTCGCCGGTCTCGTACTGCAGCTGACCGCTCTGAACGGGACGGTCAACCAGGTCGTCGAGGCGATGGGGGGCGACCCCGTGCCGTTCATGCAGCGCCCCGAGTGGTTCCGTTCCATCTACGTGTCGTCCGAGGTGTGGCAGACGGTCGGCTGGGGAACGATTCTGTACCTCGCCGCGCTCACCACCATCGACGATCAGCTCTACGAGGCCGCCCGCATCGACGGGGCCAATCGCTGGCAGCAGACCTGGCACATCACGCTGCCGGGGATCCGCCCGACGATGATGGTGCTCCTCATCCTGAACATCGGCTCCTTCATGGCCGTTGGGTTCGAGAAGGTCCTGCTGTTGCAGAATCCACTCATCTACTCGACGGCGGACGTCATCTCTACGTATCTCTACCGCGTCGGCATCCAGTCGGCCCAGTTCTCGTACGGAACGGCCATCGGTCTGTTCGAGGCCGTCATCGGCCTCGTGCTCGTCCTCGGCGCTAACGCCCTCTCCCGTCGATTGGTTGGTACCTCGCTGTGGTGACCGAAGCCCTTCCCCCGAAGCCAGACAGTGCCCGCGTGCGCCGGGAGACCGGCATCATCAAGGAGTCAGCGGGTTACCGCACCTTCCGTGTGGTGAACGCCGTCGCCCTCGTGCTCGTCTGCGTCGTGACTCTCTATCCGTTCATCAACCTCGTCGCCAAGGCGTTCTCGTCGGAGGGGTACATCGCCGCCGGCGAAGTGAACCTCATCCCGCGCGGATTCAATATCGACACGTTCCGCGTTGTCATGAACGACGGCACGTTCTGGACGAACTACGGGAACACGTTCCTGTACACGATCGTCGGAACCGTCATCGCGATGGCGATCACCACGACGTACGCCTACGCGCTCAGCAAGCCGTATCTGAAGGGACGGACCTTTTTCGTCGGCATCGCGGTGTTCACGATGTTCTTCGGCGGCGGGCTCATCCCCAACTACATCCTCATCGCCAACTACCTCGGCTGGCGCAACAGCATCTGGGCCGTCGTGGTACCCGGAGCGCTGAGCGTCTTCAATCTGCTCGTCATGAAGTCCTTCTTCGAGAACTTCCCGGAGGAACTCGAAGAAGCCGCAGCGATCGACGGGCTCACGACCTACGGCATCTTCTTCCGGATCGTGCTGCCGCTGTCGAAGGCCGTGCTCGCGACGATGACGCTGTTCTACGCCGTGAGCATCTGGAACTCGTGGTTCAACGCCTTCCTGTTCCTGGACGACAAGTCACTGTTCCCGGTGACCGTCTACCTGCGGAACCTCATCGCGGCGGCGACGGGGGTCCAGGAAGCGATCGGCGGCGAGTCCGCTCAGGTCGCTTCGAACATCCAGGCCGTCACGATGCTGCTCACCGTGCTCCCCATCATCTGCCTGTACCCCTTCATCCAGCGCTACTTCGTCTCGGGCGTGATGCTCGGGTCGGTTAAGGGCTGAATCCCCTACGTCGAACGACGACGTTCACACAGAGGAGAAACACCATGAGAATCACTCGCCACACCCTCGCCGGTGCCGCGGGCCTGGCTGCGGTCGCGGTCGCGCTGTCCGCCTGCTCCGGGCCCGCGACCGAGGATGCCGCCGGCGACGGCGGTGCCACGATCGGAGAGGCCCAGTCCGTCGGCGCAATGGAGGACTTCGAGGCCGGGGTCTCCTTCGCCGCGACCGAGCCGGTCCAGTTCTCGATCATGTATCGGGACCACCCCAACTACCCGGTGAAGGACGACTGGTCGTTCTTCGAGCATCTCGAGAAGGACCACAACGTCACGTTCTCCCGTACGGACATCCCGATGGCCGATTTCGATCAGAAGAAGTCTCTTCTCATCGGCAGCGGCGAGGCCACCGACATCATCTCGTCGACGTACGCCGGATCCGAGACGCAGTTCGTCTCGGGCGGTGCGATTCTGCCGGTCTCGGACTACTTCGACTACATGCCGAACTTCCAGCAGAAGATCGCCGATTGGGACCTCGAGGACGATCTCCGGAATCGTCGCCAGGAGGACGGGAAGATCTACCACCTTCCCGGCCTGCGCGAGGTGCCCGATGTCCAGTACTCGGTGGCCATCCGCGAGGATCTGTGGAAGAAGGCCGGCATCACCGAGGATCCGGCGACCTGGGACGAGTACCTCGAGCAGCTCGAGAGGGTGAAGCAGGCGAATCCCGAGCTGGACTACGCGATGTCGGATCGCTGGACGGATGCGACACCGCTCGGCTCCCTGCTCAGCATCATGGCGCCGAACTACCCCACGGCCGCGGGCTGGGGCTACGCGAACACGTGGTACGACCAGGATGCCGGCGAGTACGTGTTCACGGGAGCATCGGACGGATACAAGCAGGTCGTGTCCGATGCTGCTGCTCTCGTCGAGGCGGGCGTCCTGGACCCGGAGATCACCCAGAGCGATGACCAGGCTGTGCAGAAGTTCATCTCGGGCAAGTCTGCCGCGATCTCCGGGAACACCCAGACGATCGCGGAATACCGGCAGAAGTTCGCGGACTCGGGGCAGGGCGACGTCCCGATCCGCCTGATCTCGCTCCCGGGCGGGCCGGCGGGCGACAAGCTTCCGAGTGGTCGCTTCACCTCGGGCATCCTCATCTCGAGCGATGCGGCCGAGAAGCCGTACTTCAAGGCTCTGCTGCAATTCGTCGACTGGCTGTACTACTCCGACGAAGGCCTCGAGTTCGCGCAGTGGGGCGTCGAGGGCGAGACGTTCACCCGCGAGGCCGACGGTAGTCGCAAGCTGATGGACGACATCGCGTGGAGCTCGATCAACGCCGGCGCCCCACAGCTGCTCAACGCCGACTACGGCTACAGCAACGGGGTCTTCCTCCTCGCGAACGGCTCTTCTCAGGAGCTGGTGCTCTCGATGATGACCGACGAGATCGCCGAGTGGACCGCTGAGCAGCTCGAGAAGAAGGAACAGCTGCCCACCGCCCCGGCGCCGTTGCTCAACGAGATCGAGCTCGAGCAGACCTCTCTGCTGCAGACGCAGCTGACGGATGCCGTCCACGCGGCGACCGCGTCGTTCATCACGGGCCAGCGCTCCATCGAGGACGACTGGGACGCTTACGTGGCCGAGCTCGAGGGCTTGGGGTCGCGCCAGCTCATCGACACGTTCAACACGGCGCTCGAGCGCACGCAGAATCAGGGATGACCGAGAGCGGCCGGCCTTCTGACCGGGGCCGGCCGCCTCGTCTCGTCGAGCGAAGGGGCCGAAGAAATGGATGCGGAAACCACCACGATTCGTCGCGGCGACCCGGCAGATGAGGTCGGCCGCGGCCCCCTCTCACGCGGTGCCGCGTTCATCTACCGGCAGATGGTCCTGGAGGCGCAGCTGCTGCTCGCGTCGCTGCCCTCCGTCGTGGCGGTGCTGCTGCTGGACCGCGACCCGTCGAACGTCCCCCTCTTCGTCCTCGCACTGCTGCCCGTCGCCCCCGCCCTCGTGGCGGGCGTGGCCGCAGCGATGGTTCCGCGTACCGACCTGTCGCCGGGTCAGCACTTCTTCCGTGCGTATCGCCGCGAGCTCGTGCCGACCCTCCGCTGGGCGGCCCCGGCGGCGGTGGCTCTCGCTCTGCTCGCCTTCAATCTCGTCCACCTCGACGGCGTCGACGGCGGGGCGACGCTGCGCCCGCTCTACAGCGTCCTCGGGCTGCTGATCCTCGTCTGGGCCGGGCACATGGTGGTCCTGACGGCCGGGTTCCACTGTCGTGCGCGCGATGCAGCGCGTGTCGCGGCGGCGCAGCTCGCTTCCCAATGGCGTTTCTCGCTGGGCGTGCTGTCCCTGCTGATCGTCACGGTGTTTCTCGTGATCGTGGTGAGCGAGACCGTCGTGCTGCTCCTGCTGTGGGCGTTCGCGGGTCTGCTCGCGCTCATGGCTCGACCGCTGCTGGCGGACACCGCGCGGAGATTCACGCGTCAGGCGTGACCGGCTCCTGGAGTGCCCCCGACAGGATTCGAACCTGTGACCAACGGATTAGAAGGCCGCTGCTCTATCCACTGAGCTACGGAGGCGGATGCATCTACGCTATCGCGCGGAGACGCCGGTTTCGGGCCGGATGCCGCGGAACACTGGTTCCGGGGCGCTCGGGGGCGTACCCTGCGGGTGTCGGAAGGGGTTCGATGATGAACGCGCAGACACGATCGACCGCACTGTGGGTGGCGTACGGCGCCGGGGGAGTCGCGGGAATGATCCGCCACCGCGGCGATGAATACATCGTGACGATGGCGGGTGCGGACGCCGAGCTCGGCGCGTACCCCACGATGGAGATCGCCAAGAACGCGCTGCACGCGCACATGGCGCCGGGAGCGGACTGGCCTACGTTCCGGGAGCACTGAGGCCGCCCACCGCCGCGGCTGGTCTTGTGTCACGTCGGCGGCGTGCCCGGCTGTCGAAGACCGGCAGGCTCACGTGCACCATGGGCCCGATGAGCACGGCGAAGAGCACCGTGCCCAGGCCCACCGTGCCGCCCAGGAGCCAGCCCGTGACGAGCACCGTCGCCTCGACCCCGAGCCGCCCCGCCCAGATGGGCCAGCCCCACCGCTGATGGATCCCGGTCATCAGGCCGTCGCGGGGGCCCGGACCCAGTCGCGCCCCGATGTAGATGCCCGAGGCGACACCGACGAGCGCCGTGCCCGCGATGAACATCGCCACCCGCGCGATCCAGTGATCGGGCGTGCTCACGAGCGGGAGGGTGAACTGCATCGCGGCGCCGACCACGAGGATGTTCGCGACGGTGCCGACACCGGGCTTCTGACGGAGTGGGATCCACAGGAACAGGACCAGGAACCCGGTGATGCTGACGACCCAGCCGATCCCGATACCGGTGTTCTTGCTGATTCCTTCGGCCAGGACGGTCCAGGGGTCGAGACCGATTCCCGCGTCGACCATCACCGCGCACCCCGCTCCGAACAGGATGAGGCCGACGATGAGCTGCGAGAAGCGGAGTATCACTCGTCTATTGCACTGCAGGATTGGCCGTAGCGAAAGATGCCAATTACCGTATCGTGGCCGTATGCACTCCCGGATCTCCGCCAGGTCGCTGGAAGTGGCGCTCGGAGGATGGCGCACACGCGAGCCGGCCTATGAAGCGCTCGCGGACGGCATCCGACTGCTGTGTCTGGACAACCGCATCGCGGCGCGCACCCTGCTCCCCGCCGAGCGCGCCCTGGCGCAGACGCTGGGGCTGAGCCGCACGACGGTGGCGAGCGCCTATGCGAGCCTGCGCGCGAGCGGGCACATCGAGAGTGTGCGGGGCTCGGGCAGCGTCACCACTGCTCAGCCGGTGCGCGGGGGTGGGACGGTGTTCGCCGCACCGGGGTCGATCGACCTGCAGCAGGCGAGCCCGAGCGCCTGGCCGGGCTTGGCCGGCGTGATGGCGGAGATGGCGTCGGATGCGGCCCGACTGGTCTCGCGGACCGGATACGACACCCTCGGGTCGACCGGCCTGCGCGACGCCATCGCCGAACGCTACACCGCGCGTGGCATCCCGACGTCGCGCGATCAGATCCTCGTGACCGCGGGCGCGCAGAGCGCCATCCACCTCATCGCCGAGGTGCTCGTGGCGCGGGGCGATCGCGTGCTCGTCGAGACGCCGACCTATCCGCATGCGGCGGAGGCTCTCCGGGCCGCGGGAGCGCGGCTCGTAGCCGTACCCGTGACGACCGCTCACGGCTGGGACCTCGACCGCCTGGACGAAGCCGCGCGACGGACGCGACCGACGCTCGCCTACCTGATGCCCACGCTGCAGAACCCGACCGGCCGCTCCATGACGGCGACGGAGCAGAATGCACTGCGCGAGGTGGCACAGCGGGGGTGCACGCTCGTCGTCGACGAGACGACGGCCGAACTGTCGTTCGACGCACCGGCACCCGCAGCCCTTCCGGACGACGACGTCGTGCGGATCGGTTCGCTCGGCAAGACGGTGTGGGGCGGCCTGCGCGTCGGATGGGTTCGCGCCCAGCCGGAGGTCATCCGGCGGCTGCATGCGGCGCGGCCGGCGCGCGACCTCGGCACGCCCGAGTTCGAGCAGGAGGTGGCGGCGAGGCTGATTCCGCGGATGCCGGAGATCCTGCCGCAACGCGCCGAGTTGCTCGCCACGGGATACCGCGCGGTCCGAGCCGCGCTGCGCGACAGGCTGCCGGACTGGGACGTCCCCGAGGTCTGCGGTGGCGTGGCGCTCTGGGTCGGTCTTCCGGCGCCGCTCAGCGGGCCGCTCGTTCTGGGTGCCCGTGCCGAGCACGTGTATCTCAGCGGCGGACAGCGCTTCGCGGTCGACGGCGGGCACGAGAACCGTCTGCGGATTCCGTTCACCGCGTCGCCTGCAGAACTGGAGCGCGCCGTCGAAGTCCTGGCCTCGGTGTGGCCGCGCGTGGCGAGCGGAGCTCGGACGGCCGGCCCCACGCCTCTCGACGCCCTGGTCTGAGCTGTGCGAGCCGGGCAGAGCGGGCGAAGGTCAGCGAGAGAGCCGGAGGGTGTCGGACGCCTCATTGATGCGCCAGAATTCGCCGATCGCCCGGAAGGAACGTGACGGCGGGTGGAACCGGAGCGCGCGGAAGCGGTCTCCGGTGGGCGTCTGGACGCGCTCGACGAGGCCCCGGATGTGTCCATCGCCCTCGACGACTCGCCAGCGGTCGGTCCCGATAGCGATGAGCTCGCCGCCCGGCCGCTGTTCCCGGGCCTGGCGGGTGTGGGCCTGCACCAACGTCATGATCTCCTCCTCGCGAACGAGGCTAGAACGGGCCTCGGACATCCGCGGGAACACGCGGCCGGCGCCCGTGGTTGGTTAGGGTGAGACCTCGCGCAAGCGGGAGAACGGAGCTTTCCATGACCACCACCTTCATCCTCGCCGGCGGCTGCTTCTGGTGCCTCGATGCCGCTTATCGTGCGCTCGACGGTGTGTCCGAGGTCGTGTCGGGTTACATCGGCGGGCACATTCCGCACCCGAGCTACGAGGCGGTGTGCACGGGCACGACCGGTCATGCCGAGGCGGTGTCGGTGACGTTCGACCCCGATGTCATCCCGGCCGACGTCATCCTCGATGCGTTCTTCACGATGCACGACCCGCGTCAGCTCAATCGCCAGGGTGCCGATGTCGGCACTCAGTACCGCTCGGCCATGTTCCCGCTCGACGAAGACCAGCGCGAGCTCTTCGCGGCGGCCCGCGACCGCGCCGACGAGATGTGGGGTGGCGGGGTCGTGACGACGATGGAACCCGCCGACACGTTCTACCCGGCCGAGGACTACCACCAGGACTTCTTCGCGAAGAACCCGGGGCAGGGATACTGCCTCGCGGTGGCCGTTCCCAAGGTGAACAAGGTGCGCGCGCGCTTCGCGGAGTACGCCCGCAGCTGACTCCTCCCCAGCGCGATTCGAGGGCGGTTCTGCACCGATGTGCGGAACCGCCCTCGGTGTTCCGGCGCCGGGGCCGAGGCTGGAAGCGCTCCGGCACCCGACGGGCACTCGGGTGTCGGAGCGTCCCACCTTCCGTGCCCTGCTGAGGAGCAGACATGTCAGATCGCATCACCGTCATCGGCAACATCGCCACCGAGCCCGAGCAGCGACGGACGGGTACCGGCATCCCGGTCACGAGCTTCCGTCTCGCGAGCAGCCAGCGCTACCGGGACGCCCAGTCCGGCGAGTGGATCGACGGCACCACCAACTGGTACCGGATCAGCGTGTTCCGTGGGCTCGGAGAGAATGCGTTCGCGTCCCTGCGGAAGGGGCAGCGGGTCATCGTCGACGGGCGGCTGCGGCTGAAGGAGTGGGAAGCCGGCGAGAAACGCGGCATCGAGATCGAGATCGACGCCGACGCGATCGGTCCCGACCTCAAGTGGGGGACTGCGTCGTTCCAACGGAACCCCCGCACGGATGCGGCCGGTCCCGCACGTCCCGGCGGGGCGGCCGATGGCACCGAGGCCGCCGGCGAGAACGCGGCCCACCCCGTGACCACCGACGGCGAGTGGGCCGTCGCTGCGGTGCCCGAGAGGGACCCCGTCGAGCCGACGCCGTTCTGACGCCGCGAGTCGGAGACCGGGGCCGCCTAGAATTCAGACATGCGCTCGCCTCGTCCCCGGTTCACTCGCTCGCTCGTGGGAACGGCCAGCGCTCTCGTCCTCGCCGCATCGCTCGCCGGGTGCTCGATGCTCTTCCCCGAGGAGCCCCCGGCGACATCCACAGCGCCCACGGCGGCACCGACCACCACGGAAGGTCCGGCGCCCCTGTCGCCCGAGAGCACCGCGACTGACAACCTGCCGCTGTTCTCCGAGGTGATGAACCAGGTGGCGGCGTCGCCCGACAGCGTCGCGGGGCGGGCGTACATCGATGCGCTCGTGGCAGCCGGTTTCGACAAGTCGACGATGCAGGTGACGGCCGACCGCACCTCCGTCGACGACCCGGTCGACAGCTTGCAGTTCTCGGTCCTGTGGGCGGGGGAGTGCCTGGTCGGACAGGTGGGTCCATCGACTCCCGCCCCCACGGCGACGGTGTTGCCCGAACTGCCGAGCGGTGGCTGCCTGATCGGCCAGACGCGCCCCATCGACTGGTGAATCGCGGGGTCCGGGCGGGCGAACGCGGCGCCCTCCCGGACTAGACTCGAGACGTTATGGCCGAATACATCTACTCCATGGTCCGCGCCCGCAAGGCCGTCGGCGAGAAGCTCATCCTCGACGACGTCACGATGGCATTCCTTCCCGGTGCCAAGATCGGAATGGTCGGCCCCAACGGTGCCGGTAAGTCGACGATCCTGAAGATCATGGCGGGGCTCGATCAGCCGTCCAACGGTGAGGCGAGGCTCGCGCCGGGCTTCTCGGTGGGCATCCTGATGCAGGAGCCGGAGCTCGACGACACGAAGACCGTGCTCGAGAACATCGAGGCCGGGGTCGCGATCAAGCCGAAGCTCGACCGCTTCAATGAGATCTCCGCGCTCATGGCCGACCCCGACGCCGACTTCGACTCGCTCCTGGCCGAGATGGGCACGCTGCAGGAAGAGATCGACGCGGCCGACGGGTGGGACCTCGACTCTCAGCTGCATCAGGCGATGGAAGCACTTCGCACGCCGCCGGCCGACGCCTCGGTGGCGCCGCTGTCGGGTGGGGAGCGCCGCCGCGTGGCCCTCGCGCGTCTGCTCCTGCAGAAGCCCGACCTGCTCCTCCTCGACGAGCCCACGAACCACCTCGACGCCGAGAGCGTGCTCTGGCTCGAGCAGCACCTTCAGGCTTACAAGGGTGCTGTCATCGCCATCACCCACGACCGGTACTTCCTCGACAATGTCGCCGAGTGGATCGCCGAGGTCGACCGTGGTCGCCTGATCGGCTACGAGGGCAACTATTCGACGTACCTCCAGAAGAAGGCCGAGCGCCTCGACATCCAGGGCAAGAAGGACGCGAAGCTCGCCAAGCGTCTGAAGGACGAGCTCGAGTGGGTGCGGAGCTCTGCCAAGGGGCGTCAGACGAAGTCGAAGGCCCGTCTGGCCCGCTACGAGGAGATGGCGGCAGAGGCCGAGCGCACGCGCAAGCTCGACTTCGAAGAGATCCAGATCCCCGCGGGCCCGCGTCTGGGCAGCGTCGTCATCGACGCGAAGAAGCTTCACAAGGCGTTCGGCGATCGCGTGCTGATCGACGGCCTGAGCTTCAACCTCCCGCCCAACGGCATCGTCGGTGTCATCGGCCCCAACGGCGTCGGAAAGACCACGCTGTTCAAGACCATCGTGGGTCTCGAACCGCTCGACGGCGGAGAGCTGAAGATCGGCGAGACCGTCAAGATCAGCTACGTCGACCAGTCACGCGGCAACATCGATCCGGAGAAGACCCTCTGGGAGGTCGTCTCCGACGGACTGGACATCATCACGGTGGGCAAGACCGAGATCCCCTCGCGGGCCTACGTGTCGAAGTTCGGATTCAAGGGACCTGACCAGCAGAAGAAGGCGGGCGTGCTCTCCGGTGGTGAGCGGAACCGTCTGAACCTCGCCCTCACCCTGAAGGAGGGCGGCAACCTCCTGCTCCTCGACGAGCCGACCAACGACCTCGACGTCGAGACCCTCAGCTCGCTCGAGAACGCGCTGCTGGAGTTCCCCGGCTGCGCGGTCGTCATCACCCACGACCGGTGGTTCCTCGACCGCATCGCGACGCACATCCTCGCGTACGAGGGCACCGAGGAGAACCCGGCGCAGTGGTACTGGTTCGAGGGCAACTTCGAGGCTTACGAGGCGAACAAGATCGAGCGGTTGGGCGCGGATGCCGCGAACCCCGCCAAGTCGACCTACCGCAAGCTCACGCGTGACTGAGCACACGCCGCACACGGTGGCCTCGGTGGTGACAACTGCCGGGGCCACCCGTGTCCGTATCCCCATCCATCTCCGCTGGGGCGACCTCGACGCTCTGGGGCACGTCAACAACACCTCGATGCTCAAGCTGCTGGAAGAAGCGCGCCTGCGCGCCTTCTGGAAGCCCGAGGCAGGGATGTCGGGCCCGACCACGGCCATCCTCGACGCGCTGAGCCTGTCGGCGGAGACGATGACGCTGATCGCGCGGCAGGAGATCGAGTACCTCGCTCCGGTGCCGTACGGCCAGCGCCCGCTCGACGTTCAGCTCTGGATCGGCCGTATCGGCGGTTCGAGCATCGACGTCTGCTACGAGGTCTACAGCCCCCATGAGGACGACCCGCAGACCTGTTACGCCCGCTCGACTGCCGTCGTGGTGATCGTGTCGACCGAGACCGGCCGGCCCGTCCGCCTGACGGATGAGATGCGCCGCGCATGGGCGCCCATCCTCGGGGAGCCGATCACCTACGCTCATCGGCGTTAGGGTCACCAGCATCCGTGGTCGCGGGAACGCGGACCATGATCTCCTGGGCGACGCTGGCGACGAGTGTGCCCGCCCGATCGTAGATCCGCCCGGTCGACAGCCCGCGCCCGCCGCGTGCGCTGGGTGATTCCTGTACGTAAAGCAGCCAGTCATCAACCCGCGCGAAGCGGTGCCACCACATGGCGTGGTCGAGGCTCGCCACCTTGAGGCCGGGCGTCGCCCACGCCAGCCCATGCGCTCGCAGCACGGGCTCCTGGATCGTGAGGTCGCTGAGGAACGCGAGGGCTGCCCGGTGCACCGCGGGGTCGTCGGGCAGGGCAGAGCGGGTGCGAGCCCACACCGCCTGCCGAGGCGTCGCGTCGTTGTCGGGCTGCAGGTAGATCGGCGCCGTGACGTGGCGCAACTCGATGGGGCTGGCGGAGAAGATCCGCCGGCTGAGCGGGTGCATACCGCTCAGCTGTTCCTCCAGAGCGGGGAGGTCTTCGGGCTGCGGCAGACCGTCGGGCATGGGCTCCGCGTGCTCGACGCCGGGATCCTCATCCTCGAACGAAGCGATCATCGAGAAGATCGGCATCCCGTTCTGGAAAGCCTGGGTTCGCCGTGTCGAGAACGACCGACCGTCGTGGATGCGATCGACGGAGAACGTGATGTTCCTCGACGAGTCGCCGGGGCGCAGGAAGTAGCCGTGCATCGAGTGCGGCACGCGTTCGCGCGGCACCGTCCGCATCGCCGCCATCGTCGCCTGTGCGAGCACCTGGCCGCCGAAGACCCGACCCTGGGGCATCACCTGCGACCTGCCGGTGAAGATGTCCTCCGTGGTCCGCGCCTCGCTGGAGGAGAGATCGAGCACGCTGAGCATCGCGGCGACGGGATCCGTCTCTTCCGTGAGGCTGTCGGGCATGGGCTCTGAGCTGTGTGCGGGCATCGGTCGGTAGTCTAGGACGGATGTCCGAGCGCCTCCTGTTCCCGCAGCCCGAGGTGGCCCAAGACGTCCTGACATTCGCGGGCCGTGCAGCCCGCCACGGCGACGGCATCCTTCGGCTGCGCGCTCGTGCCGGCGTCCTGGCGCTCTCGTGCGCGCCCCTGGCACCGCGTTCACTGACCGACGCGACTCCGTTCGTGCTTGCGCTCCGGACGGCTCGCGTCGATCCCGAGCTGGAATGCGACCTGACGATCGACGCGGCTGCGCTCGCACCCGATGGCGATGACGACCGTGCCGTGCGACTTCCCGACAGCGGGGTCGCTGCTTCCTGGGCCGGCGTGTCGCCTCCGCGCTCCGGATGGCGCGAGGCCGGCAGCCTCGACTCCGCTCAGGTGTCGCTCCGGGCGCAGTGGGGGATCGCGGCGGTCGCTCGTCAACTCCCCGCCGGCGCCGGCGATGACGTCGTCCACCTCGTCCGCTCGTCGATCTGGGGAACACCCGACGAGGATCTGGGCGGCCTTCCTCTGGGAGTCGCGTTCGCCGCGGTCGGCCTGGGGTTCATCGCGGGCGCCGAGCACCCGACCATCCGCCGTACCGACGTCTGGACGCGGGTGTCGTTCGCACGGGGCCACGTCCTGACAC
Source organism: Microbacterium sp. H37-C3 (assembly GCF_027157935.1). NCBI lineage: Bacteria > Bacillati > Actinomycetota > Actinomycetes > Micrococcales > Microbacteriaceae > Microbacterium > Microbacterium sp. H37-C3. Next base: position 387,674 of record NZ_JAPVLR010000001.1, on the reverse strand, counting down.
GGGGGCCGGTCGCGATGGGTCTCACTCCCGTTCGCGCCACGGGAACGCCGCGCTGATTCAGTCCGACGCCGGGGCGTCGGCGGCGGATGCGGGGTGCACGCCCAGCATCGGCCGCCGTGCCGAGCCCTGTGGACCGATGCCGCCCGGCTCGAACGTGTTGACCATGGCGTACGCAGCGCGCTCGAGGTAGTCCCACAGGGTCGCGTCATGGAGCGGGGGCAGCGCGAGCTCGTCGAGTGCCGTGCGCATGTGGCGCAGCCACCGGTCGCGAGCGTCAGGATCTACGTGGAACGGGCGGTGGCGCATTCGCAGCCGAGGATGACCGCGCTCCTCGCCGTAGGTGGTCGGGCCACCCCAGTACTGCTCGAGGAACATCGTGAGCCGGTGCGCCGCCGGCCCCAGGTCGGCCTCGGGATACATCGGCCGCAGCACCTCGTCGGCGGCGACCTCTCGGTAGAAGACATCGACGAGGCGGACGAAGGTCTCGTGACCGCCGACCTCGTCGTAGAAGCTGACCTGGTCGCTCACGGGGTGTCCTTCTGCTGATCCGTTGCGTCGCCGTCACCGGCGGGCGCCTCCTGGGCGTCGGGCGATTGCGTCGACGCCGAGGCCCCCTTGCTGCGCTTCGGCCGCCACTGGGGGCGCGCCTTCACCTGCGGCGGCGCCACCGGCTGGGGCTTGGTCCGCGGCGGGTTCGCGCCTCGGATGCTCTGGGCACCCTCGAAACCGGTGAGGACGGTGGAGTTGAGCTGGGGGAGCGCGACGCCGAGCTCGTCCACGGCATCCTTGAGTCGCGCGCGGAGGGCTCGCGCGACATCGTCCTTGGCGTTGGGCCGCGTCTTGACGACGAGACGGATCACCAACGCGTCGCCGCTGATCGATTCGAGCCCCCACAGTTCGGGCTTCTCGATGATGCGGCTGCGCCACTTCGGTTCGCGCGCGAGATCCTTCGCGGCGTCGATCACGGTCTTCTCGACGACATCGACGTCGGCGTCGGTCGGCACGCCGAGATCGATGATCACGCGCGACCAGCCCTGCGACATGTTCCCGATGCGAGTGATCTCACCGTTGCGAACGAACCACAGCGTCCCGTTGACGTCTCGGACATGCGTGACACGGACGCTGACGTACTCGACGATGCCCGTGGCGAGTCCGAGGTCGACGACGTCGCCGATGCCGATCTGGTCCTCGGCCACGATGAACATCCCGTTCAGGACGTCTTTGACGATGTTCTGAGCACCGAAACCGAGACCGGCGCCGATCGCGGCCGACAGCAGGGTGAACGACCCGAGGATGTCGGGGCTGAGAACGCCCACGATCATCAGCAGGGCAACGATGACGATCGTCACGTTGACGATGTTGGTCAGGATCGACCCGAGTGTGCGGGTCCGCTGGACGATACGCACCTGTGCGAGCGGCGACATGTCGATCGCTCGCGTGTCCTCGGCCTCGGCCCGCGTCTTCGCACCGCGCACGATGCGGTCGACGATGCGGGCGATCAGGCGGCGCATCAACCAGGAGAGCGCGAAGGCGCCGAGGATGATGCCCGCGACCGCGACGATGTTCCATCCCGCGTCGGTGAGGAACTTCCAGAACTCCTCGGCGGGGAACTCCCAGGCGAGCGGGACGGCGGTGGTCACGGTGGTCATCGATCCGATTTTACCGAGCGGCACCACGACATTTCCGAGAGAGCCATCAGGCATCGAGGCCGGGCTCGGCGAGCCCGTGCGCGATCAGCACGGCGTGCACGCGATCTCGCGCGGGCAGCTTCGTCAGGATGCGGCCGACGTGCGTCTTGACCGTGGACTCGCTGAGGAAGAGCTCACCGGCGATCTCCAAATTCGTCAGTCCTCGCGCCATGGCAGCCAGCACATCCGCCTCCCGCGCCGTCAGAACGGCCGGGGTGACGGGCTGCGGAGCGGGCAACCCGGTCGCGGTCACGAGCTCGATCATGCGACGGGTGATCCGCGGAGCGAGCGTCGCCTCGCCTGCGGCGACGGCGCGGACGGCAGCGACGAGCTCATCGCGTCGCGCATCCTTCAGGAGAAAGCCGCCGGCGCCGGCGCGGAGCGCCCCGAACGCATACTCGTCGAGGTCGAACGTCGTGAGCACCAGCACGGCGACGGTCGGATGCTCGCCCCGGATGCGAGCGGTGGCTTGGATGCCGTCGACCACCGGCATGCGCACATCCATCAATACGACGTCGGGCGACGACTCGGAGACGGCGCGGAGGGCGGCCGCGCCATCGGCTGCCTCGCCGACGACTTCGATGCCGTCAGCGGCGTCGAGCACCATCCGGAAGCCGAGGCGGATGAGCTGCTGGTCGTCGACGATCAGCACGCGGATCGGCGAAGCGGGATCAGCGGTCATTATTCTCCTGTTCGAGGGGGATGACGGCGTGCACGCGCCACCCACGGCCCGATCCCGGTCCCGCGGTCACCGCTCCGCCCGCCAGGACCACGCGCTCTCGGAGCCCACGCAGGCCGTACCCCGATGACGACGTCGTCGAGGAAGCGACCGGCTCGCCGTCGTCGACGATATCGACCTCGACTGCGTGAGGACGGTAACCCACCCGCACGTCGATCCGTTCGGCACCGCGTGCGTGGCGCATCGCGTTCGTGACGCCTTCCTGCACGATGCGCGAGATCGCGAGTTGCACCGCGCTGCTGAGCTCCGGCCTGTCGCCGGAGATGGTCAGAGTCGCGTCGAACCCGGCGGCGCGCGCGGAATCGACCGTGTCCGCGGTCGTGTCGCGTGCCAGCGGGGCGAGCGGAGCGGCGTCGTCCTCGCGGAGGATGCCGAGGGTCGCGCGCATGTCGCTGAGGGCTTCGCGCCCCGTCGATGCGATGGCGGTGGCGCCGGGGCGGGCGCGATCGATGTCGCTCGATGCGGCGACGCCCTCGGCCAGGGCGACCATCACCGTCAGCGAGTGAGCGACGATGTCGTGGAGCTCCCGGGCGATCCGGTCGCGTTCCGAGGCCGCGGCGAGGCGCGCCTGCTGATCGCGTTCGACGACGAGCTGGCGCGACCGGTCGATGAGAGCGGCGACGTAACGGTGTCGGTTGCCGACATTCGTGCCGATGAGGGCCCCGATGAGCGCGCTCAGGCCCTCGCCGACCAGCGCGTTCCAGGCGATCATCGGGCCGATCACTCCGGTGAACGCGAGGCCGGCCACCGATGCGGCGAGAACGCCGAACGCGACGGTGACTCCGATCAGGCAGGCCCGAGCACTCCGATGGACGGCGAGGGTGTACGCCGCGATGCCGAGCATCGGCCCACCGGTCGGCGCGGGGGCAAGAAGATACGCGAACGCGACCGTCACGGCCCCGACGAACACGAGCGTCGGGTAGCGCCTGCGCACGAGGAGCGAGGCGCACCCGAGCACGACAACGACCATGACGATAGGAGCCGTGGTGGCCCAGAGCCGGCCGACACCGACCGCGTCGTCGATGCGATCGGTGAAGCTCGTCGCCGGGACGAGCGAGAAGGTCAGGCAGATGAGCGCGGTGAGGATGTCGGCGAAGACCGGGTGCCGCCCCCAGAACCGCCGGAGGAATCCGGGCGGACGCGGAAGCCGCAGCTCATCGTCGGGCGACGATGAGCCACGGCTTCCGGGAGACACTCCTCGTACCCTACGCGTCGGTCGCGCGGAGGATCGCCCAGCCGCCGAGCAGCGTCGCGGTCGGCCACGCGAGCAGCGTGATGAGGCCCGTGACGAAGTCGTCGGAACCGGGCGAGGTCACCGTCTGCGCTGCGCTCGCGGGCAGGTACTGGCCCAGGTCGACGATCCACGCCCACGATTCCCCACCGAAGGCGAACAGGCTCAGGACGATCGGCATGACGAACAGGATGCCGACGGTCGCGGCGATGGCACCTGCGCCGTTGCGGATGATGAAGCCCCATCCGAGTCCGAGCAGGGCGAACGTGGCCATCGCCAGAACACCGAGGACGAGGGGGAGCACCGACGATTCCGCGTCCGTCCAGTCGATGGCACGGTCGCCGAAGATCGGCGCGGAGGCGACGACCGAGACGATCGTGGTGACGACCGTCGTGGCGGCGAGCAGCAGTGCGACCACGACCGCCTTCGCGACGAGCACGGCACCGCGTCGTGGCTCGGCGGTCAGGGTCGATCGGATCATGCCGGTCGAGTATTCGCCGGTGATCGCCATGGCACCGAGGATGCCCGCCACCAGCATCGTGAACTGCATCGGAGCGACGATCGCACCGACCGGGTTGAAGTCGCCGCCGAAATCCTGCGAAGCCCACGCCATGAGCAGCGAGATGCCGATAGCCAGGACGGCCGTGACTCCCAGCGACCACCAGGTGGAGCGCAACGAGAGCAGCTTGATGGTCTCGCTGCGGACAAGGCGACCGAACGACAGTCGCGCGTTCGACGGCGTGGCGCGCGCCGGCGCGGGGGTCTGCACGGTGGTGGTGGCGGTCATCGCACCGCTCCCTTCGTCTGGTATTCGACCGACCCCTCGGTGAGGGCGAGGTAGGCGTCTTCGAGCGATCCCACGCGCGGTGTGAGCTCGTGAAGCGGGATGCCGTGCGCGGCTGCGGTGTCGCCGATCGCGGCCGCGCTCAGGCCGGCGACCTGCAGGAGTCCCGGCTCGCCCGTCGTCACCGCGACGTCGGGGCCGGCGATGAGGCGGGTGAGTTCGTCGGCCCGCGGGGTGCGGACGACGACAGTGTTGCTCGTCCACGAGCGGACCAGATCGTCGATGCCGGCATCAGCCAGCACGCGGCCTCGGCCGAGCACGATCACGTGGTCGGCGGTGAGGGCCATCTCGCTCATGAGGTGGCTCGAGAGCAGTACCGTCCGCCCTTGCGCCGCCTGACCGCGGACGAACTGCCGGACCCAGCGAACGCCCTCGGGGTCGAGACCGTTCACCGGCTCATCGAGGATCAGGGTCTGCGGATCACCGAGGAGCGCGGCTGCGATGCCCAGGCGCTGCCCCATGCCGAGCGAGAACTTGCCGGCGCGCTTGCCCGCTACCGAGCCGAGGCCGGTGATCTCGATCACCTCATCGACGCGGGAGCGGGGGATGCCGTGGGTCGCCGCCATCGCGCGCAGGTGGTTGCGCGCGCTGCGGCCGGTGTGGACGGCCTTCGCGTCGAGGAGGATGCCGACCTCGGTGAGCGGTGACCGCAGCGAGCGGTAGTCGCGGCCGTCGATGGTGACGCGCCCGGACGACGGCCGGTCGAGGCCGACGATCATCCGCATCGTGGTGGATTTGCCGGCGCCGTTGGGACCCAGGAAGCCGGTCACCTTGCCCGACTGCACGGTGAAGCTCACCCCGTCGACGGCCGTCTTGTCTCCGTACCTCTTCGTGAGGCCTTCTGCAACGATCATGCGCCCCACGCTATCGACGGGCGCATCCCGCTGTCGTCCGCCGGGAGTGCCGAGAATGCTGATGGGCGTCGTACCGGAGTACGACGCCCGTCAGCATTGCGGATGACGTCAGTCCTGCGCGTCGCGCTCCTGCACGGCGAGCGCCCGCTCGACGCCCGCGAGGTTCTCGGCGACAAGTCGGCGGAGTGCAGCCGGAGCCTCGGTGTTCTCCGAGAGCCACGCGCGGGTCGCATCGCGCAGCTCGGCGTTGGCGAGAGCAGCCGGGTAGAGGCCGACGATGAGGTACTGGGCGATCTGGTAGGTGCGCGACTCCCAGATCGGCAGCAGCATCCGGAAGTACTCGTCGACGAAGGCGCCGAGGTGCGCCACGCCCGTCGGGTGGGTGAAGCCGGCAGCCGCCGAACGTACGACGGTGTTGGGCAGATCGTCGTTCTCGATGAGCGATGCCCACGCGGTCTTCTTCGCGTCGGCCGTCGGGAGCGCCGCCCGGGCCTGCGCCGCGAATTCGCCGCCCTTCGCGGTGTTGTCGGCCGCCAGTGCGGCGTCGATGTCCCCCGCCGAGACGGCGCCCGACGCAGCGAGGGAGACGAGGAGCGCCCAGGAGAGGTCGGCGTCGATCTCCAGCCCCGGGAGCACGGTGTCGCCCGATCGCAGGGCGCGGACGACGTCGGCGTGGGCGTCGGTCGATGCGGCCGACGCGAAGGCGGTCACGAACTGCAGCTGGCTGTCGCTGCCCGCCTCGGCCTGCTGAGCGAGTTCCCACAGCCCGTCGGCGACGCGGGCACGCGCGGCATCCCGGGTCTGCGGATCGACGTAGGAGTTCGCTGCGAGCTGCAGCTGACCGAGCGTCGTGCGCACCGTGGTGGACTCGGTCTCGGTGCCGATGTTGCGGAGCACCAGGTCGATGTAATCGGTCGCTGATGCTTCGGCGTCGCGGGTCTGGTCCCACGCGGCGCCCCACACCAGGGACCGCGCGAGCGGGTCGCTGATCTTGGCGAGGTGCTCAACCGCCGTACGGAGCGAGCGCTCGTCGAGGCGGATCTTGGCGTACGCGAGGTCCTCGTCGTTCAGGAGGACCAGGTCGGGCTGCGCGCGACCCTTCAGCTCCGGCACCTCCGTCAGATCGCCGTCCACGTCGAGCTCGACGTGGTGCGTGCGCACCAGCGTGCCGCCCTGGAGGGAGTAGAAGCCGACGCCGAGGCGGTGCGGACGGATGGTCGGGTAGTCGGCGGGTGCCGTCTGGACGATGGCGAAGCGGGTGATGGTCCCGTCGGCATCCGTGACGATCTCCGGTTCGAGCGTGTTCACGCCGGCCGTCTCGAGCCACTTCTTCGACCAGGTCTCGAGCTCGCGACCGCTCGTGGCCTCGAGTTCGACGAGAAGATCGGAGAGCTCCGTGTTGCCCCACGCGTGCTTCTGGAAGTACGCCGAGACGCCGGCGAAGAACGCTTCGACGCCGACCCACGCGGCGAGCTGCTTGAGCACCGAGCCGCCCTTGGCGTACGTGATGCCGTCGAAGTTGACCTGGACATCCTCGAGGTCGTTGATGCGGGCGACGACCGGGTGCGTCGACGGAAGCTGATCCTGGCGGTAGGCCCAGGTCTTCTCCATCGCATTGAAGGTCGTCCAGGCCTCGGTCCACTCGGTCGCCTCGGCCGTCGCGATCGTCGACGCCCATTCGGCGAACGACTCGTTGAGCCAGAGGTCGTTCCACCACTTCATCGTGACGAGGTCGCCGAACCACATGTGGGCGAGCTCGTGAAGGATGGTCACGACCCGACGTTCCTTCACCGCGTCGGTGACCTTGGAACGGAAGACGTAGGTCTCGGTGAAGGTCACGGCGCCCGCGTTCTCCATGGCGCCGGCGTTGAACTCCGGCACGAAGAGCTGGTCGTACTTCGCGAAGGGGTAGGGGACGCCGAACTTCTCCTCGAAGTAGGCGAAGCCCTGACGTGTCTTCTCGAAGACGTAGTCGGCGTCGAGGTACTGCCACAGGCTCTTGCGCGCGTAGACGCCGAGGGAGATCACGCGCCCGTCGGCGCTCGTGAGCTCGGAGAAGACCTGCTCATACGGGCCCGCGACGAGGGCGGTGATGTACGAGGAGATCCGGGGAGTCGGCTCGAAGGCCCACGTGGCCGTCCCGCCGTCGCCGGGCACGGGCTCGGGTGTGGGGGAGTTGGAGACGACCTTCCACTCGGCGGGGGCCGTGATCGTGAAGCGGAACTCTGCCTTGAGGTCGGGCTGCTCGAACACCGCGAAGACACGACGCGAATCCGGAACCTCGAACTGCGAGTACAGGTAGACCTCGCCGTCGACGGGGTCGACGAAGCGGTGCAGGCCCTCGCCGGTGTTCGTGTAGAGGCAGTCCGCATCGACGATGAGCTCGTTCTGCGCCGCGAGACCGTCGAGTGCGATGCGGGAATCGCTGAATGCCGAGGGGTCGATCGCCCGGCCGTTGAGGGTGATCTCCCGGACATCGCGTGCGATCAGATCGACGAAGGTCGAAGCGCCCTCGGCGGCGGCGAAACGGATGACCGTGCGCGAGCGGAAGACCTCCGCGCCGACGGTCAGATCGAGGGCGATGTCGTAGCTCTGCGTGTCGACGATCGCGCGGCGCTCCTGCGCCTCGATGCGGGTGAGGTTCTCTCCAGGCACGTGCGTTCTGCTCCCAGGGTCGGGGTGAGGATTCGGGGCCGCGCGCTGCTGGCGCCGACGGCAACCGTGCCAGCCTACGCTTTCGGGGCTCGCACGTTCATAGGATGGTGCCATGCGCATCCATATCGCGACCGACCACGCCGGTCTCGAGTTCTCCACTCAGCTCCAGCACCACCTCGCCGAAGCGGGTCACGATGTCGTCGACCACGGCCCGATCGAGTACGACCCGGTAGACGACTACCCCGCGTTCTGCATCCGTGCGGCGGAGGCCGTCGTCCGGGATCAGCAGGCGGGCGTCGAGGCGCTCGGCGTCGTCTTCGGCGGGTCCGGCAACGGCGAGCAGATGGCGGCGAACAAGGTGCATGGTGCACGCGCAGCACTCGTCTGGAACATCCCGACGGCCGAGCTCGCGCGGGAGCACAACGACGCCAATGTCATCGCCATCGGCGCGCGCCAGCACACGTTCGACGAGGCGGTCACCTTCATCGACCGCTTCATCGCGACGCCCTTCAGCGGGGAAGAGCGCCACGCGCGACGTATCGCCCAGCTCGCCGCCTACGAAGCCGACGGCAGCCTGCTGCCCGATCCGCGCGCGGTCGACGGCGGCACCACGTCGCCGCTGCCGGCAACCGACTCGTTCGATCCGGAAGCGGGCTGATGCCCGAGGGCCATTCCGTCCACCGGATCGCCCGCCAGTTCGAGCGCAACGTCGTCGGCCGCGTCGTCGCCGCGTCGAGCCCGCAAGGGCGGTTCGTCGAGGGCGCGGCGGTGCTCGACGGTCGCGAGGCGATCGAGGCGCGGGCGGTCGGCAAGCAGATGTTCCTCGCGTTCGAGGACGACGTCTGGTTGCGCGTCCACCTGGGGATGTATGGCGCGTGGGATTTCGCCGGCGAGATCGTCGTCGACCCCACGATCGCGTCCGCGAACGGGCGGATGGGACACACGAATCAGCGCGGCACCGAGATCGCGCCGATCTACGACGCCGCCGGAGAGAACTCCCTCAGCTCGATCGGTGCGCCGCGACGAGCCCGCGGACGAGTCCGCATGAGCGAACAGACCACGGGGCTCGGTGACGACGGTGCTGCCGAAGACGGGGGATGGCCGCCGCCCGTCGTCGGTCAGGTGCGCCTGCGCCTGCTCACCGACGTGACCTGTGCCGACCTTCGCGGACCGACCGCCTGTCAGCTGCAGACACCGGAAGAGGTTCAGGCGACGATCGCGAAGCTCGGGCCCGATCCGCTCGTGGATGACGTGACGGAGGGCGAGGAGCGATTCGCCGCGACCGTCCGCCGCAAGCCGACGGCGATCGGTCTGCTTCTCATGGACCAGAGCGTGGTCAGCGGAATCGGCAACGTCTATCGCGCGGAGATGCTGTTCCGCGCACGCCTGAACCCGCACACGCCGGGCCGCGACGTGCCGGAGGAGACCGTCCGAGAGCTCTGGCGCGACTGGGTACGGCTCCTCGCGATCGGCGTCGAGACGGGGCAGATGATGACGATGGACGATCTCGATCCCGAGGCATGGCGCCGGGCGATGGCTCATCGTGACGACCGGCACTGGGTGTATCACCGGGCGGGCCTGCCCTGCCGCGTGTGCGGAACGTCGATCGTCCTCGAGGAGATGGCGTCACGCAAGTTGTACTGGTGCCCGAACTGCCAGAGGTGAGCGCATGAGACAGAATCCCAGCTTCGCGATGACGGATGTCGTCGAGCTGCGCCGTGTGATCGACGAGAACCCGTGGGTCACGATCGTCAGTGCGGGCACCGACGGACTCGTCGCGTCGCACTACGCCGTGCTCCTCGACGACGAACGCGACGACCTCACGATCGTGGGGCACGTCGGGCGCCCGGATGACGTGATCCACGGCCTCGGTGAGAGCGAGATGCTCGTCGTGGTCCAGGGGCCGCACGGGTACGTGTCGCCTCAGTGGTACGGCGACGTGCCTGCCGTCCCCACCTGGAACTACGTCTCGGTTCATCTCTCCGGCGTGCCCGAGATCCTCGCGCCGGAAGAGAACCTGCGTGTGCTCGAGCGCCTCGTCGACCGGTTCGAGTCGGGCCTGGGTGCGCCACGGGGCATGTGGGCCGCGCCGAACGATGAGGACTTCGTCCGGCGTCTCGAGCGGGGGACCGTCGGATTCCGTCTCTCACCGGCCCGAGTCGAGGCTAAACGCAAGCTCAGCCAGAATCGGCCGGATGCCGTGGTCGACACCATCATCGGCGAGCTCGAGCAGGCCGCCACACCGTATGCCGACCCCCGGCTGGCGACGGAGATGCGCCGGGCTCACGAGGCGATGCGCGCCGCCCGCGAGGATCGGTCGTGAACCTCGCAGCGCCGGGCGAGACAGTGGACATCATCGCGGACGTCCGACTGACCGGCCCGGGGCGCACGGATCCGTTCGGTGCCGATCTGGTCGACGTGCACGTCGCGGGTGATGTCGTGGTCGACATCGCGCCTGCGGGCGCCCTCCCGCGACGCGGGGTCGTTCTCGACGGTGGTGGGGGCTGGCTGATCCCCGGACTCTGGGACCACCACGTTCACACCGTGCAGTGGGCCCTGGCGGCGCGCCGCGTCGACCTCGAGGGCATCGTGAGCGCCGCCGAGGCGGCGGCGGTCATGGGTCGAGCGGGACTGGAGCTCGACGGTCGCCGCGTCGGCTCGGGTTTCCGCGACGCGCTCTGGCCTGATCGGCCCTCGCTCGCACTGCTCGACGCGACCACGGGCGACGCGCCCACCTATCTGATCAACTCCGATGTCCACAGCGTCTGGCTCAACAGCGCCGCGCTCCGGCGTGAGGGGATGTCGGCGGCCGACGGGGTGCTGCGCGAGGAGCCCGCGTTCGAGATCTCCCGCCGCCTGAACGCCCTCGACACGGCGGTCGCGGATGCCGCGGTGATCGAGGCGATGTCCGCGGCATCCGCCCGCGGCGTGGTCGGCATCGTCGACCTGGACATGGCATGGAACGCGGAGGCCTGGGATCGCAGGCTGGCTCGCGGATACGACGCGGTGCGCGTGTCGTTCGGCGTCTACGCCAGCATGCTGGATCGAGCGATTTCAGCGGGACTGCAGACCGGCGACGCGATAGATCCGGCGGGGCTCGTGCGGATGGGGCCATTCAAGGTCATCACCGACGGCTCACTCGGCACCCGGACGGCGGCGTGCTCGCACCACTATCCGAACGCCGAGCACGACTTCGGAGTCATGACCGTGCCGCCTGCCGAGCTCGTCGAGCTGATGCGGCGCGCAACGGGGGCCGGCATCTCCTGCGCGGTGCACGCGATCGGCGACGTCGCGAACTCGCACGCCCTCGACGCCTTCGCGATGACGGGAGCCACCGGGACCATCGAGCACGCTCAGCTCGTCGCTCACGCCGACATCCCGCGGTTCGCCCGCCTCGGCATCGGCGCGAGTGTGCAGCCCTCGCATGCCGTCGATGATCGCGACATGGCGGAGGAGTTCTGGGCGGGGCAGACGGCCGTCGGCTACCCGATGCGGGAGCTCGTCGACGCCGGAGCCAACCTGCTGCTCGGTTCGGACGCGCCGGTGGCCCGTCTCGATCCCTGGACCACGATGTCGGATGCGGTGTTCCGTACGCGTGACGAGCGCGAGCCCTGGCGTCCGCATCAGCGAATCCCGGCTGCAGTCGCCCTCGCAGCCTCAACGGCGGGTGGGTCGCAGACCGGCTCGGCGATCGCGCCGGGGGACATCGCGGATCTGGCCATCGTCGACCGTGACCCTCTCGCCGCCGACACGCCCGGAACTCTGCGCGGAACCGGCGTGACGGCGACCCTCCTCGGCGGCCGGATCACGCACATCGGTTGAGTCGCGTTCTTCGGGGCACGCGTCCCGGGAAGGCGAAACGGGACGGTGATCGGTGGGGAAGCGTCCAGCTGCCCTCGTCCCGATCACCGCCCCGTTCGGCGCTGAGGATTACTCGGCGAGGTGTGCGAGGAGGAACCAGCGATCCTTGTCGACGCCGCGCTTGATCTCGATCGCGACGTCCTGGCTCGTGAGGTCGACCTCGTCGAGACCGTCGATGGCGTTCTGAAGGTCGACGAGCACCCCGTCGATGTCGGAGACGATGGCCTTGATCTCGTCCTGCCACTGCGCGAACCCGGCGGGCACGGCGGTGCTGGTCTTCTCGGCCATGGTCGAGACGCGCGAGTCGACGGGCAGGCCGAGGGCGACGATGCGCTCAGCGGCGGTGTCGGCGTAGTCCTGGGCGTGGGCGACCACCGTGTCGAGCAACTCGTGGATCGCGATGAAATTCGAGCCGCGGACGTTCCAGTGCGCCTGCTTGCCGTTGACGACGAGCGCCTGCATCTTGTGCACGACCGGGGTGAGGAACTGCGCGGCAGCGGCGGCGACCTCGGGGTCGGCGGTGAGGGCGGGAGTGGTGATGTTGGTGTCGGTCATGTCTGCGCTCCTTCTGGCAGGTCGTGGCCTGCATCTGTGCAAACGCTACTCACGCCGGAACATTCCGCAAGCAAGAGAAGGCTGGGCTCACCAGGGGTAACGTGAGGCCATGCCCGTCGCCTCGTCCGCATCCCTCGTGTCTCTCGGAGAGTCTCGGCCCCGCCTGCATCCGACGGTGTTCGTCGCGGACGGGGCGCGACTGGTCGGTGACGTGGTCATCGGCGAGATGTCGAGCGTCTGGTACAACGCGGTGATCCGCGGTGATCGGTCGCGCATCGTGATCGGAGATCGCAGCAACGTCCAGGACGGCGTCGTGATCCACGTCGACGCGGGGTCGCCCGCGAAGATCGGCGACGACGTCTCGATCGGCCACAACGCCGTCGTCCACGGGTGCACGGTGGAGGACGGCTGCCTCATCGGGATGAACAGCACGATCCTCAGCGGTGCGGTGATCGGAGCCGGATCTCTCGTCGCCGGGGGAGCGGTCGTGCTCGAGGGAACCGTGATCCCCGCCGGTTCCCTCGTCGCCGGGGTGCCGGCGAAGGTCCGCCGGGCGCTCACGGAGGACGAACGGGGCGGGCTTCACGGGAACGCCGCGACATACCTGCAGCTGGCCACCGATCACGGCGCCCGTTGCGCTGAATGAAAAGCTCCTCCGCATACGAAGACGAGGAGGAGCATCGGAGGGGCTGACGAGAATCGAACTCGCATCATCTGTTTGGAAGACAGAGGCTTTACCACTAAGCTACAGCCCCGCATCCGACCTGGATCGGATGTGGATCGCCCTCACGCTGAGAACCATGTCCAGCGCTGGCAACTCGAACAGTCTAGCGGACTCCGTCGGCTAGACTGACCACGGCCGTTTTCCGACGCACGTGTGCTGCGCGCCCGGGGCGTAGCTCAGCTTGGTAGAGCGCCCGCTTTGGGAGCGGGAGGCCGCAGGTTCAAATCCTGTCGCCCCGACAACGGCCCCACGAACCCAGACCACCGAACGGACGCGCATGTGCGCGGCCGGATAAAGGAGAACGACAGGCATGGTCACCAGCACCGTCGAGACGCTCAGCCCCACGCGGGTGAAGCTCCACATCACGGTCAGCCCGGACGAGCTGAAGCCGAGCATCACCCACGCGTACGAGCACATCGCTCAGGACGTGCAGATTCCCGGCTTCCGCAAGGGCAAGGTGCCCGCTCCCATCATCGACCAGCGTGTCGGCCGCGGTGCGGTCATCGAGCACGCGGTCAGCGAGGGCCTCGACGGCTTCTACCGCGAAGCCGTCACCGCGAACGAGCTGCGCGTCCTCGGGCGTCCGTCGGCCGAGGTCGTCGATTGGCCCAGCGACAAGGACTTCTCGGGCGACCTGAAGGTCGAGGTCGAGGTCGACGTGCGTCCCGAGTTCGAGCTTCCCGCCTACGCGGACATCACCATCGAGGTCGAGCCCGTCGCCACCGACGACGCCGCCATCGACGAGGAGCTCGACCGCCTGCGCGGCCGTTTCGGCACGCTCGTCACCGTCGACCGTCCTGCCGCGAAGGGCGACTTCGTCGAGCTGGACCTCGTCGCGACGATCGACGGCAACGAGATCGACCGCGCCGAGGGTGTGTCGTACGAGGTGGGCTCGGGCGAGCTCCTCGAGGGCATCGACGAGGCCATCGAGTCGCTCACCGCTGGTGAGGACACCACGTTCCGTTCCAAGCTCGTCGGCGGCGACCACGCCGGCGAAGAGGCCGAGGTCGCCGTCACGGTCAAGGCTGTCAAGGAGCGCGAGCTCCCCGAGGCCGACGACGACTTCGCGCAGATGGCGAGCGAGTTCGACACCATCGCCGAGCTGCGCGAGAGCCTTGTCGAGCGCGTCTCGCAGCAGAGCCTGTTCACGCAGGGCGCTGCCGCGCGCGAGAAGCTCGTCGACGCGCTCCTCGAGAAGGTCGAGATCCCGGTTCCGGCCGGACTGGTCGAGGACGAGGTTCACGCGCACCTCGAGGGCGAGGGTCGTCTGGAGGACGACGCGCACCGTGCCGAGGTCACCGAGGCGAGCGAGAAGCAGTTCCGCACGCAGATGGTGCTCGACAAGATCGCCGAGACGCACGAGGTCCAGGTCTCGCAGGACGAGCTGACCCAGTACCTGATCCAGGCCTCTGCGCAGTACGGCATGGCCCCGCAGGACTTCGTCAACGCGCTCCAGCAGAACGGCCAGCTTCCGGTGATGGTCGGCGAGGTCGCCCGTAACAAGGCCCTCGCGATCGCCCTGGGCAAGGTCACGGTCGTCGACACCGACGGGAAGTCGGTCGACCTGACCGGCTTCATCACCGTCGAGGGCGAGGAGTCCGCCGCCGACGAGGTCGTCGAGGAGGCGCAGGAGGCCGCCGACGCCGACGCCGACGCCGCCGGGGCGGAGGAGAAGCCGGCTAAGAAGACGCCTGCCAAGAAGGCGCCCGCTAAGAAGAAGGCGGATGCCGCCGACGACGCTCCCGCCGCCGACGAGAAGGCTCCTGCCAAGAAGGCGCCGGCCAAGAAGGCCCCCGCCAAGAAGAAGGCCGCCGACGAGGCTGCCGCCGAGTGATCTCCTGATCGCGACGGTCGCCCGACCGGCAGAAGGGGCGGATGCTGCGGCATCCGCCCCTTCTGCTCTGCCCGACAGATGCTCCGCATCAGGGACGGCGGTGACACGGGCTATGCCCACGGCGAACACGGTCAGGCGCATGCGGCGGCGTCGGTAGATTCGACACGTCACGAAACTTCGGATCAGGAGCACACATGGCTGACCCCCTCATCGCAACAAGCGTCTTCGACAGACTGCTCAAGGACCGCATCATCTGGCTCGGGTCGGAGGTGCGCGACGAGAACGCGAACGAGATCTGCGCGAAGATCCTCCTGCTCGCCGCCGAGGACTCCGAGAAGGACATCTACCTCTACATCAACTCGCCGGGCGGCTCGATCACGGCCGGAATGGCGATCTACGACACGATGCAGTTCGTTCCGAACGACATCGTCACCGTCGGCATCGGCATGGCCGCGTCCATGGGGCAGCTGCTCCTGACCGCCGGCACGAAGGGCAAGCGTTACATCACGCCCAACGCCCGGGTTCTGCTGCACCAGCCGCACGGCGGGTTCGGCGGCACGGCCAGCGACATCCAGACGCAGGCGCAGCTGATCCTCGACATGAAGCGTCGTCTCGCCGAGATCACCGCGGCCCAGACCGGCAAGTCCGTCGAGCAGATCAACGCCGATGGCGACCGCGACCGGTGGTTCACCGCTCAGGAGGCGCTCGAGTACGGCTTCGTGGACCACATCCGCGAGTCGGCCACCGACGTCGTCGGCGGCGGCGGCACCGAGAACTGATCGACCGAAGGAGAAAGACAACGATGAACACACCCGCCTTCGGCCTTCCCCACGGTGCGGCGATGCCCTCGAGCCGGTACATCCTGCCGCAGTTCGAGGAGCGCACCGCCTACGGCTACAAGCGCCAGGACCCGTACAACAAGCTGTTCGAGGACCGCGTCATCTTCCTCGGCGTCCAGGTCGACGACGCATCGGCTGATGACGTGATGGCCCAGCTGCTCGTGCTCGAGTCGCAGGACCCGGACCGCGACATCATCATGTACATCAACTCGCCCGGTGGATCGTTCACCGCCATGACCGCGATCTACGACACCATGCAGTACGTGTCGCCCCAGATCCAGACGGTGGTGCTCGGTCAGGCGGCTTCGGCGGCGTCCGTGCTGCTCGCCGCCGGCGCCCCGGGCAAGCGTCTCGCGCTTCCGAACGCCCGCATCCTCATCCACCAGCCCGCCGTCGGCGAGGCCGGTCACGGTCAGGCGTCGGACATCGAGATCCAGGCGGCCGAGATCCTGCGCATGCGCACGTGGCTCGAGGAGACCATGGCGCGCCACACCAACCGCACGCAGGAGCAGGTCAACAAGGACATCGACCGCGACAAGATCCTCTCGGCACACGAGGCGATGGAGTACGGCATCGTCGACCAGGTGCTGACGTCGCGCAAGCGGACCCCCGCCGCGATCACCTCCTGAGCGAGGCGAGTTCGCAGCGTATGGCCCCGGCGACGAGCCGGGGCCATACGCGTCATGGGGGCGGTTCGACTCGAAGGGCTCGCAAATCCGCGGGGATGTCTGCGGGAGAGGTTAGGCTCGGAGCACCACGTTCTCAGGTGAGCGATGGTTTCCGGCATCCAGGAGGGGTACATGGCTCGCATCGGTGAGAGTGCCGACCTGTTCAAGTGCTCGTTCTGCGGGAAGAGTCAGAAGCAGGTCCAGCAGCTGATCGCAGGACCCGGCGTCTACATCTGCGACGAGTGCGTCGAGCTGTGCAACGAGATCATCGAAGAGCGCATGGCCGAGTCGGGCGACGAGTCGGTCGCCGAGTTCGACCTCCCCAAGCCGCGCGAGATCTTCTCCTTCCTCGAGGAGTACGTCGTCGGGCAGGACCCGGCGAAGCGTGCGCTCTCGGTCGCGGTCTACAACCACTACAAGCGCGTGCGGGCACACTCGACCCTCCAGCCCGCCGAACAGCGCGCCGACGACGTCGAGATCGCCAAGAGCAACATCCTGCTGCTCGGTCCCACCGGCTGTGGCAAGACGTATCTGGCGCAGACGCTCGCCAAACGCCTCAACGTGCCTTTCGCCGTCGCCGATGCGACCGCGCTCACCGAGGCGGGCTACGTCGGTGAGGATGTCGAGAACATCCTGCTCAAGCTTCTGCAGGCGGCGGACTTCGACGTCAAGCGTGCGGAGACCGGCATCATCTACATCGACGAGGTCGACAAGATCGCACGCAAGGCGGAGAACCCCTCGATCACGCGCGACGTGTCGGGCGAGGGCGTGCAGCAGGCTCTGCTGAAGATCCTGGAGGGGACGGTGGCGTCGGTTCCGCCGCAGGGTGGACGCAAGCACCCGCACCAGGAGTTCATCCAGATCGACACGACCAACGTGCTGTTCATCGTCGCGGGCGCGTTCGCCGGCCTCGAGGAGATCATCTCGTCCCGTGTCGGCAAGCACGGCGTGGGCTTCGGCGCCCCGTTGCAGGAGAAGGACAAGGAACTCGACCTCTTCCGCGAGGTCGAGCCGGAAGACCTGCACAAGTTCGGTCTCATCCCCGAGTTCATCGGCCGTCTCCCCGTCGTCACGTCTGTCGCGCCGCTCGACCAGAAGGCGCTCATCGAGATCCTCACCGGTCCGAAGAACGCCTTCGTCAAGCAGTACCAGCGCATGTTCGAACTCGACGGCGTAGAGCTCGAGTTCGAAGACGAGGCGCTGCGCGCGATCGCCGATCTCGCCGTGGCGCGCAAGACCGGTGCCCGCGGCCTGCGCGCCATCCTCGAAGACGTTCTCGGCCCCATCATGTTCGAGATCCCGTCGGCCGACGATGTCGACAAGGTGATCGTGACGCGGGCCGCCGTCGATGACGGCGCTCCGCCCACGCTCGTCCTGCGGCAGAAGCGCAAGAGCGCCTGACGACCGAGCCGCGACGCCTGCGGAGGTGTCCGAGGTCCCGGTTAACCTGCCGGTATGGGACGCATCATCTTCGACACGGCGAGCTCGCTCGATGGCTTCATCGCCGACAGCGCGGACTCGCTTTCCTGGCTGTTCGCGGTCGACGGTGGCGTCGAGCCCGACGCGAGTCTGCTCCCGGAGAACGCGGGCGTGCTCGTCGAGGGGTCCACGACCTACGAGTGGGTACTCGCCGAGTCCGACCTCCTCGCCCATCCTGAGCGATGGCAGGAGTTCCACGGCGATCGGCCGACCTTCGTGTTCACGACACGCGAGCTTCCGCGTCCGGCGGGCGCAGACGTCAGATTCGTGTCCGGGCCCGTGTCCGATGCGCTTGCGCATATCCGAGAGGCCGCTGCGGGGCACGATGTGTGGGTCGTCGGCGGTGGCGACCTGGCCGGTCAGTTCCTCGACGCCGGTGCGCTCGACCAGATCGCGGTCTCCATTGCGCCCGTGACGTTGGGTGGGGGAGCGCCCCTGCTTCCGCGTCGCATCGAGTCGGACCGGCTCGCGTTGCGCTCAGCAGAACGGGTGGGAGCGTTCGCGCGCCTGGTCTACGACGTGATCCCCGTCGGTGGGCGCGACGCGCGAAGCGCTCCCACCGACGGACTCCTCGCCGCAGACGCGACCTAGGCGCTCAGCCCGCGGCGTGCGAGCAACGGCTCGATGCGGGCGTCACGGCCCCGGAAGTCACGGTATGCCTCGAGCGGATCCTTCGAACCGCCGACGCCGAGGAGGCGCTGACGGAAGCGATCCCCGTTCGAGCGGGTCAGCCCACCGTTCTCCTCGAACCATTCAACGGTGTCGGCGTCGAGAACCTCGCTCCAGATGTAGGAGTAGTACCCGGCGCTGTAGCCACCTGAGAAGATGTGCGCGAAGTAAGCGGACGAGTAGCGTGTCGGCACAGCGGAGTCATCGAGTCCGATGTCGGCGAGGGCCGCGGCTTCGAAGGCTGCCACGTCGGTGACAGCTGCTGCATCCTCCGCGCTGAGCGAGTGCCATGCGAGGTCCAGCCATGCGGCGGCGAGATACTCGCTCGTGGCGAAGCCCTGGTTGAAGGTCCCCGAGGCTTCGAGGCGCTCGACGACGTCCGAGGCGAGCGGCTCACCGGTGTCGACGTGTCGGGCGTAGTTCGCCAGCACCTCGGGTCGGTAGATCCACATCTCGTTGACCTGGCTGGGAAACTCGACGAAGTCGCGGAAAACGCTGGTTCCGGCGAAGGTCGGGTAGGTGACCGTGGCGAACAAGCCGTGCAGCGCGTGCCCGAACTCGTGGAAGAGCGTCGTCACCTCGTCGAGCGTCAGCAACGTCGGGGTACCGGGGGAGGGCTTCGGGACATTCAGGTTGTTGACGACGATCGGAGTCGTCCCTCGTAGCGCCGACTGGGAGGCGATGGAGTTCATCCATGCACCACCGCGCTTGGTGTCGCGCGTGTAGAGGTCGAGCACGAACAGTCCGAGGTGGGAGCCGTCCTCGTTCGAGACCTCGAACACACGCGCGTCCTCGTGGTAGGCAGGCAGGTCATCGCGTTCACGGAACGTGATCCCGTAGAGACGTGTCGCGGCGAAGAAGACGCCGTCGCGCAGCACTCGTTCGGCCTCGAACCATGGGCGCAGCGCGGCCGTGTCGATGTCGAGCGTGCTCGCGCGCACGCGCTCGGTTGCGAATGCCCAATCCTCCGGCCCGACCTCGGCGCCGTCCACGACCTCCTGCAGGGCCAGCTTCTCACGCTGTGCGTTGCGTGCAGCAGGAGCGGCGAGCCGGCGCAGCAGCGCGGACACCGCTTCCGGGTTGCCCGCCGTCTGGTCGGAGGTGACGTAGGCCGCGTGCGAGGGAAAGCCGAGCAGTTCCGCGCGCTCGGCACGGAGGCGGACGATTTCAAGCAGCACGGGGCGGTTGTCGTGGCGGCCGGGCCGGGAGCCGCGAGCGCGCGAGGCCTCGAGGATGCGGCGGCGGGACCGCGGGTTCGTGAGCGAGGCGAGCGCCGGGTGGCCCGTGAACAGTGTCAGGGTTATGACGTAGGCCTCCGGTCGCCCGCGATCGGCAGCCGCGCGCGCGGCGGCGGAGATCTCGCCCTCGCTCAGCCCGTCGAGCTCCTCCCGCGACTCGAACACCACGGCCAGATCGTTCGTATCGGCGAGGAGGTTCTTCTCGAAGGTCGTCGTGAGAACGGACAGTCGGCTGTTGAGCTCGGTCAGTCGCTGCTTAGCGCTGCTGTCGAGCCCGGCGCCGGCGTGGGTCATCTGGACGAACCGCCGCTCCAGCAGGTAGCGCTGCTCGGCCGTGAGTCCGAGATCATCGCGGCTCGTGTGCAGGCGCTCGATCCGGTCGTACAGGCGGGGATCGAGGAGGATCGCGTCGGAGTGCGCAGACATCAGCGGGGCGAGCTCCTCGTCGACGGCCTGCACCGCGGGAGTGGCGTCCGCAGAGCTGACCGTGTAGAAGACGCGCGCTACGTCGCCCAGAAGCCGGCCGCTCTCTTCCCATGCCACGACCGTGTTCTCGAACGTCGGAGGCTCGGTGCTGCCGGCGATCGCGTCGATCTCGTGCCGCTGCTGAGCGAAGGCCTCGCGGAAGGCGGGCAGGTAGTCATCGACGTCGATCTCTCGGTAGTCGGGGAGGCCCCACGCGAGTGACGAGGCGGTGAGAGGGGAATTCGAGGATGCCGACATGGCACAAGCCTACGATGTGTTCCAAAGATCATGTTGCAAAGAGGCGCTTGCAAAGATATCTTTGGACACATGACCGAAGACAACGCCGAGAAGCGGACGCCTCGCGACATCCGCACGCTCGACTCGGGCGCGCTCCGTGCCCTCGCTCACCCCGTGCGCGTGCGTCTCTACGACATCCTGAGTCAGCAAGGCCCTCAGACGGCCAGCTCACTCGCGGCGATGACGGGGGAGTCGTCCGGTTCGACGAGCTACCACCTGCGCGCTCTCGCGAAGCACGACCTCATTCGCGAGATCCCCGATCGGGGCACGGCGCGCGAGCGATGGTGGGAACGGCCCACCGGCGGCGTGTCGTTCCCGGGTGCGGACACGATGCGGACGCCGGCGGGCCGCGCCGCGACCCAGGTCGTCATGGGCGAGTTCCTCGATCGTCGACGCGAGCAGCTCATGCGCTTCGTGGAGAGCACGTTGCGCGAGGAACTCGACCCATGGGCCGAGAACGCGCTCATCACCTCGGCCACCGTCTCGCTGACGGTCGAGCAGCTCCGCGAGGTCAACGCGCGTATCCAAAGAGTCATCGACGACGTCGTCGACGAGTACCGCGTTGACCCGGACCCCGGCCCGAATTCGTCCTCCGAACACCGCATCGTCTCGCTGCGCGCCGAGGCGTTTCCGATCACGACAGAGAGCGACTGACGATGACCAGCGTGACCGTCTCCCGGATCCGCCCACCCGAGTCCGGGCGCCCCCGTCCGCTCGGGCGCGATTTCTCGCGACTGTGGACCGCCGCCGCGTTCAGCAACCTCGCGGACGGCCTGGGCCGCACGGCGGTGCCCCTGATCGCCACGACACTCACGCGCGACCCGCTGCTGATCTCGTTGCTCGGCGCGGCCGCCTTCCTCCCGTGGCTCGTTTTCGGGGTGCCTGCCGGCGTCATCGTCGATCGGCTCGACCGGCGCCGTGTCATGGCGTTGGCGAACAGCGTGCGCGGCGCGGCCGCGGTCGGTCTGGCCGTGCTCACGGTCACGGGCAGTCTCGACATCGTGTGGCTGCTCGTGGGCACGCTCGTCTTCGGCTTCGGCGAGACCCTGTTCGACAACGCGACCAACGCGATCATTCCGAGCGTCGTCGAGCGGGATCAGCTCGATCGGGCCAACGGGCGCATCCAGGCCGCGCAGATCACCATCGACAGCTTCGTAGCGCAGCCCGTCGCCGGCGTTCTCTTCGCCGTCTCGCTCGCACTACCGCTGTGGCTCGGCGCCGCGGGTTACCTGGTGCCGATCGCGCTGGCGCTCCTTCTCCCGCTGGACGCGGCGCGTTCACGGGCTTCGGACGTCATCGGCGCGGATCAGGGCGACGTCGTCGCCGGCGCCGTCCCCGAGCCCCTGCCGGCAGCACCGGACGTCGCCGTTCCCGCCGGGGAAGCGTTGCGCTACCTCTGGCACCATCGGTTCCTGCGTGCCCTGGTCGTGTTCACGTCGGTCGTCGGCTGCGCCTTCGCTTTCGCGCAGGCTCCGACGCTGCTCTACTTCCTCGATGTCCACGGGGTACCCGAGTTCGCCATCGGGTTCGTCACGGCGGGTGTCGGGGTCGGTGCGCTCGCGGGCTCACTCCTCGCTGCGCGCATGGTCGCCCGCTGGGGCCGAGGCAACGTCATGTGGGGCGCGAACCTCGCCGCCGCAGCGTGCATGGTCGCCGTCGGGTTCGCCCCCGGAATCGTCGTCGCGGTCATCGCCTACGCGGGCATGGCGTTCGCGGTGTCGGTGTGGAATGTCCCGTGGGGTGCGCTGCGGCAGCAGATCATCCCGCCGGCGCTGTTCGGGCGCACTCTGGGCATCATCCGGACGCTCACCTGGGGACTCTTCCCCGTGGCGACGATCCTGGGCGGCCTGGTCGCGTCGATCGACCTGCGGCTGCCGTTCATCGCTGCGGGCGCTGTCTGCCTCACCGCGACGGCCGTGTGCACGCGCCTCATCCGCTCCGCGTCCGCGCAAAGCTCTCCCGCCGCGTCGGAGTGAGCGGCGGGAGAGCGGGGCGTCAGAACTCGTCGTCGTCGATCTGACCGACGACCGGTTCACCGGCGGCGTCGAGCGAGACCACGACACCGGTCTCGAGCTCGGCCACGGGGCGTCCCTCGAGCCAGGTCAGAGTCCACTTCGGACGCGGATCTGCGTCGAGCCCGCCGTCGACCGCGCGAACCCGGTCGCGGAAAGCGGCCGGCAGCGAGACGGGCGGCTCATCGCCGCTGGTCCACCGCGTTCCCAAACGCATCTCACGCCTCCTGAGGCGCGAGCTCGACGCGCTCCACGACCAGGTCGCCGTCACTGTCGAGGAGCTCGAGCTCGGCGATGCGTCCGACCGCCTTCAGGTCGCCCTCCGCGCGGCGCAGTCGCTCGATCGTCGCGGCATCCGCGCGCAGCGTCAGTACCGAGACGGGGGTCTTCTGCGAGGCCTTGGCTTCCGTCTTCGCCCGGCGGATGCCGATGAGCGCCGCGCTGGCCGCGGTGAGAACGGCCGGGTCGCCGTCGATGCCGCTCGCTTCCGGCCACGGCGCGGTGTGCACGGAGCCCTCCTCGAACCACGACCATGCCTCCTCTGCGGCGAAGGCGAGCACCGGGGCGAGCAGACGCAGCAGCGACGACAGCGCGAGTCGCAGTGCCAGCGCCGCCGACGCCTGACCCGCGTCGGAGCGGTCGTACGCGCGCTCCTTGACGAGCTCGAGGTAGTCGTCGCAGAAGGTCCAGAAGAACGCTTCCGTGATCTCGAGCGCGCGAGCGTGGTCGTAGGCCTCGAACGCCCGCGTGGCATCGACGATCACACGGTCGAGCGTTGCGAGCATGGCGGCGTCGAGGTCGTGGGTCACCGCCGCGCCCTCGGGCACGGGGAACGACAGCACGAACTTCGCGGCGTTCAGCACCTTGATGGCGAGACGGCGGCCGATCTTCACCTGCGTGGGGTTCTGCGGATCGAACGCGGCGTCGGAACCGAGGCGACTCGACGCGGCCCAGTAGCGGACCGCATCCGTGCCGTGCTGGGCGAGGATGTCGGCGGGGGTGACGACGTTTCCCTTCGACTTCGACATCTTCTTGCGGTCGGGGTCGACGATGAAGCCCGAGATCGCGGCATCCGACCACGGTGCGCGGCCGTCTTCGAGAGCGCTGCGGAGCATCGTGGAGAACAGCCAGGTGCGGATGATGTCCTGCCCCTGCGGCCGCAGATCGAACGGTGCGACGAGCTGCCACAGCTCCTCGTCGCGCTGCCACCCGCCCGCGAGCTGCGGGGTCAGCGACGACGTCGCCCAGGTGTCGAAGATGTCGCGCTCGGCGTCGAACCCGCCCGGCACGCCGCGCTGTTCGGCGGTGTAGCCCGAGGGGACATCCGTGGTCGGGTCGATCGGGAGCTGGGCGGCATCGGGGGTGATGACGCGCTCGTAATCGCGTTCGCCGTTCTCATCGAGGCCGTACCAGATCGGGATCGGTACGCCGAAGAAGCGCTGACGGGAGACGAGCCAGTCGCCGGTGAGACCGTTGGTCCAGTTCTCGTAGCGCACCCGCATGAAGTCGGGGTGCCACGACATCTCCTGACCGAGCGAGATGAGGCGCGCCCGGAGCTCTTCGTCGCGGGCACCGTTGCGCAGGTACCACTGACGGGTCGAGACGATCTCGAGCGGGCGATCGCCCTTCTCGAAGAACTTCACCGGGTGGCTGAAGGGCTTCGACACCTCGAGCAGCTCGCCCGATTCCTGCAGCAGCTCGACGACGCGCCTCTTGGCGCTGAAGACGGTCTTGCCCGCCAGCTCGGCGTAGGCCGCGCGTGCGCCATCCGTGACGATGACGTCAGGCGCCTCGGCCACGATGCGACCGTCGTGGCCGAGGATCGTGCGGTTGGGCAGGTCGAGCTCGCGCCACCAGATGATGTCGGTGACGTCGCCGAACGTGCAGATCATCGCGATTCCCGAGCCCTTGTCGGGCTGAGCGAGGTGATGGGCGAGGACCGGCACCTCGACGTCGAAGAGCGGCGTGCGGACGGTCTTGCCGAAGTAGGGCTGGTAACGCTCGTCATCGGGGTTCGCCACGAGGGCGACACACGCCGGAAGCAGTTCGGGCCGCGTCGTCTCGATGTGGATGTCGCCGCTGCCGTCGGTCTTGTGGAACGCGATGCGGTGATACGACGCCTGCTGCTCGCGATCCTCGAGCTCGGCCTGCGCGATGGCGGAGCGGAAGTCGATGTCCCACAGCGTGGGGGCCAGCGCCTGGTAGGCCTCGCCGCGCTCGAGGTTGCGCAGGAACGCGAGCTGGCTGGTGCGGATGGTCTCGTCCGAGATCGTCCGGTACGTCTGGGTCCAGTCGACGGAGAGCCCGAGCTGGCGGAAGAGCGACTCGAACTGCTTCTCGTCCTCGATCGTCAGCTTCTCGCACAGCTCGATGAAGTTGCGACGGCTGATGGGCACCTGGTCGGCGGCACGGCTCGACTTGTTGTCGCCGCCCTCGAACGGCGGGACGAACGACTCGTCGTAGGGGAGAGTCGGGTCGCAGCGGACGCCGTAGTAGTTCTGGACGCGGCGCTCGGTGGGCAGGCCGTTGTCGTCCCAGCCCATCGGGTAGAAGACGCTCTTCCCGCGCATGCGCTCGAATCGCACCTTGAGGTCGGTGTGGGTGAACGAGAAGACGTGGCCGATGTGCAGCGACCCGGATGCCGTCGGGGGAGGCGTGTCGACGGAGAAGACGCCGCCGCGGCCGGTCTTCGCGGCACGCGCGCGGTCGAACAGGTAGGTGCCCTGCTCGGCCCACGCGGCGCCCCACTTCTGCTCGAGGCCTTCCAGAGCGGGCTTCTCGGGAATGTGCGCTGTCATGGGAACTCCTCGACGATATGTGCGGCACTGTGTGAGCGTGCCTGAGTGTGCGTCGTCCGAGTCTACCGGGGGTCAGAAGGCGGCTTCGATGGTCTCGTTGCCGTCGATGACCTTTCGCACCTCGTCGCTCGTGAACGCGTCGATGAGTGCCTTCGTGGCAGGAGAATCCGCCTCAGCCGAGGGGACCACGAGCTGAAGCGCGAAGCGGTCGTCGAGTTCGGTGAGCAGGCCGTCGTCCTGCGGCGTGAGGCCGAGCGCGGCGATGTGCGACGGCCACTGGAAGACCAGATCGGCCTCGTCGTACGCCGTGTTCAACTGGTTGATCTCCAGCGACAGGAATTGAAGGTTCTTCGGGTTCTCCGCGACGTCGTCGAGGGTCGCGGTGTACGGGTCGATGCCGGGGGCGAGGTCGATGATGTCGGCGTCGGCCAGCAGCTTGAGCGCACGCGCGGTGTTCGACGAGTCGTTCGGGATGGCGACCGTGGCACCGTCGGGGAGCTGGCCGATGTCGGTCAGCGTCTTCGAGTAGAAGGCGATGACGAAGTTGTAGACGGGTTGGACCGCCTCGAGCGATGCCCCGTTCTTCTCGTTGAACTCCGTCATATACGGCTCGTGCTGCGAGAAGTTCGCGTCGATGTCGCCGGCAGCGAGCATGTTGTTGATCGTGACGTAGTCCGACACCGGAACGAGCTCGATCTCGTACCCGTCGGCGATCGCGGCTCCGGCAGCCTCGACGATGTCCGTCGCGGGGGCGGTCACCGCGCCCACGCGGAGCGTCGTGACCCCGGAATAATTGTCTCCGGGCGAGCCGGCGCAGCCGGCGAGGAGTCCGGCGACCGCGAAGGTGGCGATGGCCGCCGAGGCGATGCGGGTGCGAAGGGTGCGAACGGGCATGGGTTCTCCTTGTGAGAGCGGGTGGATGAGGGTCAACGGTGGTCGAGTCGGATCGACAGGCGGTGACCGGCCGACTGGATGACCAGCACGACGGCGAGGATGACGGCGATCGTGAAGTACATCAGCGGATAGTCGTACTCCTGGTAGCCGTAGCGCAGCGCGAAGTCGCCGATGCCGCCACCGCCGACCACACCGAGCACGGTGGAATACGACAGCAGACTGATCGTCGCCGAGGTCAGCGCGTAGACGAGGCCGGGAACGGCCTCGGGAAGCAGGAAGCGCCGGATCGTCTGAGGCAGGGTCGCTCCCATCGTGCGCGCGACCCGGGGGATGCCCGGGCTGATCTCGCGCAGAATCTGCTCGACGAGTCGTGCGTAGATCGCGACCGCGACGAAGCAGAGCGAGAACGTCGCCGCAGGAGTGCCGAATGTCGTCCCGTAGACGAGACGTGTCACCGGCACGAGGAACACGACCAGGAGGAGAAACGGGAAGGAGCGCACGACGTTGATGAAGAGGTTTCCGATCCACCACACGAACCGGTTCGGCGCAGCGCCGCCCCGCCGCGTCAGGTACACGAGCATCCCGAGGGGGAGTCCGAGGACCACCGCGGCGGCCAGCGAGACGAGGAGCATGTATCCGGTCTCGCCGAGCGCCTCGAGCAGGTCTCCGCCGCGGCGCTCGAGTGATTCGACCAGGCCGGTCATGCGCCCAGCTCCCGCCGGGCGCGGTCGAGGTAGCTCTCCCGGCCCAGATCCGATCCGGGTTCGACGTGCAGGATGTCGCGCAGACGCCCGTCCTCGAACAGCGCGACGCGGTCGCAGACGCGCCGCACGACGGCGAGATCGTGCGTCACGACGACCACTGTCGTTCCGAACCGGTCCCGGGCCTCGCGGAGGAGCGCGAGGACGCCGTCGGTCGTGGTGGCGTCGAGCGAGGAGGTCGGCTCGTCGCAGAGCAGGACCTCGGGCCGGCCCACGAGCGCGCGGGCGATCCCCACGCGCTGACGCTGACCGCCGCTGAGCTCAGACGGGTACGCATCCTCGCGACCACCGAGACCGACGAAACGCAGCGTCTCGTCGGCCGCGGCGCGTCGCTCATTCACACTCAGGCGGTTCCGGCGGTCGCGCAGTTCGAGGGCGAGCAGGACGTTTTGACGGACGGTGCGATTCGCCAGCAGGTGCACACCCTGGAAGACCACGCCGATCCGCCGGCGCAGATCCCGCAGCGCCGTCCGGCTGAGACCGGTCGGGTCCTGATCGAGCACCCTCACGGTTCCTGCGGTCGCGCTGATCTCGCCGGTGAGCAGAGCCAGGAGAGTGCTCTTGCCGGCACCGCTCTCGCCGATGACTCCGAAGATCTCGCGCGGAGATACAGCGAGATCGACGTCGGTGAGAGCGCGGGTTCCGCCGGGGTAGGTGACGCTCACGCCGCTGAGGGCGATCGGCGCGTCGGTCGGTGGCACAGGGCATCCCCTAATAGTTGGACGACGTTCAACTATAGTCGAACCATGGTCACCCGGTACCGCACCTCTGCTTTCAACGACGACGGCGGCACGGGGGTCAGCCGCGTGCCGGACGGCCTGGAGGTCGCCGTGTCGAATCCATTGCAGCCGGGCCATGACACCGCCGCGAGCAATCCCGAGCAGCTCCTCGCGCTGGCCTGGTCGACGTGCCTGAACGCGACGGCGCAGACGATCGTGGCGGGCCGCCACCGCACGAAGGCGCGGGTCGAGGTCGAGCTGCGCGACGCCGAGGGGCGCACGGGGTACGAGTTCCTCGTTACGGCTTTCGTCTCCGGCGAGGGGCTGGATGCCTCCGAGGCGGCGGAACTCGCCGCCTCAGCGCACGATCGCTGCCCGATCTCGCGCCTGTTGCGGGAATCGCCGCTCGCCGAGGTACGCGGCGAGGCCTGGTCGGCGTCCTGACGAGGCGCCGTCAGCGATCGACGGCGAATCCGAGGTGGGGCATGTCCACGCCTCGGTAGTGCACCATGAACCGGCGGCGAACGGTCATGCCGAGGCGGATGGCGACGTTCATGGATGCGATGTTGGTGTCGCGGACCTTGGCCCAGATGGCCGGAGCGCCGAGCTCGCGGAATCCCCAGTCGCGGGCGGCGGCGGCGGCCTCGGTCGCGTAGCCGCGATGCCAGTGCGCCCGCTGGAAGAGGTAGCCGACCTCGAGCACCTCTTCGTCGCCGACGAACTGCCGCGTGATGCCGCACTGCCCGATCATGCCGGCCCCAGGGAGGTCGACGGCCCAGAGGCCGAACCCGTCCTCCTCGTAGCGACGAAGATTGCGCGCGAGCCACCGCGCGCTCTCGTCGTCGTCGAACGCCCCCTCGTAGGCGGTCATCGCGATGGGGTCGGTCAGTATCTCGCGGAGCGGGTCCAGATCGTCCTCGGTCATCAGCCGGAGGACCAGACGTTCGGTGCGGGCGATCATCGGCTCGGCTCCTCGGCGGACGCCTCATCGCGCACGTCCCATCCGAGCGCAGCGGCGAACGCGGGGGCATGCGCTTCGATCTGCCGACGCGATGCAGTGGCGCCGGTCAGCGCCCGGATGTCGGTGAAGGCGAGTGCTTCCAGGCCGCGGAGGTCGAGATCCGTGCTCGAGAGCGCACGGGAGTCGAACTCGTCGACCGTCGTGTCGACGAAACGGACCCGCTCGAGCATCGCGCCCGGGGCGTCGAGCGTTCCGATGCGGCAGTCGACGATGAGCACGTCGCGCAACGTCGCGGCGGGCACCGAGAGGTAGTCGATCCGGATGCCGCGGAGGATGACGCCGTCCCAGCGGGCACGCTGGGCGTCGAGGGTGCCGATCCGCCCACCGCTGAGGGTCACGGTGCGCCAGCTGCCGTCGCCCGAGCGGAACTCGGCCGTCGCGAGGTCGCGGATGGCCACGTCGGCGAGCACCGCGCCGGTGAGATCGAGCCGGTCGGGGGACCCGGCTTCGAGGACGCTCTCGCTCAGCCGTGCGTGGGCGCCGTCGACCGCCGCGCCGCCGAGTGCGATCGACGTCTCGACGAGATCGCCGTGTCGGGTGAGGACGCCGGGCTCGAGGTGACGCGGCAGGTCGGGTTCGCTCACGCGAGGGGGCGTGGGACGGGTACGAGGGCGGGCCATACGTTCAGCGTATGCCGACGGTATGATGGGCTCATCAGCACCGATCCGGCCATCACCGGGGAGCTCTCGGAAGAACGGCGGTCATCCGCCCAGTAGAACCGAGCGGGGCAGGCCCGTCACAGCCGCTGGGAGAGTGGCCCTCCGGGGCAAGCGGGGTGGTACCGCGGTCGCACGATCGTCCTCGCAGGAAGTCCGACCCTGCGAGAGAAGCCATGACCTATCCGAAGTCCTCTGCTTTCGGCCCCGCCGCCGACAGCGTCGTTCCGAGCCCCCGCTTCCCCGACGTCGAGCGCGACGTGCTGGCGTTCTGGGAGCGCGACGACACCTTCCGCAGCTCCATCGCGCGGCGCGAGGGGGCGCCCGAGTGGGTCTTCTACGACGGCCCTCCGTTCGCGAACGGGCTCCCGCATTACGGCCATCTGCTCACCGGGTACGCGAAGGATGTCTTCCCTCGCTTCCAGACCATGCGCGGTAAGAAGGTCGACCGCGTCTTCGGCTGGGACACCCACGGCCTCCCGGCTGAGCTCGAAGCGATGAAGCAGCTCGGGATCACCGAGAAGAGCGAGATCGAGGCGATGGGCATCGCCGCCTTCAACGACAAGGCGCGCTCATCCGTCCTCGAGTACACGCGCGAGTGGGAGGACTACGTCACCCGGCAGGCGCGGTGGGTCGACTTCGAACGCGGCTACAAGACGCTCGACACGGGCTTCATGGAGTCGGTGCTCTGGGCGTTCAAGGAGCTGTGGGACAAGGACCTCGCCTACGAGGGGCATCGCGTGCTGCCCTACTGCTGGCGCGACGAGACGCCCCTGTCGAACCACGAGCTGCGCATGGACGACGACGTCTACAAGATGCGCCAGGATCCGTCGGTGACCGTCACCTTCCCGTTCGTCGGGGCGAAGGCCGAGTCCCTCGGCCTCACCGGTGTGCGCGCTCTCGCGTGGACGACGACCCCGTGGACGCTGCCCACGAACCTCGCTCTCGCCGTCGGCCCCGACATCCGGTATGTCGTGCTGCCCGGGGGGCCGGCCGGCGCCGCCGACGTTCATGAGGACCGTGTCGAGGCCGACGCCCACCGCTACCTCCTCGCCGAAGACCTCCTCGCGGGCTACGCGAAGGACCTCGGGTACGGCGACGTCGACGAGGCGCGCGCCGCGATCGAGCGGACCGTTCTCGGCAGCGAGCTCTCGGACGTGCAGTACGACCGGCTCTTCGACTACTACGCGGACACCGACACCTGGGGAACGGGTTCCGCGTGGCGGGTGCTCGTCGACGACTACGTCACCACCACCGACGGCACCGGCATCGTCCACCAGGCCCCGGCCTACGGTGAGGACGACCAGCGCGTGACCGGCGCAGCCGGCATCCCGCTCATCATGAGCCTCGACGACGGCGGGCGCTTCCTCCCGCAGGTCAGCGACGTCGCGGGAGAGTTGTGGATGGACGCCAACCGCCCGCTCATCCGCCTCCTGAAGGCCGAGGGCCGTCTCCTTCGCGAGGCGAGCTACGAGCACTCCTACCCGCACTGCTGGCGCTGCCGCAATCCGCTCATCTACAAGGCGGTGTCGAGCTGGTTCGTGCGGGTCACGGCGATCAAGGACCGCCTGCTCGAACTCAACGAGCAGATCACGTGGGCACCCGAGAACGTCAAGCACGGGCAATTCGGCAAGTGGCTCGAGGGCGCGCGCGACTGGTCCATCAGCCGCAACCGCTTCTGGGGCTCGCCGATCCCCGTCTGGAAGAGCGACGACCCCGAGTACCCGCGGACCGACGTGTACGGCTCGCTCGCCGACATCGAACGCGACTTCGGTCGCCTACCGCGCAACGAGGCGGGCGAGGTCGACCTGCACCGGCCGTTCATCGATGACCTCACGCGTCCGAACCCCGACGACCCCACGGGCCGCTCGACGATGCGCCGCATCGAGGACGTCTTCGACGTATGGTTCGACTCCGGGTCGATGCCGTACGCGCAGGTGCACTACCCCTTCGAGAACCGGGAGTGGTTCGACGAGCACGCGCCGGCCGACTTCATCGTGGAGTACATCGGACAGACCCGCGGCTGGTTCTACGTCATGCACGTGCTCTCGGGTGCGCTGTTCGACCGGCCGGCGTTCTCGGGCGTCGCCTGCCACGGCATCGTGCTGGGCAGCGACGGTCAGAAGATGTCGAAGTCGCTGCGGAACTACCCGGACGTGTCCGAGGTCTTCGATCGCGACGGTTCCGACGCGATGCGGTGGTTCCTGATGGGCTCGTCGGTGCTCCGCGGCGGCAACCTCGTCGTCACCGAGGAGGGCATCCGGGCGGGCGTCCGGGAGTTCCTGCTTCCGCTGTGGAACACCTGGTACTTCTTCGCCACCTATGCCAACGCGGCCGGCGGTGAGGGCGGGGCCGGGTACGAGGTGCGGCGGCGGACCGACTCCACGAACGTGCTCGACCGCTACATCCTGGCGCTGACCGGCGACCTGGTGCGTGATGTCGCAGCCGACCTGGAGGCCCTCGACTCCACGATGGCCGCCGCCAAGCTGCGCGACTTCGCCGAAGCGCTCACGAACTGGTACATCCGCCGCTCCCGCGATCGCTTCTGGGTGGGCGTCGTGCCCGGCGACGATTCCTCGACGGAGGCGTTCGACACCCTCTACACGGTGCTCGAGACGCTGACCCGGGTCGCGGCGCCGCTTCTGCCCCTCGTGAGCGAGCGCGTCTGGCAGGGCCTCACCGGCGGACGGAGCGTTCACCTGGAGGACTGGCCGGACGCGGACGAGTTCGCGCCCGCAGCCGACATCCGTTCGGCTATGGACGCCGTCCGCGAGGTCTCATCTGTGGCCAACGCTCTGCGCAAGAAGGAGGGCAAGCGCGTGCGCCTGCCGCTGCCTCAGCTCACGGTTGCGATGAGTGACGCGGCGTCGCTGGAGCAGTTCGCCGACATCCTCCGCGACGAGCTCAACGTGAAGGATGTCGCCGTGGCCGAGCTTTCGGACGACCTCGCGGCCTCGTATGGCATCAGCCAGCGTCTCTCGGTCAATGCGCGCGCGGCCGGTCCACGACTGGGCAAGCAGGTGCAGCACGTCATCGCGGGTGCCCGGGCGGGCCTGTGGAGCGAGCAGGACGGTGTCGTGACCGTCGACGGCGTCGCGCTTGAGCCCGGCGAGTACGACCTGACCCTCGAAGCGGGAGGGGTGGCGGAAGGCACCGCGATCGCACTGCTGTCGGGGGGCGGGTTCGTCCTGCTCGACACCACCACGACCCCGGAACTCGAGGCCGAGGGCCTGGCGCGCGACGTGATCCGCGCGGTGCAGGACACCCGGAAGGCCGCCGGCTTCGAAGTCAGCGACCGCATCCGGCTGATGCTGACGTTCGATTCCGACGAGGATGCCGCTGCTGTCGCATCGGCGTTCGACGCCGCCGATGTGGCGGGCGAGACGCTGGCGCGCGAATGGGTGGTGCGCTCACGCACCTCGACCGTTGCCGAGTCTGCGGAGTCCGTCGCCGCGACCGAGCCTGACTTCGAGGCCGTGGTCGCCGCCAAGACCTACGCCAACAGCGGAGACCTCGCCGTGAGCGTCACCCGGCTGACAGGAGAGACCGCATGACCGATCAGGCCCGCGCCGACGCCGTGTACACGGCGCTGCTGCAGCGTCAGGGGGAGCAGTGGGTGCAGCCCCGCGTCGAGCGGACACGACGCGTTCTCGAACTGCTGGACGACCCGCAGCGCACCTACCGCGTCGTGCACGTGACGGGAACGAACGGCAAGACGTCGACGAGCCGGATGATCGAGAGCCTCGTGCGCGCGCACGGGCTGCGCACCGGGCTCTTCACCAGCCCGCACCTCGAGCGCTTCACCGAGCGCATCCTGATCGACGGCGAGCCGATCGCCGACGCCGCGGTCGCCGACGCATGGGACGAGATCGCTCCCTTCGTCGACCTCGTGGACGCTGAGCTGGATGCGGCGGGTGACGCTCCTCTGACGTTCTTCGAGCTGCTCACCGTCCTCGCCTTCGTCGCGTTCTCCGACGCGCCCGTCGATGTCGCGGTCATCGAGGTGGGCATGGGCGGATCGTGGGACTCGACCAACACCGCCGACGGGGACGTCGCCGTCATCGGCCCCGTCGCGCTCGACCACGCCGACCGCCTCGGCGAGACCATCGCCGAGATCGCCGCGGTCAAAGCGGGCAT
This sequence comes from Microbacterium sp. H37-C3, assembly GCF_027157935.1. Taxonomy (NCBI): domain Bacteria; kingdom Bacillati; phylum Actinomycetota; class Actinomycetes; order Micrococcales; family Microbacteriaceae; genus Microbacterium; species Microbacterium sp. H37-C3. The sequence continues at coordinate 354,036 of NZ_JAPVLR010000001.1, read as the reverse complement.
CATCAAGCCCGGCGCGGCGGTCGTCTCGGCCGTGCAGACACCCGAGGCGGCCGAGCAGATCCGAGCGCGCGCCGCGGAGGCGGCCGCCACCGTCGGGTTCGCCGGTGAGGAGTTCGGTCTGACCGCGCACAGCCTCGCCGTCGGCGGACAGCAGATCAGTGTTCGGGGGCGCGCGGGGGAGTACCCCGAGCTCTACCTGCCGCTTTACGGCTCTCACCAGGCCGAGAACGCCGCCCTCGCGGTCGCCGCGGTCGAAGCTCTCATCGGCGCCGAGGACCAGGCACTCCACGCGGAGGTCGTCGCGGACGGACTGGGCGCTGTCACCTCCCCGGGTCGCCTGCAGCTGCTCGGGATCAGTCCGACCGTGCTCGTCGACAGTGCGCACAATCCCCACGGCGCAGCGGCACTCGCGGCGGCGCTGCGCGAGTCGTTCGACTTCGACGAGTGGGGCATCGTGCTCGGTGTTCTGGGCGACAAGGACGCCGCGGGGATCGTCGAGGCCCTGGCACCGGTCGCCGCGCACGTATTCGCGACCTCACCGGACTCGGAGCGCGCGTCGGAGCCGACCCTCGTCGCCGATCTTGCCGAGGAGCGCGGACTCGGGGTCACCGAGCACCGCGACCTCGTCGAAGCGGCCGAGGCTGCGCGCGAGTGGGCCGCGGCTGCGGAACGGCGCGCGGTGATCATCGCCGGTTCGGTCGTGCTCGCGGGCGAAGCGATCGCCCTCGCCGCCGCAGAGGACTGGAAGTCGGGATGGCAGGCGTGAGACGGCCTCGCGAGCGCCGACGTCGCGGTGCCGCGGAGTCGCTCGGATCGGTCGTCCTCGGTTTCGAATCCATCGTGGTCTTCCTCGGCGGACTGACCGTCTACGGACTCGGTGCGCTGCCGGAGGGCGTCGCCGACTGGTGGGGAGTGGTCGCCGGGGCGGTCCTCGCCGTGGCGATGATCGTTACCTCAGGGCTGCTGCGGCACCGGTGGGGCATCCTCCTGGGCTGGCTGCTGCAGGTGGTCCTGGCTCTCGGGGTGTTCCTCGTGCCGGCGCTCGGGATCGTCGCGCTGGTTTTCGGCGGCATGTACGCGTATGCGACCATCAAGGGGGCTGCTCTCGACCGGCGGAACGCCGCCCTCGCAGCCGACGAATCGAACGGAGACTGACATGCCCACCGAAGAGACCCTCGTCCTCGTCAAGCCCGACGGTGTGGCCCGCGGCCTCACCGGCGCGATCCTCGCCCGCATCGAGGCGAAGGGCTACGCGCTCGTCGACATCCGGCTCGTCGAACCCGACCGGGAGGTGCTCGAGAAGCATTACGAGGAGCACGCCGGCAAGCCGTTCTACGAACCGCTGCTCGAGTTCATGCAGAGCGGCCCCTCGGTCGCCATCCGCTTGGCCGGCAATCGCGTCATCGAGGGCTTCCGCTCGCTCGCCGGAACCACCGACCCCACGACGGCCGCACCCGGTACGATCCGGGGCGACTTCGGACGCGACTGGGGCCTGGCCGTTCAGCAGAACCTCGTCCACGGCTCCGACAGCCCCGAGTCCGCCGCGCGCGAGCTCGAGATCTGGTTCGGCTGACCGCATCCGCGACATCACGCCCGCCGCTCGACGTCACGACGTCGAGCGGCGGGCGTCGTCGTCTCAGAGGAAGCCGATCCAGTCGAGCCGGATCTGTGCGATCACGGCGATGGCGACGTAGCTGAGCACGGCGAGGAGCGGCACCCAGCCGGTCAGGGTGGCGGCGACCGCTCGGCCTCGACGCGGCAGCGGCACGACACCCGACCTGAGCAGGTGCAGGGTGACGGCGTAGAAGCTCGGGATGGTCACGAACCAGGTGACCATGCACCAGGGGCAGAGCGTTCCGAGAACGAAGATGCTCTGCGAGATCAGCCACACCACGAAGCCGAACGCGAACGCCATGCCCGCCCAGAACAGCAGCCAGAACCACCGGGCGAAGCGTGCGCCCGCGAGGATGGCGGCGCCCACGACGATCGGCGCGACCCAGCCGGTGAGCCCCAGCAGCGGGTTGGGGAAGCCGAAGACCGAACCCTGGGCAGAGGTCAGGTTCGCCCCGCACTGCACGACGAGATTGAAGTCGCATGACGCCGTGGCCGTGGCGTCTTCGAGCAGGTGGAGCCGCTCTGTCGTCAGCGCGAACGCTGCGATCCAACCGATGACGCCCGCGATCATCAGCCAGACGGCGAGTGCGACAGGGCGGGCGTGGCTACGGGGTGCGGACATGACCGCGATTATCCCATCGGCATCGATGACCCCGCCGTGAGCATCGGCCCCGTGTCCCACGAAGCGACGCGCGTAGTGCGATAATGGATGCCGATGCTCGTCTGCAGCCGCGCTGCGACAGGACATCACGAGAGACTTCGGGCAATGGCTGCCCACGCAGGCCGCGCCGAGAGCCGGCTGCACACCGAGTGAGTTCGCGGCTCGTCCTTCCGGGAGCGACGCCGCCAGAGATGTACCGGGTGGCGCGCGGTGCCGCCCGAAGAGGAGTACGCCAGTGATGGCCGATGATCGCAACGACAGCCCGACCCCCGATGAGCCCGCGAACGCGGTAGACCCCGCCGCAGCCGAGCTCGCTGACGCGGTGACGTCGATCGACGCCACCGAGGAGCACATCGACAGCGGGCGCGCCGCCGAGGATGCCGCGCCGGAACCCGGTTCCGGAATGACCGCGGAGACCGGCACCGAGGGGACGTCTGCCGCACCCGCGCCCGAGTCCCCGCCCGTCGAGGAGGCCGCGCCCTCGGAGGAACCCGTCGTCCCCACCGGCGAGCCGGCGCCCGCCGAAGAAGCTGAGGAGCCGGCCCCCGCTGAGGCGCCGGCCCCCGCTGAGGAGCCGGCGCCGACGGACGAGCCGGCGCCCACGGACGAGCCGGCCGCTTCCGGCCCGCCCACCGCGGTCTCGCTCGGACTGTTGCCGGCGGAGTTCGTATCGGCGGTGTCCACCGCGCTGCACTTCTACGCGCCCGAGATCGCGCCTCTTCCCGCGCTGCCGGACGACACCGATGACGACGGCAACGGATCCTCGTCGAGCTCGAGCAGCTCGCGCCGCCGTGGCCGTCGCCGCGGCGGGTCGAACGGCGACGAGGGCAATGAGCCCTCTCCGCGCCAGCGCGCCGTCGAGCTGATCACCGAGCCCCAGCGCATCAAGGGCTCCACTCGCCTGGAGGCGAAGAAGCAGCGTCGCCGCGACGGGCGGGAAGCCGGTCGTCGACGCACCGTCGTCACCGAGGCGGAGTTCCTCGCGCGACGCGAAGCGGTCGACCGCGTCATGGTCGTGCGCTCGAAGAGCGGCCGCATCCAGATCGCCGTGCTCGAGGACAACGTGCTCGTCGAGCACTACGTCGCGCGCAACCAGGACGCTTCCCTCATCGGCAACGTCTATCTCGGCCGCGTGCAGAACGTCCTGCCGAGCATGGAAGCCGCGTTCGTCGACATCGGGCGTGGCCGCAACGCCGTGCTGTACTCGGGCGAGGTCGACTGGGATTCCGTCGAGACGGGCAACCAGCCCCGTCGCATCGAGCTCGCCTTGAAGTCGGGCGACCGCGTCCTCGTGCAGGTCACGAAGGACCCCGTCGGACACAAGGGCGCGCGCCTCACCAGCCAGATCTCGTTGCCCGGCCGCTACCTCGTGTACGTCCCCGGCGGTGCGATGAACGGCATCTCTCGCAAGCTGCCCGACACCGAGCGGGCGCGTCTCAAGCGCATCCTCAAAGAGGTGCTCCCGGAGTCCTCGGGTGTGATCGTGCGCACCGCCGCCGAGGGCGCGACCGAGGATCAGCTGACGCGCGACGTTCAGCGCCTCACCTCGCAGTGGGAGCACATCAGCTCGCAGCTCGAGAAGATCCAGGCGCCGGCCCTCCTGCACTCCGAGCCCGATCTGCTGGTGAAGATCGTGCGCGACGTCTTCAACGAGGACTTCTCGCGAATGCTCATCCAGGGTGACGAGGCGTACTCGACGATCACCTCCTACCTCACCGGCGTCGCTCCCGATCTCCTGGAGCGCGTCGAGAAGTACGAGGACGAGCAGGACCCGTTCGACGCGTTCCGCGTGACCGAACAGATCGAGAAGGCCCTCGACCGCAAGGTGTGGCTGCCTTCCGGAGGTTCGCTCGTGATCGACCGCACCGAAGCGATGACCGTGGTCGATGTCAACACCGGCAAGTTCGTCGGCTCCGGGGGCAACCTCGAAGAGACCGTCACCAAGAACAACCTCGAGGCTGCGGAAGAGATCGTCCGCCAGCTTCGTCTGCGCGACATCGGCGGCATCATCGTCGTCGACTTCATCGACATGGTGCTCGAATCGAACCGCGATCTCGTCCTGCGGCGCCTCATCGAATGCCTGAGCCGCGACCGCACCAAGCATCAGGTCGCGGAGGTCACCTCTCTCGGTCTCGTCCAGATGACGCGCAAGAAGCTGGGCCTCGGGTTGCTGGAGACGTTCAGCGAGGCGTGCGACGTGTGTGCTGGCCGCGGGGTCATCGTTCACCACGACCCGGTCGTCAAGCACCGCGGTGGCGGAGCTCAGGGCAGCAACGGCAACGGCAACGGCTCGGCGCGGCGCGGTCGCGGCGGCGGCAACGCGGCACCGGCTCCCGCGAACGGTGGCACCCATGTCATCACCGAGGGCGCGAAATCGGCCCTGGCGCAGATCGCTGCCTCGACGATCCAGGCGACCGCGGCCGATGAGGATGCCGAGATCATCGCGGCTCCCGTCGAGGCCGAGCCTGCGCCCGTCGAGCGCCCGAAGAAGCCCCGTCGCAAGAAGGCCGAGCCCAAGGCGCCGCGGACCGAGAAGGATCTTCTCCTCGACTCGGTCCTCAACGCGCTTCCCGAGCCCAAGGCGCCCGGTCAGGGACGAGGACGTCGTCGCGTGACCACGGCCGCTCTCAGCGGCACCCCGGTGTCAGCTGCGCCGGCTTCGGACGACTGACGCCCATCGTCGAGAAGAACGCCGCGGGATAGCTTCAGATCCCGCGGCGTTCGCGCGCTGTCACCCTCAGCCCGGAGGCGATGAGCCGGCGTACGAGCTCGTGGCCAGAGACGTGCTGGGCGCCGCCGGCGATGAGGCGCTCGAATGCCGAATCGGGGACGTCGTAGTGGTCGAGGTCGAATGCCCGCGCGGGCAGATCATGGCGTCGCGCGAAGGCATGGAGCTCATCGAGGTCCGTGTCGCTGACCAGGTGCGACCACAGGCGGCCGTGGGCCGGCCAGCGCGGATCGTCGATGAGGATCGCCATCCTCCGATCCTAGGGAGCGCCTCGCTCGGCGGCTCCGAAGCGACACACCCGGCCGTCCTTTTGCCGGATCTCCCGGCATCCGGTAAAGTGGACCCTTGGTGCAGCGAGTCCGTCGACGTCCCGTCACGATTGCGGCTCAGCCACAGGATCCTCTGGGGCACGCGCACCAAGACTTTCCAGTCTCGCAAAGACAATCGGAGCCGTGTGCTCCACAGAAGAAACAGGTGTGAAGTGGTTTACGCAGTTGTGCGCGCCGGCGGCCGTCAGGAGAAGGTCGAGGTCGGCACGATCGTCGTCCTCGATCGTCAGGCGGCTCAGATCGGTGACAAGCTCGAGCTTCCCGCCGTTCTCCTCGTCGACGGCGACGCCGTGACCACCGACGCTGACAAGCTCGCGAAGGTCACGGTCACCGCCGAGGTTCTCGGTGAGGAGCGCGGCCCGAAGATCGTGATCCAGAAGTTCAAGAACAAGACCGGCTACAAGAAGCGCCAGGGCCACCGTCAGGACCTCACGCGCGTCAAGATCACCGGCATCAAGTAAGCCAGGGAGACGCAGAGATGGCACACAAAAAGGGCGCAAGCTCCACCCGTAACGGTCGTGACTCCAACGCACAGCGCCTCGGCGTGAAGCGCTTCGGCGGCCAGGCCGTCAACGCCGGCGAGATCCTCGTCCGCCAGCGCGGCACGCACTTCCACCCCGGCGCCAACGTCGGCCGTGGCGGCGACGACACCCTGTTCGCACTCGCGGCCGGTGCCGTCGAGTTCGGCACGAAGGGTGGCCGCAAGGTCGTCAACATCGTGGCGGCTGCCGAGTAATTCGGACCAGACCACTTCGCGGCGAGGGGCGGGCTTCGGCTCGCCCCTCGCCCTGTTTTCCAGGAGGCACCGCATGGTGACGTTCGTCGACCGGGTCACGCTGCATCTGCGTGCCGGCAAGGGCGGCAACGGCTGCGTGTCGGTGCGCCGCGAGAAGTTCAAGCCGCTCGCCGGCCCCGACGGAGGAAACGGCGGTGACGGCGGCGACGTCGTCCTCGTCGCTGATCCCCAGGTGACGACGCTCCTGTCGTATCACCACTCGCCGCACCGGTCGGGCGGCAACGGCGGCTTCGGCATGGGCGACAACCGCTCGGGCGCGGCGGGGGAGCACCTCGAGCTTCCCGTCCCTGTCGGCACGGTCGTCAAGTCTCCCGAGGGCGAGACGCTCGTCGACATGGTGACCCCGGGCATGCGTTTCGTCGTGGCTCCGGGTGGCCAGGGCGGTCTCGGCAACGCGGCGCTGGCGTCTCCCAAGCGAAAGGCTCCCGGCTTCGCGCTCCTGGGGACCCCGGGCTGGGAAGGCGACGTCCAGCTCGAGCTGAAGACGGTCGCAGACATCGCGCTGGTCGGGTTCCCCTCAGCAGGCAAATCGAGCCTCATCGCGGCGATGTCGGCCGCCCGCCCCAAGATCGCCGACTATCCGTTCACGACGCTGCATCCCAACCTCGGCGTCGTCCAAGCGGGAGACATCCGGTACACGATCGCAGATGTACCGGGCCTCATCGAGGGCGCGAGCGAAGGACGCGGACTCGGTCTCGAATTCCTGCGCCATGTGGAGCGCTGCTCGGCCCTGGTGCACGTGCTCGATTGCGCGACGCTGGAGCCCGGACGCGATCCCCTCACCGACCTCGACGTCATCCTCGCCGAGCTCGGCGCGTATCCGGTCCCGGAGGGCCAGGTGCCGCTGCTCGAGCGCCCGCAGCTCATCGCTCTCAACAAGACCGACGTCCCCGAGGCTCGCGATCTCGCTGACCTCGTGCGTCCCGACCTCGAAGCCCGCGGCTACGGCGTGTTCGAGATCTCGACCGTGAGCCGTCAGGGTCTGCGCGAGCTCTCGTTCGCCATGGCCGAGCTCGTCGCCGAACACCGTGTCGCCGCCGCTGCCGAGGTTCCCGCAGAACGGATCGTCATCCGCCCCAAGGGTGCCGAACGCGACTTCACGATCCGCGTCGAAGGCGGCACCTACGGCAACGTCTACCGCATCCTCGGCGCCAAGCCGGTGCGCTGGGTGCAGCAGACCGACTTCCAGAACGAGGAAGCGGTGGGCTTCCTCGCCGATCGTCTCGACAAGCTCGGCATCGAGGACGAGCTGTTCCGGCTCGGTGCGACCCCGGGCTCGACGGTCGTGATCGGCGAGGGCGACGGCATCGTGTTCGACTGGCATCCGTCGCTGTCGTCGGCCGCTGAGCTCATGACCGCTCCGCGCGGCACCGATCCGCGTCTCGACCTCAATCCGCGCCGGACGTCGAATGAGCGTCGCGAGCGGTACCGCGAGCGGATGGATGCCAAGGCTGAGGCTCGGGCGGAACTCGAGGCAGAGCGCCGCGCTGAGAAGTCGCGAGGTGTCGCAGAGGACGACGCGTGAGCCTGCTCGCGCGCCGGGAGCTCAACGGTGCCCGACGCGTGGTCGTGAAGGTCGGCTCCTCCTCGATCAGCGGGGACAACGCGGGCAAGATCGACTCCCTCGTCGACGCGCTGGCAGAGGCGCACGCCCGCGGAACCGAGGTCGTGCTCGTCTCGTCGGGCGCGATCGCGACCGGCATGCCGTACCTTCGTCTCGACGAGCGCCCGACCGACCTCGCGACCCAGCAGGCAGCAGCGGCCGTCGGGCAGAACGTCCTGGTCTATCGCTACCTGGACGCCCTGCGACAGTACGGCATCGTCGCGGGCCAGGTGCTGTTGACCGCCGGGGACTTCGACGACCCGACGCACCGATCGAACGCACGCCGCGCGATGGAGCGGTTGCTGGGGCTCCGCATCCTTCCCATCGTCAACGAGAACGACACCGTCGCGACACACGAGATCCGTTTCGGTGACAACGACCGGCTGGCGGCTCTCGTCTCGCGTCTCGTCGGGGCGGACGCCCTCGTGCTGCTCAGCGATATCGCCTGCCTCTACACCCGGCCGCCGAGCGAGCCGGGCGCGCGCCCCATCGAGACGGTCTCCTTCGATGACGACCTCAGCGGGTACGAATTCGGCGCGACGGTCGTCAACAGCGTCGGAACCGGCGGTGCCGCAACGAAGGCTTCGGCCGCGCGGCTGGCCGCCGAGGGCGGAGTCGCGGCGCTCGTGACGAGCATCGACCTCGCCAGCGAAGCCCTCGCGGGTGCGGATGTCGGCACGTGGTTCGAGGCGAATCCCGCGCCCGCGCTGATCACCGGTACCGGGGCGATCGGCGTCGGTCAGGGCTGAGGCCGCCGTCGCTAGACTGGCGTGATGACCACAGCCGTCGCATCCGACGTCGCCGAGCGCCTGGGCGCCGCGAAACGGGCGAGCCGCTCGATCGGCCTTCTGGACGATGCCGCCAAGACCCTGCTCCTCGACGGCATCGCCGACGCGTTGATCGCCGACACCGCCCGCATCGTCACGGCGAACCGCGATGACCTGGAGCGCGGCGAGGCGGACGGCCTCTCTGCCGGTCTGCGCGACCGCCTCATGCTCGACGAGGCACGCGTCGCGTCTCTCGCTCGGGCTGTGCGCGATGTGGCACGCCTCCCGGATCCTGTCGGGCGGGTGCTCGATGAGCGCGAGCTGCCGGGCGGCGTGCGACTCCAGAAGGTGTCGGTGCCCTTCGGCGTCGTCGCTTCCATCTACGAAGCCCGGCCGAACGTCACGGTGGACATCACGGCGCTCGCGCTCCGCTCAGGAAACGCCGTCGTCTTGCGAGGCGGCTCCGCAGCGCAGTCGACCAACGCCGCGCTGATCGATGCGATGCGGGGTGCGCTGCAGCGAGCCGGGGTCGACCCCGACGGCATCCAGACCGTCGATGACTTCGGCCGCGACGGCGCGCGGGCGCTCATGCGGGCCCGGGGCCTCGTCGACGTCCTGGTTCCTCGCGGCAGTGCCCAGCTCATCGAGACCGTCGTTACCGAGTCGACGGTGCCGGTCATCGAGACCGGAGCCGGGGTCGTCCACATCGTCCTCGACGAGTCCGCTCCGCTCGAGTGGGCGCGCGAGATCGTCGTGAACGCGAAAGCGCAGCGGCCGAGCGTCTGCAATGCGGTCGAGACCGTGCTCGTCGTGCGGTCGGCGGCCGACCGCCTGGTCCCGCCCGTGTCCGCGGCGCTCATCGGCGCAGGAGTCACGATCCACGGCGACGATGACGTGCGCCGCCTCGTGCCCGCCGCCGTTCCCGCAACGGACGACGACTGGGCGACCGAGCACATGAGCCTCGACCTCGCCATGCGCGTGGTCGACGATCTCGACGAGGCTCTCGAACATATCCGTCGCTACTCGACGATGCACACCGAGGCCATCGTGACCGCCGACGATGCGAATGCGGAGCGCTTCCTCGCTGAAGTGGACGCCGCTGTCGTCATGGCGAACGCGTCGACGCGGTTCACCGACGGGGGCGAGTTCGGCTTCGGTGCCGAGGTCGGCATCTCGACTCAGAAGCTGCATGCCCGCGGCCCGATGGGACTTCCCGAGCTGACCAGCACGAAGTGGCTCGCGCGCGGCGCCGGGCAGACGCGCGCCTGACCACCTAAACTTGATACGCGCCGCCGCGCGAAACGAACGGAGCCACGATGACCCTCGCCACGATCACGGCATTCGCCGCCGAGCAGACCGAGCACCACGGCAATGTGCAGGCGGAGACGATGATCTTCGGCGTCATCGCCCTGGTCATCTTCCTCGCTCTCGGTCTCGTGACGCTGTCGTACCGCAACGTCGCCAACCGCCACGATGGCAAGGCCGAGGCCTACGCCGCCGCCCACGGCAATCAACTGACGCAGTCGGAGAACGGCCACCACTGAGGCCGCACCGATGACGGGAACGCGTGCGCCGCGTATCGGCGTGATGGGCGGCACGTTCGACCCGATTCATCATGGGCACCTGGTGGCAGCGAGCGAGGTCGCGCAGTCGTTCGATCTGGACGAAGTCATCTTCGTGCCGACGGGAACGCCGTGGCAGAAGTCGTTCGTGTCGCCGGGGGAGCATCGGTACCTCATGACGGTCATCGCGACGGCCTCGAACCCGATGTTCACGGTGAGTCGCGTCGACATCGACCGCGACGGTCCGACGTACACGATCGACACACTGCGCGATCTGAAGGCACAACGTCCCGACGCCGACTTCTTCTTCATCACCGGAGCTGACGCCATCGCGCAGATTCTCAGCTGGAGGAACCATGATGAACTGTGGGAGCTCGCGCATTTCGTCGCCGTCTCGCGTCCCGGCCACACGCTTTCCAGTGCCGGACTGCCCAGCGATGACGTGAGCCTGCTCGAGATCCCCGCGCTGGCCATCTCGTCGACCGACTGCCGGGCACGAGTCGGACGCGGACATCCGGTGTGGTACCTCGTTCCAGACGGGGTCGTCCAATACATTGCGAAGCATCATCTCTATCGGAGCAAGGCATGAGCGACAACGAGCAACAGCCACCGACTCCGCAGCTGACGCGCCGACAACTGCGTGAGCTGCGCAACACGGCTTCCAATCCGATCATCGTCGACCCTGACGCCACCGACGACGCGTCGGCGACCGGAGCGGAGCCGACGCCCGCCCCAGCGCCGCTGCCGCGTGCTGCGGAGCCGGTGGAGGTTCCCCCGGCGCCCGTCCCGCAAACGTCTGTCGATCTCGGCTCGCCCGCGCTGACCCGCCGCCAGGCTCGCCTGCAGGAGAAGATCCGCACGGCATCCATCCCTGTCGTGACAGCGACCGGCGAGCACCCGACCGTGGCGGCCGAATCCGACGACTCCGACGCGTCCGGTCCACGCGACGCCGATGACGCGGCTCGGACAGTCGAATCGGATGCCGCCGACGAGGATGCCCAGGACGGCGCCGAGCTCGACGCCCCCCGGGCTGACGGTGAGGCCGAGGCGGCCGATGGTGCGGATGCCGAAACGGAAGCCGCCTCCCCGGACGTCACTGACGCTGTGGTCGAGACCGAGTCTGAGTCTGAGGCAGCGGGTTCCGAGGCTGTCGAGGCGGAGGAGGCCGTCCCCGAAGAGACCGGCGCCGAGGACGACATCGCCCAAGACGACGTCGCGACGGAGGACGTTGTCGCTGACGACGAGCGCGCGATCGACGAGACCGCGGGCGAAGCGGAGCCCGAGCGCCACGTCGTCTCGAACGACCTCGGCGCCGATCTGCTCGCGGGGGAGTCCGCCGCCAGCGACGTGCCCGCATCGTTCGATCAGCTGCTGTCGCGCAGTGCCGCGGCGACGGGCGCGTTCACGACGCCGAACGCACTGATCCTCGCCGAGAACCCCGACGGCGGCCCGCTGGTCGCACCCGTGACCGCGACCGGCGAGGTTCTGATCACCGGGACGTTCACTCTGCCCGAGAACTTCGGTTCGACCGGTGTCGTCCCGGGCGTTGCGGACGGCAAGGAGGTCGATGCGGTTCTCGTGGATGGCGAGCTGCCGGCGTCGTCCTCGCCAACACCGATCGCTGCGAGCGCGGCCATCTCGACCATCAAGAGCGCCGAGGACGTCATTCGTCCGCCGGCGCCGGAGAAGGGCAGCCGCTGGACGGTCGCCCTCGCCATCACCGCGGGGGCCCTCGCCCTCGCCCTGGCGGGTGTTCTGCTCGTCTCGCTTTTCACAGGAGTCTTCGTATGAGTTCACAAGCAGTCATCGACATGGTCGCCGTCGCCGCGACGGCCGCAGAGTCGAAGGGCGGCGAAGACCTCGTCGCCCTCGACGTGTCGCAGCCCCTCCCGCTCGTCGATGCGTTCCTGCTCGTCAGTGGGAACAGTGAGCGCAATGTCGCCGCGATCGCCGATGCGGTCGAGGAGAGCATGCTCGAGGCCGGCCACAAGCGTCTGCGCCGGGAGGGCCGCACCGAGTCGCGCTGGGTGCTGCTCGACTTCGGCGACCTCGTCGTTCACGTGTTCCACGAGCAGGAGCGCGTCTACTACGGGCTCGAGCGCCTGTGGAAGGACTGCCCGGTCATCCCGATCGAGGCCGCCGTGGTCACGAGCACCCCTGGAGATGTTGTAAGCTAAATGAGTTGCCGCGAGAGCGGAAACCACGGGCCTGTGGCGCAGCTGGTAGCGCACCTGCATGGCATGCAGGGGGTCAGGGGTTCGAGTCCCCTCAGGTCCACCAAGTCCCCGCTTCGGCGGGGATTTCGTGTTTTTACGGCGGCGGTGTCGCCCGAGTCGCGGAGTGCTGCGGCTCGTGTGACACGCGCGGCGTGACTCGAATGCTCAGACGGCCGCTGCGGCGTCGACCACGTCGAGCACCGCGGCGCGCAACGCTTGACCGCGGGCGCTCAGCAGCCGCTGCTGGCGCACGTACTCCGCCTTGCCCTCGGCGGTCTCGATCGCAACGGGGGAATAGCCCCAGTCACGCAGATCGTAGGGCGAGGCGCGCATATCGAGTTCGCGGATGTCGCGAGCCAGAACGAAGGCGTCCAGGAGCAGATGTCCGGGAACGAGGGGCCCGAGCTTCAGCATCCATTTGTAGACGTCCATCCCGGCGTGCAGGCAACCCGGCTGCTCGCGTGCGACGGCCCCTTCTCGGTCGAGCGGTTCGCGATTGAGCGGCGCGGCCTCGGGCGTGAAGAACCGGAACGCGTCGAAGTGCGTGCAGCGCAGGTCGTGGGCCTCGACGACGGCATCCGTTCCCGCCGCGCCCAGCCGGAGCGGGATCTCGTGGCGCGTGGCATCGGTCCGGTAGACCATCGCCCACTCATGGAGGCCGAAGCAGCCGAAGACCCCCGCGCGGTCGCGAGTGGCGCGGAGGAGTCCCGTCACACCGCGGTACAGCGACCCGCGCTCCTGGCGGAACTGCTCGTCTGCGACACGCACGTTGCGGCCGCCGACGATCTCATACCAGCGCCAGCCGCCGCGCTGGTCCGCGCCGCCGTTCAGGACGACACCGGGGCCTGGATGCCAGCGCCGGAGAATGGCCGGCTTGTAGGAGTAATACGTGAACAGGAAGTCCTCGACCGGGTGCTTCTCAGCGCGCGAAGCGCGCCGCCGGTGCGCCTCCGTGAGCGCATCAGCGCGCTCCGCGTGCTCGTCGGCGAGCTGATGCCATGTCTCAGGCGCCAACTGCACGGGGGCGGAGAGGCGGAGCGTCACCTCTCGAGGATAGACACCGGTGCGCTGGGAAACCGCGTCACGCCGGCTCGATGAGCGATGGATCGTCATTGCGCACGTTTCCCACAGCGGAGCCGACGGCGAACCAGGTGAGCGTGTCGACGACGGCCGGAGCCGCCTCGGACACCGCGTCGAGCAGGTCGGCCGGGTACTCGGTGGTGGGATCGAGCCAGACATCGGCATACTCGGCGTCGATCATCAGCGGCATGCGGTCGTGAATCTCGGCCAGACCGCCGACCGCTGAGCGCGTCAGGATGGTGAAGCTCAGCAGCCACCGGCCCGGGTCGTCGACGGGGCGCGAAGGGTCTTTCCACCATTCGTAGAGCCCAGCGAAGAAGAGCGGCTCACCGTTCTCGGGCCGGACGAAGTGAGGCGTCTTCGCACCGCCGTGATCTCGCCACTCGTAATAGCCCGATGCCGGGATGACGGCCCGGCGCGAGACCAGCGCATCGCGGAACGTCGGCTTCTCCGCCGCTTCTTCGGACCGGGCGTTGAACGCCCGCGATCCGACCGACGGATCTTTGGCCCAGCCGGGCACGAGGCCCCAGCGGGCGGAGGCGAGGCGACGCGTCGGAGGCTCGGTCTTGACCGAGTCGAGCACGATCGTCGCCTGCGCTGTCGGCGCGATGTTGAACGACGGAGAGGGCAGATCGTCGGGGACGACTTCGGCGTGCAGAACGCTCGCGAGCTCGGAACCGACGCGGGCTACGACGAAACGACCGCACATGTCTTCAGCGTAGGGCGCACGTGCGACATCCGGGCGATGCCGACCTCAGTCGCGCGCGATCACGCCGACATCGGCGAGCCGGTCGAGCAGCGCCGCTCCGTCCGAGCCGGAGACCCACGGCACCTGCGCCGCGGAGTGATCGTTCACCGCGGTGCGGCCACCCGCGAGGACGGCCTCAGCGGGCGACAGCCGCCGGATCGCGACAGCACGCACCCGATCGGGGTACTCACTGGCGAACGCCGTGTAGAGGGAGTCGTCGTGCTGGCCGTCGTCGCCGACCAGGAGCCAGCGGACATGCGGGAACTCCTTCGCGAGGCGGCGCAGGTTCTCGGCCTTGTGATCGCGTCCGCTGCGGAACCAGCGGTCGTGGGTCGGCCCCCAGTCGGTGAGAAGCATCGGTCCTGAAGGGAAGACGTGGCGTCGCAGGAATCGGATGAGGGTCGGCGCGACGTTCCACGCGCCGGTCGACAGATAGATGACCGGGCTGCCCGGGCGGTCGCGCGTCAGCCGCTCGAGCATGACGGCCATCCCGGGCACCGGTTGGCGCGCGTGCTCGTCGAGGACGAACGAGTTCCAGGCCGCCACGAAGGGACGCGGCAGGGCGGTCACCATGACGGTGTCGTCGATGTCGGAGATGATGCCGAAATCGGTGTCGCCGGAGATCACGAAAACCCGGGTCTCGATGACCTCGCTGCCTTCGACGGTCATCGAGATCGTCTGCCAGCCCGGCTCGAGGGCTCCGGGCAGCTCCACGTCGATGACACCGCCGCGATCGGCCACGATCTCGTGCGTCGTGCCCGCGACAGTGACCTTCACCTGTGCGAACGCCACCGGGACCGACGCGAAGCTGCGCCACCCACGGACGGAGGCGTACTCGCCACCCTTCGCCGGGCGCGTCTTCGGCGCGATCAGCACGCGCCCGAGAACGCGCACCCATCCGTCGCCGCCGTAGCCGGGATACGCGGCGACGGTCGGTCGTTGACCGCGCGCGCGGGCGCGTCGTTCGCGCCACGAGTGGAAGCGGCGCTCGAGGCGCGCCAACCACAGGATCTTCTTCCGTGGTGCGGGTGGGGAAGCCATCGCCTCAGTCTTTCACGTCCCCGTCCGCGAGTCGGGTCTTCTCCTCTTCGAGCCGCAGATGACGGGCCTCGCGTCGACTGATCAGCCGTTTCACGAGGTAGGCGAGGAGCAGGAACGCGACGATGACGCCGACGAAAAGGTAGCCCGCGTACTGGATGTTGTCGGAGATCTCGCGGTAGGTCTTCGCCGCGACCGCCACCACTCCGACGTACAGTGACGTCCAGATGACGCAGGCCGGCGCCGTCCACGCGATGAATCGGCGATAGGAGAAGCCGCTCATGCCGACCGTCAGAGGCACGAGTGAATGCAGCACAGGCAGGAAGCGCGAGAGGAAGATGGCGGGTCCGCCCCGGCGTCTCAGATAGAGCTCCGAACGCACCCAGTTGTCCTCGCCGATGCGGCGGCCGAGGCGAGAGAAGCGGATGCGGGGGCCGAGCCAGCGCCCGAGCGCGAACCCGATCGACTCTCCCGCGAGCGAGCCGGCGACGACCGCAGCACCCAAGATGAAGCCCTCACCGACGCTCCCGACCGCGGTCGCGGCCACGATCACCACGGTGTCACCCGGCACCACGAGCCCGATGAGCACACTGGTCTCGAGCATGATCGCGATACCCGCCACGACCGTGCGTAACACCGGATCGATGCTCTGCACGGTGTTCAGAATCCAGTCGAGGATCTCGTTCACGCTCCGAGCCTAGGGGCGTGACCTAGGACATAACCTGTGATCGTGCCCGAGACCACGCGCTTCCGCTGCCTCGACGGCTGGACCGATCCCGCGGAGCTCGTGGGCCACGTGCCCGGGGAGCATGCCTTCTGGCTCGACGCCGGTGTCGACGCTGCGTACGGGTGGAGCTGGATCGGCTCGGGCGAGCCTTCAAATCCGCCGGACCCCGTCGTGGATGGAACGTCGCGCCGGTCGCCGGGCAGCGAGACGGGCACCGGCCCCTTCGTCGGCGGCTGGGTCGGCTGGGCGGGGTACGACGGCGCAGCATCCCGAGCAGGAGCGCCGGCAGAGGGGGATGCCGGCGAACCGGATGCTCTCTGGCTCCGAGTCGAACAGTTCGTCGCGTTCGACCACGCCGCGCGCCGGGTGTGGGTGGCGGCACCGGACGACGCGATCGACGACTTCGCGGCGCAGGTCGAGGGCTGGCGCGCCGCCGCATCCGCCGTCGGCGTTCGCGCGGAGGGCGCGACCGGCGGTCTCCGCGCTGTGGCCCGCGTCGACCCGGAGCGGTACGCCGCGCTCGTCGGGGACTGCCGGAACGCGATCCGCCGGGGTGACGCGTACCAGCTCTGCCTCACGACGCGTTTCACCGTGCGCGATGATCACCCGTTCGACGCGCTCGCGGTGTTTCGGAGGCTTCGTGCCGCGTCGTCGTCGCATCACGGCGGGCTGATCCGATCGGGGGAGCGCGCGCTGATCAGCGCGAGCCCCGAGCGCTTCCTCGGGCTCACCGGCGGAACCGTGCTGACCAGTCCGATCAAGGGCACGCGGCGGCGCGGCGATGACGCGTCATCCGATGATCAGCTGGTGCGGGACCTCGTGACGAGCCCGAAGGAACGCGCGGAGAACGTCATGATCGTCGATCTCATGCGCAACGACCTTCAGCGCGTCAGCGCGCCGGGTTCCGTCGTGGTCGAGCGTCTGCTGGAGGTCGAGACCTACCCCGCGGTGCACCAGCTCGTCAGCAGCGTGTCGGGATCGATCCGGCCGGGTACGCGGCTGTCGGAAGTGCTCGCCGCCGCGTTTCCGGCCGGCAGCATGACGGGCGCACCGAAGCTCTCGGCGATGACGATCCTGCACGAGCTCGAGGGAGCTCCACGGGGGACGTATGCGGGCTGTTTCGGCTGGGTCGGCCGCGACGGCGACGCCGATCTCGCGATGATCATCCGATCGATCGTCGTGAATGGCGAGCAGGCCTACGTCGGCGCGGGCGGGGGCATCACGTGGGGATCCGAGCCGGAAGCCGAGGTCGACGAGGTCGCGTTGAAGGCGCGGGCGCCGCTGGCCGCGCTCGGAGCGGACCTGCCGCCCCTGTGGCGGGAACGGGTCCGGTAGCCTGGGAGCGGTGCTCTCGCGCCCTTTTCGCATTCCCAGATTGGTTCACCCGTGACCGACAGCTCCACTGATCGCGCCAACACGCCCGATTCCGCCGCTTACGACGCCCACGCCGTGCAGGCGAAGTGGCAGCGCGCCTGGGCAGACGCCGATCCCTTCCGGGCCGGCGGCGATGACGACAAGCGTCCCCGCAAGTACGTCCTCGCGATGTTCCCGTACCCCTCGGGCGACCTTCACATGGGGCACGCCGAGAACTACCTCTACTCCGACATCGTGGCCCGCTTCTGGCGGCACCGCGGTTACAACGTCCTGCACCCGATCGGCTGGGACAGCTTCGGCCTGCCCGCTGAGAACGCCGCCATCAAGCGCGGTGCCGACCCCCGCGCGTGGACGTACGACAACATCGCCCAGCAGAAGCAGAGCCTGCACGAGTACGGCGTCTCGTTCGACTGGAGCCGCGTGCTCCATACGAGCGACCCCGAGTACTACACCTGGAACCAGTGGCTGTTCCAGAAGCTGTACGAGAAGGGGCTGGCTTACCGCAAGGAGAGTCCGGTCAACTGGTGCCCCAACGACCAGACGGTGCTCGCCAACGAGCAGGTCGTCGACGGGCATTGCGAGCGCTGCGGCGCCGAGGTGGTCAAGAAGAAGCTCACGCAGTGGTACTTCAAGATCACCGAGTACGCCGACCGCCTGCTCGACGATCTGAATCAGCTCGAGGGCTTCTGGCCGCAGAAGGTCATCCAGATGCAGCGCAACTGGATCGGCCGGTCGGTCGGCGCCGACATCGACTTCGAGATCGAGGGCCGTGACGAGACGATCACGGTCTTCTCGACCCGACCGGACACGCTGCACGGTGCGACTTTCATGGTCGTCGCGCCCGACTCCGACCTCGCCGCCGAGCTGGCAGCGGGTTCGTCCGAGGAGGTGCAGCAGCGTTTCCGTGAGTACCTGCAGACGGTCCAGAAGACGAGCGAGATCGACCGTCAGACCGCCGATCGACCGAAGACCGGCGTCTTCCTCGACCGTTTCGCGATCAACCCCATCAATGGCGAGCGACTGCCGATCTGGGCGGCGGACTACGTCCTGGCCGACTACGGCCACGGCGCGGTGATGGCTGTTCCGGCGCATGACCAGCGTGACCTCGACTTCGCACGCGCATTCGACCTGCCGGTGCGCGTCGTCGTCGACACCACCGCGCCGGTGACCGGCGCGATGCCGGTTATTGAGCTCGACGACGAGGGCGTGCCGATCGACCCGACGCCCGCGATCGACGACATCGACCCCGCCCGCACGGGTGTTGCACTGACGGGCGACGGCCGGATGATCAACTCGGGTGCGTTGGACGGGCTCAGCAAGCGCAACGCCATCGCCCGTGCCATCGAGCAGCTGACCGCGAGCGGAAACGGGCGCGCAGCCAAGACCTACCGCTTGCGGGACTGGCTGATCTCGCGTCAGCGTTTCTGGGGAACGCCGATCCCGATGATCCACACCGACGACGGCCGTATCGTCCCGGTGCCCTCCGAGGAGCTGCCGGTCCGCCTCCCGTCCGTCGAGGGGCTCGACCTCACGCCGAAGGGCTCCTCGCCGCTCGGGGCGGCGACCGATTGGGTCACCACGACCGATCCCGAGACGGGGGAGCCGGCCCTTCGCGACCCCGACACGATGGACACCTTCGTCGACAGCTCGTGGTACTTCCTGCGCTTCCTGTCGCCGAACGACGCAGGCCAGCCCTTCGCGCCTCGCGAGGCCGACAAGTGGGGCCCGGTCGACTTCTACATCGGCGGGGTCGAGCACGCGATCCTGCACCTGCTGTACGCACGGTTCATCACCAAGGCTCTCTTCGACATGGGGCAGGTGGAGTTCACCGAGCCGTTCTCGAGCCTCATCAACCAGGGCATGGTCATCCTCGACGGCGCGAAGATGTCGAAGAGCAAGGGCAACCTCGTGCTCTTCCAGGAGGAGCTCGAGCAGCACGGCGCCGACGTCCTGCGTGTGGCACTGGCCTTCGCCGGACCCGTCGAAGACGATAAGGACTGGGCAGACGTCTCGACGACGGGAGCGGCGAAGTTCCTCGCCCGTGCGCTGCGCGTGGCTGCGGACGTCGACAGCGAGCTCGACGTCGTCTGGGCCGAGGGGGATGCCGCGCTCCGTCGCGTCACCCACCGCCTCTGGGCCGACGCTCCGGGGCTCGTCGAGCAGACGAAGTTCAACGTCGTCGTCGCTCGACTCATGGAGCTCGTGAACGCCACCCGCAAGGTCATCGACAGCGGCGCCGGCGCCGGCGACCCGGCGGTTCGCGAGGCAGCGGAAGCGATCGCCGTCATCCTCGACCTGTTCGCCCCGCACACCGCCGAGGAGATGTGGGAGACGCTGGGCCACCGGCCGTTCGTGGGCCTCGCCGTCTGGCGTCAGCCCGACCCGACCCTCCTCGTCGAGGAGTCCGTCACCGCGGTCGTCCAGATCGACGGAAAGGTCCGCGGCACGCTCAGCGTGTCGGCGAAGATCTCCTCCGACGAGCTCGAATCGCTCGCCCGCAGCGACGACAAGATCGTCCGCGCGCTCAACGGTCGTGAGATCGCCCGCGCCGTGGTGCGAGCGCCTAAGGTGGTCAGCTTCACCACCGCTCGCTGACGAGGGCGGGGGAGTCGTCACGCGATGACACACTTCCCCGCCGCTGTCGCCGGCGGTCTACGGTGGCGATCGTGCAGCCGCTTCCCGCCGTCATCCTCACCGTCGTGCTCGTCGCGTTCGTCGCGGCGGTCGGTCTGGTCTCCCGGCGTTCGCGGGGTCGCTCCCGCGATGTCGCAGACGGCGAGCTCGTGACGCCCGCGATGATTGGCGCGAGCGCCTTCGGTGGCTCCGCCACGCTGCTGCAGTTCAGCACCGAGCTGTGCTCTCGGTGCCCCGCGGCGCGACGCGTTCTCTCGTCGCTCGCCGCGGAGCATGACGGCGTCCGCCACGTCGAGGTGGACCTCACGCATCGCCCGGACCTGACTCGTCGGTTCGAAGTGATGCAGACACCCACGGTTCTCGTGCTCGACGGTACCGGGAGGGTTCGTCAGCGCACCGGTGGTCTTCCGGATCGGTCCGCGCTCGCGACCGAGATCAGCCGTCTGCTGCGGGAGGTCTGAGGTGACCGCGATCGAGCGTATCGATGTCCGAGCACCGCGGTTCGCCGCGTCCATCACCGCGGGACTGCTGCTCGTCGCCTTCCTCGCATCGCTGCTCGGAATCGCAACGGCGTCGGTGGGAGCCGAATGGCGCCTGCCTGCAGCGCCACTTGCCGACCGAGTCGTCGACGCGGGCTTCGTGCTCGTACTGATCGCCGCGCTGCTGTTCCTCTGGGGTGTCTCGTCACCGCGGAGCGCGCCCTGGGGTGTGCTCTTCCGCCGCGTGGTGCGGCCGCGCCTGTCGCCCCCGCGGGAAGTCGAGGACGCTCGTCCACCGCGTTTCGCGCAAGGAGTCGGCCTCGCCGTAACCGCGATCGGGCTGATTCTGCATCTCGCGGGAGTGCCGTGGGCCGTTCCGATCGCTACCGCTCTCGCATTCGCGGCAGCCTTCCTGAATGCCGCGTTCGGATTCTGTCTGGGCTGCGAGATGTACTTGCTCCTGCAGCGCACGGGCATCGTCGGGCGCGCCCGGACATAGCTCGCACCTGACGGTGCGTCCTCCGATTCCTGAGCTCAGTCTCGGGGCCGATTCGCGCTCGGAAGGCCGCCTAGCTTGAGGGGCATTCACGGGGGCGGCGTCGACCGCGGGGACACGGTCGACCCCTTGTCGCCTCTATTCGACGTGCAATGAGGAGACGAAATGAACGACGAGACGATCAGCCCGGCAGCCCCTCTGTTCACCCGGCTATCGAGGACAATTGCTGGCGAATGCTCGCCAATCTGTGGAGCTCACCGGATGCCGGGCACAGCATCGGCACCTCGACGATCGGTTCTTCGGAGGCGTGCATGCTCGGCGGGCTCGCGTTCAAGCGGCGTTGGCAGCAGCTTCGCCGGGCCCAGGGCAAGGACGCGTCCACTCCGAACCTCGTCATGTCGAGCGCCGTGCAGGTGTGCTGGGAGAAGTTCTGCAACTACTTCGACGTCGAGGCCAGATTTGTTCCGATCACCGAGGAACACAAGACGCTCGACGGACACGACCTGGAGAAACACGTCGACGAGAACACGATCGGTGTCGTCGCCATCATGGGCGTGACGTATACCGGGATGTACGAGCCCGTCGCGCAGATCGCTGCGGCACTCGACGCGATCCAGGAGGGCACCGGGCTCGACATCCCCATTCACGTCGACGGGGCATCGGGTGGAATGATCGCACCCTTCCTGCAGCCCGACCTCGTCTGGGACTTCCGTCTCGAGCGGGTCCATTCGATCAGCACCTCCGGCCACAAGTACGGCCTCGTCTATCCGGGCCTCGGCTGGGTCGTATGGCGCGAAGCACGGTGGCTGCCCGAGGACCTCATCTTCAAGGTGAGCTACCTTGGCGGCGAGATGCCCACCTTCGCCCTGAACTTCTCGCGGCCGGGCGCTCAGGTGCTGCTGCAGTACTACCTCTTCCTCCGGCTCGGCTTCGAGGGTTATCGTGCCGTGCAGCAGGAGTCGCAGGACGTCGCGAAGTATCTCGCGGCCGGGATCGGCGCTCTCGACGCGTTCGACCTCTGGAACGACGGCAGCGACATCCCGGTGTTCGCGTGGCGTCTGTGAAGAAGGGGCGCACCGACAACTGGACGCTCGACGACCTGCAGGATCGTCTGCGGATGCGCGGCTGGCTGGTGCCGGCCTATCCGATGCCGGACGATCTCACCGACATCACAGCGCAGCGCATCGTCGTGCGCAATGGGTTGAGCATGGATCTCGCTCAGTCGCTGCTGGCCGACATCCAGCGTGAGGTGGCGTACCTCGACGGCCTGCAGTCGCCCATGCCCACGGCCGCCGCGACCTCGGCGTTCCACCACTGAGGCGCGCCGCCATGTCCACGCGTCAACCATCCCCCCGTACGACGCCGAACCATCCCCTCGCGCCGCGCTCGAGCGTCACGGCGTACCTCGGCGTCGGCCAACTCGCGCTCCTGACGCTCGTCGTCGTCGCGAGCTTGCGCTCGCTCCCGGCGATGGCTGTTTTCGGCCTCGGCAGCGTAACCCTGTACATCCTCCCGGCGATCTTCTTCCTGATCCCGACGGCGCTGGTGGCGGCAGAGCTCGCGACGGGCTGGAAAGGCGGCATCTACGTCTGGATCCGCGAAGCCATGGGCAACCGCTGGGGCTTCACCGCCGTCTGGCTCCAATGGATCCAGAACGTCGTCTGGTACCCCACGCAGCTCGCGTTCATCGCCGCAGCGCTCGCGTTCGTCTTCCTCGATCCGTCACTGTCGAGCTCGGGCTTCTTCACGGCGGTGGTGATCCTCGTGCTGTACTGGGGCTCGACGCTCGTGACGCTCCGCGGCGGGAACCTCTTCGCAAAACTGGGCTCCTGGGGCGGCATCCTCGGAACGCTGCTCCCGGCGGCCTTCCTGATCGTCTTCGGGGCGATCTGGGTGTTCGGTGGCGAGCAGAGCCAGGTGCCGCTCAACCCGGATGCGGTCATCCCGCCGTTCACCGGTATCGCATCGATCGTGCTGATCGTGTCGAACTTCCTCGCCTATGCGGGCATGGAGGTCAATGCAGTGCACGTGAATCAGATGAAGGACCCCGGCCGCGGATTTCCGCGCTCCATCCTGATCTCCTCGATCCTGATCCTGCTCGTGTTCATCCTGCCGACCATCGCGATCTCGGTCGCGGTCCCGCAGGAGGAGCTCGGACTGACGAACGGGATCATGCTCGCGTTCCAGGAGTACTTCCAGCACTGGGGCGTCGGGCAGTGGGCGACGGCCGCGATGTCGGCGCTCATCGCCGCAGGCGCGCTCGCCTCGGTGATCACCTGGATCGCCGGTCCGTCCAAGGGCGTGCTCGCAGCTGCGGAGACCGGGCTTCTCCCGCCGCTGCTGCAGAAGAAGAACAAGGCCGGCGTGCAGTCGGGCATCCTCATGCTGCAGGGCACGATCGTCACGATCCTGGCGGCGATCTTCATCGTCGTTCCCAACGTGAGCGCGGCTTTCGTGGCACTGATCGACATGGCCGCGGCGCTCTACCTGATCATGTACATGATGATGTTCGCGGCTGCGCTCGTGCTCCGGCGCACTCAGCCCGGCGTCAAGCGGACCTACCGCGTCCCGGCCATGGGGCTGGTCGCGGGTGTCGGGTTCCTCGCGAGCCTTGCCGCGTTCGTGTTCTCGTTCATCCCGCCGTCGGGGTTCACCGCGTTCTCACCCGCCTTGTATCCCTGGATCGTCGGGCTGGTGATCATCGTCCTCGGTGCACCGCCGCTGATCTTCTACGCCGCGCGCAAGCCGTCGTGGGACATGCGCACCGCAGAGGACAAGAGCGTCCCGGTCACCCATGAGGCGGATCCACCCGCAGGTGCGGATCGGGGATCAGCGCCGGCTACTCGACGACGACCGGATGCCGCGTCGGGCCCTCCCCAGGCAGGGTGACGCCCGCGATCTCCCGAAGCGACGACCCGCGGCCGAGCGGTCGGGAGCGTCCCGCCTAGCCTGACGGCGTGACTGCTCCCGACTCCGCTCCGGCCCGGCGCCGCCTGGGAATTGGGGCACTGGTCGTCCTCGTTCTTGCCGCAGCGGCGGTCACCGTCGCGATCGGCATGATCCGATCGCTCGCGGCGCCGGTGGCGGTGGTGACCCCCGTCGTGACGCCGACGGCGAGGCCTGACAGCGACACCGGCGCCGCTGTGTACGTCCACGTCCACGGCGCCGTCGTGAGTCCCGGCCTGTATCGCCTGGACGCCGACGCGCGCGTGGTCGACGCTGTGGCCGCGGCCGGCGGGTTCAGCGACACGGCCGATCCGGCTGGAGTGAACCTCGCGCGCACCGTCACCGACGGCGAGCAGCTCTTCGTCCCCGAGCCCGGTCAAGCGCCGCCCGAATCGGCAGGAGGTGGAGCGCCCGGCGGGGCGGGTACGGACGGCCTCGTCGATCTGAACACCGCGGATGCCGCTGCGCTCGACACCCTCCCGCGCGTCGGTCCTGCGCTGGCCGAGCGGATCATCGCCTGGCGCGAGGAGAACGGACGCTTCACGAGCGTCGAAGACCTGCTGGCGGTGTCCGGGATCGGCGAGAAGATGCTGGAGGCACTGCGGGATCGGGTCCGCGTGTGAGCGCCCGCATCCGCCGTCGCGACCTCCGCTTGCTCCCCGTCGCGATCGGTGTCTGGGTCGTCGCGCTCGTGGTGACGCACCATCCCGAGGTCGCGGTCATCGTGGCGGCGGTCCTCTGGACGGTCGCGACGGCATTGCTGATGGCCTTGGCGATCTCCCTTCGCAGATCCCGCGACGGCGCACGCCCGCGACGTACGCCGATCACGATCTTCGCCGTCACTCTCGCCTTCGCCGCCGCGGCCGTCTCACACATCGCGATGAGCGCGCCGGACCGCGATCGGGTCCTCGCATTGCCCCTCTCCGGCGGGCGGGTGGTGACGATCGAGGCCGAGGTCACGGGAAAGATCCTGAGCTCTGCGACCGGCTGGCGTTTCGACGCTGTCGCCACCCGTGTGCGGGTCGGCGGCGACGTCACCGCGACCCGGGTGCCTGTCGTCGTCCGTACGACCGAGCGTCCCGTCGGGCTCGACCTCGGTGCCACCGTCTCGCTCACCGGCTCCGCCGCCCCCGCCCGGCCGGGGGAGCGGGCGGTCCTCGTCATCACGGCGGCCGGCCCGCCGGAGGTGGTATCCCGGCCGCGGGGTCCCCTCGCCCTGGCTTCAAGCCTCCGCACAGCGCTGCTCGCGCAGGCCGCTTCGCTGCCGCAGCCGGGCGCAGGCCTGGTCGCAGGGCTCGCAGTCGGCGACACATCCGCGGTCACTGTCGAGCTCGATGCGCAGATGAAGACCGCTTCGCTCTCGCATCTGACCGCGGTCTCCGGGGCGAACTGCGCGCTCGTCGTCGGCATAGCGTTCGTCGGCGCCGGGATGCTGGGGCTGCGCCGCCCGTGGCGCGTCACGATCGGGCTCGCGGCGCTCTCGGGCTTCGTGATCCTCGTCTCACCCGAGCCGAGCGTCGTGCGCGCGGCTGCCATGGCCGCGATCGCGATGCTCGCAGCGCTGCTCGGGCGCGCGGGTGCGGGAACATCCGTTCTGTGCCTGGCAATTGTCGCGTGTCTGATCGCCGACCCCTGGCTCTCCGGCAGCATCGGGTTCGCCCTGTCGTCGGCGGCGACCGCCGCGCTGATCCTGTTCGCCGGACCTGTGAGCGACTCGCTTCGGCGCCTCATGCCGCGCCCGCTCGCGCTCGCTATCGCCGTACCCGCCGCTGCCCAGCTCGCGTGCACCCCGATCCTGGTGATGATCGATCCGCGACTGCCCGTGTACGCCGTGCTCGCCAATGCGCTGACCGCGCCCGCGGCACCGCTGGCGACCATCGCCGGCCTCGCGGCATGCCTGAGCGCCGGGGTGCCGCTGTTGGCGAGCGGTCTCGCCGCAGTCGCGTGGGTGCCCTGTGCCTGGATCGCCGCCACAGCGGAGGCGGTCGACGCCGTCCCGGGTAACTCGATCGCCTGGATCCCGGATGCGCCAGGCGTCATGCTGGCGACGGTCCTCTGCACCGCGCTGCTGCTCGCTATGCTGCCCGGCACCCCTCGCCGGGTTCATCGCGTTTCGACGGGGCTCGTCGCCCTCGCAGTGGGCGGGGCGGTCGGCGCGGGCCTCGTAACGGGGCCTCTCGACCGGGCGCGAACACCCGAGGACTGGGCGATCGCGCTGTGTGACGTGGACCAGGGCGACGCGGTCCTCGTGCGCTCGAATGACGCCGTCGCGCTCGTCGACACCGGTCCTGATCCCGAGGCCCTCGCGGCGTGCCTGGACCGGTTCGAGGTCAGCCGTATCGATCTCCTCGTACTCACCCACTTCGACCTCGACCATGTCGGCGGCAGCGATGCGGTCATGGGGCGCGTCGGTGCGGTTCTTCACGGTCCGGTCGCGGAGCCGCAGGAGGAGCAGCTGCTCGCGCGGCTCGCCGCAGCCGGGGCAGAGGTTCGCACAGCTTCCGCCGGACTGGCGGGGGTGCTGGGCGCCGCCGAGTGGGAGGTCCTGTGGCCGCGCAGTCGCGCGAGCGGGTTCGCGCCCGGCAACGATTCGAGCGTGGTGATCGATGTCCGCGGAGGCGGGATTCCCGCCGTGCTGCTCCTCGGCGATCTCTCGGAGACGCCCCAGCTGGCCCTCGGGGCCGCGCTGCGGTCGACATACGACGTCGTGAAGGTGTCGCACCACGGCAGCGCCGACCAAGCCGCGTCGCTGTACCGCCGACTCGGCGCGCGCGTTGCGCTGATCGGGGTGGGGGACAACTCCTACGGCCATCCCCGCGAAGAAACCCTCGCCCTCCTGCGCTCGCTCGGGCACGAGATCGTCCGCACCGACGAGACCGGGGCGGCAGCGCTCACCATGACGGATGACGGCATCCGGGTGTGGCGCCAGCGCCTCACGGCGTCGGGATGAACCCGAGGTTCAGTCCGCGTTCTCCGGGCCGTGAGCCGGTTGCTCCGGGTGGGAGACGTATTCGGCCAGCCGCGCATAGGAGTCGGTGATGATCGAGGCCAGTGTCGCGTCGGAATCCTCAGCGGTCCACAGCTCGAGCGCGGTGTCGAAGAGCCCCACGACTGTCTGGGAGAGGAGCAGAGCGTCGATGTGATCGGCGCCGCGTCGCCGGAGCCCGTCGCGGATCGCTTGCGCGAGCACCGCTGACTTCGATCGCTCGCGCTCGATGAGATGTGGGTCGGTGGCGATGATCGATCGGCGCTCGCGGATCCCGTCGCGCCAGGCCTCCAGCTCAGGCGTGACGGCGAGCAATCCATGCATGGCCAGTGCCATCGGGTTGAGCCCGTCGGGCGCGGCGGCGAGCAGGTCGGCGACGACATCCGGAAACTCGCGCTCTCGCAGGAAGAGCACGTCGCGCTTGTCGGGGAAGTGACGGAAGAACGTCCGCGTCGTCAGACCCGCCCGCTCGGCAATCTGCGGCACCGTGGTGGCCGCATACCCCTGCGACCGGAACAGCTCGACGGCTGCTTGTTCCAGGCGCAGTGCGGCATCGGGAGCCCAACGTGGCATGGGGCGAGCCTACCTGATGGCATCATGTGACATCATGGGCACGACGCAGTGATGACAGATCGTGTCATCGTCCTCGGAAACGGAGCCCACCCATGTCATCGAATGCCGCCGCTTGGCTCCCGTCCGCGCGCGCCGATCTCGTCGTCGGGCCCGCTGCGATGCATGAGCCTGGCCCGGGGGAGATCCTCGTCCGCAGCCGTGCGGTCGCGGTGAACCCCCTCGATGACGTCAAGCAATGGACAGGCGACCTGATGTACCGCTGGCTGGGCTATCCCGCGGTGCTCGGGGAGGATATCGCCGGCGAGGTCGCCGCCGTCGGACCGGGGGTGACGCGCTTCGCGGTGGGCGACCGCGTTGCCGCGTACGCCGTCGGGATGGAGCGCGGCCGACGCCATGAGGCGGAAGGCGCGTTCCAGCTCTACGTCGTCGTGCGAGAAGACCTCGCGACCCCGTTGCCCGACGGTCTTCCGTACGAGCAGGCCGCGGTGCTGCCGCTCGCCGTCTCGACGGCGGCCACGGCACTCTTCCAGGACGATCAGCTCGCACTCCGCACCCCGACCGCTGACGCAGCACCGACGGGGGAGACCGTGGTCGTGTGGGGCGGCTCGACGAGCGTGGGGAGCAACGCGATCCAGCTGGCGGTCGCGGCGGGCTATCGCGTCATCACCACCGCCTCACCGCATAACGAGTCCCGGATGCGCGAGCTCGGCGCGGAGCTCGTCATCGACTACCGCGACCCCGCAGCCGTCGCCGCCGTCGCGTCGGGCGTCGAAGGCCGCTCGCTCGCCGGAGTGGTCGCGATCGGAGCGGGCTCAGGCGATGCCGCGGTGAGGATCGCCGCCGCGGCCGGTGCCCGTCGCGTCGCTCTGCTCAGCCCGCCGGTCGCCTTCACGACGCTTCCCCGCCGCGGTGGCCCGAGCATCGCGTTCCTGCGGACGATGACGAAGATCGGGCTGTCCCAGCTCGCGACGCAGGCTCGGGCTCGCCGCCACGGCATCGCGGCCAGGTTCGTGTGGGGGAGCGCCCTCATGACCAACAACGTCGGACCCATGCTGTGGGAGCAGTACTTGCCCGGGGCTCTCGCCGAGGGGCGGCATGTCTGCACCCCCGAGGCCGAAATCGTCGGGGAAGGCCTGGAGAGCATTCAAGACGCGCTGAATCTGCTTCACGCGGGCGTCTCCGCCCGAAAGCTCGTCGTCCGCCTGTAGCGACCACCAATCGGGGTCGGTGGTCGCGATTAGGCTGGGGGCATGCCGCCGAGTCCCCGACGTCCTGCCGCCCGCGGTGCCGCGAAGTCGGCCATTCGGCAGCTGTCGTGGCGCGCGCCGGAACCGGCGCCCATCGTGCTCGTCGCAGGCCCCGAGGAGGTGTGCGCCGAGCGCGCCATCGCCGGACTCCGCGACTATCTGAAGGCCGAGGACCCGAGCCTCGAGGTCTCCGACATCCGCGCCGACGACTACGCCGCAGGCACCCTTCTCGGGATGGCGTCGCCCTCGCTCTTCGGTGAACCTCGGCTGGTGCGAGTGGCGGGCGTCGAGAAGTGCTCCGATGCCTTCCTCACAGAGGCCCTCGCGTATCTCGAGAACCCGCAGGAGGGCGCCACGATCGTCCTGCGGCACACGGGTGCGAGCGTCCGCGGCAAGAAGCTGCTCGAAGCCATCCGTTCCGGCATCGGGGGCGGTGTCGAGATCTCGGTTCCTGCGATCAAACGCGACTCCGACCGTTTCGACTTCGCGGCGGGCGAGTTCAAAGCCGCGGGCAAGCGGATCGCTCCGTCGGCGCTGCGCAGCCTCGTCTCCGCTTTCGCCGACGACCTGACCGAGCTCGCGGCCGCCTGTCAGCAGCTCATCTCGGACGTGCCCGGTGACATCGGCGACCAGGTCGTCGAGCGATATTACGGGGGCCGGGTCGAGACGACCGCCTTCGCCGTCGCGGATACCGCGATCGCCGGCCGCTACGGCGAGGCGCTCATCACGCTGCGGCACGCTCTGGCCAGCGGGGCCGACCCTGTGCCGCTCGTCGCCGCGATCGCCTCGAAGCTGCGCACCATGGCCCGCGTCGTCGGCACGCGCGAGCCGTCTGCCGCGCTCGCTGCCCGGCTCGGCATGAAGGACTGGCAGGTCGACCGAGCCAAGCGC
Source organism: Microbacterium sp. H37-C3 (assembly GCF_027157935.1). Taxonomy (NCBI): domain Bacteria; kingdom Bacillati; phylum Actinomycetota; class Actinomycetes; order Micrococcales; family Microbacteriaceae; genus Microbacterium; species Microbacterium sp. H37-C3. Next base: position 324,541 of record NZ_JAPVLR010000001.1, on the reverse strand, counting down.
GACCTCGTCGGCTGGACGGAATCCGCCCTCGCGACCGCGATCCAGGCGGCCGCCCGCGCGGATGCCGAGGTGAAGGGCGCCTCGCGCGACCCCGTCTTCGCGGTCGAGCGGCTCGTCACCGTCATCGCGACGCGGTCACCCTACGGGTCCTGACCGCAGCGGCAAAGCGAAAGGCCCGCCCCACACGGGGACGGGCCTTCGACAGCGGCGGCTCAGAGAGCGGCGACCTGCTTCGCGATAGCCGACTTGCGGTTCGCAGCCTGGTTCTCGTGGATGACGCCCTTGCTCACGGCCTTGTCGAGCTTCTTCGTGGCCTTGGCCAGCGCCTTCTCGGCAGCGGCCTTGTCGCCGGCGGCGATGGCCTCGCGGGTGCGACGCACCTCGGTCTTCAGCGCGCTCTTGACGGCCTTGTTGCGCTCGCGCGCCTTCTCGTTGGTCTTGTTGCGCTTGATCTGCGACTTGATGTTCGCCACGTTCGACGTATCTTTCGTTCGGAGTTTTCGGTGGATGTGCCGGGCGACAGTAGAGGGATGCCGCACGGCGGTCGTGTGAGGGAGGAACCCACACGGCAAGCCGACGTCAGAGTCTATCAGGTCGTGTCGCGAGAGCCGGTATTCGCGAGGGTCGCGAGGGCGAGATCCATGACCGTGTTGAACACGCGCGGACGCATGGCCGTGACGAGGTGGCTGGTGCGGGGGACGACGATCAACTCCGCCTCGGGCGCGAGCTTCGCGAACAGCCGTTCATTGACGCGCAGCTGGTCGTACTGACCGTTCACGAACCAGGTCGGCACATCGATCCGTCGGATCGCGGCGAGCAGGTCGAGCACCGACAGGCTCGCGAGCGCAACGTCCTGCGCGTCGTAGGCGTATCCGCCGGCGCCGAAGTCCGGCCGGGTCTCGACGGGAAGCGTGCGGTCGAGGACCCAGTCGGTGATCCGCTGGCCACGGCCGGGCAAGCGGTCGAACCCGAGGGCGAGCGCTCGGTACACCGCGAGGCCGAAGCCACGGGGGATCGCGGTGCAGGACGCGGCGATGAACGCCGACACCGGCGGGCGTTCCTCGCGGCCGACGTAAGCGGTGCTCAGCAGCCCGCCCATCGAGTGGCCCACCAGCAACACGGGGCCGCGCTCAGCGGCATCCCGAACCGCATCGTCGATCGTCGTGAACGCACCATCGAGGGTGAAGGTCTCGGCCATGCGAGTGCCGTGGCCGGGCAGGTCGAGCGCCGTGACGGGGATGCCGCGATCCCGGAGGTGGGCCACCTGAGCGCGCCACATCGTGGCCGAGGTCCGGATCCCGTGCACGAGCACCACCTGCGCGGTCATGCTTCCACCCTACGGACCCGAACCCTGCGCGGGGGAGCAGCTCGGCGAGCACATGAACGAGTGAGGGCGACCGGTGATCCCGGCCGCCCTCACGTCGCATCAGCGTGCCCGCGAAATCATCGCTCCGAGACGGCACCTCGTCGCCGCGTCACCGCGATGACGCCGCCCGCGACGAGGAGCATCGCTCCCGCGAGCAGAACGCCGAGCGGCGTCTCCGCGCCGGTCACCGCGAGCTGCCCCGAGCGCACGACGGTGATCGCGAACTCCAGCGGCTCCTCGCCGGCCGTCGAGATCCGCAGCGTGTGGGCTCCCACCGCGAAGTCTGCGGGAATAGCCACCCGGAATGACGTGACGCCGGAGCCGTCAGCGGCCGGGATGCCACGTACCTCGATCGGCTCGCTGAAGAGGGTCGCACCGATCTGCTGGCCGGGCTCGAGGCCCGAGACCCGCACATCGATGAACCCGCCCTGCTCGACGCGGGTGGTGGAGAGCTCGACCTGCGCCCACGCCGCCGTGCCCGGGTCGGTACCCGGCTCGGTGCTCGGCTCGCCGATCCGAACGGGGATGGTGACCGTCGTCTCCGTGGCATCCGTCGTCAGGACGAGCTCCGCGGCGCCGTCAGGGAGGCCAGTCTGAAGCGGCACGGACACGACCGCGCTTCCGCCGGCGACCGGTGCGGACGCGATGACCAGGCCGCCGAGGGACACATCCACCGAACCGTTCGGGGGCGCTCCGAGGCTCGTCATGTCGAGGTTCGACACGGTGAGCTGGAGCGTCGAGCCCGCAGCTGCGGTCTCGGGCACCCCCTGGACCCGGACGGCGTGCTTCGTGAACGACGGCGCGACGGGCTGCTGCGCGCCGAGGTACTCGATCCAGGCCTCGTGGTCGAGGAAGCCGGTATCGACGTAGTCGGTGCCCGCGGCGAAGGCGCGGAAGTTGTCTCCCGACCCGGATGCGAGGAACGAGAGCGTGCCGATGCGGTACTCGGCGTCGAGGTCGAGCGGCTGCCCGTCGACCGTGACCGAGGTGATCCGGCTGCCCTCCGGGCGGGTGTCGTCGAACGTGTAGGTCACATTGTCGGACAGGCCCAGCTGCAGGTACGGACGCGACGGCACGTTGCCGTCCTTATCGCGCTGCCACTGCTGCTCGAGGACGCGCACGAAGTCGGCGCCCGTGAGGGTCACGAGGGCCATCGTGTTATTGAACGGCAGCACGGCGTACGCCTGACCCCAGGTGATCGTGCCGTCCGGCACGCCCGCGACCGCGTTGGCCCCGAACTCGGCCTGCGTGTCGAACAGGTCGGCCCGAAGGCCGCCGGAGTTCGTCACGCCGATCTGCGCGCCGTTCGGCAAGTTCGCCAGGTTGGAGCGGATCGACTCCGCGACGAGGTTTCCGAGCGAGGACTCCGACGCCCGGTCGTCGCGCTTGCCGCCGGCATAGGCGCCGTCGACATACGAGCCGCCCGAGTAGGCGCTCGTGATGTCGGCGGAGATCGTCGCGACCGGCGTGTTGCCGATCTCGGCGAAGTTCGCGAGCGCCTGCCGGACGATCTCGTCGACCTCGGCGACGCGCGGGTAGGTCGCGATCAGGTCGGCGGCGGGCGTCGTGGTCTGGCCGACGTTCTCCTGTGAGTGCGAGACGACCTCACCGCTCGTGGGATCGACCGAAAGGACGACCTTGCCGACGAACTCGCCGTACGAGCCGGTCTGGACGATCGGTCGCGTCCGGTCCGTTCCCGGGATCGGCGCCGACCACGCGTACAGCTTGTGCGTGTGACCGGTGTAGATGGCGTCGACCTCGGGGGAGGTCTCGGTGACGATGCGGGCGAAGACCGCGCTGTCGGCGACGGCCTCGTCGAGGCTCGCGTCCGAGGCGCTGTCGGCCGCACCCTCGTGGTAGAGCGCGACGATGACGTCGGCCTGGTCGCCGGAGCCGTCGGTGAGGTCGGCTGCGACGCGGTTGACCGCTTCGACGGGGTCGCCGAACTCGAGACCGGCGATGCCCGCGCCGCTCACCAGCGACGCGGTCTCCTCCGTCACGACGCCGATGACGCCGATCGTGAGGCCCTGAGACTCGATGAGCTCGTACTCGTCGAACTGGGGATCGGTCGTGCCGGCGGCGTAGACGTTCGCCCCGAGGTGCGAGAAGTCCGCACGCGGGATGACGCGGTCGCGCAGGTCGGCGAAGCCGCGGTCGAACTCGTGGTTGCCCACCGCGCTCGCCCGCAGATCAAGGGCGTTCAGCACGTCGAGCGTCGGCTCGTCCTGAACGAGTGACGACGCCGGCAGAGACGCCCCGATGTTGTCACCGGCCGACAGCAGCACAGCGTCGGGTGCAGCGGCGCGCAGCTCCTCGATGGTTCCGGCGAACCCGACGGTCCCCGGAACCTCGGGCTGGGCCTCCACCTTGCCCTCGGCGGGCTTGGCGGGCGTGACGCCGGTGATGCGGCCGTGGAAGTCGTTGACCCCGAGCAGCGTCAGATCAATGGGCTCGACCGGGGCCGTTGCCTCCGCCGAGAGGCCGACCTTGACCGGGTCGTGGTCGGAGGAACGGTAGGGGCCGTCATCGTGGAAGTCCACCGGGAAGTAGTTGTACCGGCTGTACTCCAAGAAGATCGACTCGGCGGCGTTGATGTTCCAGATGTCGGCACCGGTGGAGCGCTCGAACGCGGCCTCGTTCATGAGGATGTGGTCGAGTGAGCCGGCGAGCTCCCTGTACTGGTAGGTCGGCTGGGCCAGGTCGTAGGCGATGCCGGCATCGACGTAGCCCGCCTCGTACAGGACCTCGAGCGGGTCCTCTCGTGAGTACGAGTTGAAGTCACCGGCGAGAACCACGGCGTCGACATCGCCGCGCGCCTGCTCGACCCAGGCGTCGAGCGCCTCCGCCTGCCGCACGCGAGAGGCGTTCCACGCTCCCTGGCCGTCGTTCGCGTCGACGTCTCCGTCCGTGGCGGAATCGCCCGACCCCTTCGACTTGAAGTGGTTGACGACGAAGAAGAACTCCTCGCCGCCCCCGGCCGGAGCGAAGCTCTGCCCGATCGGCTCGCGGGCGTTCTGGAACGCCTGGCCGTTGCCGGACTGGTCGCCAAGGGCACGGGCGGCACCGATCGGAGTGACCTCCGCCGGCTGGTAGACGATCGCGTTGGAGATCGCGTCGCGGGTCGAGGCTGCGGGCAGCTCCGAGGACGACGGGACGTATGCCCAGCGCTCCGACCCCGCGGCAGCGTTGAGAGCCCGCACCAGCGCAGCGACAGCGGCGTCGGGTTCATCGCCGAGGCGCGCCGAGTCCTCGATCTCCATGAGACCCACCACGGACGCATCGAGTGCCGTGATGGCCGAGACGATCTTGGCCTGCTGGCGCACGAACGATGCGGAATCCCAGGCACCGCGCTGCGTGCAGCCGCCGCTGACGTTCGTGCCGTTGCCCTCGCGGTCGGTGTAGCTCTCGCAGCGGATGTCTTCGACGCCGAGCGTCGTGAAGTAGTTGAGGACGTTGAACGAGGCGACGGAGACGTCCCCGCCGACCGCGGCGGGTGCTGCCGTGCGGGTGTTCTCCACGGTGATGCCGTCGTCACGGGTGCCGTCCCCGACGATGTGACGGATCGGGTTGAACTTCCACGTGTTGTTGCGGTAGTCGAGGACGACGGGCTCATCGAACGTGACGCTCGCCCCGACGCGGACCGGATCGGTGGTCGAGACGTACGGCGGCGTGAGCTTCGCGGTGCCGAGGTTCGTCCGCGAGCCGTCGTCCAATACGACGCGACGCGCATCCCGATCGCTGACGGCCGCGGCCGCCTCGGGCGAGCCCGGCCGGCCCACGTCGGTCGGCTGCCGGAACGGCTCCGTGCCGGTGGCCAGCACGAGTTCGCCGAACTTGTTGAGGTCGTAGTTGTCCGCCACGACGAAGTCTCCCTGCGGAGCGATCACCATCGACTGGAGCGCCTCGCGCTGCGCAGGATCCGTGAGCCAGCCCACCGTCGCCGGCTCCACGGGCGCGGCCGGATCGATCCGGGACGCCGCGCCGGCGGGCACGTTCACCTGCGTCAGGCCGAAGTAGTCGCCGACGACACCGGTGACGCGCACGGTGTCTCCGAGCGAGACCTCGCCGACGCCCTGCGGCGAGTAGACGAATACGGCATCCGACGCCGTGTGCGTCTGGAAGTCGATCGCCCCGCCCGTGCCACCGGTCTGAATGACGTAGCCGTCGAACCCGCCGGTGGGGTAGTGGGCGGTCACGATGCCTTCGGTCGTCACCGTCTGGCCGTCGAGCGGCGAACGGCTGCCCGTGCCCTGGATCTCGGCGATCGTCACCGTCGTGGGGTCGCCGGGCTGCTCCGGCTCACCCGGCTGCTCCGGCTCACCCGGCTGCTCGGGGATCGTCCCGGCTGCGCCCTGGGGCGTCGGTGCACCGGCCGTGAAGTCGGCCCCGTTGTCGGCGGTGTTCGCGCCCTGGTCGTCCCGGGCGATGCTCGTCGCGTTGGTCGTCGCCGGTGCCGCGCCAGAACCGGCGAAGTCGGTCGCGTTGCGCCACCCGACGTAGTCGACGACAGCGTCGTTCTGCGCGAGGCCCGATCCACCGCTGAGCGCGGCCGTCGAGTTCACGAGCGCGACCTTGCCCTGCGTGCCGCTCATCGGGATGGAGCCCTCGATGTCGGCCGTGAAGCCGGGCAGCGCGGCGTTACCGCCGATGGCCTGGCCGATCAGCAGGTGCCCGCCGGGTTCGATGGTGGCACCCGCGAGAGCAGTCACCTGCCAGTTGGCTCCCGTGCTCGACGCGTACTGGACGCTCCAGCCGTCGAGCGAGACAGCGGCATCCGAGGTGTTGCGAAGCTCGATGAAGTCGCGGTTCAGGGGTGCGCCGCTGTTTCCACCGCCGCCGTAGATCTCGTTGATCACGACGGGCGCGTCAGCGCCGACCGCGGCACTCGCGGGCATCGCGGCCCACCCCACACCTCCCGCCACGATCGCGACGGCGGCGCTGGAGGCCACCCATCTGTGCCAGGGGCGTCGCGCGGGCGCGACAGGGTCTGCTGTGATCACGGTGCTCTCCCGGGGCGGGCCGGGCGCGGGGGATTTCGCGCAACCACCGGCCGCCGCATTGAGCATTCGACGTCATCGACGTGTTCGGCAAGTAGCGGAATGGTTAATTGTTTATCACCCAGCTGAGTGCTGGCGTGTCCAGCCTTCGGCCTCGTACCATCCCGCGCGCGAGGGTTCGCGGCAGTGCCGTCGCGCGGCCCCGGGTAGACTCTCCGGGACATGTCTCCGCGCGCACTCCAGCCGCTCGCGCCTGCCGCAACGCCGCCCGAGCTCATCCGCAACTTCTGCATCATCGCCCACATCGACCACGGCAAGTCGACGCTGGCCGACCGGATGCTGCAGATCACCGGTGTCGTCGCCGACCGCGACATGCGCGCCCAGTACCTCGACCGCATGGACATCGAGCGCGAGCGCGGCATCACGATCAAGAGCCAGGCGGTCCGGATGCCGTGGTCGAAGGACTCCGGCACGTTCGCGCTGAACATGATCGACACGCCCGGTCACGTCGACTTCACGTACGAGGTCAGCCGCTCTCTCGCCGCGTGCGAAGGAGCCATCCTGCTCGTCGACGCCGCGCAGGGCATCGAGGCGCAGACCCTCGCCAACCTCTACCTCGCACTCGAGAACGACCTGCAGATCATCCCGGTTCTCAACAAGATCGACCTCCCGGCGGCCGACCCCGAGAAGTACGCCGCGGAGCTCGCGAACCTCATCGGCGGAGACCCGGAAGATGTTCTCCGTGTCAGCGGCAAGACCGGCATGGGGGTCGAAGATCTGCTGGATCGCATCGTCGACCGCATTCCCGCCCCCGTCGGCGACCCCGAGGCGCCGGCGCGCGCGATGATCTTCGACTCGGTCTACGACGCCTACCGCGGCGTCGTCACCTACGTCCGCATGGTCGACGGCAAGCTCGAACCGCGCGAGCGCATCCAGATGATGTCGACGCGCGCGACGCACGAGCTGCTCGAGATCGGCGTGTCGAGCCCCGAGCCGATCCCCACGAAGGGACTCGGCGTCGGCGAGGTCGGCTACCTGATCACGGGTGTGAAGGACGTCCGCCAGTCCAAGGTGGGCGACACGATCACCAACCACCGCAAGCCGGCGTCCGAGGCGCTGCCCGGATACACCGACCCCAAGCCGATGGTGTTCTCCGGCATCTACCCGATCGACGGCAGCGACTACGGCGACCTGCGCGAGGCTCTCGACAAGCTCAAGCTGTCGGACGCGTCGCTCCAGTACGAGCCGGAGACCTCGGTCGCGCTCGGATTCGGATTCCGCTGCGGCTTCCTCGGGCTGCTCCACCTCGAGATCATCACCGAGCGCCTGTCGCGCGAGTTCGGCCTCGACCTCATCACGACGGCACCGTCGGTGACCTACGAGGTCGCGACCGACACCGGCGAGACCGTCGTGGTGACCAACCCCAGCGAGTACCCCGACGGGCGTGTCGCCGAGGTGTCCGAGCCGGTCGTGAAGGTCGGCATTCTCGCCCCGAAGGACTACGTGGGCACGGTCATGGAGCTCTGCCAGTCGCGCCGCGGCACCCTCCTCGGCATGGACTACCTGAGCGAGGATCGCGTCGAGCTGCGCTACAACATGCCGCTCGGCGAGATCGTCTTCGACTTCTTCGACCACCTCAAGTCGCGCACGCAGGGATACGCGAGCCTCGACTACGAGCCCGCCGGGTCGCAGACCGCCGACCTGGTGAAGGTCGACATCCTCCTGCAGGGTGAGAAGGTCGACGCGTTCAGCTCGATCGTCCACCGCGAGAAGGCCTACGCCTACGGCACGATGATGACCGAGCGCCTGCGCAAGCTCATCCCGCGCCAGCAGTTCGAAGTGCCGATTCAGGCCGCCATCGGCGCACGCATCATCGCCCGCGAGAACATCCGCGCGATTCGCAAGGACGTCCTCGCCAAGTGCTACGGCGGTGACATCACGCGTAAGCGCAAGCTCCTCGAGAAGCAGAAAGAGGGCAAGAAGCGCATGAAGATGGTCGGCCGCGTCGAGGTGCCGCAGGAGGCGTTCATCGCCGCGCTGTCGGGCGACGTCGAAGGCAAGGACAAGAAGTAGCCCCACGGGGAGCAACGAGGAGACCCATGCATCAGCGACGCGGGACCTTCCGGGACGAGACCGTCGACTACGCGGCGGTCGGCGCGACACGCGCGCACGACCTCATGGCGTATCCGCCCGAACACAGCATCCCGGCCGAAGACGCCTGGCGGATCGGGAGCGGGCAGGCTCGCTTCGACACCGCCGCCGACCTCCTCATGTCGTGGGCAGCGCTCCGTGGGGCGGGTTTGCGAGTCGCGGATGTGCGGCCCGCATCGGGACCGATGTACACCGGCGTCGCGTTCGACGACCAGGGAAACGCCGTCGCGCCCAGCAGCATGGAGCACGAGCAGCGCTTCGCGGCGGACGGCACCCCCTACGTCGGAGCCGGCACCACGCTTCAGGTGCACGGGCGTGTGTCGGGGCTGAATGCGGATGCGGAGCTCCGCGTGATCTTCGTTGACGAGGAGCCCCGCCGGGTCGCGTTCGCTCTCGGGACCGTCGGCGGTTCCGTCGTGAGCGGCGAGGAGTCCTTCCTCCTCGAGTGGCGCGATAACGATGAGGTCTGGTTCGTCGTGCGGGCGTTCGATCGGCCGACGGCATTGGCTTACCGCATGCTCAAGAGTCTCGTCCGCCGCCGCCGCCGGATGCTGTTTCAGGGATACCTCCGCGCGATCTCGCCGCTGTACGCGACGCCTGAGGCCTGATGGGCGCGGCACTGCCGATCGGTGATCCGGTGCCGGTCGGCGGGACGCTGCCGGACGACCTCGTCATCGACCCCGACGTCCCGTTCGGGGTGTACCTGCACGTTCCGTTCTGCCGGGTGCGGTGCGGCTACTGCGACTTCAACACCTACACCGCCACAGAGCTACGTGGCGCGCGGCAAGATGCCTACGCCGACGAGGTGCTGCGCGAGATCGCCCTCTCGGCCGATGTGATGGACGAGCGCGGCCCCCGGCGTTCGGCGCAGACGGTGTTCTTCGGCGGCGGCACTCCCACGTTGCTTCCGGCCGGAGACCTCGCTCGGATGCTGAGCGGAGTGCGGGACACGTTCGGCATCGCCGCCGGCGCGGAGGTCACCGTCGAGGCGAACCCCGACACGATGAACCCTCGGGTCGCCGACGCGCTGGCGGCGGCGGGCGTGACGCGCCTGTCGATCGGCATGCAGTCGGCCGTACCGCACGTGCTGGCGGCCCTCGACCGGACGCACGATCCCGCCAACGTCGCCACCGCCGTCGCTGCCGCGCGCGGGGCGGGACTCGACGTCTCGGTCGACCTGATCTACGGAGCGCCGGGGGAGAGCCTCGACGATTGGCGGCGCTCCGTCGAGACCGCAGTCGCGCTCGAGCCCGATCACGTCTCCGCCTACGCGCTCATCATTGAGGAGGGCACGCGCCTCGAGCGCCAGATCCGCCGTGGTGAGGTACCCGCTCCCGACGACGACCTCCAGGCAGACATGTATGAGCTGGCCGACGAGCGTCTCGCCGCCGCCGGCTTCTCCTGGTACGAGGTGTCGAACTGGGCACGGTCGACCGACCAGCGCTCGCGTCACAACCTGGCCTACTGGCGCGGAACCGACTGGTGGGGTTACGGGCCGGGCGCGCACAGTCACATCGCGGGCCTCCGCTGGTGGAACGTGAAACACCCGGCGGCATATGCTCAGCGGCTCTCCGCGGGCGAGTCTCCCGCCGCAGGCCGCGAGCGCCCGGATGCCGAGGCCCGACGGCTCGAGTCCGTCCTGCTGCGATCGCGCATCGTGGATGGGCTCGCCGTCGATGAGCTCGCGAACGACTCGCGCCGTGCCGTCGCATCGCTCATCGCCGACGGGCTCATCGAAGGCGCGGACGCCGTCCGCGGTCGGGTCGTCCTGGCTCGCCGCGGACGCCTCATGGCCGATGCGGTCGTACGGGCGCTCACCGAGTGATCCCGGGCGGCGACCCGCCTCGCCCACGCGGTAGAATTGGCACTCGCAGACATCGAGTGCCAAACAGGAGGTGACGGACATGGTCTCAGAGCGCGGACTGCAGGTGCTGCGGGCGATCGTGCAGGACTATGTCGACACCCGCGAGCCCGTGGGAAGCAAGTCGATCGTCGAGCGCCACGCCTTCGGCGTCTCGGCTGCCACGATCCGCAACGACATGGCGCTCCTCGAGGACGAGGAGCTCATCGCCGCGCCCCACACGTCATCCGGACGCGTGCCGACCGATAAGGGCTACCGCGTCTTCGTCGACCATCTGGCAGGCCTTCGCCCCCTGAGCGCCGCCCAGCGCTCGGCCATCACGACCTTCCTCGACGGCCCCACCGACCTCGACGACCTGCTCGTTCGGACGGTCCGTGCGCTCACCCAGCTGACGGGCCAGGTCGCAATGGTGCAGTACCCGTCCTTCGCGCGCGCGCAGGTCTCGCACCTCGAATTGGTCGACCTCGGCGGCGGACGACTCGTCGTCATCGTCGTCACCGACACCGGCCGTGTCTCCCAGCGGGTGGGCGTGGTACGCACGCTCCTCGACGAAGCGCAATTCGCCGTAGCCAAGGCGACGCTGCGCGCCGCTGTCACCGGCGTCGCCGTGCGAGACGCCGTCACCGCGGTGTCGGCGCTCGCGGAGAGCGAGTCGGTCGGCGACCCGATCGGCGATGCGGTGCGCGAGATCGCCCGCATCCTGGTCGAAGAGCTCGAGACGTTCCGGCAGGACCGCCTCGTCATGGCCGGCACCGCCACGCTCGCGCGGCGAGAGGCGGATTTCCGCGGCAGTATCTATCCGCTGCTCGAAGCCATCGAGGAGCAGGTGACGCTGCTTCGGCTCATGGGCGAGATGGTCGCCGACGACCGCGGCGTCGCAGCGCGAATCGGCCGCGAGAACGAGGCGTACGGGCTCTCCGAAGCTTCGGTCGTCACGAGCGACTACGACGTCCCGGGCTCGCATGCACGCGTCGGCCTCATGGGCCCGACGCGCATGGACTACCCGACGAACCTCGCGACGGTCCGCGCCGTCGCGCACTACCTCAGCCGGCTTCTCGACGAAGACGAGAAGTCCCGCTGACCCACCCCACCCACGCCCGAACGGGCGGAAAGGCGATCCGTGGCTGACCACTACGAGGTCCTGGGCGTTGCGCGCGACGCGTCGCCCGACGAGATCAAGAAGGCGTACCGACGCCTGGCACGAGAACTGCACCCCGACGTCAACCCGGGAGAGGATGCGTCCGAGCGATTCAAGCTCGTCACGCATGCTTACGACGTCCTCAGCGATCCGGAGCAGCGTCAGCGCTACGACATGGGCGGCGACTCCGCCGGCGGCTTCGGCGGCGCCGCGGGCTTCGGCGGATTCAGCGACATCTTCGAGACCTTCTTCGGCGGCGGCGCCGGAGGCGGCGGTCGCGCCGGGCGTCCGCGCTCCCGGCGCGAACGCGGACAGGATGCGCTCGTCCGGGTCACCCTCGAGCTCGGCGACGTCGTCTTCGGCGTGCATCGCGACATCGAGGTCGACACCGCGGTGCTCTGCGACACCTGCCAGGGCTCGTGCTGCCAGCCGGGAACGCAGCCGGTCACCTGCGACGTCTGCCACGGCGCGGGCAACGTGCAGCGCACCGTCCGCAGCCTGCTGGGCAACGTCGTGACGTCGCAGCCCTGCAACGTCTGCCAGGGTTACGGCACGACGATCCCGTACCCGTGCACGACCTGCCAGGGGCAGGGACGCGTCCGGGCTCGCCGCACCGTCTCGCTCGACATCCCCGCAGGCGTCGAGACCGGGTTGCGCCTGCAGCTCCCCGGATCCGGCGAGGTCGGTCCCGCCGGCGGCCCCAACGGCGATCTGTACCTCGAGGTCACGGTCGCTCCGCACGACGTGTTCAGCCGCGAGGGCGACGATCTGCTCGCCACGCTCGAGGTGTCGATGCCCGACGCCGTCCTGGGCACCAGCACCACGATCGAGTCGCTCGACGGTCCGGTCGAGCTCGAGCTGCGCCCGGGCGTCCAGTCCGGCGACGTCCTCACCGTCAAGGGTCGCGGCATCACGCCGCTTCGCGGCTCGACGCGCGGCGACCTGCGTGTCGGCGTTCACGTCGTCACCCCGACGCGTCTGGATGCCAAGGAGCGGGCCCTCATCGAGGAGCTGAAGAAGCGCACGAAGTCGCCCGCGCCACAGCTCGCGGAGTTCCACCAGGGCCTTTTCGCCAAGCTCCGCGATCGGTTCCGGAACAGCTGAGCGCATGGCCCTGCACTTCCTCGTCGACCCGCCGCTCATCACTCGGCCGGGCGAGTTCGTCGACCTCACCGGCGCCGAGGCTCATCACGCGGCCGGCGTCCGTCGCGTGCGTGTCGGTGAGACGGTGACGGTGGGCGACGGCGCGGGGGCGTGGCTCGAGGGCACCGTCACCGCAGCCGATCCGAAGCTCGTCCGCATCGAGGCGCTCTCGCGAGTCGAGCATCCCGCGCCCGCACGGCGCGTGACGCTGATCCAGGCGCTCGCGAAGGGCGATCGCGACGAGCTCGCGGTGCAGGCCTGCACCGAGCTCGGCGTCGATGCGATCGTGCCCTGGCAGGCTGCGCGAAGCGTCTCGCGGTGGAGCGGACCGAAGGTCGAGCGCGGTGTGCAGCGGTGGGCAACCATCGCGCGCGAAGCGGCGAAGCAGGCGCATCGCGCGTGGCTGCCCGCCGTCGACGCGCCCGTGTCGACGACGGAGCTCGCGGCGCGATGCGGCTCCGAGCGAGTGCTGGTGCTCGAGCCGACGGCGACGCGGCGACTGAGCGAGGTCGAATTGGGCGAGGGCGACGTGTCGCTCGTGGTCGGTCCCGAGGGCGGGATCGCAGCCGAGGAGCTGGACGCGCTCGTCGCGGCCGGCGCGGTCGCGGTGCGTCTGGGGAACACGGTCCTGCGGACGTCGACGGCCGGCCCCGCTGCGCTCGGCGTCGTCAACGTCGCCCTCGGTCGCTGGTGACGCCGCCCGTCCCGCCACCGCACCCCGTCGATAGACTGAACGCATGAGCGAACCGTCTGTCTTCACGCGCATCCTCCGCGGCGAGATCCCCTCCGAGATCATCGCCGAGACCGAGAACGCGTTCGCGATCCGCGACATCGCGCCGCAGGCTCCGGTTCACCTCCTCGTGATCCCCAAGACCGAGCGCTACCGCACCGTGGTCGAGCTCGCCGCGGGCGACCCCGCCCTCCTCAGCGAGCTCGTCGGGCTCGCGAACTCCGTCGCTGCCGAGCATTCCGACGGCGACTTCCGTTTGATCTTCAACACCGGCCCCGGCGCAGGACAGACCGTGTTCCACGTTCACGCGCACGTCCTCGCCGGTGGCCTCTCCGAAGGGAGCCTCGGTGGCTGATGCTTCCGAACCCGCCGTCGCGACGATCCTCGCCGACGGTGTCGCCATGGTCCAGCTGCTCGGGCCCCAAGACCGCCTCCTGCGCGTCATCGAGCGGGAGCACCCCGACGTCGACGTCCTCGTCCGCGGCAACGAAATCACCCTGACGGGCTCGAACGAAGACGTCGCCGCCGCGAAGTCGCTCGTCGACGAGCTGATCGCCATGGCACGGGCCGGGCAAGGCCTCGATCCGAGCGACGTGTCGACGTCCAGTCGCATCCTGCAGCGGCGAAAGGGCGATGAAGGCCCGCGCCCGTCCGAGGTGCTGGGGGAGGCGATCCTCTCCTCGCGCGGCAAGGTGATCCGGCCGAAGACGCTGGGGCAGAAGGCCTACGTCGACGCGATCGACGAGAACACGATCGTCTTCGGCATCGGCCCCGCGGGAACCGGCAAGACCTACCTCGCGATGGCGAAGGCGGTGCAGGCCTTGCAGCGCAAGGAAGTCAATCGCATCATCCTGACGCGCCCCGCCGTGGAAGCGGGAGAGCGCCTCGGCTTCCTGCCCGGCACCCTCACCGACAAGATCGACCCGTACCTCCGGCCGCTGTACGACGCTCTCAACGAGATGCTCGACCCCGAGCTCGTCCCCAAGCTCATGGCCACCGGCACGATCGAGGTCGCGCCGCTGGCGTACATGCGCGGACGCACCCTGAACGATTCGTTCGTCGTGCTCGACGAAGCGCAGAACACCACGCCCGAGCAGATGAAGATGTTCCTCACGCGTCTCGGGTTCGGCACGCGCATGGTCGTCACCGGCGACATCACACAGGTCGACCTTCCCCAGGGGACGTCCGGCCTGCGCACCGTGACACGCGTTCTGAAGAGCATCGACGACATTCATTTCGCCACCCTCACCAGCGAGGACGTCGTGCGGCACACTCTCGTCGGCCGGATCGTCGACGCGTACAGCGAGTACGACGAGCAGCGGCTGGCCGCGCGTCGTGAGCGCGACGAGGCCAGCGAGTTCGCCAACCGGGCCGAGCGGCGCACCGCGACACGGCCCGTCGGTCCGCGCGACCGACTCCCGAAACGAGGACGTTCATGACCATCGAGATCACCAACGAATCCGGCGTGTCCGTCGACGAGACCGTGCTGTTGCGCCTGACCGAGCACAACCTCGCGCAGCTGAACGTGAGCCCGGACGCCGACCTCGCCATCCTCCTCGTCGACGAGGGCGCCATGGAGTCTCTCCACGTGCAGTGGATGGACGAGCCCGGCCCCACCGACGTGCTCAGCTTCCCGATGGACGAGCTCCGCCCGGGCACCGAGGACGCCCCGACCCCGCCGGGACTTCTCGGCGATATCGTGCTGTGCCCGCAGGTGGCCGAGGCGCAGGCGCAGGCCGCGCGCCACACGACGCTCGACGAGCTCATCCTCCTCACGACGCACGGGCTGCTGCACCTGCTCGGGTTCGATCACGCCGAGCCGGAGGAGGAGCGCGAGATGTTCGGCCTCCAGCGCGAGTTGATCTCGGCTTTCCACGCAAGCGAGCGCCGCCGCGCGTGACCGTCTTCCTCCTCGTCCTCGGCGCGGTGTTCCTCGTCGCGCTCGGGGGTCTGATGGCCGCTCTCGATGCCGCCCTCGGTGTCACATCGCGCGCTGACCTCGCCGACTGGGCGGAGTCCAGCCGGCGCCAGCAGGCGCTCCGCCGCATCGCCGATGACACGACGGCCCACGCGAACGCCGTCGTCTTCATCCGCATCCTCGCGGAGTCGACGGCTGCGGTGTTCGTCACGGCGGCGCTGACTCTCGCGCTCGAGAATCTGTGGTGGGCGATCCTCGTCGCCGCCCTGCTCATGACGGCGGTGTCCTTCGTTCTGGTCGGCGCGAGCCCGCGATCGGTCGGGCGTCAGCACGCCCGTGGCCTGCTTATCGCGTGCGCTCCGATCGTGCGCGGTGCCCGCATCGTGCTGGGACCTCTCGCCCACCTCCTGGTGATCGTGGGCAATCGCGTCACGCCGGGCGTCTCGCGCGGCACCTCCTTCGCCTCCGAAGAGCAGCTCCTGAGCATGGTCGACGAGGCGGTTTCGCAGGACCTCATCGAAGCCGACGATCGCGACCTCATCCATTCGGTCTTCGATTTCACCGACACGCTCGTCCGTGCGGTGATGGTGCCCCGGACCGACATGGTCACGGTGCCGCAGACGGCCACGACGCACGAAGCGCTCGCGCTGTTCCTCGAGCGCGGCGTGTCGCGGGTGCCGGTCACGGACGACGAGCGCGACGACATCGTCGGCGTCGTCTACCTCAAGGACCTCGTGCAGTTCTCCTACGGCGAGGCGAAGGGATGGCGCGACGTACCCGTGGGCCGCGTGGCGCGGCCCGCCGTGTTCGTCCCCGAGTCGATGCGCGCCGAATCGCTGCTGCAGCAGATGAAACGGGATGCCGTCCACGTGTGCCTCGTCGTCGACGAGTACGGCGGGGTCGCCGGCCTGATCACCCTCGAGGACCTCATCGAGGAGCTCGTCGGTGAGATCGCCGACGAGTACGACCGCGGCGCGGCGGAGGTCGTCGAGCTCGAACCCGGCCGTTACCGCGTGAGTGCCCGGCTCGGCCTCGACGAGGTCGGCGAACTTTTCGGCATCGAGCTGGACGATGACGACGTCGACTCCATCGGCGGGCTGCTCGGCAAGACGCTCGGCCGGGTCCCGATGCCGGGGGCGACCGTGACCGTCGACGGGATCACGATCACCGGCGGCGTCTCGCGTGGCCGCGGGCGGGGACTCGCGACCGTCTTCGTCGAACGCGCCCCCGCCGACGAGACGGACGACACGACGCACCCGCGGACCGGAGAGGTCCGCGTGGCACGAAGAGGAGAAGACAGCAGATGACCGCAGCAGAGAGCCGATCGGGGTTCGTGACCTTCGTCGGACGCCCCAACGTCGGGAAGTCCACGCTGACGAACGCCCTGGTGGGGGAGAAGGTCGCGATCACGAGCGACAAGCCGCAGACGACGCGGCGCGCGATCCGCGGCATCCTGAATCGGCCCGGCGGACAGCTGGTCATCGTCGACACGCCCGGCATCCACAAGCCGCGCACCCTGCTCGGCCAGCGCCTGAACGACCTCGTCGAGCAGGTGCTGGGTGACGTCGACGTCATCGGCTTCCTCGTGCCCGCCGTGGACAAGGTCGGGCCCGGTGACCGCCGCATCGCCGCGTCGCTCGACGGCTACACCCGCGCGAAGAAGGTCGCCATCGTGACCAAGACCGACCTGGCGACCCGCGATGAGATCATGGAGCGCCTCATGGAGGTCGACAGCCTTCGCGAGGACTGGGCAGCTGTGATCCCGTTGTCCGCCGTCACCGAGGACCAGCTCGACGTGCTGGCCGACGAGCTGCTCGCGCTGATGCCCGAAGGGCCGGCGCTGTACCCCGACGATGTGGTGACGGACGAGTCGACCGAGGACCGGATCGCCGAGATCATCCGAGAAGCGGCCCTCGAGGGCGTGCGCGACGAACTGCCCCACTCGATCGCCGTCACGGTGGAGGATGTCGCGCCCCGTGAGGGCTCCGACCTCACGGACGTGTACGCCAACATCGTCGTCGAGCGCGACAGCCAGAAGGCCATCATCATCGGCCGCAAGGGCTCACGGCTCGCCGATGTCGGTGCTCGTGCCCGCGCACAGATCGAGCCTCTTCTCGGGACCCGGGTGTTCCTCTCGCTGCGGGTCCGGGTCGCGAAAGAATGGCAGCGCGACCCCAAGCAGCTGGGACGCCTCGGGTTCTAGCCGACCTCGCGCATCGCCGACTGGACGACGACGACATCCGCGCCGAACTCGGCGTCGGCGGCATCCTGAAGCGTTCCGTCGTCCCAGACGACCGTGACCCAGAGTCGGCCGTCGTACGCACCGGAGGCGAGCACGGTGTCGCCGAGGGTGTCGTGCACCCGTTGTTCGACGTCTCGCAGCGTCGCGTCGTCCGCCGTGCCGGCCAAGCCGCCCGTCGGGTCGGGGATCGGCATCGGGTCGTAGAGCGCCAGCGGGACGGCGGGCGCGGTGACCGTCAGGGCAGAGCCGTCGTACCGTCCCTGGACGGCATAGGTACCCCACGTCGAGCCCGACATCGTGGTCGCATCGGAAAGCGAGGACCAGTCCCAATCCTTCACAGGGATGCCGTCGCACTGGGGCGGCGCCGACTCCGCAACAGCGCCGAGACAGAGCTCGGCACCGGAGCCGTCGTCGAGGACCGTCCCCTGCGCGACGACCTCACCGCTCGGGGGCGCCGGGTCGAGCGAAGTCGGGCCGGCCGCGGGCGTCGAGGCGCAGCCCGCCGTCAGGGCGATCGCACACATCAGGAGGGCGGACGAGCCCGCGCGCGCAGTTCTCATATCCCCACAGTGTCGCGCACGACGCCTTCGTCTCAGGTGAGGCACGCCCGTGTGCGTCCCGGCGGCGAGCGGGGTGTAGCCTGGGCGCATGCGCTTCGGCCGACTGCTTCTCCTTAGTCGCCGCGACGAGTCCTCGTTCTAGGGCCTCTCTCGTCGCGGAGCTTCGCGTTGGCCCGTCACACCCGATGAGGAAGAGCGAGACGACCATGGAGAACAACCAGAAGCCTTCGGGCATGCCGATCCACAAGTATCGGCCGTTCCACGAGCAGATCCGCGTCGATCTGCCCGACCGCACCTGGCCCGCGAAGCGCATCGAGACGGCGCCCCGCTGGTGCGCCGTCGATCTGCGGGACGGCAACCAGGCGCTCATCGATCCGATGAGTCCCGAGCGCAAGCGCGTGATGTTCGAGCTGCTCGTGAAGATGGGGTACAAGGAGATCGAGGTCGGGTTCCCGAGCGCGAGCCAGACCGACTTCGACTTCGTGCGCCAGCTGATCGAGGACGGCTTGATCCCCGACGACGTGACGATCCAGGTGCTGACGCAGGCTCGCGAGCACCTCATCAAGCGCACGTACGAAGCGATCGCCGGCGCGAAGCAGGCGATCGTCCACCTGTACAACTCGACGAGCATCCTGCAGCGTGAGGTGGTCTTCCGCACCGACCGCCAGGGCATCATCGACATCGCACTCGAGGGCGCGCGCCTGTGCCGCCAGTACGAGCAGACCATCCCCGAGACGGCCGTCTACTACGAGTACTCGCCCGAAAGCTACACCGGCACCGAGCTCGAGTTCGCCGTCGACGTCTGCAACCAGGTCATCGAGATCTTCGAGCCGACGCCCGACCGCAAGGTCATCATCAACCTGCCGGCAACCGTCGAGATGGCCACGCCGAACGTGTACGCCGACTCGATCGAGTGGATGAGCCGTCACCTCGCGCATCGCGAGAACGTCGTGCTGTCGCTGCATCCCCACAACGACCGTGGCACCGCGATCGCTGCCGCGGAGCTCGGCTACATGGCCGGCGCCGACCGCATCGAGGGCTGCCTGTTCGGAAACGGGGAGCGCACCGGCAACGTCGACCTCGTCGCGCTCGGCATCAACCTGTTCACGCAGGGCATCGACCCGCAGATCGACTTCAGCGACGTCGACGGCATCAAGCGCACGGTCGAGTACTGCAACCAGCTGCCCGTGCCCGAGCGGAGCCCGTGGGCCGGAGACCTCGTGTTCACCGCGTTCAGCGGCTCGCACCAGGACGCCATCAAGAAGGGCTTCGAGGCGATGTCCGCACGTGCGGCTGCCGACGGCGTCTCGATCGACGAGATCGAGTGGGCGGTGCCCTACCTGCCCGTCGACCCCAAGGACCTCGGTCGTTCGTACGAAGCCGTGATCCGGGTCAACTCGCAGTCGGGCAAGGGCGGCGTCGCCTACCTGCTGAAGACCGACCACGCCCTGGATCTGCCGCGCAAGCTGCAGATCGAGTTCTCGGGAGTCGTGCAGGAGAAGACGGATGCCGAGGGCGGCGAGGTCACGAGCGAGCAGATCTGGTCGATCTTCACCGACGAGTACCTGCCCGCACCGGCCGACGACGACAAGTGGGGCCGGTTCGAGCTGCTCGGCACCCGCACGCAGAGCGACATGTCGGGTGACGTCCGGCTCGACGTCACACTGCGCGACGGTGACGAGCACGACGATGTGTCCGGTGTCGGCAACGGCCCGATCGCGGCGTTCCTCGCGGTGCTGCGCGACCGCGGCTTCGACATCTCGCTCTACGACTACGTCGAGCACACGCTGAGCTCGGGTGGCGACGCTCAGGCGGCGGCCTACGTCGAGCTGCAGGTCGATGACCAGCGCCTCTGGGGCGTCGGCATAGACGGCGACATCTCGACCGCGAGCCTGAAGGCCGTCGTATCGTGCGTCAACCGCGCGATCCGCACCCGTGAGCGCTCGTCGGAGCTGACCGCGGTCTGAGGATCGTCGCACCGCCGCGAGGGTGGCCTCGCAGGTCGGGGCCGCCCTCGCTCCGTCGTCAGCCTTCCGCCCGGCGGGCCTCCGGACGCCGACCGATCAGCGGATGGGCCACGACCCGTCGACGTCGGCGTCGATCCGTCCGATGCTCACGAAGTACTCGGTGAGACTCTCCGCCTGGGCCCGCGCCCAGCCGACCTGGCGGGTGTGAAGCTCGGCGGCGGTCGACGGCATCCCATCGGCGAACCGCTCGGCGAGAATCTGCGCGACGCGCCCCGCTGCGATCGCATCTGCGGATGCCTCGTGCGCCCCGGTGAGCGTGACGGCGTAGTGCTCGGCGACGACCGAGAGGGTGCGCTTCCCGCGGCGGTAGCGGTCGTACCGCTTGTCGATGACGAGCGGATCGATGACGGGGGAGGGCGAGTGGATCGGATCGATCCTGTGCCGGAGCGCTTCGTACTTGAGCATCGAGAAATCGAACGGCGCGTTGTACGCCACCACCGGGATGCCGGCGTCGAACAGGCCCCGCAGGGCGGCGACGACTTCCGCGACCACGTCGGCCGCGGGCCGTCCGTGCCGACGGGCATGCTCAGTCGTGATGCCGTGGATCGCCGCCGCACCATCGGGGATGTCGATTCCCGGGTCGGCCAGCCAGCTGTCGGCCCGCACCGGCGTTCCGTCGGCGTCGAGGACGCCGACGTGCGCCGTCACGATGCGATCCACGGTGACGTCGACGCCCGTTGTCTCCAGATCGAAGACCCCGACCACCTGGCACCATTCGGGTGCCGAGCAGGGCCACAGGTCGAGTTCGGGCGTTGCGACGACGAGAGGGCGATCCGGCTCCACGCAATCGAGGCTAGGGCTCGGGTCGGACATGCCGGATCCGACGCGCCGCCTCCGTAGACTCGACGGATGCCGACCGTCTCTCCGTACGACTCCCTGCTCGCGCGCATCCCGGTGCGCCGCCTCGAGGCCGACATCCTCGGCGGAACGACCGCGTACTGGGTCTACGGGCGCGACGATGCACCCCAGACGCTGGTGGCGGTACACGGGTTCCGGGGAGAGCACCACGGTCTCGAGCCCGTCGTCGCTCACCTCGGCGACGTGCGCGTCATCATGCCCGACCTGCCGGGTTTCGGCGAGACCCCCGCGATACCGGGACGCGAACACGACCTCGAGACATACGCCGACTGGCTCACCGCATTCGCGGCCGTGGTCGCTCCCGGCGCGGTGGTCGTCGGCCACTCATTCGGCTCGATCGTCTCCGCCGCCGCGGTGGCGGGCGGGCTTCCTACCCCTCGGCTGATCCTCATCAACCCCATCGGGGCGCCCGCGCTCGAGGGACCGCGCGGGGTCTTCACGCGCCTCGCCGTCTGGTACTACGACGTCGGGGCGCGCCTCCCGCGGCGGGTGGGCGAAGCACTGCTGCGCAACCGGCTCATCGTCCGGGTGATGAGCCTCGCGATGGTCAAGACGCGAGACCGGACCCTGCGCCGGTTCGTCCACGAGCAGCACGACACCTACTTCTCGAGCTTCGCCGATCGCGACGTGCTCCGCGACGCGTTCGTGACGTCCGTCTCGAACGACGTCCGCGCGTTCGCTCCGCGCATCCCGCAGCCGACGTTGCTCATCGCCGCCGTTCAGGACGACATCACCCCGATCGAGGCCGAGCGCCGGCTGCGCGAGCTGTTCACCGAGGCCGAGCTGGTCGAGATCGACGGGGTGGGACACCTCATCCACTATGAGAAGCCGCGCGAGGCCGCCGCCGCGATCAAGCGATTTCTCGCGCTTTCCGGCGACGATACGCGTTGACGTTCATGCGATTGCCGCAGTTGCCGGTGTCGCAGTAGCGTTTCGAGCCGTTCTTCGAGAAGTCGACGTAGACCGCCGCACAGTCGTCGGCGGCGCAGATCCGCACGCGGTCGTACGCGTCGGCGCGGATGACGTCGACGAAAGCCATGCCGGCCTCCACGAGCACGCGCGTGGCCAGAGGCGCGTCATCGGGAGTCGCATGGATGTGCCAGTCGTATCCGTCGTGGATGACCAGCTGGGGCTGCGCGCGACCGTCGCGCAGCATCGCGTTGACGTGGGGCACGGCGGAGTCCCGGTCGAGCTCCCAGAGCTCGCGGAGGCGCGGCCGGATGCCGCGCATCGCCTGCAGCTCGGCGTCGTCGCGCACGATCGCGCCGGTGAAGGCGAACTCGATGAGGAAAGCATCCAGATCGTCCCCGTCGATGAGCGTGTCGGCGGCGTCCGCGCTCGTGAGCGGGAGCGTGTTGACCAGCGCAGCCGTCGCGCGCAACGACAATTCCGTGTCATGGATGAAGACCACGTTGACTCCTGACGATCGCGAGCGTTACTGTCACGAGTGTAGATAACTTTCACCCCTGACCATCGAGGCTGCCGATGACGAACCCCACCGCGCCCCTGCCCATCATCGCAGGCGCACCGGAGACCGCGCCCACCGGGGTCCCGGGCAGGCGAACCGCGGGCATGGCCATGGCCATCGCCTCCGCGCTGGCGTTCTCGTCGAGCGGTCCGCTCGTGAAGCCGCTGCTCGAGAACGGCTGGTCGCTCGGCGCCGCGCTGTTCATCCGGATCGGGGTCGCAGCCCTCGTGCTGTCGCCGTTCCTGATTCGGGCGATCGCCCGGGAACGGCACTTCTTGCGCCGGCACGGCCTCGCGTTGATCGCGTTCGGCGCGATGCCCGTCGTCGGCTGCCAGCTGTTCTACTTCTCCGCGATGCAGCGGATGCCCGTCGCCGTCGCCCTCCTCATCCAGTATCTGGCGCCCGTCCTCCTGGTGATCTGGGTGTGGCTGACCACCCGCCGCCGACCGTCACCGACGGTGATCGCCGGTTCCGTCGTCGCCATGGCGGGGCTGGTGCTGGTCGTCGACATCGCCGGAGCCCGTTTCGACTTCTGGGGCACGCTCCTCGCCCTCGGTGCCGCCCTCTGCACGTGCGTGTACTTCGTCATGGCCGAGCGCACCGGCGACACGCTACCGCCCCTCGTCCTGGCCGCCGGAGGCATGGTCGTCGCGAGCGCGATCATCGGCACCCTCCTTCTCACGGGCTTCCTGCCGTTCGCGACGAGCACCGTGCTCGCAGACGTGGTCGGGATGCAGCTGCCGCCCATCGTCGTCCTGCTTTGGGTGGGCGCCGCGACCGGGACCGCCTACGCCCTGGGAGTCTCCGCGGTTCCGCGCACGGGGTCGCGTCTGGCATCGTTCATCGGTCTGTCGGAGGTTCTGTTCGCACTCGGCTTCGCGTGGCTGCTCCTGGCCGAGGCGCCCGCGCCGGTCCAGTTCGTCGGCGGGGCGCTCATCCTCGTCGGTGTGGTCCTCGTGCGGCTCGACGCCGAACGCGCACCGGCAGCCGTCAGCCCGCGCGCCCCTCAGCGAGCAGCGGCTTGACGCGGTGCGGAATCACGTCGTCCATGATGAGCGAGGTCTCCGTGCGTTCGACCCCATCGATGGCGAGGATGCGCGCGTCGACGGCGAACAGGTGCTGCGTGTCGCGCGCGACCACGCGGACCATCAGGTCGACCTGACCGCTCAGCCCCTGAGCCTGCAGCACCTCGGGGACGGTTGCGAGCTCCTGCGCGATACGGGGCAGGTCGGGCTGACGGAGCACGACGCTGATGAGCGCCTCGATCGGGAAGCCGAGAGCACGCATCGAGATCGACCGCTCGTACGAGAGGAAGACACCCGACTGCTCCAGCCGTGCCATCCTCGCCTGGACCGTGTTGCGTGACATGCGCAGGCGCTCGGCGAGCGCGACCACCGTCGCGCGGGGGTCATCGGCGAGAGCTTCGAGCAACGCGAGGTCGACGCGGTCGTGCATGGTCATGATGCTTGGACGATACACCGCTCGGAGCCCCACCTCGGAGCATCGCCTCTCGCGGCGAGCGACGGGGCGGCGGCAGGGTCAGATCGTCGCGAGCGCGGGGGAGTCGATGAGGCGCAGACGCTCGCGCTCCATGACGAAGGTGTGCGCCGATCCGTTGGCGAGGCGGACTCCCTGCAACGGGAACTCCTCTGCGGTCGCATGCCGGATGACCTCACGGATGAGGGCGCCGTGCGCGACGACGATCAGCGGCACCGCGATCGGTGCCGTGGTGGCACGCGCGTCGCGGACGGCCCGCTCGAGCCCGCGCAGCGCCCGCTCGCGGACCACCGGCCACGGCTCCGCGTTCGGTACGTCGGCCACGGCCCATTCGCCCCAGCGAGCGTGGAACTCCTCGACTCCGACGCCCTCGGCATCCCCGTAGCCGCGCTCCCGCAGCTCCGGATAGGTGCGCGGCGCAGCGGCCCCCAGCCCGTCTGCGATGATCCGAGCCGTCTCGGCTGCGCGCGAGAGATCGCTCGAGGCGACGACCGCATCCCCGTCGAGC
Organism: Microbacterium sp. H37-C3; assembly: GCF_027157935.1. Classification (NCBI taxonomy): domain Bacteria; kingdom Bacillati; phylum Actinomycetota; class Actinomycetes; order Micrococcales; family Microbacteriaceae; genus Microbacterium; species Microbacterium sp. H37-C3. The sequence continues at coordinate 300,077 of NZ_JAPVLR010000001.1, read as the reverse complement.
GACTCCCGCAGGGCGGCGGCGACAGCGCGAGCCTGCTCACGTCCGGTGTCGTTGAGGGGGATGTCGGTGGAGCCCTGGATCCGCCGTTCACGATTCCAGTCGGTCTCACCATGGCGCACGAGGGTCAGGATGGTCACCTCTCGACCCTACGCTGGCGGTCGTCCGACCTCGACCTCACCGCCGGGACGGCAGCGCGTCGGCGAAGACACGGAGGACATGACTCGTGCCGTCCTCGATCTTGACGGTTGCCTTCGGGTCGGAGCGCGTCGCGCCTCGGTTGATGATGACCACCGGGAGCTTGCGGCGGCGTGCGCGCTCGACGAGCCGCACGCCGGAGTTGACCACCAGCGACGACCCGGCGACGATGAGCGCGTCGCTCGTGCGCACCAGCTGCTCGGCCTCCGCGAACTTCTCACGCGGCACGAACTCGCCGAAGAAGACGACATCCGGTTTCAGCATGCCGCCGCAGACCGTGCACGTGGGCACAATGAAGCCGTCGCTCGTCGCGGGCAGGACGTCGCCGTCGGGGCCCAGCTCGACGTTCTCGGGGACCGTGATCCACGGATTGTCCCGTTCCACGCGCTCGGCGAGATCGCGTCGGTCGAAGACCTGACCGCAGTGCAGGCAGAACACGCGTCGCATCGTTCCGTGCAGCTCGACCACCCGGCTGCTTCCGGCCCGCAGATGCAGACCGTCGACGTTCTGCGTGATGACGCCCGTGACGACGCCGGAGCGCTCGAGATCCGCGAGCGCCGCATGCCCGTCGTTCGGTCGCGCCGCCGCGAAAGCCTGCCAGCCGAGATGGCTGCCGACCCAGTACCGCCGACGCGCGTCAGCGCTCGCGAGGAACTGCTGCGCCGTCATGGGCGTGCGCACCGGCGCTCCGGCGCCGCGGTAGTCCGGGATGCCCGAGTCGGTCGACACGCCGGCTCCGGTGAGCACCGCGATGCGACGGCCCGCGAGTACCTGCAGGGCGTTGCCGATCTCGTCGCCCGCGGGCGTCTCGAGGTCGGGGTTCGTCACAGTCCCACTCTACGAGCGTCAGCGCATCGCCCGGGCGACGTGACAGGCTGAGACAGTGCCCGTGATCCGCATCGACGACGCCACCGACCCCCGCCTCTCGGACTACCGCGACCTGACCGATGTCGCGCTGCGCCGGGTGCTCGAGCCCGCAGGCGGCCTCTACATCGCCGAGTCGGCGAAGGTCATCTCTCGCGCTCACGCAGCAGGACACCGCGCGCGCTCGTTCCTCGTGCAAGAGAAATGGCTTCCGGATGTGGCCGACCTCGCAGGCGACGCGCCGGTCTTCGTCGTCTCGGACGAGGTCGCCGAGCAGGTGACCGGTTACGCCGTGCACCGCGGAGCCCTCGCCGCCATGCACCGGCCCGTCACAGCACCGGTCAGTGAGATCGTCGCGGACGCCCGGCTCGTGCTGGTGCTCGAGGACATCGTCGACCACACGAACGTCGGCGCCGCCTTCCGAGCCGCCGCCGGTCTGGGGGCCGATGCGGTGCTCGTGAGCGAGCGCTGCGCCGACCCCCTCTACCGCCGCAGCGTCCGCGTCAGCATGGGCACGGTCTTCCAGGTGCCGTGGACGCGTCTGCCGGCCTGGCCGGAGGCGGCGCCGCTGCTCCACGAGGCCGGTCTCCACCTCGCCGCCCTCGCCCTCGCGGACGGCGCCGTCCCGCTCGATGAGTTCGCCGCAGCGCGGCCCGATCGGGTGGCACTGCTCATGGGGACCGAGGGCGACGGGCTCAGCCGGCGCGCCCTCGCGGTCGCCGACACCGTCGTCACCATCCCGATGGCCGGCGGAGTGGACTCCCTCAACGTCGCCGCGGCCGCCGCGGTGTCGCTCTGGGCCCTGCGCTGATCAGTCGTGGTCGTCGGCGCGCCGCAGGACGGGCAGCGGCTCGGGCCGCTTGGCGGTGATGTGGTCGCCCGAGGACTGATGCCGGAGCCGGCGCAGCACCCACGGCATGAGGTACTCGCGAGCCCAGACGAGGTCGTTCGCGCGGGCCGCCCGCCAGGTCAGCACCGGTGTCGTGTCGGGCTGCATCGGTTGCAGGTCGTTGGGCACGTTGAGCGCCCGCAGCACCATGCGCGCAACCTCGTGGTGGCCGAGCGAGTTGTAGTGCAGCCGGTCGTCGTCGAAGAAGCGCATGTCCTGCACCTCTTTCAGCGCCCACTGATCGGCGACGATCGCGTCGTAGCGGTCGGCGATCGCCCGGATGTTCTCGTTGTAGATCGCCACCCGGCCGCGGATGCCGCGGAAGACCGGGGTGAAGTTGGTGTCGATGCCGGTGAAGAGCACGAGCGTCGCGCCCGTCGACGACAGGCGTACGACGGCATCTTCGAACTGCTGCGCAACGGCGTCGGGGTCGGACCCCGGTCGGATGACGTCGTTGCCGCCCGCCGAGAAGGTGACCAGGTCGGGCTTGAGCGCGAGTGCGGGCTCGATCTGATCCGCCACGATCTGGCCGATGAGCTTGCCCCGGACGGCGAGATTCGCGTACGCGAAGTCGGGCACCTGTGAGCTGAGCACCTCGGCCACGCGGTCGGCCCAGCCGCGGTGCCCGCCGGGGCTGCCGGGCTCGGGGTCGCCGATTCCCTCGGTGAACGAGTCGCCGATCGCGACCATGCGACGCCACGGGTGAGCGGTCTCGTTCGGCACATAGGGTGTGCGCCGCGCGTCCTCGGATGGCTCGTTGTTTCTCATGACCCTCCTCGAAGCTCCGTACCTGCCACGCTATCTCGTGCCGGGCGATCGTGTGGGTGGGGTCGTTTAAGGTGGTCCATCGTGACAGAGGACCCCCAGGAGCATTTCGGAAGCTTCGCCGCCGAGCACCTGTCACCCTCGTTCCCGCAGCGTGCGCCGTGGGGTACCGCTCAGCGCCTGCGTGCGTGGCAGGCAGAGGCGCTGGACCAGTACTTCGGCGCCGACGGCCCGGAGGGTGTCGGACGCGGACCGCGCGACTTCCTCGCCGCTGCGACCCCCGGCGCCGGTAAGACGACGTTCGCTCTCCGCCTGGCGTCGGAGCTGCTGCGCCGTGACGTCGTCGATCGCATCATCGTGGTCGCCCCCACCGAGCACCTCAAGACGCAGTGGGCGGATGCCGCCGGCCGAGTCGGCATCCGTCTCGATCCGCGTTTCAGCAACCGCCACGGGATGCCGTCGCGGCAGTACCACGGCGTCGCGGTGACCTACGCGCAGGTCGCGGTGAAGGCATCCGTCCACCAGCGGCTGACGATGGATGCCCGCACGCTGGTCATCCTCGACGAGGTCCATCACGGCGGCGACGCGCTGAGCTGGGGCGATGCGCTGCGCGAGGCCTACGGCAGGGCGACGCGACGTCTGCTTCTCTCGGGAACACCGTTCCGAAGCGACACCGCTCCGATCCCGTTCGTGGAGTATCACCCGAACGAGAAGGGCATCCGCCTCTCCAAGACGGACTTCAACTACGGCTACGGACGCGCCCTCGCCGACGGTGTCGTGCGCCCTGTGCTGTTCCTCGTCTACGCCGGCCACATGAAGTGGCGGACGAAGACCGGCGACGAGTTCGAGGCCCACCTCGGCCAGGACAACACGAAGGACATCACCTCGCAGGCGTGGCGCACCGCGCTGAACCCCGAGGGCGACTGGATCCCCGCCGTGCTGAGGTCTGCAGACCGGCGCCTGAGCGAGGTGCGCCAGGACGTGCCCGACGCCGGCGGCCTCGTCATCGCGACGGACCAGACGGCGGCGCGGGCGTATGCGGAGATCCTGCATCAGATCACCGGCGAGGCTCCAACCGTCGTGCTGTCGGACGACAAGTCCGCGTCGGGCAACATCGAGATCTTCGCGCAGTCGACCACCCGGTGGATGGTCGCGGTGCGCATGGTGTCCGAGGGCGTCGACGTTCCGCGGCTCGCGGTGGGCGTCTACGCCACGTCCTCCTCGACCCCGCTGTTCTTCGCGCAGGCGATCGGGCGTTTCGTCCGGGCTCGTCGTCGCGGCGAGACGGCGAGCGTCTTCCTCCCGAACGTGCCCGTCCTGCTCAACCTCGCCGCCGAGATGGAGCGTCAGCGCGACCACGCGCTCGACCGAGAGGCAGGCGACGACGACGGCCTCGAAGACACCCTCCTCGCCGAGGCGGAGAGCGAGGACAAGGCCTCCGATGAGCTCACCCAGGAGTTCAGCTACCAGGCGCTCGGCTCCGTCGCCCACTTCGACCGCGTCCTCTTCGACGGCGCCGAGTTCGGCCAGCTCGCGGTGCCCGGCACGCCCGAGGAGGAGGAGTTCCTGGGCATCCCCGGACTTCTCGAGCCCGAGCACGTGCACGAGCTGCTCATGCAGCGCCAGTCGCGGCAGACCAAGCACCGGCACAGCCGCGAGGCACGCGAGAGCGCAGCGGGTGCCGCATCCGGCGGGGATGCCCCCAGCGCCGAGTCGACACTGCCCGAGCCGTTGCACCGGTCGCTGAAGGAGCAGCGACAGCTCCTGAACAGCCTCGTCGGCCTGTACGCCCGCCAGAGCGGTGAGCCGCACGGCCAGATCCACGCCGAGCTTCGTCGCGTGTGCGGCGGACCGGCTGTGTCGCATGCGACCGTGGCCCAGCTCCAGGCGCGCATCGCGGTCCTGCGATCACGCGTGAGATCGTGACGTCGTCGGCGCGCCACGCCCGGCGTGCCGACGATTCTTCGCCCCGCCGGTGACGTGTTAGTGTTGTTCCTCGGTTGGGAACAACTGAAAAACACTGCGCGGGTGGCGGAATAGGTAGACGCGCTAGCTTGAGGTGCTAGTGCCCGTATAGGGCGTGGGGGTTCAAGTCCCCCCTCGCGCACAGTGAGAGAAGGGCTCCGGAAACGGAGCCCTTCGTCATTTCCCGGAACGGTTCACGACTACCGTGGAGAGCATGTCCGAGTACGACGATCTGCCCGAGGTCGCCCGCGTCGCGCGGGATCTGATCCGCTTCGACACGACCAACTTCGGCGAGGGGCGCTCGCGCGGCGAACGCGAAGCGGCCGAGTACGTGGGGGCCTATCTCGAGGCGCTCGGACTTCGACCCGAGTACTACGAGCCGATCCCGCGGCGCACGAACGTCTCTGTGCGCATCCCGGGTCGCGACAGCTCGAAGCCGGCTCTCGTCCTGCACGGTCACCTCGACGTCGTGCCGGCCGTGGCGGAGGACTGGAGCGTCGACCCGTTCGAGGGCGTCGTTCGCGACGGGATGCTGTGGGGTCGCGGCGCCGTGGACATGAAGGACATGGACGCGATGATCCTCACGTCCGTGGCAGAGCTCCTGCGCGCGGGGGAGCAGCCCGAGCGCGATCTCGTCGTCACGTTCTTCGCCGACGAGGAGAACGGCGGGGTCGAGGGATCGCAGCTCGTCGTGCGCGATCGGCCCGAGTGGTTCGCCGGAGCGACCGAGGCCATCAGCGAGGTCGGCGGATACTCGATCGGCGTCGACGGGCACCGGGCATACCTGCTGCAGGTCGGCGAGAAGGCCCTCGTCTGGCTGCGGCTCCACGCCACCGGACGAGCGGGCCACGGCAGCCGGCTGCATCCGGAGAACGCCATCACGCGTCTGTCCGAGGCCGTCGCGAAGCTCGGTCGCGCGCACTGGCCGATCGAGCTCACGCTAACGACCCGACGACTCGTCGACGACCTCGCGGCGCTCAGTGGCCGGGACGCGTCGGATCCGGATGCCGTCGCCGACGCGACCGGGCCGACGTCCGCGTTCCTCGCGTCGACCTTCCGGACCACGACGAATCCGACGGGTCTGACCGCGGGATACAAGCACAACGTCATCCCCGATGCCGCGTCCGCTGCGATCGACGTGCGCACGCTCCCGGGACAGGAGGATGCGGTGCTGGCGGAGATCCAGCGAATCGTCGGCGACGACATCCGCATCGAGATCGTGCATCGCGACATCGGCCTCGAGGTCCCCTTCGCGGGGTCGCTCGTCGACACCATGGTCGGTGCGCTCGGCCGACACGATCCCGGCGTGCCGGTGCTGCCGTACCTCATGGGCGGCGGTACCGACAACAAGGCGCTGTCCGAGCTCGGCATCGCAGGATTCGGCTTCGCGCCGTTGCGCCTCCCGGCCGACATGGACTTCACGGGTATGTTCCACGGTGTCGACGAACGCGTCCCGATCGACGCGCTCGTCTTCGGGCAGCGCGTGCTCACCGATCTCATCCGCACGTATTGAAAGGCCGCCCATGCAGCTCCTCGAGGCCATCATCCTGGGCATCGTCCAGGGTCTGACCGAGTTCCTGCCGATCTCCTCGAGCGCCCACCTGCGCATCGTGGGGGAGTTCCTGCCGTCCGCGCAGGACCCCGGCGCCACCTTCACCGCGATCACTCAGATCGGGACCGAACTGGCCGTGCTGGTGTACTTCTGGAAGAAGATCACCCGCATCATCGGTCGCTGGTTCCGCTCGTTCAACGGTTCGGTCCCGCGTGACGATGCCGACGTTCGTCTCGGCTGGATCGTCATCATCGGTACCCTGCCGATCGGCGTTCTCGGGTTCCTGTTCCAGGACGTCATCCGCGACACCTTCCGCAATCTCTGGCTCGTCGCGATCGTGCTCATCGTCTTCGGCCTCATCCTCGGGGCGGCCGACGCGCTCGGGCGACGCGTCCGGACCGAGAAGGACCTGACGTACGGTCACGGTCTGGCCCTCGGGTTCGCGCAGGCGCTCGCGCTCATCCCGGGCGTATCGCGCTCGGGCGCCACCACGACGATGGGGCTCGCGCTGGGCTACACCCGGCCCGCGGCCGCAGAGGTCGCGTTCCTCCTCGCCGTGCCGGCCGTGTTCGGCAGCGGTCTCTACGAGCTGCTGCAGGCGATCCGTGAGCCGGGAGCGTCGGTGTTCTCGCTCGTCGACACCGCCGTGGCCACCGTCGTCGCCTTCGGCGTGGGACTCGCCGTGATCGCCTTCCTGATGCAGTACCTCAAGCGCGGCAGCTTCCTGCCGTTCGTGCTCTATCGCGTCGGGCTCGGAGCGGTGCTGATCGTCCTGCTCTCGCTCGGAGTCCTGCAGGCGTACTGAGCCGGCCGGACGGTCGCGGCGCGCGTCTCAGCGATGCGGGCCGCGACCGAGGCCACGGCCGTCGCCGCCGTCGCCCCGGTGCCGGAGGTACCTCTCGAACTCCTGCGCGATGGCGTCCCCCGAGGCTTCGGGGGAGTCCCACGTGTCGCGGGTCTGCTCCAGCTGACGGATGTACTCCGTCATCTCCTCGTCGTCAGCCGCCGCGGCGTCGATGGTCGCCTCCCAGGCGAGCGCATCACCCGGCAGCGAGCCGCGGGCGACCTTGGCACCCGTGATGCCCTCGAGCTTGTCGAGAAGCGCCAGGGTCGCTTTCGGCGACGGCGAGTGGCCCGCGACGTAGTGCGGCACGCTCGCCCACAGTGCCGCCGTAGGGATCCCGGCCTCCTCCGCCGCAGCGGCGATGACCGACAGGATGCCGACGGGGCCTTCGTAGGTCGAGCGCTCGAGACCGAGCGCCGTGCGCAGCTCTTCGTTGTCGCTTCCGCTGAAGACGGTGATGGGACGAGTGTGGGGAACGTCGCTCATCATCGAGCCGAGCGCGACCACACCGGTGATGTCCTCGCTCAGCGCCGCATCCACCAGCTCGGCCGCGAACGACTTCCAGGCACGCGCTGGTTCGGCGCCGCTGAGGACCCATAGACGCGTGCCGCGTGCAGTCGCGCGCGGTCGCCAGATCGTCGCATCCGGCCATTTCAGCGAGCGGCGGCCGTCAGCGTCGGCCTGGATCTGCGGCCGCGTGTACATGTAGTCGAAGTACAGTTCGGGATCGACCGAGTAGACGGCGTCGTAGGGACGGGATTCGCGAAGCTGTGTCGCGGCGGCGGTCGCGGCTTCGCCGGCGTCGTTCCACCCGTCGAACGCGACCACGAGGACGCGGCGTCCCAGACTGTTCAACCCGTCCTCCGTTCCGAGCCGGCTCGCTCTGCGCGAGCGGGTCTGCTCCACGATACGCCGAGGCCAGCGCATACGGGTCGGGCCACGCGGCGTCTCACCGCTGCATCGGTAACATGGTGCGGATGACTTCTCGTTCCCCTGCCGCGGTCCTCTGGGACATGGACGGCACGCTCGTCGACACCGAACCGTACTGGATGGCGGCCGAGGGTCCGCTCGTCGAGAGCTTCGGGGGAGTGTGGACGCCCGAGCAGGCGCTCAGCCTCGTCGGACTCGGGCTCGAGGACTCCGCGCGCATCCTGCAGAATGCCGGTGTTCGGATGCAGACGCGCGAGATCATCGACCACCTCACCGAGACGGTCTCGGGTCAGTTGCGCCGCGGCGGCACTCCGTTCCGCCCGGGTGCGCGCGAGATGCTCTCCGGGCTCCGCGAAGCCGGGATCAAGACGGCGCTCGTGACCATGTCGATGCGCAGCATGGCCGACACCGTCGTGTCGTCGATCCCGTTCGAGGCGTTCGACGTCGTCATCGCCGGCGACGAGGCGGCCCGCCCCAAGCCGTTCCCCGACCCCTACCTCCAGGCGTGCGCCGCGCTCGGGGTCGATGTCGCCGACACCGTCGCCATCGAGGACTCACCCAACGGCCTGCGTTCGGCGGTCGCCTCCGGCGCCGTCGCACTCGGAGTACCGCTGATGGTCCCACTGCACGGCCTCGGCGCTCACGCTCTCTGGGACTCCCTCGCGGGGCGCTCGGTGGCGGACCTGGCCGATCTCTTCGCCCTCCACCGACTCGGAGCCTCCGCATGACCGACCACCTCCAGCCCCGCGGCCCCTTCCGTTACGGCGACCGCGTCCAGCTGACCGGCCCCAAGGGACGGATGCACACGATCACCCTCCGAGAGGGCGGCGAGTTGCACACCCACCACGGCGTGCTGCGCCACGAGGTCCTCGTCGGCCAGCCCGACGGGTCGGTGGCGACCAACAGCGGTGGGCACGAGTACCTGGCACTCCGCCCCCTGCTGCGCGACTTCGTGATGTCGATGCCCCGTGGTGCCGCGATCGTGTACCCGAAGGATGCGGCTCAGATCCTGGCCGCGGCCGACATCTTCCCCGGCGCCACCGTCGTCGAGGCCGGTGTCGGCTCGGGCGCGCTGTCGCTCTGGCTGCTTCGGGCGATCGGCGACCACGGACGGCTCGTCTCATTCGAGCGACGCGCCGAGTTCGCAGAGGTCGCCGAGGCGAACGTCGCCACGTTCACAGGCGATACCCCCGCGAACTGGTCGGTCATCGTCGGCGATCTCGTCGAGAGCCTGCCCGACGCCGTCGAGCCGGGGACGGTCGACCGGGTGGTCCTCGACATGCTCGCGCCGTGGGAGTGCATCGACGCCGTCGCCGACGCGCTCGCCCCCGGGGGCGTCGTGCTCTGCTACGTCGCCACGGCGACCCAGCTCAGCCGTGTCGCCGAGTATCTCCGCGGCACGGGCCTGTTCACCGATCCCGACGCGTCCGAGACGATGATCCGCGGCTGGCACGTCGAGGGTCTGGCCGTGCGCCCGGATCACCGGATGGTGGCTCACACCGGATTCCTCATCACCGCCCGCCGCCTCGCTCCGGGGGCCATCCCGCCCGATGTCCGGAAGCGCGCGCTGAAGAAGCCGTCGTACGACGATGCGGACGTCGAGATCTGGACGCCGGGAGCGGTCGGCGACCGCGAGATCACGGACAAGAACCTCCGCAAGCGCGTCCGCGAAGCGCAGCGGGCCGCGCGGAGCTCGCTCTCCGTTCCGGACGGGCACGACGACGACTCCGCGTAGACTGCTGCGGTGCGTAGGATCATCGCCGCCGCCGGCGCTCTCTCTCTGACCGTGCTCGCCCTGACGGCCTGTGCCACGCCGTCCTCGGGCTCGGCGTCGTGCACGCGCGACGTGTCCGAGTCCTCGGCCCTCGATCTCGTCGACGTCAGCGACAGCCCCGTCGGCACGAAGCCCACCGTCGCCCTCTCGGCACCGGTCCACGTCGACGGTCTCGCAGCACGCGACACCGTGACGGGAGACGGTCGTGCGGTGACGAGCGACGCACAAGACGTCGTCTTCGACCTCACGGTCCTCGACGGGTCATCGGGTGCGCCGATCGCGGCATCCGGATACACCGGCGAGCTGTCGGAGGTTTACCCGCTCGACAGCTGGGAGGCCACATTCCCGGGCCTCGTCGACGCCCTGCACTGCGCGACCGAAGGCTCGCGCGTCGTGATGGCGCTCGGCCCGGACGAGGTGACGGCCGACACTCGTGCACGGTTCGGCATGGCGGAAGACGCCACGACGGTCGTCGTCCTCGATCTGCAGAAGGTGTATCTCGCCGCCGCTGACGGTGCCGAGCAGTTCAACGATCGGGCCGGCATGCCCTCGGTCGTGGTCGCTCCTGACGGACGCCCCGGCATCGTCATCCCCGACAACGACCCGCCCAGCGACCTCGCGATCGAGGTGCTGAAGAAGGGCGATGGTGAAGAGGTCACCGGCGATGTGCCGGTGCGCGTGCACTACACCGGCGTGACGTGGGCCGACAAGAAGGTCTTCGACAGCACGTGGGGTCAGGGCGCGCAGCCGATGGAGCTCGACAAGACGATCCCCGGGTTCGCCGAAGCGCTCCGAGGCCAGACCGTCGGCTCGCAGATCCTCGTGGTGATCCCGCCCGACCAGGGTTACGGCGACACGGCCCAGGGCGGCATCCCCGCCGATTCGACGCTCGTGTTCGTCGTCGACATCCTCGGCCTCGACGCCGCGTCCTGAGTCCGGGGACGACGGCCACGCCTAGAATCGAAGGCGTGTCCGTCTCGCCCACTCGCGTTCCGCCCGAGGAACGCCTGGTCAATCTCGTCGTCGCCCTCATGGCGACCGAGCAGGGCGTGACGAAAGACACCATCCTGGGTTCGGTCTCCGGTTATCGAGAGCAGGCAGAAGCGGGCGCCCGACGCGAAGCGCTCGAGAAGATGTTCGAACGCGACAAGGAGAACCTGCGCGGTTTGGGCGTTCCGATCGAGACGATCGGCGACTATGCCGACCCCGACGACCTACGCGAAGCGCGCTACCGAATCCCGCCGACGGAGTACGAGCTGCCCGCAGACATCAGCTTCACCCCAGCCGAGCTCGCTCTGCTGACGCTGGCCGGGGGAGTGTGGGGCGAGCAGACGCTCTCGGCGGGCGCTCGGTCGGGACTGCGGAAGATCCGCTCCCTCGGAATCGAGGTCGATGAGCCGATCATCGGCTTCGCCCCGCGACTCGATCTTCACGACTCGTCTTTCCTGCCGTTGCAGCGCGCCATCGAGCAGGCTCGCGAGGTGGAGTTCGACTATCTGCGCCCGGGGTCGGATCGGCCGCGACGACGACGTGTGCGGCCTCTCGCGCTCGTCGAGTTCGAGGCACGCTGGCACCTGTTCGGGTGGGATGCCGGTGTCGATGCCGAGCGGACGTTCCTACTGTCGCGCATCGTCGCGGACGTCGTCGTGACTCGGCAGAGTTTCGACGCCGCGCTTCGTGCCGGCGCCGGAGAACGCGCCTTGTCGGGACTGCGCGACGTCGCCCACCGTCAGAGCGCCGACGTCACCGTCGTCCCCGGCACGGAGGCTGAGCTGCGGCTGCGCCGACGCTCTCTCGCCGAGTCCTCGAGCGGACGACGGCTGCGCATCCCCTTCGTGGATCTCGAGGTGTTCGCCGACGAGCTCGCCTCCTACGGACCGGAGGCGATGGTGCACGCGCCGGCCGATCTGCGCGACGCGGTCGTGCAGCGCCTCCGCGGTGCCCTTGACCGATCGGCGGTGACGTCGTGAGCGCCCAGCCCATCGTCGCAACCGACCGCGCGGCCCTGATCATGCAGCTCGTTCCGTACCTCATCGCCCAAGGAGAGGTGACGGTGGCCGACGCAGCGCGCGATTTCGACGTCGAGCCGCAGCAGATGCGCTCGATGGTCGAGAAGCTCACCGTGATCGGGCTTCCCGGCGAGGGCGGCTTCTGGCAGATGGCCAACGACCTCTTCGACATCGACTGGGACCTCCTCGACCGCGAGGACCGCATCGTCATCACCAACACCGTGGGGTTGCAGCGATCGCCGCGGCTCACCGCGCGCGAGGCCGCAGCGCTGCTCGCGGGTCTGCAGCTGGCGGCATCCGTCCCGGGTGTCGGCGACAGCGGTATCGTCCAGGGGCTCCTCGCCAAGCTCGCGCGCGGGGCGGGCCAGACTCCCGCCGACGTCATCGTCGCCCCGGCGCCGGTCGATGACGTTCGCGAGACGGTGGCGCGAGCGCTGCGCGAGCGCGTCGCCCTGGCGTTCACCTACACAGCACCGGACGGCGCGCCGACGACGCGCACCGTCGACCCGGTGAAGGTGACGATCTCCGCCGGCCGCTGGTACCTGCAGGGATGGTGCCACACACGTCGCGCGATGCGCACTTTCCACCTCGATCGCGTGACCGACCCGGCGCTCACCGAGATCCCGGCCCTTCACTCGACGGAGCCGGTGCCCGAGCTGTTCGAGCCGGGCGACGACGAGATCCTCGCCGAGATCCGCTACCCGCATCATGCGGCGACGATCGTGGGCGAATTCCTGACCAACGCAGAGGTGCGCGACGAGGGCGGATCGCAGACGGCGATGATCCGCGTCGCCGACCCCCGTTCACTCAAACGACTGGTCGCCCGCAGCGGGGGGAGCATCGAGGTCCTCGCACCGGCCGAGGCCCGCCGTGCCGCCCGCGATTGGGCCCGAGCCGGTCTCGATCAGTACGCCTGAGACGGGCTTCCGGCCGGGTGCGCGGGTTAGACTGTGCGAAACGATCGATGGGGAGACTCAATGAGCAATCTGTTCGCAGGCCCGCACCTGTGGATCCTACTCATCGTCATTCTGCTGCTTTTCGGCGCTGCGAAGCTGCCGGCGCTGGCGAAGAGCATGGGACAGTCCGCCCGCATCTTCAAGGGCGAGATGAAGGCCATGAAGGAAGACGATGCCACGGCCGGCACCGCCGCCTCGACGACCGCTGACGTCGCGCCCGTCGAGAAGCCTGCGGACCCGAAGAGCGGTCCCGCAGCTCCCACACCGTAGCGCCGCGTGGTGACGGCTGAGCGCACGCGCTCAGGGGCGGACGGTGCGCCCCGGCGCGACAAGCGCATGTCCCTCGGGCAGCACCTCGTCGAGCTGCGGCGACGCCTGATCATCTCGGCGCTCGCCCTGGTGGTCTCGATGGTGGTGTCGTTCTTCCTCACCGACTGGATCATCTGGGCGATGACCGAGCCGATCCGTGTCGTCGCGGAGCAGCGAGGCGACACCGAAGCGGTGAAGCTCATGTATTCGACGATCACCGGACCGTTCGACATGCGCCTTCGCATCTCGTTCTCGGTCGGCATCATCCTCTCCGCTCCCATCTGGCTCTGGCAGATCTGGGCATTCCTCATGCCCGGATTGACCCGGAAAGAGATCCGGTACACGGTCGGATTCGTCTCGGCCGCGGTTCCCCTCTTCTTCGCCGGTGTCTACACCGGCTGGCTCGTCATGCCGCACATCGTCGAGATCATGGCGACGTTCTCGCCGGAGGCGTCGGCGAACTTCTACGAGGGCAAGTACTACTACGACTTCGTCTTCAAGCTCCTGCTCGTCGTCGGGGTCGCGTTCATCATCCCCGTGTTCCTCGTCGCGCTGAACTTCGCCGGCATCATGAGCGGGAAGGCGATCCTCAAGGGATGGCGCGTCGCCATCCTCATCGCCGTCGTCTTCTCGGGCCTGGCAACCCCCGCCGCCGACATCGTGAGCATGCTGATGCTGGCGGCGATCCTGACGGTGCTCTATTTCGCGGCCGCGGCGCTCTCACTCCTGCTCGACCTGCGCCGGTCGCGTCGCGCGCCCGAGCTCACTGTCCCCGGCCCGCCCCCGATGACTGATCCCCTTCCGTGAGCGCGTCCAGCCCCGCGGAGCGGTTCCTCGCCGCGCAGTCGGCCCGGGCCCACCCGCTGACCGCGGCGTTCGCCGACATGCAGCGATTCGATCTCGACCCGTTCCAGATCGCCGGATGTCACGCCCTCGAGGACGGGCGGAGCGTCCTCGTCGCCGCGCCCACGGGAGCCGGCAAGACGATCGTGGGCGAGTTCGCGATGCACCTGGCCATGCTCGAGCCCGACACGAAGGCGTTCTACACGACGCCCATGAAGGCCCTGTCGAACCAGAAGTTCCGCGAGCTGGTCGACGTGTACGGCGAGGATGAGGTCGGCCTGCTCACCGGCGACACGAACATCAACGGCAACGCACGCATCGTGGTCATGACCACCGAGGTGCTGCGGAACATGCTCTACGCCGACTCGCCGGCCTTGCGTGGCCTCCGCTACGTCGTGATGGACGAGGTCCACTACCTGGCAGATCGGTTCCGGGGCGCCGTGTGGGAGGAGGTCATCATCCATCTCCACCGCTCGGTGCGGATGGTGGCGCTCTCGGCGACGGTCTCGAACGCGGAGGAGTTCGGCGACTGGCTCGACACCGTGCGAGGCGATACCGCCGTCGTGGTCTCCGAGATCCGTCCCGTTCCTCTCGAACAGCACGTTCTGGTCCGCGGCGATCTGCTGCCGCTGTTCGACGACCGGGCGGGTGTGGCGACTGCGCAGGTCAACCAGGAGCTGACCCGCCTGCGCTCGCCCCAGGGCCAGCGATACGACAGCAACCGGCGGTCGCACGGCTACCGCGGTGCGGGGGGCCACGAGGCTCATCGCAAGCACCGTGGCGGACAGGGGTCGGGACGCCCCGCGGCCGCGCAGCGCCTCGAACGCCTCGACCGACCAGCTGTCGTCGAACTCCTGGGCCGGGCCAATCTGCTGCCCGCGATCTTCTTCATCTTCAGCCGCGCAGGGTGCGACGGAGCGGTCCAACAGGTGCGCAGGTCGGGTATCCGGCTCACGACACCCGAGGAACGGGATGAGATCCGCGCCATCGTGGATCGACGCACCCGCGCGCTCGCGCAGGAAGACCTGGCAGTGCTGGGGTTCTGGGAGTGGCGCGACAACCTCGAGCGCGGCGTCGCGGCCCACCACGCCGGACTGCTGCCGGCGTTCAAGGAGGTCGTCGAGGAGCTCTTCCAGCGCAAGCTCGTCAAGGCGGTCTTCGCGACGGAGACGCTGGCGCTGGGCATCAACATGCCCGCACGCACCGTCGTCCTCGAGAAGCTCGAGAAGTTCAACGGCGAAGCACGCGCGGCGATCACTTCGGGGGAGTACACCCAGCTGACCGGGCGCGCCGGTCGCCGGGGCATCGATGTCGAAGGGCACGCGGTCATCCAATGGAGCGACGGTCTCGACCCGCAGTCGGTCGCCGCGCTGGCGTCGCGGCGCACGTACCCGCTGAACTCCAGCTTCCGCCCCACGTACAACATGGCCGTGAACCTCATCGACCGCTTCGGTCGCGACCGCGCACGTGAGATCCTCGAGTCGTCGTTCGCCCAGTTCCAGGCCGACCGGTCCGTCGTCGGCCTCGCGCGCCAGGTCAAGGAGAAGGAGCAGACGCTCGACGGCTACGCCCGCTCCATGACGTGCGAGCGGGGGGATTTCGCGGAGTACTCCGGCATCCGTCGCGAGCTGAGCGACCTCGAGAAACTCAATCGCAACGACCGCACCGCACCGGCACGCATCCATCAGCGCCGTCAGGACGAGCTGGCCGGTCTTCGCAAGCGGATGCAGCGCCACCCCTGCCACGACTGCCCGGACCGGGAGCACCATGCCCGGTGGGCCGAGCGCTACTGGCGGCTGCGCCGCGACGTGCAGAAGCTGCGGCAGCAGATCGACACGCGCACCGGTACCGTGGCGCGGGTGTTCGATCGAGTCGTCGACGTCCTGACCGCCCTCGACTACGTCTCGGTCGACAGCGACGGCACCACCGCGCTGACAGAGGCGGGCGCCACGATGCGTCGGATCTACGGTGAACGCGACCTCCTCGTGGCCGAGGCGCTCCGCCGGGGCCTGTGGCGCGAGCTCGATCCCGCCGGTCTGGCGGCCCTCGCATGCAGTCTCGTCTACGAGCCGCGCCGCGAGAGCGACGGACCGGGCGAGTACGGGCTTCCGCGAGGCGCCTTCCGAACGGCACTGGCCGAGACGCAAGAGCTGTGGGCGGTCCTCGACGACCTCGAACAGGACCACCGCCTGCCCGGCACCGAGCCGGTGGCCACGGGCCTCGCGAAGGCCATGCATTCGTGGGCACGCGGCATGATGCTCGATCGCGTGCTGCTCGAGGCCGACATGGCCGCCGGCGACTTCGTGCGCTGGGCGAAGCAGACGATCGATCTCCTCGATCAGCTCTCGCTCGTCGCCGACGCCGATCTGGCGCGGACAGCGCGTGCCGCGCTGGATGCCGTCCGGCGCGGCATCGTCGCATACTCCGGCGTCTAGGCTCGAACACGTGCCCGACTCGTCTCCGGCCGCGGTGCGGCCCCTGATACCGCTGTGGCTGGCACTGGTCGGCGCCGTCGTCGGCGGTGCGGTTCTGGACGCCGCATTCCCCGACATCGGGTGGTGGCCGCTGGCGTTCGCCGGTGTCGCGTTCGCTCTCGTCGGTCTGATCGGGCGCTCGGCGTGGGGTGCGCTCGCGGTCGGGGCCGTCTTCGGAGCGTCCTTCTACTTCATCCATATCTCGTGGATCACCCGTTATCTCGGGCCCATCCCGTGGTTCGGACTCGCCGGCATCGAGACGCTCTTCTTCGCGGTCGGCTCGATCCCCATCGCTCTTGCGTACCGCTGGGTCCCGCGTCTGCTGCCGGGCCAGGGAGCACGACTGATCGCCCTCCCCGCCCTGGTCGCGGGGCTGTGGACAGCGCGCGAGCTCTTCATGGGGTCATGGCCCTACACCGGCTTCCCCTGGGGCCGCGTCGGCATGAGTCAGTCCGAGAGCCCGCTCGCGCACGTCGCGTCCTGGACCGGGGTGGCGGGCCTGACATTCCTCATGGTGTTCGTCACAGCGGCGGTCATCGAGTGGCTGCGCCTGGGCAGGCTGCGCGAACTCCGCACGGCGCTCCCGGCGGCCGTCGTCGCCGTCGCGCTCGTGGCGCTGCCCGCTTTCCCGACGACGGATGCCGGGACGTACCGCGTCGGTTCCGTCCAGGGCGACGGCCCCACGGGATACTTCGATTCTCGCGAGCCCTACGACGTCCTGCGCTCGCAGCTCGCGGCCACACAGCCGATCATCGACGAGCCCATGGATCTTCTCGTCTGGCCGGAGGGCGGCATCGATGCGGACCCGCTGTCGAATGCGTCCGTCGCCGACACGCTCGATCGGCTGTCGGAGCGCATCGACGCGCCGTTGCTGGTCAACGCAGCCACGCAGCGCGGCGACGACATCTACAACACGTCGATGCTCTGGCGGGCTGGCGCCGACAATCCCGTCGCGATCCACGACAAGTCACGCCCGGTTCCCATGGGCGAGTACGTCCCCGACCGGTGGTTCTTCGAGCTGATCGTCCCAGACCTCATCGGTCTCATCCAGCGCGAGTACACACCGGGAACGAACCCGCCCTTCATGGACGTCTCCGGCATCGGCGTCGGGCTCGCGATCTGCTTCGACGTGCTCTACGACGACGTGATCTGGACGGGTGCACGTGACGGTGCGCAGCTCTATGTCTTCCAGACCAACAACGCCGACTTCCGCGACACGGACGAGAATCTCCAGCAGCTCGCGTTCGCGCGCATGCGCGCGATCGAGACCGGCCGAGCGGTCGTGAACATCTCGACCGTCGGCACGAGCCAGGTCATCGCGCCCGACGGCACGGAGATCGACGGCCTGCCGGCGGCGGAGGCCGGTGCGATGATCACCGAGGTGCCGCTGCGCACCGGACTCACGCCCGCCGTCATCGTCGGCGGCGCTGTGCAGGTCATCCTCGGCTGGGGAAGCCTCCTGGCTCTCCTCGCTTGCGGCGTCGCCGTCGCGGTCGCGCGACGACGCTCACGCAGCACGTCCGCGACATGAGAATGCCGCCGGTCCCGAAGGACCGACGGCATTCGCGCGGAGCTGGAGGCTCAGGCGCTCAAGCGGGAGCCGCGGCGCTCGCGGAGCATGGCCAGACGCTCCTCGAGCAGTTCCTCGAGCTCGGGGATCGTGCGGCGTTCGAGCAGCATGTCCCAGTGGGTTCGGGCGGCCTTGTCGCCCGAGTGATCGACCTCGACAACGCCCTCGCCTACGCGCAGGAGAGCCTCGGCGCCGCACGCGCGGCACTCCCAGGTCTCGGGCGCCTCCGCGTCGGCGGCGAACGTCATGACGGTCTCGTGCGCACAGCGCGAACACACGTACGTGTGGTTGACCCGGTCGTGGAAGACGACGCCCTCTTCGCTCTGTAGGCTCGAGGCGCCGAGTCGGATGCCGCGCAAGCTGCGGTCTGCCATTGTGTGGTCCTCTCGTCGGCTATCAGTTGTAACGTGCGCGGCTGTGTGCATCATCCGAAGAAGGGATGGTCTTCGGGGTTTCACAGCCGATGTTCAGCGTGTCGGGGTATTCAGCGCTCTTCCGCCACGATGGTCATCGCGCGGTCGGCTCGGTCCGTGACGATACCGTCGACGCCGGCCGCGAGCAGGCGTCTCATGCCGTCCGCGTCGTTGACCGTCCAGACGTGCATCTCGACACCCGTACGGTGGACCGCGCGGATCATTCGGGGGGAGACGATGCGGATGGGCCCCCGACGCTCGGGAACCTGCACCGCGTCGATGCCGCGCAACGCACGACCCATCAACCATGGCACACCTGACGCGACGGCTGCGACGAGAGCCGCGATTCGGATCGTGCCTGCCGACGTCGCGGGGCGTCCCCCGGCAGCGTGGGCGGCGCGGAGTGCGCGTTCGCGTGTGCGGTCGGAGAAGCTCGTGACGAGCACCCGGTCCGCGTGCGGCGCCACCAGACGCCCCACCTTCTCCGCCGCCGATTCGGTTTTCACATCGAGGTTGAAGAAGAGCGTGGGAAACGCGTCGAGGGCTTGAGCGAGCGTCACCAGGCCGCCGCGGTCGGCCATGAGATCCTCGAGCTCGCGGTCTCCGACATCCGCGATCGGGCGTGGGTCTCCGGCGACCCGCGAGAGGTCGGAGTCGTGGAACAGGATCACCGTCCCGTCCGCGCTCAGATGGCAGTCCGACTCGACGTACCGCACGCCGAGCGCGTGTGCCGCAGCGAAGGCCGCGAAGGTGTTCTCGACGATGCCCTCAGAATCCGCCGGCACGAAACCGCGGTGCGCGAGAACCCGAGGACGCTCCGAGCCGAAGTACGGGTGCGTCACGGCGCGGGAGGCGCAGGACGGTCCGCCGGTGCCGCCGGGCGGTCGTCCCGACGACCCGCGAATCCGGCGCTCATGCTCTTGAGAGCCTCCGTGAACTCGCTCGGGATGATCCAGAGCTTGCTCGACGCGCTGTCGCTGATCTTCGGAAGGGTCTGCAGGTACTGATAGGCCAGCAGCTTGTCGTCGGGGTTGCCGTCGTGGATGGCCTGGAATACCGACTGGATCGCAGCCGACTCGCCCTCGGCCCGCAGAATCTGTGCCTGCTTGTCTCCCTCGGCCTTCAGGATCTCCGCTTGACGGCGGCCCTCCGCCTCCAGGATCTGCGATTGCTTCGACCCTTCGGCGGTGAGGATGGCGGCACGACGATCGCGCTCGGCGCGCATCTGCTTCTCCATCGAGTCCTGGATCGAGGTGGGCGGGTCGATCGCCTTGAGCTCGACGCGCGAGACGCGGATGCCCCACTTGCCGGTCGCCTCGTCGAGCACGATGCGCAGCTGACCGTTGATGTTGTCGCGGCTCGTCAGCGCTTCTTCCAGATTGAGACCGCCGACGACGTTTCGAAGCGTCGTGGTCGTGAGCTGCTCCACGGCACCCAGATAGTTGTTGATCTCGTAGGTGGCGGCCCGCGCGTCGGTCACCTGGAAGTAGACGACGGTGTCGATCGAGACGACGAGGTTGTCTTCGGTGATCACGGGTTGCGGCGGAAACGACACCACCTGCTCGCGCATGTCGACGAGCGGCAGCACCCGGTCGATGAACGGCACGAGCAGGTTGAGCCCGGGGGAGAGGGTGCGCTGGTATCGGCCCAGCCGTTCCACGACTCCCGCATAGGCCTGCGGGATGATGCGGATGGCTCGGAAGAGCACGACGATCACGAAGATCGCCAGAACCACGAGAAGCACGATCACGAAGATCTGACCGACGAAAGCGCCGACATCAACCATGGGTGTTCTCCTTCGGGTCGGGGGATTGGGAGGGGGAACCGACCTCCACGGTGGCGCCCCGCACGGCGCGGACGACGAGACGGGAACCGACGGGGGCCTCGCCCGGCTCGCCGACGAGACGAGCGGTCCACGTCTCACCGTTGTCGAGCTTGACCGAACCGGCGCCGTCGACGAACGGGACGAGGACGCGCGCCCCGAGGCCTGCGAGAGCGTCGACATTCGTCGGAATGTGCTGACTGCTGCGGTGGAGAGCGCGCAGGAGGAGCGGTCGGATCGTGAAAAGGAGCAGGGCCGAGACGGCAGCGGCCGCCGCGACCTGCAGCCACCAAGGGGCGCCGAGAAGATTCGTTCCCAGTCCGCCGACGAGCGTGCCACCCGCGAGCATGAGGAAGGTGAACTCGAGGGTGAGCAGTTCGACGATCACGAAGATCAGGGCCAGCACGAGCCACGCTATCCACAGGTATTGCGTGAGATCGGGCAACATCGGCGCTCCTTCGTCCCTCATCCGAACCTATCAGTCGGGGGTTCGATCCGGGCCGGTTGATAGGCTCGTGCGGTGCCGGCGGACCGCCGTGCCGAGAGCCTTTCTTCCCCGCAGGAGCGCCACATGACTCAGCCCCTTCCCGCCGGAACCCTCACGGGTCGCACGGCACTGGTGACCGGATCGTCGCGCGGAATCGGCGCGGACACCGCGCGCTACCTGGCACAGGCGGGCGCGAACGTCGTCATCAACTTCCGCAACAAGGCTCCCCGCGCCGAGAAGCTGGCCGCGGAGCTGCGCGAGCTCGGCGTCGAGGTCCTCGTGGTCGGCGCTGATCTGACCGACCGCGCCTCCGTCGACGAGATGTTCGCCGCCGTCCGCGAGACCTTCGGCCGCCTCGACATCCTCGTGCTCAATGCATCAGGCGGCATGGAGGGCGGCATGGCCGAGGACTACGCCCTCACCTTGAACCGTGACGCGCAGCTCGGCACCCTCGATGCGGCACTGCCGCTGCTCGAAGACGGGTCGCGTGTCGTGTTCGTGACGAGCCACCAGGCGCACTTCATCCGCACGACGCCGACGATGCCCGAGTACGAGGCGGTCGCCCTGTCGAAGCGGGCGGGCGAGGACGCTCTCCGCGAGCGTGTGGGCGAGCTGACCGAACGGGGCATCGGATTCGTCGTCGTGTCGGGAGACATGATCGAGGGCACCATCACCGCGACGCTGCTGGAGCGGGCGAACCCGGGCGCCATCGAGACGCGCCGCGAGTCGGCCGGGAAGCTCTACAACGTCTCGGAGTTCGCCGCCGAGATCGCCCTCGCCGCCGTCGAACCGATTCCCGCTGACAACACGCGCCTCGTCGGAGACATCTCGTCCTTCGGCGGCGAGTGACCATGCGCCCCACCGACATCGAGGCGCTGATCGCTGTCGGGCGTCCGACGGTCGCTGCCGACGGTTCCTTCGCCGTGTTCGCGACATCTCGCCCCGACATCGCCGCCGATCGGAACGTGGGGCAGCTCTGGCGCGTCGACCTGCCGTCGGGCCAGCCGCACCGACTCACGCGCGGTGTCGCGGACGCCTCTCCGAGGCTCTCGCCCGACAGCCGACACGTCGCCTTCCTCCGCGGAGACGCTGACGGCAAGCCGCAGATCCACGTGATCGCGGCATCCGGCTCGGAAGCGATTCAGGTGACGGACGCACCCCTCGGTGTCGGGTCCTTCGCCTGGTCGCCCGCGGGCGACCTCCTCGCCTTCACGGCACGCATACCGGAGCCCGGCCGCTACGGCACCGTCGACGGGCTGGCTCCCGAAGCGGAGCCCGCTCGGAGGATCACCGGCATCCGCTGGCATGCGAACGGTCTCGGGTACATCGCGGACCGCCCCGCTCAGGTCTTCGTCGTCGCCGCACCGGACCTCCATTCCGAGCCGACGTACACTCCCGCCCCGACACCGGATTCCGGCTCCTCGGACGCCCCGCGGAAGGTTCCGGAGCACGCACGTCAGCTCACCTCCGGTGCGCTCTCGCACGACGGGGTCGTGTTCACCGCCGACGGCTCGGAGATCCTCACGACGACGGACGGGATCGAGCACGAGCGTCGGGACCTTCGCTCGCCGCTGATCGCAATCGATATCGACGGAACGGGGGAGCGGGTCGTCGTTCCCGCGACCCTGTCGATCGTCGACGTCACCGTCGCCTCCGACGGCACCATCGCGTTCCTGGCCTCCGACCCGGGCCCGGACGGCACCGACTTCGTCGCGCCCGGCGTCGCGCTCTGGGTGCTCGAGGGTGACGAGCCCCGTCGGCTCACCGATCCCGAGACGATCGACCTCGGCGAAGTGGGCTCGCACATCACGCCGATCGGCGATGACTTCCTGGTGCAGAACCGTACGCGCGGCGAAGTGCACCTGCTGCGGGTCTCGCGCGACGGCGCGGCCACGCGCCTCCGTCGCGGCATGGAGGTCGTCGGCCACGCCGCCGATGCCGCAGGCGAGCGCATCGTCTGCGCCGTAGCCACCAATCGGTCGGCCGGCGAGCTTCTCCTCCTCGACGGCGAAGGCATCGAGGCGCGGTTGCTGACGTCCTTCGGAGATGCCGCCAGCCGCGCCGAATTCGTCCTCCCGCGCGAGCTCGAGGTGAACGCACCCGACGGCTACCCCGTACACGGTTGGGTCGCGACGCCCGAGGGCGAGGGACCCTTCCCCGTCCTGCTGCAGATTCACGGCGGTCCGTATGCGTCCTACGGCGTGCACCTCTTCGACGAGACGCAGGTCCTGGTCGGGGCGGGCTACGCCGTCGTCTATTGCAATCCGCGGGGCAGCGCCGGCTACGGCCGCGCCCACGGCCGCAGCATCCGGGGCCGTATGGGAACCGACGATCTGAGTGACGTCCTCGCCTTCCTCGACGGAGCCGTGGCGTCGAATGCGCGGCTCGACGGCGGCCGTGTCGGCATCCTGGGCGGATCGTATGGCGGGTACCTGACGGCGTGGACGATCGCGCACGACCACCGCTTCGCAGCCGCTGTCGTCGAGCGCGGCTTCCTCGATCCCGAGACGTTCCAGGGAACGAGTGACATCGGCTCGTTCTTCGGTGACGAGTACGTCGGCACCAAGCCGGCCGCGATCCGAGCGCAGAGCCCGATGGCCGTCGTGAAGGACGTCACCACTCCGACCCTGGTGATCCATTCGGAGCTCGATTTCCGGTGTCCCCTGGAACAGGCCACCCGGTACTACAGCGCATTGCGCCGCCAGGGCACGGAGGCGGAGCTCCTCGTGTTCCCCGGCGAGGACCACGAGCTCACCCGTGCAGGGCGACCCCGTCACCGCGTGGAACGGTTCGAGGCCCTCCTCGAGTGGTGGGGACGCCACCTGCCGGCGTGACGCCCGCCCCGGTCAGGGCCGGAACGAGAGCCCCCGGATGATGTTGACGATGCCGAGGGCCACGGCCGAGATGCCGAGCAGCCACCAGAGCACGAACACGCCCCACAGCGGTGTGAACAGCAGCATGACGCCGGCGATGATCGAGAGGATCGCGAACGCGATCGTCCACCCTCGCGACGACGACTCGCTCACGACCGACAGCGAGACGGCACCCTCGACGATCCACATGATGCCCACCAGCACGCCGAGGAACACCGCGAACGACACGGTGAAGGCGGCGAGGTTGGCGAATGCCACGATGCCGACGACCACGAAGAAGAGGCCGAGCGCGACGTGCCCGACCCGCGCCCAGCCGCGCTTGGTCCGCGAGAGGATCCCGAGGGCGGCGTAGACGATGCCCGCGATGATCGCGTAGGCGGCGATGATGCCGGTCAGAACCTGCGCCGTGCGGCCGGGCCAGATGAGGATGAGCAGGCCGAGGATCAGCGTCAGGATGCCGCCGACGATGAACGACGTCCGCAGCGATCTGACGAATCTTCCGGCGATGTCCTCTGCAGTTGCCATGACGGAACCTCCTTCGCGGGAGCCGAGCACCCCCGACACGGCACACGCTAGTGCACCAGGCGGGCGGGCGTCAGAGCCCCGGATGCGGCACCGCGCAGTGCCGGGCTGATCAGCCGAGGATGAGAGTGGCACCCAGCAGGACGGGGACGCACCCGAGGGTGGTCAAGAAGACCGTGTCTCGCGAGATGGTCTCGCCGATGTCGTAGCGCTGCGCGAAGTTGAAGACGTTCTGCGCGGTCGGAAGCGCCGCGAGCACGGTGACGGCCAGGATGTCGGCGGGGGAGAGGTCGAAGACGAGAGCGGCCACCGCCCACGCCACGAGCGGCATGGCGATCAGTTTCAGACCTGCCGCCAGCAGGACGTCTCGCCGACGGCCGGATGCCGAGAGCACGCGCTGGCCGTGCAGCGACATCCCATAGGCGATGAGGAGAACCGGCACGCACGCGTCGGCGATGAGCTGGAGCGGGTCGAGCACGAGAGCGGGCAGTTCCAGACCCGAGACCGAGACGATCACGCCCGCGACCGAAGCGATGACGATCGGGTTGCCGATGGTCCGTTTGAGGATCGGGAGCGGCCGCCGCTGTCCGGTCGTGACAGCCTCGAGGATCGCCATCGTGATCGGGGTGAACACGATGAGCTGCATCAGGATGACCGGCGCGGGCAGTGCGGCCGAACCCAGGAGGTAGAGCGAGAGCGGGATCCCGATGTTGTTGGAGTTCACCTGCCCGGCCGACAGCATCCCGATGAGGGTCTCACCGACCGAACGACGCCACACGAGTCGAGCGATCAGCGCGTAGACGACGAACATCGACACCGCGGCAATGGCGGAGACCGGCAACAGAGCTGAGAACAGCGTCGAGACGTCGGCCTGCGAGAGCACGACGAACATGAGGAAGGGCGACAGGACGAAGAAGATCAGTCGCGCGAGCACCGGGCGGCCGTGCGGCCCGAGCAGATCGATCCGGCCGATGACGTATCCGACGATGATCGCGACCCCGACGACGACGAATCCGGTCACGACCTGCACCCTCCGAGCCTAGGGGAGTGGGCGCGTTGACCCGGCTCACAGCCGCCACTTCGTACGGTGGAACGACGGCGAGAGCGAGGTGATCGGATGAGGCGCAACGTGCGTTACCTGCAGCTGGCGGGCGTTCAGCTGGCGGCGATAGCGGTGACGATCCTGGTGTGCGTGTTCACGGCGTCCGGCCAGTACGCGGATCAGGCCGCCATGGTCGCCACGACGGCGTCCGGAAATCCCGTCCTTCGCGCGGCTCAGCACGTCAGCGCGAACTACATCATCGTGGTCGCCGCCGTGACGATGCTCGTCGGCATCACCGCCGCCCTCGTGCGGCGGCGCTTCGCCGAGGCTGCGGCGGCATCCGTGATCTTCGTCGGGTCGAGTGTCGTGACACAGGTGCTGAAGCACGAGGTCATCGCACGCCCGGATCTGGCGAGCGGCTGGGGCGCATATGGCAACTCACTGCCGTCCGGCCATGCCACCATCGCGATCGCCGCGGCGTGCGCCGCATTGTTCGCGGCACCGAACCGGATGAAGTTCGTCCTCGCACCGGTTCTGGTCACCTGGGCCGCCGTCGCTGGCATGGGTGTGATCGCCGCCGGATGGCATCGACCGAGCGATGTCGTCACGGCGAGCCTCGTCGTGGGCTTCTGGTACACGATTGCCGCGCTGATCGTCACGGCGGCGCGTCACCGTCATGGGCAGGCCGCGGCCGTCCTGACCCGTCCGCAGCGCCGGCTGCGCGGTCTCGCACCCGTCCTGGTCGTGGGCGGCGCGATCACGGCGGTCGCGCTCAGTGCGTTCTACGCGTCTGGTTCCGGACGCACGCTCGTCACGGCTGTCTTGACGGTGGTCACGATCATTGCGACGGTTCTCGGTGCACTTGCCGTCAGTGGCGGGATGCCGTCGGCCCGTTCCCGCAGGGCCTCAGTGGCGTCTGCCGTTTGATCCGATAATGCACATTATGTCAGTTCAGGTGTGAGCTCGTCGGTGCGCATCTTCCCCATCGGCTCGAGATCGAGCACCCGCGAACCGCCGCTTCCATCTCGAGTGCCGCACCATCGTCCCGATACGGTTGTGAAATGAAGACACCGACGCGTCTCGACGAAGCGATGCAGGCATGACCCACGATGCCGCGATACCGGGACGACGCGTCACGCTGGATCTCCGCCGACCCGTGCTCCACCTGATTCCCGGCGTGCGCCCGACCATCGTGATCGACGGCCGCGGACAGCCCGCGCAATGGGGCGTCGGCACCTGGCTCGTGCCCGCCGACGAGGCCGTAGAGATCACCGTCTTCCTCTTCAATCGCTTGTGGCGGTTCGGCGAGGCTCGAGTGGTGCTGCATCCCGCGGACACCGGCCTCGCCTACCGCGCTCCCCTGGTTCCCATCGGCCCAGGTCGCATTCTCACCACCTCCGGATGAACCTCGTCGCGCCGACCTGCATTCGTACCGTCCAGCTGGTACAGTAATCGGTCATCCTCGCTCGAATGGAGCGCGACGAAGGGAGACGGCCATGCACATCGCTGGCTTGGATGCCGACATCATCGACGCACTGACGCAGGTCGCGACGCCCGATCACCGGCCCGATGCACTCACGATCGGCGTGTCCCTCCCCGCGTCGTCCGACGCGCTCCCGGCGTGCATCGCAGAGCTCGACGCGCTGCTCGAGCACGAGTTGAGCCGCGTGTCGCCCCGCGTCCTCGTCGCGGTGGTGCACGCTGCCGGGC
Source organism: Microbacterium sp. H37-C3 (assembly GCF_027157935.1). Lineage (NCBI taxonomy): Bacteria > Bacillati > Actinomycetota > Actinomycetes > Micrococcales > Microbacteriaceae > Microbacterium > Microbacterium sp. H37-C3. The sequence goes on along the minus strand of NZ_JAPVLR010000001.1, from coordinate 273,269 downwards.
GGTTGAGCGAGGGCCGCGTCTTCGCGAGCGAGCTCATCGATCGTGCGAGCGTCCACTCGAGCAACTCGTTGGGTCGCGATCTCACGGCCATCGGCGTCGTGCTGGACGACGAGCAGGACCGCACCATCGCGGCGCGCCGTGTCGCGGAGCATCTCAGCGGCCGCAGCAACCTCGGAGACGGCACCGTCGTCACCGCGCACGATCTGCGCCGCAGCACGCTGCGCGACCTCATCCTCGAGGACGTCCTGTGATGGTCTGACCCCTTCAGCGGCGGCTGACGCGCAGCCAGACGAATCCGTGCTCGGGCAGGACGAGGCCCCGCCCGAGCTCGACCGAGACCCCGCGCACGAGATCCGTCGCAGAATCCTCGAGCCCGCTCATGGTCTCAGGATGAATGGCTGCCGGCGCATCGCCCACATTGGCGAGGACGAGGACCGCTCCCCCGCCGCCATCCATCGCAGGACGCATGAACCCCACGACCGCGTCGTCAGGCGTGTGGAACGGGACGAGCTCGTTGCCGGCGAACTCCGGCGTCGCTGCGCGCACCTCGATCAGGCCCCGGAGCCTTGTGAACACCCGACCGGCGACGGTCGACTCGTCGAGGCGCTGCGCGTATCGCGCGGTCGATCGCAGGGGCCGGTGCGCCCACCGGCTGTCTCCCCGACGGCCGGGGTCGTCCTGGAACGTGTCGTCGTTGAGCTGGGCGACCTCGTCGCCGAGATAGAGCAGCGGGATGCCGCCCGTCGACATCGCCAGCGCATGCGCGAGCACGACCCGGTCTTCACCCCCGGCATCGCCCGCGGCGATCCCGGCCAGCGAGGCCGTGGTGCCCGCGATCCGGGCGTCACCGGTGCGTGGATTCTCCTGGAACGGGTAGCCGCGCGAGAACGAGCCGTCGAAGCGACCGATGTAGAAGTCGTTGAGGAACCGGCGGTGCGGACCGCCGTCGATGCCGAAGCGCGCGGCATCCTCATCGGCGAACGTCCAGCCGATGTCGTCGTGACTGCGGACGTAGTTGACCCACGCCGTCCCGGGCGGCAACGCGTGACGCTCATCCAGCGCGAGCTGAAGCATGCGCGCGTCACGGGTCGCCAGCGCCTCCCAGGTCAGGGCCATCTGCAGCGGGTTGTAGGAGAGCTGGCACTCATCGGGCGAGATGTAGTCCTGCACTTCGTCGGGATGCACGATCGCCTCGGACTTGAAAAGTACCGCCGGCGCCGCGATGCGCAGCACGGCGTTGAACGCCTGGAGCAGCAGGTGCGCCTCGGGCAGCGACTCGCAGGCCGTTCCGAGGCGTTTCCAGATGAAGGCGACGGCATCCATCCGCAGAATCTCGACACCCTGGTTCGCGAGGAACAGCATCTCCCCCGCCATGGCTGTGAACACGTCGGGGTTGGCGTAGTTGAGATCCCACTGGAACCGGTAGAAGGTGGCCCAGATCCACCGGCCATCGGGAAGCGGCACGAACGAGCCCGGGTGGTCGTCCGGGAAGATCTCGCGCGTCGTCCGCTCGTACGCATCCGGGAGCTCGCGGTCCGGGAAGATCAGGTAGAAGTCCTCGTACACCGGGTCGCCGGCGAGGGCGCGCTTCGCCCAGTCATGCTCGTTCGAGGTGTGGTTGAAGATGAAGTCGAGGACCAGCGAGATGCCCGCCTCACGCAACTCGCTCGCGAGCGCACGCAGATCGGCCATCGTCCCGAGGGCCGGATCGACCGTGCGGTAGTTCGAGACCGCGTAGCCGCCGTCGTTGTCGCCGTCAGGTCTGTCGAAGAGGGGCATCAGGTGCAGGTAGGTCAGTCCGAGCTCGCGGAAGTACGGAATCATCCGGCGGACGCCGTCGAGGTCACCCGCGAAACGATCGACGTAGCAGACGCCGCCCAGCATCCTCTCGGACTCGAACCACGCGGGGTCCGCGGCGCGCACGCGGTCGAGCTGCTTGAGCTCGGCGGTGCGCTCTCCCCGGGCATCCAGCGCCACGTCGACGAGGTGCAGGAGCGACTCGAGCCCGTCGGGACGCTCGCCGTAGAGAGCTCGGAACAGACGGTGCAACCGCGGGAACTCGCCGCGAAGGCGCGCGATCGTCTCGCCATCGACCGGCCGTTCGCGACGCGAGACGTGCTCGACGACGATCGCCGCATCAGTCTCGAGCGCGGTCAGCGCGGTCATCGCGGGGCCACCGGAGCACTCATGCTCCGCATCATCTCAGAGGACGGGGACGGCGGACACCAAGGCGCGCGCAGCTGGCGTCCGACAGCGGAGTAGCGTAGAGGGGTGACCTCTCCGACGCCCTGCCCGCTCGGCCGGGTCACCCGATGAGCGTCGCGGCTCGGATGAGCGGTCCGGGGCTCCGGGCATGGCTCGTCTGGGGAACCGGCGTCGCCGCGTACATCCTGTCCATCACGAATCGGACGTCGCTCGCGGCCGTGGGCGTGGACGCAGCCGAGCGCTTCCAGGCGGACGCCGCGACGCTGTCGATGTTCGCTGTCGTCCAGCTCGCGGTGTACGGCGGGATGCAGATACCCATCGGCGTCCTGCTCGACCGTTACGGCTCCCGGCCCATCATGACGATCGGCATGATCCTCATGGCGGTGGGCCAGCTGACGATGGCTCTCTCCCCCAGCGTCGGCGTCGCCATCGTCGCACGCATGCTCCTCGGAGCCGGCGATGCCGCCATCTTCCCGGCGGTCCTCCGACTCGTCGCGACCTGGTTCCCGGCGCAGCGCGGGCCGCTCATGGTGCAGATGACCGGCATCCTCGGTCAGGCCGGCCAGCTCGTCGCCGTCATCCCCCTCTCAGCACTCCTGCACGCCACCAGCTGGTCGGTCGCCTTCGGCAGCGTGGCCGGCCTCGGCGTCCTCTTCGCGGTCCTCGTCTTCCTGCTGGTGCGCAACCACCCGCCGGAGGTCGATCGTGACGTCAGCGTCAACACCGACACGGGCGCCATCCGGGTGGTCACCTCGAGCGTCGACACCGGCGTCGGCATCCGTGCCGCGTGGGCGCACCCCGGCACCCGGCTGGCGTTCTGGTCTCACTTCACGACGCCGTTCGCCGGCACGGCGTTCATCCTGCTGTGGGGCATCCCGTTCCTCACGGCGGGAGAGGGCCGGACTCAGGCCGAAGCGACTCTCATCACGACGCTCTACGTCTTCGCGGGGATGGCGCTCGGACCCATCATGGGTGAGCTCTCCCGCCGCATCCCCAACCTCCGCTCACGCGCCCTCGTCCTGCCGGCGGTCGCCGTGCAGCTCATCGCATGGACAGCGGTGATCCTCTGGCCGGGCACTGCGCCGGGGTGGCTCCTCGTGGCTCTCGCCGTCGCCCTCGCGACCGGGGGTCCCGCGTCGATGATCGCGTTCGATCACGCCCGGACGCACAACCCCTCGCATCGCCTCAGCACGGCGACGGGACTGACGAACGCCGGCGGCTTCCTCGCCGCCCTGATCGCCGTGTTCAGCATCGGCTTGGCGCTCGACCTGCAGGGTGCGGGAACGCCGGCGACGTACTCGCTCGAAGCCTTCCGCATCGCCTTCCTCACCCAGGTGCCGCTATGGCTCATCGGCGGTGCGTTCATCGCGATCGAACGCAAGCGCACCCGCATCCACATCGGGATGGACATGCCGAAACGGCCGCGACGGGCGTGAGCCCACCGCGGCCGTTCACAGCGGCTGCGTCAGAGGATGGGGTCGCCCGAGGTGCTCGTGCTGTTGCGGGTGACTCGCTGGCCGCTGGCGGGGTCGACGGCGGTACGGCTGACCGTCTCGGTCTGACGGCGCCGCACCATCAGGACCAGGCCGATGACGAAGATGAGGGCTCCCGCGCCCATCAGGATGTAGCCGATGAGGTCGAGGTTCACCCACTCGACCTCGACGTTCACGGCGAACGCGAGGATCGCGCCGATGACGAACAATGCGATTCCGGCACCAATGCTCATGTCAGTTCCCTTCGGGTGTGCGGACCCGTTGATACTGGCGCGCGCGCGTGGTTCCACGCACCGGCTTGACACGCGTTCTCGCTGCGTGTCAGGCGCGCGGTGCGACCTCGATCCACGAGCCGAACTTGGGCTGACGGTTATCACCCGATGAACGCCCGGTGAGTCGGCGACGTACCCAGGGAGCGAGGTGCTCTCGGAAGTACTCGCCGCGGGCGAGCACCGGCGGTTGGTCGTCGACGGGAAGAGACCACCACTCCCCCGGCGCCTCGTGGCCGAGGGAACCGAGCACCCGAGCGGCGACCCGATGGTGACCGCGGGCGTTCATGTGAAGTCGGTCGGCCGACCAGTAGGACGGATGGGTCAATGCACGGTCGTACCAGTTCAAGGCGCGGACGACGTCGTCGCGATCCGAGATGCGCTCGACGACGGCGTCCGAGAGCGCGTCCCCCCGACGGTTGATCAGACCTCCCAACGGCAGCTGCGCCGACGGATTCGCACCCGACAGCAGGATGAGGCGGACGCCTTCCTCATCGCACCGCCGCAGCACCTGCACGAAAGCGTCGACGATGTGGGCGATCGACGTCCGCGGGCGCAGCATGTCGTTGCCACCGCCGTTGAACGACAGGTGGGTCGGGCGCAGAGCGAGGGCGGCTTCGAGTTGCTCGTCGACGATCGGGCGGACCAGTTTGCCGCGGATCGCGAGATTGGCGTACTGCACGGGTCGCCCCGTCGCGTCGGCCCAGCCAGCGGCGACGAGGTCGGCCCAGCCGCGCACGGCGCCGTCGGGCAGCTCGTCGCCCACGCCCTCGGTGAACGAATCGCCGATCGCGACGTAACGAACCTCTGTCTCAGCGGTCATCGAGCGACTCTCCTCTGCGGTCGACGAGTCCCCACGCACCGGCGGCGGCGAGGACGAAGAACACGGCGAACACGACGAACAGCACCGGAGCGCCGCCCCACAACAGGAGCGGCGGCACAGACAGGGGCGCGAGGATCGATGCGATGCGGCCGACACCGGCCGCCCAGCCGGCCCCGGTGCCGCGCAGCGACGTCGGGTACATCTCCGGCGTCACCGCGTACAGCGCACCCCAGGCGCCCAGGTTGAAGAACGACAGCGCCATGCCCGCGGCGATGATGACCGTCTCGGTGCCGGCCGTCCCGAACACCACGGCGGATGCCGCCGAGCCGATGAGGAACACCGACAGGGTCAGGCGTCTGCCCCAGACCTCAATTAGCCAGGCCGACACGGCATAGCCCGGCAGCTGAGCGAGAGTGATGATCAGGGTGAACCCGAACGATCGGACGAGGTCGTAGCCCTGCGTGTACAGGATCGTCGGGATCCAGATGAAGGCGCCGTAGTACGAGAAGTTGACGCAGAACCAGACCAGCCACAGGCTCGCGGTGCGGCCGCGGAACTCGGACGACCAGAGCGCGCGGAGCCGGCCGGTCGACGACACGGCGGCGGGCGCCGCGATCGCTTCCGCTCCGACGGCAGCGCCGACGTCGCGCGACGTGGTCGCACTGTTCGTCTCGAAGCTCCGGACGACCGCCTCGGCCTCGGCGTGCCGGCCGCGGCGTTCGAGCCATCGGGCCGACTCGGGCAGCCCCCAGCGCACGATCAGCGCGTACACCGCGGGGATCGCGCCGACGACGAATGCCCAGCGCCAGCCCTCGTCGACCTGTGGGATCACGAAGTAGCCGATCAGAGCGGCTGCGGTCCACCCGACGGCCCAGAAGGCCTCGAGGATGACGATGACCCTGCCGCGAATGCGGGCCGGCGCGAACTCGCTCACGTACGTGCTCGCGACGGGCAGCTCGGCGCCGAGACCGAGTCCCACGACGAAGCGCAGGACGAGCAGCATCGCGAGTCCGCCGACCAGAGCGCTCGCCCCGGTCGCGACTCCGTAGACGAGGAGTGTGACCGCGAACACCGAGCGGCGTCCGAACCGGTCTGCCAGCAGCCCGCCGAGGCTCGCACCGATCGCCATCCCGGCGAAGCCGGCCGACGCGATCCACGACGCCTGCGAGGTGTCGAGCGACCACTGCGCGATGAGCGCCGTGATGATGAACGAGATCAGCCCGACATCCATCGCGTCGAGGGCCCATCCCAGCCCGGACCCGGTGAGGATTCTCAGGTGCCGACGCCCGAAGGGCAGATCGTCGAGGCGGCGCGCCACCGAGGGCGTCGCGGTATCGGTCATTCGACCATGCTATTGACCCGCGACACCCTCGGACACCACTCACTCAGTCGTCGGCGAGCATGTCCCGCACGAGAGGCGCGACCTTCGTGCCGTAGAGCTCGATCGAGCGCATCATGCTCTCGTGGGCGAGCGTCCCGTGCGAGAACTTCAGATCGAACCGGTCGAGCTCCAGCGTTCGGATCGTCTGCGCGAGCTTGCGCGCGACGGTCTCCGGCGACCCGGCGTACACGGCACCATCCGGTCCGAGATCGTGCTGGAACTGCAGGCGCGAGTAGGGCGGCCACCCGCGCTCCGCGCCGATCGCGTCGCGGTTGACCTTCATCGCCGGGAAGAGCTCCTCCCACGCTTGCTCGTCGGTGTCGGCGACATGGCCGGGCGAGTGCACCCCGACCGGCAAGCGGTCGGCACCCATCGCATCGCGGGTGCGGTGGAAGAGATCGACATAGGGGCGGAACCGTGCCGCACCGCCGCCGATGATCGCCAGCATCAGGCCGTAACCGTTGTGGGCCGTTCGCAGCACTGACTCGGGCGAGCCGCCGACGCCCACCCAGGCGCGGAGCCCGTTCTCGGTCTTCGGGAAGACATCCGCGTCCGTCAGCGCCGGCCGGGTCCGGCCCTGCCAGCTGACCGGCTGCTCGGACCGCAGCCGGCCGAACAGGTCGAGGCGTTCCTCGAACAGGATCTCGTAGTCGGCGAGATCGAACCCGAACAGCGGGAACGACTCGGTGAACGAGCCCCGTCCGAGGATGATCTCGGCCCGGCCGTTCGAGACGGCGTCGAGTGTTGCGAAGCGCTCGTAGACCCGCACAGGGTCATCACTGGAGAGGACCGTGACCGCGGTGCCCAGGCGGATGTCCTTCGTGCGGGCAGCGGCAGCGGCCAGCACGATCTCGGGGCTCGACACGGCGAACTCGCGACGGTGGTGCTCCCCGACCCCGAAGAAGCTCAGGCCGACCTCATCGGCGAGCACCGCCTGGTCGACGACATTGCGGATCGTCTGCGCGTCGGACAGCAGCTCGCCGTCGGCGCCGCGGGTGACGTCGCCGAACGTGTCGAGGGCGAACTGGACGGATGTCGCGGTCATGGGGCCACCTTTCATTCATCCGCATACAACGGCGGGATGGGAAGAGTATTCCCGTCCCGCCGTCGTCGTGTTCAGCCCTGCGCGAGCGCCATGCGGAGCGTGTCCAGTCCGACACCGCCCAGGCGCAGCGCCTTCATGTGAAAGGCCTTCACGTCGAATTGCTCGCCCGCGCGCGCGGCGTAGTCATCGCGGATCTCCTCCCAGATCCGCTGACCCACCTTGTACGACGGTGCCTGGCCCGGCCAGCCGAGGTAGCGGTTGACCTCGAAGCGGATGAACTCCTCGGGCATGTTGACGTTGCGCTTCATGAACTCGAGCGCGTACTCCGCGTCCCACACGCCCTCTCCGTCGGGGCGCTCCTTCCCCAGATGCACGCCGATGTCGAGCACGACGCGAGCGGCACGCATGCGCTGTCCGTCGAGCATGCCCAGCCGGTCCGCCGGGTCATCGAGGTAGCCCAGCTGCTCCATGAGGCGCTCCGCGTACAGCGCCCAGCCCTCGGCGTGTCCGCTCGACCCGGCGAGCAGCCGCCGCCAGGCGTTCAGCTCGAACCGGTTGTACACCGCCTGGGCGATCTGCAGGTGATGGCCCGGAACGCCCTCGTGATAAACCGTCGTCAGCTCACGCCAGGTGTCGAACGAGTCGACCCCCTCCGGCACCGACCACCACATGCGACCGGGGCGCGAGAAGTCGTCGGTCGGACCGGTGTAATAGATCCCGCCCTCGTTAGTGGGGGCGATCATGCACTCGAGCGTGCGAATGGGCTCGGGGATGTCGAAGTGGGTGCGACCCAGCTCGTCGACGGCGCGGTCGCTCGTCTCCTGCATCCACTTCTGCAGGGCCTCGGTGCCGTGGAGCTTCCGGGACTCGTCCTTCTCGAGGTGCGCCACCGCCTCTTCCACCGTGGCGCCCGGGAGGATCTCGTTCGCGATCGATTCCTGCTCGGCGACCATCCGAGCCAGTTCCTGGAGCCCCCACTCGTAGGTCTCGTCGAGGTCGATCGTGGCGCCCAGGAATCGGCGGGAGTGCAGCGCGTACAGCTCGCGCCCGACCGCGTCGGTCTCGCCCGCCTCGGGGAGGAGCTCACCGGTGAAGAAAGCGGCGAGAGCGTCGTACGCGACGCGGGCAGCGTTCGCGTTGTCCGCCAGCTCACGAGCCAACGATGCGGGGAGGCTGCCCTCGGTCGGCGCGGCATCTGCCGCGAACGTCGCGAAGAAACCCGTGTCCGCCGTGTAGCGACCGATCTGCGTGGCGACCTCGGAGACCTGACGGCGCGCCGGGACGACGCGCCGGGCGATGCCCTCGCGGAGCGTCTCGATGTACCCGTCGATAGCGGCCGGAACCGCACCGAGACGTTCGGCGATGACGCTCCAGTCGTCGACCGTAGCCGTGGGCATGAGGTCGAAGGTGTTGCGGATCTCCTGCGCGGGCGACGCGATCACATTCACGTCGCGCAGGTGAGCGCCCGCCTCGGCCAACTCGATGTTCAGCCGCAGGTCACCGGCGAGGTCCGCCTTCGTGACGACATCGACGTCGTCCGTGGGCTCGGCCGCCTCGAGAGCGGCGAGGGCGCTGCGTGCGGCCTCGAGTGCCCGAGCCGTGCCCGCAGGCGAGTAGTCGTCGAGTCGTGCGTTGTGCTCGAAACGGCCGATGTACGTCGCGAGCCCGGGAGAGAGCTCGGCCAGGGTGTCGACCCACGCATCGGCGATCCGGTCGATCGGCGTGGGGGTGCGCTGTGCTTCGGTCATCCTCCGAGCCTACTGCGGCACCCCCGCGCGACGAGGTCAGTGACCGGCGACGTCCCAGTCGCCGCCCCGCCCGATCTGAACGTCGAGAGGCACCGTGAGCTCAGCGGCATCGCCCATGCGATCGCGCACGATGCGCTCTGCGGCATCCCACTCACCCGCAGCGACCTCGACCACGAGCTCGTCGTGGATCTGCAGCAGCACTCGAGAGCGGAGGCCCTCGGCGCGGAACTCGCGGTCGATCCGGAAGAGCGCGATCTTCATGATGTCGGCTGCGCTGCCCTGGATGGGTGCGTTCAGGGCGGCGCGCTCGGCATTCTCGCGGAGCACTCGGTTCGGACTCGCGAGGTCGGGGAACGGACGGCGCCGGCCGAAGATCGTCTCCGTGTAGCCGTCGATGCGGGCCTGCTCGACACTCGAGCGCAGGTAGTCGCGCACCGCCCCGAAACGGGCGAAGTACTCGAGCATGAGCTGCTTGGCCTCCGACTGCTCGATGCGCAGCTGCTTCGACAGGCCGAACGCCGACAGGCCGTAGACGAGTCCGTACGACATGGCCTTGACCTTCGTGCGCATCGCCGGCGTGACATCGGCCGGCTCGACGCCGAACACGCGCGCGCCGACGAAGCGGTGCAGGTCTTCGCCCGAGACGAACGCCTCGATGAGCCCGGGGTCTTCGGAGAGGTGCGCCATGATGCGCATCTCGATCTGCGAGTAGTCGGCGGTCAACAGGGTCTCGTACCCCTCGCCCACCTCGAAGGCGGCCCGGATGCGGCGGCTCTCCTCATTGCGGATGGGGATGTTCTGGAGGTTCGGGTCGGTGCTCGAGAGCCGGCCGGTCTGGCTTCCCGTCTGCACGTAGGTCGTGTGGATGCGGTCGTCGGCGGCGATCGCGGTATCGAGCGACTCGATGATCTGACGCAGCTTGGTGGCTTCACGGTGCTGGAGCAGCAGCTCGAGGAACGGGTGCGGGTTCGACTCCTGCAGATCGGCGAGCACCGCCGCGTCCGTGGAGTACCCCGTCTTCGTCTTGCGGGTCTTCGGCAGCTGGAGCTGCTCGAACAGTACCTCCTGCAGCTGCTTGGGCGAACCGAGATTCACCTCGCGGTCGATCGTGGCGTACGCGCGCTGTGCGATGTCGTCCGCTCGTGCCGCGAGTTCTGCCGAGAACGTCGAGAGCTTGTCGTGCGACACGGCAACACCCGCGAGTTCCATGTCAGCGAGGGTGTCGAGCGTCGGAAGCTCGATATCGGAGAGCACGGAGAGGACGGGCGCGGGCATCTCGGCGCGAACCGCCGCTGCCGTGCGCAGCGCGAACCAGGAGAGCTGTCCCGGCGTGGCACCCTCCGTCTCGGGAACGAGCTGAGTCGGATCGGCCTCCGGCAGCTTCTCGTCGAGGTAGCGGTGGACGAGGTCGGCGAGCGTCTTGTCGGGGAAACTGGGGCGCAGGAGCCACCCGGCCAGGATCGGGTCGAAGACGAGCCCGCCCAAGCGGACACCGCCGCGCCGCAGCGCCTTGACCTGGAGCTTGGCGTCGGGGATCACCTTGGGCGCGTCGGACTCGAGCCACGGGCGCAGGGCCTCGGCAACGTCGTCGCCCCAGGTGCCCTCGACCGCTTCGGCGGCGTCGGCGAGGCCGATGCGCTGCGGAAAACCTCCCGCGACCATGACGGTCACGCCGACCTCGCCGTCGCGGGCCGCCGCCCACGCGGCGAGGTCGGCAGCGGAGAGCTCGGCGGCCGTCGGGGCCGGAACGGCGGGTGCGGCGGTCTCGACGGCCATCGCGGGATCGGCACCCGCAGCCTCGAAGACGCGCGGCAGCAGCGTTCGGAACTCGAGCCGGGCGAAGATGTCGCGCACCGCTTCGGCGTCGATCGGGCCGACCGCGAGGTCAGCGGGTGTGACGCCGAGCTCGACGTCGCGGAGCAGGCGGTTCAGCGAGCGATTGCGCCGGACATCATCGAGGTGCTCCCGGAGGTTCCCCCCCACCACTCCCCCGATCTTGTCGGCGTTCTCGAGCAGGGCGTCGAGCGACCCCCACTGCGTGAGCCACTTGACCGCGGTCTTCTCGCCGACTTTGGGCACTCCAGGCAGGTTGTCGCTCGTCTCGCCGACGAGGGCGGCGATGTCGGGATAGTTCTGCGGCGGCAGACCGTACTTCTCGACGACAGTCTCGGGCGTGTATCGCTTGAGCTGCGAAACGCCCTGAACGCTGGGGTAGAGCAACGTCACGTCGTCGGTCACGAGCTGGATCGTGTCGCGGTCGCCCGAGCAGACGAGCACCTCGAATCCGTCTGCTTCGCCCTGGGTCGCGAGGGTCGCCAGGATGTCGTCGGCCTCGTAGTCCTCTTTGGTCAGCACCGTCACGTTCATCGCGGCGAGGCACTCCTGAAGGAGCGGGATCTGGCCCTTGAACTCGGCCGGAGACTCGGAGCGATTGGCCTTGTACTCCGTGTACTCGCGCGTGCGGAACGACTGTCGCGACGTATCGAAGGCGACCGCGAGATGGGTCGGCTTCTCGGCCTTGATCAGGTTCACGAACATCGACAGGAACCCGTAGATGCCGTTGGTGTGCTGGCCGTCCTTCGTCGTGAAGTTGTCGACCGGCAACGCGAAGAACGCCCGGTAGGCCAGCGAGTGGCCGTCGACGACGAGAAGGGTAGGCTTTGCGGAGTCCGTCACCCGTCCAGCCTAACGACGACCGCGGACACCACGACCCGCTGCGACCGAGGGGTGAAGCATGCCCGAGAAGACCGACACCGACACCGGCCTGGCCTGGGCACAGGGCCGCGGCAAGGGAGCTCTCGCCGAGCGCATGGGCATCGAGTTCACGGAGTTCACCACCGAGCGCTGCGTCGCGACGATGCCCGTCGAGGGCAACACCCAGCCCGTGGGCCTGCTCCACGGCGGCGCGTACGTCGTGCTCGGCGAGTCTCTCGGCTCCATGGCGGCGAACATGCACGCCGGCCCGGGACGCCTCGCCGTCGGCGTCGACATCAACGCCACGCACACGCGATCCGCGACGAGCGGTGTCGTGACGGGCGTGTGCACTCCCCTGCATCTCGGGCGCTCGATGACGGTGCACGAGATCGTCGTATCCGACGAGCAGGGGCGCCGGTGCTCCACCATCCGCATCACGAACCTCATCAAGGACGCCCCCGCGGCATCCTGACGCGACGACGAAGCCCCCTCCCGAACCGGGAGGGGGCTTTCTCGTGACGCCGCAGCGCTGCGGTCTACTTCTTGGGGGCGAGCTGCTCGATGATCGCTTTGGCCACGTCCTGCATCGTGAGGCGGCGGTCCATCGACGCCTTCTGGATCCAGCGGAACGCCTCGGGCTCGCTGAGACCCATCTTCTCGTTGAGCAGACCCTTGGCCCGGTCGACGAGCTTGCGGGTCTCGAAGCGCTCGACCATGTCGGCGACCTCGGCCTCGAGGGTGATGATCTGCTCGTAGCGGGCGAGCGCGATCTCGATGGCGGGGAGCAGATCGTTCGGGGTGAAGGGCTTGACGACGTAGGCGAGAGCACCGGCCTCGGTCGCCCGCTCGACGAGCTCCTTCTGGCTGAACGCCGTCAGCAGGACGACGGGCGCGATGTGCGCCTTGCCGAGCCGTTCGGCGGCCGAGATCCCGTCGAGGACGGGCATCTTGACGTCCATGATCACGAGATCGGGACGCAGCTCGGTCGCAAGCTGCACCGCGGTCTCGCCGTCGCCCGCCTCGCCGACGACGTCGTATCCGTTGTCGCGCAGGATCTCGACGATGTCGAGTCGAATGAGCGACTCGTCTTCGGCCACGACGACTCGGCGCGGTGCGGGAGCGGCCGACGTGGGGACCTCTTCTTGCTCTGTCACCTTTCGATCCTACGGTATGGGCGTTCCGGACACGGTTCCGTCGGGTGACACCGCGCAAGACGGTATTGTCGATGTGCGTGCGCCGGTGTGGCGGAATGGCAGACGCGACCGACTCAAACTCGGTTGTCTTCGGACGTGTGGGTTCGACTCCCACCACCGGCACGACGAAAGGGCGGGCACCTCGTGGAGAGGTGCCCGCCCTTCGGCATTCACGTGGCGCTTACTGGATCGCCTGGTAGATCGGCGCGCGGCCGTTGACGGCGTCGCCGATCTTGTGGATGCGGATGTCGTTGGTCGATCCCTGGATTCCGGGAGGGGACCCGGAGATGACGACCACCTTGTCGCCGACCTCGGCGAGGCCGTTCGAAAGGAAGTAGTCGTCGACCTGGTGGAACATCAGGTCGGTGTGCGCGACCTCCTCCACGAGGCTCGAACGGATGCCCCATGTCAGGGCCATGCGACGACGGATCGCCGGGTCCGGGGTGAACGCGATCATGGGGATCTCGGGACGCAGACGCGACATGCGGCGCGCGGTGTCGCCGGACTCGGTGAACATGCAGAGGAACTTCGCCTCGATGAACTGCGCGACCTCCATGGCGGCGAGCGTGATAGCCCCGCCCTGCGTGCGCGGCTTCGCCGTCAGCGGTGCGATGCGCTCGAGACCGTGGGTCTCGGTCGAGTCGACGATGCGCGCCATGGTCTCGACGACGACGACGGGGTACTTGCCCACGCTGGTCTCGCCCGAGAGCATCACGGCGTCGGCGCCGTCGAGGACGGCGTTGGCGACGTCGCTGGTCTCGGCGCGCGTCGGCACCGGGTTCTCGATCATCGACTCCAGCATCTGGGTCGCGACGATCACGGGCTTGGCCATACGGCGGCACAGCGCCACGGCCTTCTTCTGCACGATCGGCACGGCCTCGAGCGGAAGCTCCACGCCGAGGTCGCCGCGCGCGACCATGATGCCGTCGAAGGCGTCGATGATCTCCTCGAGGTTCTCGACCGCCTGCGGCTTCTCGATCTTCGCGATGACGGGGACCTTGCGGCCCTCCTCCGCCATGATCTCGTGCACACGCGTGACGTCGGCGGCATCCCGCACGAACGACAGTGCGATGATGTCGGCTCCCTGCTGCAGCCCCCAGCGCAGGTCGGCCTCGTCCTTGTCCGACAGCGCCGGAACGCTCACGGCGACACCGGGCAGGTTGATGCCCTTGTTGTTCGAGACGGGGCCGGCGACGATGACCTTCGTCGTGACGACCGAGCCCTCGACCGACACGACCTCGACGCGAACCTTGCCGTCGTCGATGAGCAGGAAGTCGCCGGGCTTGACGTCGCCGGGCAGGCCCTTGAACGTCGTCGAGACGATCTCCTTGGTGCCGAGGATGTCGTCGGTCGTGATCTTGAAGACGTCGCCGACCGCGAGCTGGTGCGGCCCGTTCTCGAACTTGCCGAGACGGATCTTCGGCCCCTGCAGGTCGACCAGGATCGCGACGGGGCGACCTGCGTCGTCGGCGGCCTTCCGCACGTTGGCCCAGCGGGCCTCGTGCTCCGAATAGTCTCCGTGGCTGAGGTTGAATCGGGTCACGTCCACACCGGCGTCGATGATGGCTCGCACCATCTCGTAGCTGGCTGTGGCCGGTCCCAGGGTGGCGACGATCTTGGCGCGTCTCACTGATACTCCGATGGTTTCGGGTCGGGAGGGGGGTTGGGTCCAGCCTATGCCCGCTGGAGCCCGATCGCGACGTCGGTCGGACGCACCGGCGCCGGAAGGTCGGTGTCGCCCATCAGATAGCGGTCGACAGCGGATGCCGCGGCGCGGCCCTCCGCGATCGCCCACACGATGAGCGACTGTCCGCGCCCGGCGTCGCCGGCCACGAACACACCCGGCGTGGTGGTCTGATAGTCGTCAGCACGTTCCACGTTGCCGCGATCGGTGAACAACGTACCCAGCTGCGCCTCGAGCTCGGAGCGCTCGGGACCGGTGAAACCCATCGCGATCAGGACGAGGTCGGCGGGGATCTCGCGCTCGGTCCCGCTCTTGGGCACGCGGCGACCGTCGACGAACTCGGTCTCGGCGACGCGCAGCGCGCGCACCTCTCCCGCCTCGTTGCCGAGGAACTCGACCGTGGACGCCAGGTAGCTGCGCTCACCGCCTTCTTCGTGCGCGGAGGCGACCTCGAAGATGGTCGGCATCATCGGCCACGGCTGGGTGTCGGGGCGGTCCGACGGCGGCTGCTTGCCGATCGCGAGGTTCGTCACGCTGAGCGCGCCCTGACGGTGCGCCGTGCCGATGCAGTCCGCGCCGGTGTCACCACCGCCGATCACGACGACGTGCTTGCCCTCCGCGTGGATCTGGTTCGCGACCTGGTCTCCCGCGACGGCCTTGTTCGACTCGACGAGGTACTCCATCGCGAAGTGCACGCCGGCGAGGTCGCGGCCCGGGATCGCGAGGTCGCGGGGCAGGGTCGAGCCGGTCGCCACCACGACCGCGTCGTAGCGGGCGCGCAGCGCGTCCCACGAGATGTCCTTGCCGATCTCGACGCCGGCACGGAAACGCGTGCCCTCGTCCTGCATCTGACGCAGGCGCGCCTCGATGTGGCGCTTCTCCATCTTGAAGTCGGGGATGCCGTACCGCAGCAGGCCGCCGATGCGGTCGTCGCGCTCGTAGACGGCGACGGTGTGACCGGCGCGGGTCAGCTGCTGCGCGGCGGCGAGTCCGGCGGGGCCGGAGCCGACGACGGCAACCGTCTTGCCCGTCAGACGCCCCGGGGGCTCGGCCTCGACCCATCCGTTGGCGAACGCCTCGTCGATCGTCGAGACCTCGATCTGCTTGATCGTGACCGGCGGCTGGTTGATGCCGAGAACGCACGAGCTCTCGCACGGTGCCGGGCACAGGCGCCCGGTGAACTCCGGGAAGTTGTTCGTGGCGTGCAGACGCTCGATGGCCGAGCGCCCCTCGCCACGCCACATGAGGTCGTTCCACTCGGGGATGAGGTTGCCCAGCGGGCACCCCTGATGGCAGAACGGCACGCCGCAGTCCATGCAGCGCCCCGCCTGACGGCGGAGCACGGCGCTGTCACCGGGCTCGTAGACCTCGCGCCAGTCCATGATGCGGACGGGAACGGGACGGCGCTTGGGGAGCTCGCGCTCCGTGATCTTCAGGAAGCCCTTGGGGTCAGCCACGGGTCACCTCCAGGATGCGGCTCCAGACCTCGTCGCCGTCGGGGTCGAGCCCCTCGGCGGCCGCCGTCTGTCGGGTTTCGAGCACCGCGGCGTAGTCGCGCGGCACCACACGGACGAAGTTGGCGACCTCGTTCTCGAAGTCCTCCAGCAGCCGGGCTGCCAGCTCGGACCCCGTCTCGGCGACGTGGCGCTCGAGCAGGTCGCGGAGGATCTCGGCGTCGCCGGACCCCATCTCCCCGAGCACGAGCTCGCCGCTGGCCATGGCCTCGCGGTTCACGTTCGCGGTCTCGAGGCGGTAGACGTAGGCGTTGCCACCCGACATCCCGGCACCGAGGTTGCGCCCGGTGGCGCCGAGGATCACGGCGAGGCCGCCGGTCATGTACTCCAGCGCGTGGTCGCCCACGCCCTCGACCACGGCCGTGGCCCCGGAGTTGCGCACGAGGAACCGCTCCCCCACGACGCCGCGCAGGAACATCGTGCCCTGCGTCGCACCGTAGCCGATGACGTTGCCCGCGATGACGTTCTCCGACGCGTCGAAGGCCGCTCCGCGCGGCGGGCGCACGACGATCTGTCCACCCGAGAGCCCCTTGCCGACGTAGTCGTTCGAGTCTCCCTCGAGACGCAGCGTGATGCCGGCGGGGACGAAGGCTCCGAAGGACTGTCCGGCCGAACCCGTCAGGTTCACCACGATCGAGTCGGCAGGGAGGCCGTTCTCGCCGTGCGCGAGCGTGACCCGGTTGCCCAGCATCGTGCCCACGGCGCGCTCGGTGTTGCGGATGGGCAGATCGATCTCGATGTGACCGCCGTGCGCGACGACATCCTGCGCTCGTTCGATGAGCTGCACATCGAAGTGCGCGTCGAGCTCGTGATCCTGGTCGCGCCGGTGACGACGCGGCGCGTCGTCGGCGAACGCGGGTCCGGTGAGGATGGGTCCGAGGTCGAGGCCGTTGGCCTTCCAGTGCTCGATCGCGCCGTCGACGTCGAGGACGTCGTTGCGCCCGATCGCCTCGTCGAGCGAGCGGAAACCGAGCTCGGCCAGGTACTCGCGGACCTCCTGCGCGACGAACTCCATGAAGTTGACCACGAACTCGGGCTTGCCGGTGAAGCGCTCGCGGAGCACGGGGTTCTGCGTCGCGACGCCCACAGGACACGTGTCGAGGTGGCAGACGCGCATCATGATGCAGCCCTCGACGACCAGGGCGGTGGTGGCGAAACCGAACTCCTCGGCGCCGAGCAGCGCGGCGATCACGACGTCGCGGCCGGTCTTCAGCTGGCCGTCGGCCTGCACGACCACGCGGTCGCGCATGTCGTTGAGCATGAGCGTCTGCTGCGTCTCGGCGAGGCCGAGCTCCCAGGGCGTGCCAGCGTGCTTGAGCGAGTTGAGCGGGCTCGCGCCCGTTCCGCCGTCGTGCCCGGAGACGAGGATGACGTCCGCGAGGGCCTTCGCCGTTCCCGCCGCGACCGCCCCGATGCCCGACTGGCTCACGAGCTTGACGTGCACCCGGGCGGCCGGGTTCGCGCGCTTGACATCGAAGATCAGCTGCTTGAGGTCTTCGATCGAGTAGATGTCGTGGTGCGGCGGCGGCGAGATGAGACCGACGCCCGGGGTGCCACCGCGGGTGCGGGCGATCCACGGATACACCTTGCCGGGCGGCAGCTGACCGCCCTCGCCGGGCTTGGCGCCCTGGGCGAGCTTGATCTGGATGTCGTCGGCATGCGTGAGGTACATGCTCGTGACCCCGAAACGGCCCGAGGCGACCTGCTTGATCGCGCTGCGGCGCTCGGGGTCGAGCAGACGCTCGACGTCCTCGCCGCCCTCGCCCGTGTTCGACTTCGCGCCGAGCCGGTTCATCGCGATCGCGAGCGTCTCGTGCGCCTCCTTCGAGATCGAGCCGTAGCTCATCGCGCCCGTCGAGAATCGCTTCACGATCGACGCGACCGACTCGACCTCGTCGATCGGTACCGGGGGCCGGACGCCGGTGCGCAGCTTGAACATGCCGCGCAGCGTCTTCAGCTCGGCCGCCTGATCGTCGACGAGCTTCGTGTACTCGCGGAAGATGTCGTAACGACGGGTGCGGGTCGCGTGCTGGAGTCGGAAGACCGTGTCCGGGTTGAACAGGTGCGGGGCACCGTCGCGGCGCCACTGGTACTCACCACCGGTCCACAGTCGCTCGTGGGCGCGGACCGCGGCGTCTTCCGGATACGCGTAGGCGTGCCGCGCGGCGTTCTCTGCCGCGATGACCTCGATGCCGATACCGCCGAGCTTGGTCTCGGTGCCGGTGAAGTAGTTCGACACGAACTCGTCGGAGAGCCCGACGGCTTCGAACACCTGGGCGCCGGCGTAGGACGAGACGGTCGAGATGCCCATCTTGGACATGATCTTCAGCACGCCCTTGCCGAGCGCGTAGATGAGGTTCTTGACGGCCTTCTCGGGAGTGACGCCGGTGATGTATCCGGCACGCACGAGGTACTCGACGGTCTCCATCGCGAGGTACGGGTTGACCGCCGACGCGCCGTAGCCGAGGAGCGTCGCGACGTGGTGCACCTCGCGGACATCGCCGGCCTCGACCACGAGACCGACCCGCATACGGGTCTGCTGCCGGATGAGGTGGTGGTGCACCGCGGCGAGCATGAGCAGCGACGGGATGGGGGCAAGGTCCTTGTTCGAGTCGCGGTCGCTGAGCACGAGGAACTCCGCGCCGTCCTCGATGGCCTGGTCGGCCTCGGCGCACATCTGCGCGAGGCGCTTCTGCATGCCCTTGTGACCGGCCTCGACGCGGTAGAGACCGCGGATCGTCACCGACGAGCGGCCCTTGAGGGCGGTGTCGATGTGCTGGATCTTGGCGAGCTCGTCGTTGTCGATCACGGGGAAGTCGAGCGTCACCGTGCGGGTGTGCTCCGGCCCCCAGGCCAGCAGGTTCGCCTCGGGACCGAGCCCGAGGGACAGGGAGGTGACGACCTCTTCGCGGATCGAGTCCAGCGGCGGGTTCGTCACCTGCGCGAACTGCTGCGTGAAGTAGTCGAACAGCAGGCGCGGGCGCTCGCTGAGCACCGCGACGGGGGTGTCGCTGCCCATGGCACCGAGCGGCTCGGCTCCCACCTGCCCCATGGGGGTGAGGAGGATGCGCACCTCCTCCTCGGTGTAGCCGAAGGTGCGCTGGCGGCGCGTGATCGACGCGATGGGGTGCACGATGTGCTCGCGCTCGGGCAGGTCCTTGAGCCGCACGCGACCGGCGTCGAGCCACTCCTGCCACGGGTGGAGCGTCGCCAGCTCGCGCTTGATCTCCTCGTCCTCGACGATGCGGCCCGCGGCCGTGTCGACGACGAACATCCGCCCGGGCTGCAGGCGACCGCGGCGCTTGATCCGCTCGGGGGCGAAGTCGAGCACGCCGGTCTCGCTGCCGATGACGACCAGCCCGTCGGTGGTCTCGGTCCATCGTCCCGGGCGCAGGCCGTTGCGGTCGAGAGTGGCGCCGACGAGCGTGCCGTCGGTGAAGATGAGGGCAGCCGGGCCGTCCCAGGGCTCCATCTGGATGGAGTGGTAGTCGTAGAACGCCCGGAGATCGGGATCGATGTCGGTCTGCTTCTCGTACGCCTCGGGCACCATCATCATGACGGCGTGCGGCAGGCTGCGCCCGGTGAGCGTGAGCAGTTCGAGGACCTCGTCGAACGAGGCCGAGTCGCTCGCTCCGTCCGTGCAGATCGGCAGCAGCGGCTGCACATCGCCGAGCAGCTCGGACTCGAGCTGCGACTGGCGCGCGCGCATCCAGTTGCGGTTGCCCTTGACGGTGTTGATCTCACCATTGTGCGCGAGCATGCGCAGTGGCTGCGCGAGCGGCCACGACGGGAAGGTGTTGGTCGAGTAGCGCGAGTGCACCACCGCGAGCTCCGACGCGAAGCGCTCGTCCTGCAGATCGGGGTAGAACGGCTCGAGCTGGAGCGTCGTGACCATGCCCTTGTAGCCGAGCGTGCGGCTCGACAGCGACACGAAGTAGGCGTCGTGCTCATGGCGGGCGCGCTTGCGCAGGCGATAGACCCGGCGGTCGAGCTCGATTCCGGCGAGGGCGGGCGCGTCGCCAACGGCAGGACGCGACACGAAGAGCTGCTCGAAAGCGGGGCGTGCGGCGAAGGCGAGCTTGCCGAGGTTCTCGTCCTCGGTCGGCACGTCGCGCCAGCCCAGGACCGTCAGACCCTCGGATGCCGCGAGCGCCTCGATGTCGGCCTTCAGAGCGTGGCGTTCGTCGGCGTCGCGCGGCAGGAACGCCATACCCGCGGCGTACTCGCCGGCGGGCGGCAGGTCGAAGTCGACGACCTCGCGGAGGAACGCATCGGGCATCTGCGTCAGGATCCCGGCTCCGTCTCCGGTTCCTGCGTCGGAGCCGATGGCGCCGCGGTGCTCGAGGTTGCGCAGAGCCGTCAGGGCGAGCTCGACGATGTCGTGACCGGCTTCGCCGCGCAGCGTGGCGACCATCGCCAGACCACACGCGTCCTTCTCGAACGCAGGGTTGTACATGCCCTGCTTAGGAGGGAATGAACCGAAACCGGACTTTTGGGGTCGAGGGCTCGAGGCCATACTGACCGTCCTCACATTGGTGCTGAAACCGGGACGACGTCGGCCCTGGGGAACTACTGCTTCGAGGTGACTGCGCTTGTGGCGCTGCCTGCGTGAGCTTCGGGCGTCGGGGGTGCGCTCAGATCCACGAAGTCTTCGGTGCTCTGCGATTGTAGCGCGCTCGGAGCGACCCATTCGCGACCCGGCTGATAAGGCGACGGCTCGTCGCCCGGGTGACGTCGCGTCTGCACCACGATGATCGCGATTCCGACCACGACGGCGAAGATCGCCGCCCAGACGTTGGTGCGGATGCCGAGGATGATCTCACTCGGATCGATCCGGATCGACTCCCACACGATGCGGCCGGCGCCGTACCAGACGAGGTAGAGACCGAAGAGCTTGCCCCACTGCGCCCAGGCCTTGCGACCGACCCACAGCAGCACGAGCACGCCGAGACCGTTCCAGATCACCTCGTAGAGGAACGTCGGGTGGAAGAGCGTGTCAGGAGCCAGTCCCGCGGGGAACGCGGGGTTGCTGGGATCGATCTCCAGCCCCCAGGGCAGGTCGGTGGGGAGTCCGAAGAGCTCCTGGTTGAACCAGTTCCCGAACCGCCCCATCGCCTGAGCGAGCAGGATTCCCGGAGCCAGCGCGTCGGCGAAGCTCCAGAACCGGATGCCGGTCCACTTGCAGCCGAGGTAGGCGCCCACGGCACCGCCGATGAGCGCACCGAAGATCGCGATGCCGCCTTCCCAGATGAAGAGCACCGCCCACGGGTTCTTGTCGGGTCCGAAGTAGAACCCCGGGTGCGTCAGGACGTGGAATGCGCGCGCACCCACCAGGGCCAATGGCACAGCCAGCAGTGCGATGTCGATGACGACCCACGGCTCCGCACCGCGCCTCGTGAGGCGGTGGTTGGTCATCAGCGTCGCGACGATGATCCCGGCGATGATGCACAGCGCGTAGAAGTGGATGCGCAGCGGGCCCAGGTCGATGTAGCTCACCGACGGGCTCGGGATGCTCGCGACGAGCGTGTGTGCAGCGTGGATCATCGGATCGTCCCTCGGAAATCGGTGGTCGTGCGACCGAAAAAGTCTAGACGCGCTCGCGGGCGGTGCCCGCCGCGAGTTCACGCGCGGTGTCGGTGAGTCCGGCCACTCCCCCGTCGCGCAGGGCACGCACGAGTGCGGTCCCGACGATGGCGCCGTCGGCATAGTCGACGACGCCCGCGACCTGCTCGGGCGTCGAGATGCCGATGCCGACGCAGGCGTGGGCTGCGCCGAGCGCACGGATACGGCCGACGAGAGTGCGGGCGGCCGCGTCGAGCTCCGTCCGCTCCCCCGTGATTCCCATGGTCGAAACGGTGTACACGAAGCCCGTGGAGGCCTCGACGATCATCCGCAGTCGCTCCTCGGTCGACGTCGGTGCGGCGAGGAAGACGCGGTCGAGCCCCGTGCGCTCCGACGCGGCGAGCCACTCGGGCGCCGCATCCGGAGTGATGTCCGGCGTGATCAGACCTGCACCGCCGGCCGAGACCAGGTCGTCGGCGAAACGGTCGACGCCGTACTGCAGCACGGGGTTCCAGTAGGTCATGACGAGGATCGGGATGTCGACGCGCTCTGCGATCGCCCGGACTGCCGTGAAGGTGTCGCGCAGTCGGAAACCCGCGGCCAGGGCGACCTGGGTCGCCTCCTGGATGACGACGCCGTCCATCACGGGGTCGGAGTACGGGGGGCCGAGCTCGAGGACGTCGGCGCCGGCCTCTGCCAGCGCGACGGCGGCCTCGATGCTCGTCTCGAGATCGGGGAAGCCGAGCGGAAGGTAACCGACGAACGCGCCGCGCCCCTCGGCGTGTGCGGCCTCGATCGCCGCGGCCACGCGGGAGGTCACAGCTCCACTCCTTCGCCCGACGCCGCCTCGTCGTGTTCGGGCTCGACCACCGGCTCCGCACCGTCGTCGTACAGCTCGAACCAGCGCGCCGCGGTGTCCATGTCCTTATCGCCGCGCCCCGACAGGTTGACGGCGATGACGGCGTCGGGGCCGAGTTCACGTCCGATGCGCAGCGCACCGGCCAGCGCATGGGCCGACTCGATAGCGGGAATGATGCCCTCGGTGCGACTCAGCAGCCGCAGCGCCTCCATCGCCTCGGTGTCGGTGGCCGGGATGTAGGACGCACGGCCGATGGACGCCAACCAGGCGTGCTCGGGGCCGACGCCCGGATAGTCGAGTCCCGCGGAGATCGAGTGCGACTCGACCGTCTGACCGTCCTCGTCCTGCAGCACGAAAGTCTTCGCCCCGTGCAGGACGCCCGGGCGGCCCCGCCCGATCGACGCGGCGTGACGCTCGGTGTCGACTCCCTCACCCGCGGCCTCGACGCCGTACAGTGCGACGCCCTCGTCATCGAGGAAGGCGTCGAACATGCCGATCGCATTCGATCCGCCGCCGACGCAGGCGACGACGGCATCCGGAAGCCGCCCGGTCTCGGCGAGGAGCTGCTCGCGTGCCTCTTCCGAGATGATCTTCTGGAAATCGCGCACCATGGCGGGGAACGGATGCGGCCCCGCCGCGGTGCCGAAGATGTAGTTGGTGGTCTCGACCGAGGCGACCCAGTCGCGGTACGCCTCGTTGATCGCGTCCTTGAGGGTGCGCGACCCCGTCGTGACCGGCACGACCTCGGCGCCGAGCAAGCGCATCCGCGCGACGTTGAGCGCCTGCCGCTCCGTGTCGACCTCGCCCATGTAGATCGTGCAGTCGAAGCCGAACAGTGCTGCGGCCGTCGCCGTCGCGACGCCGTGCTGACCGGCTCCGGTCTCGGCGATGACGCGCGTCTTGCCGAGACGCTTGGTCAGCATCGCCTGACCGATCACGTTGTTGATCTTGTGCGAGCCGGTGTGGTTGAGATCCTCGCGCTTGAGGAACACGCGCGCGCCACCGGCGTGCTTGGCGAAACGCGGCACCTCCGTCAACGCGGACGGACGTCCGGCGTAGGTCGCGAGGGTCCGCGTCAGTTCGGCCGCGAACTCGGGGTCGGCCATGGCCGACTCGTATACCGCTGTCAGCTCGTCGATCGCCGCGATGAGGGATTCGGGCATGAATCGCCCGCCGAACTCACCGAAGAAGGGACCATGCTGTTCTCGCAGGCTCACGCGCCGGCCTCCAGGAATGCGTGCAGGGTGGTCACGGGGTCGTTGGTCACGAGCGCCTCGCCGATCAGGACGGCGTCGGCACCCGCGCGACGGTAGTGGGACACGTCGTCGGGGGTGAGGACGGCGGACTCCGCGATCTTCACAGCGTCAGCCGGAAGGTGCTCCACGAGCCGGCCGAAGAGATCGCGATCGAGCTCGAACGTCGAAAGGTTGCGCGCGTTGACGCCGACCAGACGCGCTCCGATGTCGGCGGCACGATGCACCTCGTCGAGCGAGTGGGTCTCAACGAGCGGCGTCATGCCGAGTTCGAGCACGAGCTCGTGGAGCTCGGCCAGCACCGGCTGCTCGAGCGCGGCGACGATCAGCAGCACCAGGTCGGCGCCTGCTGCCCGCGCCTCGAAGACCTGGTAGGCGCCTGCGATGAAGTCCTTGCGGAGAACGGGGATCGACACCTCGGCGCGAACGGCCTCGAGGTCGGCCAGGCTCCCCTTGAAACGTCGCCCCTCGGTCAGCACGGAGATGACGGATGCGCCGCCCTCCTGATACCGCGCGGCCTGCAGCGCCGGGTCGGGAATGGCGGCGAGATCGCCCCGCGAGGGGCTCGCGCGCTTGACCTCGGCGATGATCTTGACCCGCTCGGCCGGCGCGAGCGCCGCGAGGGCGTCCCGGGCCGGGGCCTGAGCGAGCGCGTCGCGCTCGACGACGGCGAGGGGCCGCTCGGCCGCACGGGCCTCGGCATCCTCGACGGCGCCGGCCGTGAGACCGGCCAGCACGTCAGTGCGCTTTCGGGGTGTACTTGTCGCCGTATGCGCCGTAGCCGGCCTTCGCCATGGCCCAGCCGACGATCAGGCCGACGACCAGGAGACCCGCGGACGCCCAGACCAGCACCGGCATGTCGAGCCAGAAGAACAGGGTGCCGAGCGCGAACGCCAGAAGCATGATCACCACAGCGGTCCACGCCGCCGGGGAGTGTCCGTGGCCGGGGTCGCCGATGTTGCTCATTGTTCTCCTTCGCGGGATCTCTCGGGCTGAGGTCAGTCTACCGGGGCTCAGGCGGTCGGATCGGACCCGCGGCTGAGGTCGTCCCAGGAATCGATCGGATCGTGCGAATCATGCGGACGCGATCCGCCGGGACGGCGGGCCTCGACAGTGGGGTCGGTGCGATAGCGGCGCGCGGTGCTGCGCCACGAGCGCGCCGTGACGAGAGTGAGCACGCCGCCCGCGCACACCACCAGCGCGCCGATCGCCGTGATCCAGGGCCAAGCGGTGACGGTGATGGCCGACACGAGGGTCCCGACCGCCTCGACCCCCGCGAGGCCCGTCGTGTCGGCGACGACGCCGACCACGGCCTCCGGCGGTGCCGTGAGGGCGATCCGCAGCGACTCGGCGAGGAGAGCCGCGCCGATGAGCACGCCGATGACACCGAAGACGTAGCGGAGCACCGTGCCGACGATCGACAGCGCCAGACCGAGCGCCAGCGCCGCCAGGCCGAGCGGGGTGACGAGCGGGAGCGCTTCGGTGCCCGGCACCGGAAGGACCGCCTGGGCGCCGTCGCGCAGCGTCGCCTCGAGCCAGGGCTGGGTCGCGCCGATGACCGCGAGGCCGCCGCCGACGACGGCCGCGAGGACGGCGAGCATGCGGGACCGGCGGGTCATGGCACCGCGACGACGGGGTCGAGGTCGTCCGCGTCGAAGCATGTGCGGGTGCCGGTGTGGCACGCAGCACCAACCTGCTCGACGAGCAGGAGCACGGCGTCGCCGTCGCAGTCGAGCCGCGCCCCGCGGACGAGCTGGACGTGGCCGGACGTGTCGCCCTTGCGCCAGTACTCCTGGCGCGAGCGCGACCAGAAGGTCACGCGTCCGCTCGTGAGCGTGCGGCGCAGCGCCTCGGCATCCATCCACGCCAGCATGAGCACTTCGCGCGTGTCGTGCTGCTGGACGATCGCGGCGACGAGCCCGTTCGCGTCGAACGAGACCCGGGCGATGCGCTCGTCGATGCTCTCGGTCATCGCCGCACCTCGATGCCCTGAGCGGTCAGCGCGTCCTTGACGTCGGCGATCGTGAGCTGGCCTGAGTGGAACACGGATGCCGCCAGGACGGCATCCGCTCCTGCCTCGATGGCGGGGACGAAATGCTCCGTCGCACCCGCGCCGCCCGAGGCGATCACCGGGACGGACGAGATCTCGCGCATCAGCGAGATGAGCTCGAGATCGAAGCCGTCCTTGGTGCCGTCGGCATCGATCGAGTTGACGAGCAACTCCCCCGCACCCCGTTCGATGGCCTCGCGCGCCCAGGCGAGCGCGTCGATCGAGGTCGCCGTTCGCCCGCCGTGCGTCGTCACGACGAAACCCGATTCGGTGCCCTCGGCGCGCTTGACATCGAGCGAGAGAACGAGGACCTGCGCGCCGAAGCGGTCGGCGATCTCACCGAGCAGCTCGGGGCGAGCGATCGCGGCCGAGTTGACGCCGACCTTGTCGGCACCGACCGAGAGGAGCCGCGCCACATCGTCGACCGAGCGGACGCCGCCTCCCACGGTGAGCGGGATGAAGACCTGCTCCGCGGTGCGACGGACGACGTCGTAGGTCGTGGCGCGTCCGTCGACGGTCGCGGTGACGTCGAGGAAGGTCAGCTCGTCGGCGCCCTGCTCGAAGTACAGTCGCGCGAGCTCGACCGGATCGCCCATGTCGCGCAGATTCTCGAAGTTGACGCCCTTGACGACGCGACCGGCGGCGACGTCCAGGCACGGGATGACGCGGCGTGCCAACGTCATGTCAGAGCCTCGCGTTGTGGATCGCGGTGACGAGGATCGCGCGCGCGCCGATGGCGTACAGCTCGTCCATCGTCGTGTTCACGCTCGCGCGCGGCACCATCACGCGGACCGCCACCCACTCGGGGTCGCGCAGCGGCGAGATCGTCGGCGACTCGATGCCACCCGCGATAGCGACGGCCTCATCCACCAGCGCGGCCGGCAGGTCGTAGTCCACCAGCACGTAGCGGCGCGCGACGAGCACGCCGCGAAGCCGGCGCAGCAGCCGCTCGGTGCCGTCCGCATCGTGGGGACCCGCGATCAGCACGGCCTCCGAACGCAGGATCTCGGGACCGAAGACCTCGAGTCCGGCCTGACGGAGGGTCGTGCCCGTCTCGACGACGTCGGCGACGGCGTCTGCGACGCCCAGGCGGACCGCGGACTCGACGGCACCGTCGAGCGGCACGAGGTCGACGGCGATCCCGCGCTCGTCGAGGAACGCGTCGACGAGCCCGGGGTACGACGTCGCGATGCGCTTGCCGGCGAGCTCGGCCACGTCGGTGAACGTGCCGGTCGGGGCCGCGAAGCGGAAGGTCGAACCCGCGAAGCCGAGCCGTTCGATCTCGCGCGCGCCCGGCATGCGGGCGTCGAGCAGCAGGTCGCGGCCGGTGATGCCGACGTCGAGGGCGCCCGAGCCGACGTAGGTGGCGATGTCCTTCGGACGCAGGTAGAAGAACTCGACCTCGTTGACGGGGTCGATGACGTGGAGGTCCTTCGAGTCGCGGCGTCCGGTGTATCCGGCCTCGGCCAGCATCTCGGCGGCGGTCTCGGCGAGCGATCCCTTGTTCGGGACGGCGATGCGCAGCATGGGGGTCTTTCTGTCTCGGAGCGGGAGGGCGGGGCGTCGCTCAGAGATGTCGGTAGACGTCTTCGGGGCTCAGACCCTTGCTGATCATGAGCACCTGCAGGTGGTAGAGCAGCTGCGAGATCTCCTCGGCCGTCTCGGCATCGGACTGGTACTCGGCCGCCATCCAGACCTCGGCCGCCTCCTCGACGATCTTCTTGCCGATGGCGTGCACACCGCGGTCGAGCTGCGCGACCGTGCCCGAGCCCTCGGGCCGGGTCTCGGCGATAGAGGTGAGCTCTGCGAACAGCGCGTCGAACGTCTTCACCTAGCCAGGGTACCGGCCCGCGACGGGCGATCCGACCGCGGCGGGCGACGGATCAGTGCCGGTGCGCCCGCAGCGCCCGATCGCGGAGGGTCGCGATCGCGGCATCCGGATCGTCGGCGCCGAACACCGCCGAGCCGGCCACGAACGTGTCGGCTCCGGCCTCGGCCGCCTGCGCGATCGTCGACTCGGAGATCCCGCCGTCGACCTGCAGCCAGACGGAAGAACCGCGACGGCGCGCCTCGTCGGCGAGCCGGCGGAGCTTGGGCATCTGGTCGGCCATGAAGGTCTGGCCGCCGAAGCCCGGTTCGACCGTCATGACGAGGATCTGATCGAACTCGTCCAGGACGTCGAAGAGGCCCTCGACGGGCGTTGCGGGCTTGACGGCGACACCGGCGCGTGAGCCGATCGAGCGCAGCCGGCGAGCGAGCGCGACGGGGTCGGTGGCGGCCTCGAGATGGAAGGTGACGCTCGCGGCACCGAGCTCGGCGTAGCCGGGACCCCAGCGATCGACGTCCGAGATCATCAGGTGGACGTCGAGCGGAATCGGACTCGTGGCCTGGATCCGCTCGACCATCTGCGGCCCGAACGTCAGGTTCGGGACGAAGTGGTTGTCCATCACATCGACGTGGACGAAGTCGGCCGATCGGATGCGGCCGAGCTCGGCCTGCATGTTCACGAAATCCGCGGCCAGGATGCTGGGGTTGATGCGCAGGGCGTCGGCGTCGCTCACTCCCCCATTATCGCCGTTCACGGCTTCTGCAGCAGGGTGATGGACATGGCGTCGGTGCCGTGGCGGTGGGGCCACAGCTGCGCGCGGCCCGACCCGTCCTGCGGCTCGGGCAGATCGATCTCTCCCCGACTGACCGCCCGGACGACCTCGCGGGCATCGAGCTCCCGGAGATCGGGGTGGGCTGCTCGCACGTCGGCGACGACCACGGCGGTCTCGGCGAGGTGGGGAGAACAGGTCACGTAGGCGACGACCCCGCCCGGGGCGAGCGCATCGACGGCGGCGGAGAGCAGTTCGCGCTGGAGGGCGCTGAGGTCGGGGACATCCGCGGGGCTCTTGCGCCAGCGCGCCTCCGGCCGGCGACGGAGCGCGCCGAGCCCCGTGCAGGGCGCATCGACGAGGATGCGGTCGTAACGACCTCGGCCGGCACGCTCGCGCCCGTCCTCCTCCGATACCGGCACCTCGAGCGGAACGCCGGCGACCGAGGATCGAACGAGACGTGCGCGCGCAGGCGAGATCTCGTTGGCCTCGACCACGGCCCCTCCCGCCAGGGCCTCGGCGGCCAGGACAGCGGTCTTGCCGCCCGGCGCGGCGCACAGATCGAGCCAGCGCTCACCGGCGCGGACCGGGAGCGCGCGCGACAGCGCGAGCGCCGCGAGCTGGGAACCCTCGTCTTGGACGCGGATGCGGCCTTCCGCGCGACGCACCATGGGCTCGGGATCACCGCCGTCGAGGCGGAAACCGAGCGGCGAGTACGGTGTCCGTGCCCGGTCGGCGGGGATGTCGGCGAGGCCCGGCAGTGCGGTCATCGTGACGCTCGGCGAGACGTTGTCGGCGGCCAGCAGCTCGTCGAGTTCGTCCGCGCGCCCCTCGGCCGCGAGTGCCCGACGGAACGCACGGATGACCCATACCGGGTGGGAGTATCGCAGCCCCAGCCGCTCGTCGTCCGAGCGCGCTGCGGCATCTACCCGCTGCAGCCAATCGCCCGGGTTGTCCCGCGCGATGCGTCGCAGGACCGCGTTGGCGAAACCGGCCGCGTTGGGCGCGCCCGCGCGCCGCACCAGCTCGACGCTCTCGTTCACCGCGGCATGAGACGCGACCCGCGTCGACAGCAGCTGATGGACACCGAGGCGCAGCGCGTCGCGCACCGGCGGATCGATCGTCTCGATGGAACGCCCTGACGCCTGCTCGATGATCGCGTCGTAGGTGCCCTGGCGGCGCAGCGTGCCGTATGTCAGCTCGGTCGCGAGCCCGGCGTCGGCAGGGCTCAGTCCCGCCCGCCGCAGCTCCTGCGGCAGAAGGAGGTTCGCATACGCGTCGGAGTCGGCCACCGCGCGCAGCACGTCGAAGGCGACACGGCGTGCGGGGTTCACGATCCCGCCTCGAGGCTGTCGGCGCGCAGTCCGCGCCACCAGTCGGGAGCCGGCATCGCGCCGCGCCCCGCGGGCTGCACCGACAGGAGCGAGATCGTGCCGTCGGCGGTTCCGACGAGGACCTCCTTACCGACGAGGCGAATCTCGCGCGGTGCGAGGGCAGCGGCATCCGGCCCGCGCCTCGCAGACAGCACCTTGAGCCGCTGCCCGGCCACCGTGGTGTGCGCGCCGGGCTCGGGCGTCGTGCCGCGGAAGCGGTCGAGCACCGTGTCGGCGGGCAGTGCGAAATCGAGGAGCCCGTCGGCGAGCGTGAGCTTGGGAGCGAGGGTCGGCTCGCCCGTCTGCGCGACGGCGGTCGCGGTGCCGTCGGCGATCGCGTCGACGACATCCGAGACGGTGTCCGCACCCAGATCCGCGAGTTCGGCGAGAAGTCGCCCCGCGGTGGCGCCCCGGTCCACCGGGTGGCGCGTCTGCGCGAAGACATCGCCCGCGTCGAGCTCAGGAACGAGCTGGAACACGCTTACGCCGCTCACCCGGTCCCCGGCGATGAGCGAATGCTGCACCGGCGCCGCCCCGCGCCAGGCCGGCAGCAGCGAGAAATGCAGGTTGATCCACCCGTGCCGCGGTGCCGACAGGAGCGGCTCGCGCACCAGCCCTCCGTACGCGACGATGACGCCGAGGTCGGCGCCCCACGACGTGATCGTCTCCGTCGCCGCCGCATCGAGGCGGTCGGTCTTCAGCACCGGCAGTCCGAGCTCAACCGCGAGCGCGCCGACCGGAGAGGGCGTCAGCACGCGCTTGCGACCGAGCGGCGCGTCGCGGCGCGTCACGACTCCGACGACCTCGTGGCGAGAGGCGGCGAGTCGCCGGAGCGAGGGCAGGGCGGGTTCCGGTGTCCCGGCGAAGACGATGCGCATGGCGCTCCTCACAGATCGAGATCGGGCACGTCGAGACGTACTCTGAGTGTATTGCGCGGTCCTGGCGGCGCCCCGCGCCGACGACGCCCGCGCAGCGCCGCAGCGACGACCGACGCCCGAAGCGACTCGGCCACCGCGCGCCCCAGCGCGTACTCGAACCGCACGAGCGCACGGACGGCGTCTTCGCGCGGCACGGGGCCGAGAATCGACGTCTCGGTCAGAGCGGGCACATCGGCCCGCAGCTGCTCGATCGCCTCCGATACGGCTGACGCGGTCCCTTCCACGGCCGCGACGCGGACCGTCGGCGGCATGTGGAGCGAGGCCCTCTCGGCGAGCTCCGCCCGGGCGTACGCCGGTTGCGTCCATGTCGCGAGCGCGCGGGCGGCGGGACCCGCGACACCGACGAGGTGCACCGGCGCACCGGGCGCCGCGAGAGCCGCAGCATCCGACCACCACCGCAGACACGCCTCGGCGATCCGCAGCTGCTCGGTCATCAGCATCCGATCGCCGTCGAGCAGGATGACGGCGTGGTACCCGCCGGCGGCGAAGGGCTCCGCGCCGCGCGTCGCGATCACGAGGGCGGGTCTCGCATCGACGTGGGTGACCTGGTGCTCGCCGTCGGAGACGATGACACGGGTGTTCGGGAAGGCGCGTCCGAGCTCGTCGGCCGTGCGCTCGCTCCCCGACGACGCCATGCGCAGGCGCTGGGAGGAGCACGACGCGCATCCCCACGCCGGCGCGCCCCGCCCGCACCACGCGCACTCGGGAACGGCACCCGGCCGACGGGCGCGCAGCGGACCGGCGCAATGCGCGCAGCGCGCCGGCGTGCGGCAGTCGGCGCACACCAGCACCGGGGCGTACCCGGGTCGTGCCACCTGCACCAGAACGGGTCCGTGCGTCAGCGCCTCGCGCGCCGCGGCGAACGCCGCCGACGGGACCCGCGTGCCCCGCGACTCGCCCTCGCGCGTCGCCGACAGCACGACCCGGGGGCTCTCACGACGGCGGGCCGCGATCTCGCGCACCCAGCCGAGTGCTACGAGACGCTCGACGTCGGTCGTCCGTGTCAGACCGACGAAGACCAGCGCGCAGGCCTGGAGCTCCTGCCGGACGAGGGCGGCGTCTCGCGCGTGCACACCCGGGCTCAGCGGCTCGGCGAGCAGCGGATCGCCGTCGTCCCAGAGGAGGACGGCGCCGACGTCATGGGCCGGGGCGTACACGCTCGACCGATTCCCCACCACGATGCACGGCACCGGGGCCAGCAGCCGAAGGTACCCCGCGTAGCGCTCGGGGCCCGAGCGGCGCGCATCGTCCCTGACGACCGCTTCCTCGTCGACCCGACGCGCCAGGACGGAGAGGACATGCGCCTCGTCTCGGTGGTCGGGCACGACGACGACCGCGCTCTTGCCCCGCGCGAGCGTGAGCACGGCCAGCGCGGCGAGCAGTTCGGACCAGGCAGGGACGTCCTCGGCGGGGCGGGGCGGGGCGTCGACCGCGAGGCGCTCGCCGTTCTCGACCGCACCCTCCAGATCGGGGTACGCCGCCGTCGTCTCGCGGGCCCAGGCGAGGGACTCCGCGCTCACGACCGGTACGTCAAGCGGACCGGAGGCCGACCAGGCCTTCTCGGCCCGCACCATCCGTTTCGGGATCACCAGCCGCAGGACATCGCTCGCCGACCCCGCGGCCCGATCGGCCACCCGGCGCGCGTGGGCGTAGAGCCGCTCCGGCAGCACCTCGACGGGCGAAACGACATCCTCGAGCTCGGACAGGGGACGGTCGCCGTCGGTCTCGTCGCCGAGCTCGACGAGGTAGCCCTCGACGGTGCGCCCGACCGTGCGGAGCGGCACCTTGACCCGCACACCGGGCAACGCGGCCTCGCGGAGGACGTCGGGTACGACGTAGTCGAAGAGGCGATCGAGCTGCGGCAGGGGCGAATCGATCAATACTCGGGCCACCCGCCGAGGCGCGTCGCTCACAGGCCCGCGGCGGCGCGCAACTCCTCGACACGGTCGGTGCGCTCCCAGGTGAACTCGGGCAGCTCGCGGCCGAAGTGACCGTACGCGGCGGTCTTCGCATAAATGGGCCGCAGGAGGTCGAGGCGGTCGATTATCGCCTGCGGCCGGAGATCGAACACGTCGCGGATGGCCGCCGAGATGACCTCGTCGGCGACGTGGCCCGTACCGAACGACTCGACGTAGAGCCCCACGGGTGCGGCGCGCCCGATCGCATAGGCGACCTGCACCTCGAGACGGTCGGCCAGGCCTGCGGCGACGGCGTTCTTCGCGACCCACCGCATCGCATAGGCCGCGGAGCGGTCGACCTTCGACGGGTCCTTGCCGCTGAAGGCTCCGCCGCCATGCCGTGCGGCGCCCCCGTAGGTGTCGATGATGATCTTGCGGCCGGTCAGTCCGGCATCCCCCTTCGGGCCGCCGACGACGAACGGCCCCGCGGGGTTGATGACGTACTCGACGTCGGAGATGTCGAGACCGGTTTCGGCAAGCACCGGCTCGATGACCTCGGCCTGCACGGCCGCCCGCAGCGCCGGCAGCGAGATGTCGGGCTGGTGCTGCGTCGAGAGCACCACGGTCTCGACCGTGCGGGGCACGGCGCCCTCGTAGCCGAGGGTCACCTGTGTCTTGCCGTCGGGCCGCAGGAACGGCAGGGCCCCGGTGCGGCGGGCCGATGTCAGACGCTCGGCGATGCGGTGGGCAGTCCAGATGGCCATCGGCATGAGCTGCGGCGTCTCGTTGGTCGCGTAGCCGAACATGATGCCCTGGTCGCCGGCGCCGAGCGCATCGGTCGGATCGATCGAACCCTGCTCGCGGTGCTCCAGGGCGTTGTCGACGCCGGCGGCGATATCGGACGACTGCTCGCCGATCGACACCGTCACACCGCACGAGTCGCCGTCGAAGCCCGTCTCGCTCGAGGTGTACCCGATTCCGTTGACGACGCCGCGGACGATGCCGGGGATGTCGGCGTAACCGTCGGTGCGCACTTCGCCCGCGACGTGCACCAGACCCGTCGTCACGAGGGTCTCGACAGCGACACGGGAGCCGGGGTCGACCGTGAGCAGCGCGTCGAGGATGCTGTCGGAGATCTGGTCGCAGATCTTGTCGGGGTGCCCCTCGGTGACGGACTCGGACGTGAACAGGCGCAGCTGGCTCATCGGGGCTCCCTGTGGGACGGAACGGGGCGGGATCGGGACGGAGACGATTCTGCCCGCGGCGGCCGACATCCGGCTGCCGCGGGCAGAAATGTGACGGGTCTACCGCCGGATCAGTCGAGCGAACGCAGGCGGAGCTTGTCCTCGTGGATCTCGTGCATCGCGATCGTCAGCGGCTTGTCCTCGACCGACGAGTCGACGAGCGGGCCGACGTTGTCGAACAGGTTGCCCTCGTGGAGGTCGGAGTAGTAGTCGTTGATCTGGCGCGCACGCTTGGACGCGTAGATGACCAGCTGATACTTCGAGTCGACCTTGTCGAGCAGGGCGTCGATGGGCGGGTCGATGATGCCTTCGTTGCTTCCGGCCATGGCGGATCCTTCCGGGATCGATGTCGGTGGAGAGTCTGCTGCCGCGCCGCAGGCGCAGGCATCCCCCCAGTCTACGCGATCAGTCGGCCAGCGCGGCGACCTCGTCGGCCGCGCGCGCGACGGTGTCATTGACGACGCGGTAGTCGAACTCGCCCTGCGAGGCGAGCTCGACACGCGCCGTACGGAGGCGACGGTCGCGTTCCTCGGCGTCCTCGGTTCCCCGCCCGACCAGCCGGTCGACCAGTTCGTCCCAGCTCGGCGGCAGGAGGAAGACGAGGGTCGCATCCGGCGCGGCCGCGCGCACCTGACGGGCTCCCTGCAGGTCGATCTCCAGCAGCACCGTGCGCCCCGCCGCGAGTGCCGCCTCGATGGGCGCCTTCGGCGTGCCGTACCGGTGGCGGTTGTGCACGGTGGCCCACTCGAGAAGCTCGCCCTCGGCGATGAGACGGTCGAACTCGGCGTCGTCGACGAAGTAGTAGTGCTCGCCGTCGACCTCTCCCGGCCGCGGGGCCCGGGTGGTCGCCGACACCGACAGCATGATCTCGGGATGGTTGTCGCGGATGTGCGCGGCGACCGTTCCCTTGCCGACGGCAGTGGGCCCGGCCAGCACAAGCAGCCGCGATCGGCCGGCACGCGGCTGGGGCTCGGGCAGGCGGGCATCCAGGAACTGCTGAAGCGCGAGCCGCTGACGCGACCCCAGCCCGCCGAGGCGCTTGACGGGCGAGATGTCGAGATCCGCGAGGATCCGGTCGCGCTTGTTCTCACCGATCGCCGGGATCGCCGTGAGGAAGTCGGTCACCCGCATGGCGCCGGCCGCCGACTCGGGATCGGCGAGAGCGCGCCGCAGGAGCTCCTGAGGTGAGATGACGCGCATCGCGACATCCTTCTTCAGCGCCGCCCGCTCGCGTCGCGCTTCGACGGCACGGCGTGACGCCGCGGCGCGGTCGACCTCGGGTGGGTGGGGACGATCAGCCACGGGCTTCCTCCTCTGCCTCGGCGAGCTCCCGCCGATGCGCGTCGATGGCGTCGATGATTCCGTCGGGACCGGCGGCGAGCACGCTGCGGCTGGCGCTCGCGACCACCTGGCCCGCGAGCGGTCCGAACACCGAACGCACCGCGCCGAGCGCCACGCCCTGCGCGCCGAAGCCGGGAGCGAGGATCGGTGCGCCGCGAAGCGATTCGTGCGTGAGGCCGAGCTCGTCGCGGTCGACGGTCGCACCCACGACGAGCCCGACGTGACCGAGACCTCCCGCGTCCGCCGCCGCACGGTTCGCCCATCCGACGCCGGCGGCGACCCAGTCCGCGACCGTCTGGCCGCGCTGCGCCTCGACGACGGTGACCTCCGCCGACTGCAGTCCGAACGCCTCGGGGTTGCTGGTGGCGGCGAGGACGAAGACGCCCTTGCCGGCGCGCGCCGCGGCGGTGATCGTGCCGCGGAGCGACCCCGGGCCGAGGTACGGGCTCACCGTGACGGCGTCCGCCTCCAGCGGGGCGCCCGGCTCGAGCCACGCCGCGGCATAGCCGTCCATCGTGCTGCCGATGTCGCCGCGCTTGGCGTCCGCGATGACGATGAGGCCCGCGTCGCGTGCGGCGCGCTGCACCTCTTCGAGCGCGGCGAAGCCCGCTGACCCGTAGCGTTCGAAGAAGGCGACCTGCGGCTTGACGATGCCCACCCGCTCGCGCGCGGCCTCGACCACGCGCAGACCGAACTCGCGCACGCCCGCGGCCGAGGCCGGAAGGCCCCAGTCCGCGAGCAGTGCGGCGTGCGGGTCGATGCCGACGCAGAGCGACCCATACGTGTCGAGCGCGCCGGACAGGCGCTCCCCGAATGCGGTCACCTGCGCCCCGCCCGCTCGAGGGCGTAGTCCTGCAGGCTCTTGACCTCGAACCCTTCCCGGAGCACGGGCAGCGCGCTCACGGCGGCACCGAGGACGGCCATCGTGGTGAACAGGGCACGGTCGCCCGCCACGGCCGCGGCCCGGATCTCGTAGCCGTCTGCGCGAGCGACGCCGCCCGAGGGCGTGTTCACGACCATGTCGATCTCGCCGGCGTTGATGAGATCGACGACGTTTCGCTCCCCCGAGCCCTGGGTCTCGGAGTACTTGCCGACGACCTCCACGCGGATGCCGTTGCGGGCGAGGATCTCGGCGGTCCCCTCGGTCGCGATCAGGCGGAAGCCGAGCTCCTGCAGCCGGTGGGCGGGCAGGATGACGGCGCGCTTGTCGTCGTCGGCGACCGACAGGAACACCGTGCCCGAGGTCGGCATGCCCCCGTAGGCGGCCGCCTGGCTCTTCGCGAAGGCAGTCGGGAAGTCGCGGTCGATGCCCATGACCTCACCGGTCGAGCGCATCTCCGGGCCGAGGACCGAGTCGACCGTCCGGCCGTCAGCGGTGCGGAAGCGCTTGAAGGGGAGCACGGCCTCCTTGACGGCGACCGGCGCATCGAGCGGGACCCGCGAGCCGTCCTCGGCGGGCAGCAGCCCCTCGGCCTTCAGCTCGGCGATCGACGACCCGGCCATGATCCGCGACGCGGCCTTGGCCAGCGGGATGCCGAGCGCCTTCGACACGAAGGGCACGGTGCGGCTCGCGCGGGGGTTCGCCTCGATGACGTAGAGCACACCCGCCGACACGGCGAACTGCACGTTCAGCAGACCCCGCACGCCGACACCGCGGGCGATGGCGAGAGTCGCCTCGCGCACCCGGTCGATCTCGGTGCGGCCGAGCGACATCGGCGGCAGCGTGCAGCTCGAGTCACCGGAGTGGATGCCGGCTTCCTCGAGGTGCTCCATCACGCCGCCGATGTACAGCTCTTCGCCGTCGAACAGCGCGTCGACGTCGAGCTCGACGGCGTCATCGAGGAAGCGATCGACGAGCAGCGGGAGGCCCGGGCCGATGATCGCCTGGTCGGCGACGCGCACGAAGTAGTCGCGCAGGCTCTCGGTGTCGTAGACGATCTCCATGCCACGGCCACCGAGGACGAAGCTCGGGCGGACCAGGACGGGGTAGCCGATCGACTCGGCGACCTCGACGGCCCCCTCGACGTCGATGGCGGTGCCGTTGCGCGGGGCGACGAGACCGGCGTCGTCGAGCAGACGCGAGAAGAGCTCGCGCTCCTCCGCCAGATCGATCGCCGCGGGCTGGGTGCCCAGGATGCTGTACCCGGCCGCCTCGATGCCCTTTGCGAGCCCGAGCGGCGTCTGACCGCCGAGCTGGCAGATGACGCCGAGGATCGTGCCGGACTGCGACTCGGCGTGCAGCACCTCGAGGACGTCCTCGAGCGTCAGCGGCTCGAAGTAGAGCCGGTCGCTCGTGTCGTAGTCGGTCGACACCGTTTCGGGGTTGCAGTTGACCATGATCGTCTCGTAGCCGGCGTCCGCCAGCGCGAAGCTGGCGTGGACGCACGAGTAGTCGAACTCGACGCCCTGCCCGATGCGGTTGGGGCCCGAGCCGATGATGACGACCTTCGTGCGCTCGGAGGGCGTGACCTCGGTCTCGGTGTCGTACGACGAGTAGTGGTACGGCGTGAGCGCGGGGAACTCACCGGCGCAGGTGTCGACCGTCTTGAAGACTGGCCGCAGGCCGAGGCCGTGGCGGACGCCGCGCACCTCTTCTTCGGTGATGCCGCGCAGCTGCGCGATCTGCGCGTCGCTGAACCCGTGGTCCTTCGCCGTCCGAATGACGTACTCGTCGAGCTCGCCCGCGTCGGCCACGAACGCCGCGACCTCGTTGATCAGCTCGATCTGGTCGAGGAACCACGGGTCGATCGCGGTGGCCTCGAAAGCCTGCTCGACCGTCGCGCCCTTGCGCATCGCCTGCTGCAGGACCACGATCCGGCCGTCGGTCGGGGTCTTCGCGATCTCGAGCAGCTCGTCCACCGAGCGCTCCTCGTCGCCCCAGTGGAAGCTCGATCCGCGCTTCTCGAGCGAGCGCAGCGCCTTCTGGAGAGCCGTGGCGTAGTTGCGCCCGATCGCCATCGCCTCGCCCACCGACTTCATGGTCGTCGTGAGGGTGGTGTCGGCGGCCGGGAACTTCTCGAAGTTGAAGCGCGGCACCTTGACCACGACGTAGTCGAGCGTCGGCTCGAAGCTCGCCGGGGTGACCTTCGTGATGTCGTTCGGGATCTCGTCGAGGCGGTAGCCGATCGCGAGCTTCGCGGCGATCTTCGCGATCGGGAACCCGGTCGCCTTCGACGCCAGCGCGGACGAACGCGACACGCGCGGGTTCATCTCGATGACGATGATGCGCCCCGTCTGCGGATCGACCGCGAACTGGATGTTGCAGCCACCGGTGTCGACGCCGACGGCGCGGATGATGTCGATGCCGATGTCGCGCATCTTCTGGTACTCGCGGTCGGTGAGCGTCAGTGCCGGCGCGACCGTGATGGAGTCGCCGGTGTGGACGCCGACCGGGTCGACGTTCTCGATCGAGCAGACGACCACGGTGTTGTCGGCCGAGTCGCGCATGAGCTCGAGCTCGTACTCCTTCCACCCGAGGATCGACTCCTCCAGCAGGACCTCGGTCGTGGGCGAGTCGCGCAGGCCCGCTCCGGCGATACGGCGCAGGTCCTCCTCGTTGTACGCGAAGCCCGAACCGAGCCCGCCCATCGTGAAGGAGGGGCGCACGACGAGCGGGTAGCCGAGCTCGGCGGCGCCCGCGAGCACCTCGTCCATCGTGTGGCAGATGCGGCTGTCGGCGACATCCGCTCCCGAGTCGATGACGAGCTGCTTGAAGATCTGCCGATCCTCGCCCTTGTTGATCGCCTCGAAGTTCGCGCCGATCAGCTCGATGTCGTACTTCTCGAGGATGCCGTGCTTGTGCAGGTCGATCGCCGCGTTGAGAGCGGTCTGACCGCCCAGGGTCGGCAGGATCGCGTCGGGGCGCTCCTTGGCGATGATCGTCTCGATGACCTGCCACGTGATGGGCTCGATGTACGTGGCGTCGGCGAAGTCGGGATCGGTCATGATCGTCGCCGGGTTGGAGTTGACGAGGATGACGCGGACGCCCTCCTCGCGGAGCACGCGGCACGCCTGGGTGCCGGAGTAGTCGAATTCACAGGCCTGGCCGATGACGATCGGCCCCGACCCGATGACGAGGACGCTCTGGATATCGTCGCGCTTGGGCATCAGTTCTTGTTCTCCTGGGTCGCGACCACGAGGTCGCGGAAGCGGTCGAAGAGGTAGTTGGCGTCGTGCGGGCCGGCGGCGGCCTCGGGGTGGTACTGCACCGAGAATGCCGGCAGGTCGAGGGCCCGCAGGCCCTCCACGACGTTGTCGTTGAGGCCGACGTGGCTCACCTCGACGCGGCCGAAGCCGGCCGGGCTGTCGACGACGCCCTCGATCGGCGCGTCGACGGCGAAGCCGTGGTTGTGCGCGGTGATCTCCACGCGCCCGGTCTGCTTGTCGAGCACGGGCTGGTTGATGCCGCGGTGGCCGAAGGGCAGCTTGTAGGTGCCGAAGCCGAGGGCGCGGCCGAGGAGCTGGTTGCCGAAGCAGATCCCGAAGAACGGCAGCTTCTCGGCGAGGACGCCCCGCAGAAGCTCGACGTGGTGGTCGCTCGCGGCCGGGTCGCCCGGGCCGTTGGAGTAGAACACCGCGATCGGGTCGATCGCACGGAGCTGCTCGATCGTGACGTCCTGCGGGAGGACGTGGACGTCGAATCCGCGGGCGGCGAGGTTGTTCACCGTGGCCTGCTTCACGCCGAGGTCGAGCACCGCGAGGTTTCCGAGCCGCTCCCCCGTCGCCGGGGTCACCTCGGCGGCGGGCACCGACACCTCGGCGGACAGGTTGCGACCGGTCATCTCCGGCGCCTCGCGGACGATGCGCAGCTGCTCCTCGGGATCGATCTCGGCGGCGTCGCCGCTGAAGACGCCGCCGCGCATCGAGCCCGCCGAGCGCAGGACGCGCGTGACGGCGCGCGTGTCGATGCCGCTGATGCCGACGATGCCGTCGCGCTCGAGCGACTCGTCGAGCGAGTTCTCGGAGCGCCAGTTCGACACGACGCGCGAGGGGTCGCGCACGATGTAGCCGGCGACCCAGATGCGGCGGGACTCGACGTCCTCGCCGTTCATGCCGGTGTTGCCGATGTGGGGTGCGGTCTGGAGCACGATCTGGCCCGCGTAGGACGGATCGGTGAGGGTCTCCTGGTAGCCGGTCATGCCGGTCGCGAAGACGACTTCTCCGAGGGTGGTGCCGCGCGCGCCGTAGGCGCGGCCGATGTGGCGGGATCCGTCCTCGAGCACGAGCACGGCGGGGTCACGGGTGAACAGTGTCACGCGTCGCCTCCTGGGGTCTGGGTGGGGGTGACGATGGTCTGGATGGCATCGGCCAGCGCACGGGCCGATGCGGTCTGGGGCCGGAAGTAGCTGTCGACGATCGTCTCGTCATCGATCAGCCAGCTCAGGCGTGTCAGGCCCTGCTTCTCGACGACACGGTCGATGGCGACGGTGGCCTGATCGACGGAGACGATGCGCTCGGCGGGGATGTACAGGCGCGGCTGACCGGTCAGGTCGATGGCCACGCCGTCGCCCGCGCCTCCCGCGGCGACGATGACGTCGACGCGGGAGCGGAATCCGAGCCCGCGGATGGCGAGGCGCTCGAGCGGCTCGTCGTGGCGGGTCGTCGCGACGTAGAGTCCCGAGATCGCCGCCGTCTGCACGGCGCCCGCGGGCAACTCGCCCACCGGTGCCGTGAGGCCGCTGTCGCGCCTCGTTCGTCGTCGCCAGGCCCAGACCCCGAGTGCGAGCAGCACCAGGGCGACCGCGACCATGACGAGCAGAGCTCCTTCGCGGGTCACGCGCGGGCTCCCGGGCGTTCGAGCAGGTCGCCGTCGGCGACCGTCGGCGTGCCGCGGAAGAACGTCCAGCGCACCTCGCCCGGCAGTTCGCGATCGAGGTAGGGCGAGTTCACGCTGCGACCCCGCAGGTCGGCATCCGTGAAGGTGCGGACCGGGCGCGGGTCGTACAGCGTGAACGAGGCGGGGCGGCCGGCCTCGAGCGGCGTGCCGGCATCGGCCAGGCGGCCGATCCGAGCGGGAGCCGTCGAGAGCACGCGGGCGACGTCGTCCCAATCGAGCAGTCCGGTGTCGACGACCGCTTGCTGCACGACCCGCAGCGCGGACTCGAGACCGACCATGCCGTTCGCCGCCGCGGCCCATTCGCACGTCTTCGCCTCGGCGGGGTGCGGGGCGTGGTCGGTCGCGACGATGTCGATCGTGCCGTCGGCGAGGCCCTCGCGGACTGCCCGCACGTCCTCGTCACGGCGAAGCGGCGGGTTGACCTTGAAACGCGCGTCGTAGCCGCGGACGAGCTCCTCCGACAGCAGCAGGTGGTGCGGGGTCACCTCGGCGGTCACGTTCACGCCGCGCTTCTTCGCCCACCGGATGATGTCGACCGAGCCCGCCGTCGAGAGGTGGCAGACGTGCAGTCGAGAGCCGACGTGCTCGGCGAGCAGGACGTCGCGCGCGATGATCGACTCCTCGGCGACCGCCGGCCAGCCGGTCAGTCCCAGCTCTGCCGACACGGTGCCCTCGTTCATCTGGGCGCCCTCGGTCAGCCGCGGATCCTGAGCATGCTGGGCGACGACGCCGTCGAACGACTTCACGTATTCGAGGGCGCGGCGCATGATGAGCGGATCGAAGACGCAGAAGCCGTCGTCGCTGAACACGCGGACGCGCGCCCGCGAGGCGGCCATCGCGCCCAGCTCGGCCAGGCGCTCGCCCTTCTGCCTGATCGTGACGGCGCCGATCGGCTGGACGTGCACGTACCCGGCGGCCTCGCCCAGGGCGAGCTCCTGCTCGACGACACCCGCGGTGTCGGCGACGGGCGAGGTGTTGGGCATCGCGAAAACGGTGGTGAACCCGCCCGCCGCTGCGGCACGCGACCCGGTGAGGATCGTCTCGGACGCCTCGAACCCCGGCTCGCGCAAGTGGGTGTGCAGGTCGACGAGCCCCGGCAGGGCGATGAGCCCGTCGGCGTCGACGACGGTGGCACCTCTGGCGCTCAGGCCGGTGCCGACCTCGGCGATCGTCCCGTCGATGACCAGCATGTCCGCCGCGTCGCCGCCGGCCAGGCGCGCTCCGCGGATGAGGAAGCTCTCGCTCATCGTCCGTCCTCCTCAGCTTCG
Source organism: Microbacterium sp. H37-C3 (assembly GCF_027157935.1). Lineage (NCBI taxonomy): Bacteria > Bacillati > Actinomycetota > Actinomycetes > Micrococcales > Microbacteriaceae > Microbacterium > Microbacterium sp. H37-C3. The sequence continues at coordinate 231,001 of NZ_JAPVLR010000001.1, read as the reverse complement.
GTGCGCTCGCCCGCGAGCAGCAGGTAGAGCACGGCCATCCGCACCGAGACACCGTTCGCCACCTGCTCGAGCACGGTCGAGCGCGGCGAATCGGCGGCGGCGGCGGAGATCTCCATCCCCCGGTTCATCGGGCCGGGGTGCAGGACAATGCTATCGGCCGGGAGCGCGCCGAGCCGCGCGGCATCCAGGCCCCACGTCCGCGAATACTCCCGTTCAGTCGGGAAATAGGCGGCGTTCATGCGCTCGAGCTGGATGCGGAGCATCATGAGCGCATCCGGACCCGCGGCGATGGCCTCATCGAGGTCGTAGATCACGCGGACCGGCCAGGCCGACACATCCTGCGGCACGAGGGTCGGCGGTGCGACGAGGGTCACCTCGGCACCCAGGGTCGTCAGCAGCCAGACGTTCGACCGCGCGACGCGCGAGTGCAGGATGTCGCCGACGATCGTCACCCGGAGACCGGCGAGGTCGCGGCCCCGGCTGGCCTCGCCGAAGAATCGCTTGCGGATGGTGAATGCGTCGAGCAGGGCCTGCGTCGGATGCGCGTGCGTGCCGTCACCGGCGTTGACCACACCGGCGCTGATCCATCCGCTGCCGGCCAGGGTCTGCGGTGCGCCGGAGGCGCCATGGCGGATCACGACGGCGTCGGCCCCCATCGCCTGCAGCGTCTGTGCCGTGTCCTGGAGCGACTCGCCCTTGGAGACCGACGAGCCCTTAGCCGAGAAGTTGATGACGTCGGCCGAGAGGCGCTTGGCGGCGGCCTCGAACGAGATCCGGGTGCGCGTGGAGTCCTCGAAGAAGAGGTTCACGACGGTCTTGCCTCGGAGCGTGGGGAGCTTGCGGACCTCGCGCTGCTGCGTAGCCGCCATGTCCTCCGCGACGTCGAGGATGCGCAGGGCGTCGCGCCGATCCAGGTCCTTGGTGTCGAGCAGGTGCCTCATGCTCCGATCGTCACCTCCTCGATGCCGTCGACTTCGCGCAGGCGCACATTGACCCGCTCGTCGCGGGCGCTGGGCAGGTTCTTGCCGACGAAGTCGGGTCGGATGGGCAGTTCGCGGTGGCCGCGGTCGACGAGAGTCGCGAGTCTGACGGCCGCGGGGCGACCGATGTCCTGCAGCGCGTCGAGGGCCGCGCGGATCGATCGTCCGGAGAACAACACGTCGTCGACGAGGACGACGACCTTGCCGTCGATGCCGCCCTCCGGAATCTCGGTCGGCTGCGGTGCCCTCGTCGGGTTTCGGTGCAGATCGTCGCGGTACATCGTCACATCGAGTGCTCCGACCGGGACGACCGTCCCGGAGATCTCCGCGAGGAGAGAGCCGATGCGTGCAGCGAGGGGAACGCCCCGCCGCGGGATGCCGAGGATGACGAGGTCGGCGGGTCCCCTGTTCGACTCGAGGATCTCGTGGGAGATCCTCGTCAGGGCCCGCGCGATGTCGGCTTCATGCAGCACGGTGCGCGTGCTCATCCGCCGCTCCCTTCTCCGCCTCACAGGACGGGGTTAAAGGTTGCTGGGTGCGGCGCCCATGATAGCGCTCGGAGGCCTCCGGAGCACATCCATGGCCACTCAGGCCTCGCCCGGGGGCGGACTGTTACGCTCGACGAAATTCCATGACTGCACCGACCGACGTCCCCATCGCACCGGACGCCCGTCTGCACGTGGCAACGCACGGCTCGGCCGCGGAGCCCGGAGCGACGGGCCGCGCCGGTGCGAAGGCTATCCTCCTCGGCGAGCACGCCGTCGTGTACGGCCGCCCGGCGATCGCGATCCCGGTCAACGCTCTCGGAGTCGAGGCGCACGCGCAGCCCGCCGAAGGCCGCGGTCACCTCGCCAGCACGCTCTTCCACGGCCCCATCGCCCGAGCGCCCGAGCGGCTGCACGTCACGCTGACGGCCGTGCGCGCCGCACTCGCCGCGGCGGGCAGGCCGGGCGCCGCGCTCGACATCTCGATCGACAGCAGCATCCCGGCCGAGCGCGGGCTCGGCTCGAGCGCCGCCGTGTCCGCGGCGGTCATCGAGGCAGTGCTGGGAGCGTGCGGCTTCGCGGCCGACGACGAGACGATGCACGAGCTCATCCAGACGGCCGAGCGCGCCGCCCACGGCGCACCGAGCGGACTGGACGCGCGCACCGTGCGCGCTCGGGCGGCCGTGTGGTTCGATCAGGGCCGCATCGAGCCCGTCTCCGTCGGGCGCGATCTCGTGTTCGTCATCGCGGACACCGGAGTCCGGGGGCGCACCCGTGAAGCCGTCGCCGCCGTCGCCCAGCGGCGGGAGAGCGATCCGCGCGCGGTCGAAGCCGCCTTGGACGAGCTGGGCGCGCTGGCGACCGACCTCCGCAGCGACGTCTCGACGGGTGACCGCGAGGCGATCGGAAGCGCGATGAGCCGCGCCCACGTCCTCTTGACGGGCCTGGGCGTCGGCGATCCGGCGCTGGACCACCTCGTGCAGGCCGCGACCGCCGGCGGCGCCCTCGGCGCCAAGCTGACCGGCGGCGGCCGGGGCGGCTGCGTCCTCGGCCTCGCTCGAGACGCCGCATCCGCCGCCGAGCTCGGCGACCGACTCACCCGCGCCGGCGCCGCCGCGGTCTGGACCACCACAGTCGAAGGAGCGGCATGAGCACCGCGACAGCCATCGCGCACCCGAACATCGCGCTCGTGAAGTACTGGGGCAAGCGCGACAGCGCACTGAACCTCCCCGCAACGGGCAGCCTGTCGATGACGCTGGACATCTTCCCCACCACGACGACCGTCAGCCTCGACGAGGGAGCGTCCGGCGACGTCCTCGTCTTCAACGGCGAGCAGCGCGTCGACGGACCCTCCGAGCGGGTCACGCGATTCCTCGACATCGTGCGCGAGATGGCGGGCAGCACGCTCTCCGCTCGCGTCGAGACGGTCAACACCGTGCCGTCGGCCGCCGGTCTCGCGTCGTCCGCTTCGGGCTTCGCCGCGCTGGCCGTCGCCGCTTCCGCGGCTTACGGGCTGGACCTCGATACCCGCTCCCTGAGCCGACTCGCCCGCCGCGGCTCGGGATCAGCGTCGCGCTCGGTCATCCCCGGATTCGCCATCTGGCACGCCGGCGACAGCGATGAGGACTCGTTCGCCGAGCCCGTGGCGGCACCGGATCTCGCGATGGTCGTGGCGATGGTGGAGAAGCGCGAGAAGCCGGTGTCCAGCCGTGAGGCGATGCGCCGCACGGTGCTCACCTCGCCCTTCTACCCCGCATGGGTCTCATCGACGGCCGAGAGCCTCGAAGCGGCCGCGGAAGCATGCCGCGACGGCGATGTCGAGCGCCTCGGCCGCATCACGGAGGTCAACGCCCTGCGGATGCACGCCCTGATCCAGTCATGCGACCCGCCCATCCGCTATCTGAGCCCCGTGAGCGTCGAGATCTTCGACCGCATCTCGGCCCTGCGCGAGTCCGGCGTCGAAGCCTGGGCGACCGCCGATGCCGGACCGAACGTCGTGATCCTGACGCGGCCCGCGTCCGTCGATGCGGTCACTGCCGAGCTCGACGGTCTCGCCGAGCTCGCTGTCGCCCACCCCGGACCCGCCGCAGCTCTCGTCTCGCGAGCGGGCGAATGACCACCGTCGACTCGACCCGCGCGATCGTCGCGCGTGCGCCCGGCAAGCTGTTCGTGGCCGGTGAGTATGCGGTGGTCTCACCGGGTGAGCCATCCGTGCTCATCGCCGTCGACCGCTACCTGACGGTGTCGCTGTCCGAGAGCGTCGACGCCGGCAGCATCCACTCGCCGGAGTACAGCCGGATGCCGGTGCGCTGGACCCGGGGGCAGGACGGGCTGACGCTCGATCGCGAGCACCACCCCTACGACTACGTCATCGCCGCGATCGAGGTCTCCGAGCGTCTGCGCGCCGAGCGGGGCTTGCGTCCCCGCTTCTTCGACCTCTTCATCGAGAGCGGGCTCGACGACCCCAGCGGACGCAAGTTCGGCCTCGGTTCGTCGGCTGCCGTCACCGTCGCGACGATCGCCGCGATCGACCGGTTCTACGGATTCGACCTGGGCACACGCGGCCGCTACGAGCTCGCCATGCTCGCCACGATCGCCGTCGCCCCCCATGCTTCCGGCGGTGACGTCGCCGCGAGCACCTACGGCGGTTGGATCGGTTACCGCTCCCCCGACCGCGACCGCCTGCGCGCGGCGCGCGCGGAGCACGGCGTCGCCCGTGTCCTGGGTTCGGACGCGTGGCGAGGAACGGAGATCACACGTCTCGCGCCTCCCGCGGGACTCGACCTGCTCGTCGGCTGGACGGGGCACCCCGCGTCGACGGAGCGCCTGGTCAGCGGTGTCTCGCGCGGCACCGACGTCGCGGACGGCGCGCATACGGGCTTCCTGGATGCCTCTCGCGCCTGCGTGGAGGATCTGTGGCGCGCGCTCGCGGCTTCGCCGCCCGGAACGACACCGCCCCGCGCTGCCTCCGACGACGCGCTCGCGCTCGACGCGATCCGGCGCAACCGTCGCCTGCTGCAGGCGCTCGGAGCACGGACGGGTGTGACGATCGAGACCGACCGCCTGAGGATCCTCTGCGACGCGGCCGAGGCGATCGGCGCGGCAGCCAAGCCGTCCGGGGCGGGCGGTGGCGACTGCGGCATCGTGCTCGCGCCCGCGGGCGCTGACGTCGCCGGCATGCTCCGGGTCTGGGAGACCAACGACATCCGACACCTCACGATCGGCGTGCACCCGCCGGAAGGAGAGCATCATGCCGGCTGAACTGGCTTCCGAGCGCAAGGACGACCACGTCCGCCTCGCCGCCGCACAGCAGAAGGAGGCGCCGCAGCCGAACGGCTGGGACGACGTCCGCTTCGTCCACCATGCCCTCGCCGGTGTCGACGCCGAGCGCGTCGATCTCGGCGTCGAGGTCGCCGGTGCCCGCTGGGCGCTGCCGTTCTACGTCAACGCCATGACCGGCGGCAGCGCTTCGACCGGTGCGATCAACCGCGACCTCGCCATCGCCGCGCGTGAGACCGGCGTCGCGATCGCATCGGGCTCGTTGAGCATCGCGCTGGACAACCCCGACCTCATGGGGACGTTCCGCGTGATCCGCGACGAGAACCCGGATGGCTTCGTCATGGCCAATGTCGGGATCGAACGGTCTCCCGAAGACGCCCGGCGCGCCGTCGACGCCCTCGAGGCGAACGCTCTCCAGGTGCACGTGAACGCCATGCAGGAGACCGTGATGCCCGAGGGCAGCCGCTCGTTCTCGAGCTGGCCGGCCTCGCTCGAGGCCATCGTCGCCGCCGTCGAGGTGCCCGTCGTGGTGAAGGAGGTGGGATTCGGTCTGAGCGCCGCCACGCTGTCCCGTCTGGGGAACCTGGGCGTGCGCTTCGCCGACGTGTCCGGCGTCGGCGGCACCGACTTCATGCGCATCGAGAACGACCGGCGCTCGGGCCGCGACTACGCGTACCTGGCCGGGTGGGGACAGTCCGCGGTGGAGTGCTTGCTTGAGGCCCCGGCCGACGCGCCGGTGCTGTTGGCGTCCGGCGGCGTCCGCACGCCCCTCGACGTCGCACGCGGCCTCGCGCTCGGCGCGCGTGCGGTCGGCGCCTCCGGATCGTTCCTCTCGGTCGTGCTCGACGGCGGCGCGGAGGCGCTGATCTCTCGCATCCGGGAATGGTCTGACCACCTCACGGCGTTGCACTCCCTGGTGGGGGCGACCCGTCCGGACGATCTCCGCCGTACCGACCTCATCATCCACGGACGCGCGGCGGAGTTCGCGCGAGCCCGCGGTGTCGATATCGACAGCCTGGCGCGTCGCGCCGGCGGGAAGGACGCGCGATGAGCGCCGAGTTCACCCCGATCCCCCTGCGGTGGGTGGGACCGCTTCGGCTCACCGGAGACGTCGAGACCGAGCAGGAAGTCCCGCTCGCGACCTACGAGTCGCCGCTGTGGCCCTCGGTCGGCCGCGGCGCGCGCATCTCGCGGCTCGTCGAGGACGGCATCCGCGTGACGGTCGTCGACGAACGGATGACGCGCTCGTCACTGTTCGTCGCCCAGTCGGCGGCGGCCGCCGTGGCTGCCTCGCGCGCCATCGTGGCCCGCTTCGACGAGCTTGCCGCCGCCGTCTCGGAGCGCAGCCGCCACGCCAAGCTCATCGACCTCGATACCGAGGTCGTCGGAAACCTCCTCTACCTCCGCTTCGCGCTCACCACCGGCGACGCCTCGGGCCACAACATGGTGACCTTCGCCGCGGAGACGCTCATGGAACGCGTGCTCTCGTGGCACCCCGAGCTCTCGTACGGCTCGATCTCGGGCAACTACTGCACCGACAAGAAGGCCACGGCGGTCAACGGCATCCTCGGACGCGGGCGCAACGTCATCGCCGAGATCGTGATCCCCGCAGACCTCGTCGAGAAGCAGCTGCGGTCGACCGCGCAGCGGATCGTCGATCTGAACGTCCAGAAGAACCTGGTCGGCTCGACGATCGCCGGAGCGCTGCGCTCCGCCAACGCGCACTACGCCAACATGCTGCTGGCTTTCTACCTGGCTACGGGTCAGGACGCCGCGAACATCGTCGAGGGCTCGCAGGGCTTCACCTGGGCCGAGGTCCGCGGCGACGGCGACCTGTACTTCTCGTGCACGCTGCCCCACCTCATCGTCGGCACCGTCGGCAACGGCAAGGACCTGCCGGCCGTCGACGACGCCCTCGCGCGCCTGGGTTGCCGTGAGGAGCGTCCCTCCGGCGAGAACGCCCGACGCCTCGCCGGGCTGATCGCCGCCACCGTCCTCTGCGGCGAGCTCTCGCTGCTCGCCGCCCAGACCAATCCCGGGGAGCTCATGCAGTCGCACCTGCTCCTCGAGCGCCGGAAGGATTCCACGAAGTGACCACCATCGGCATCCACGACCTCGCTGTCGCCACGGCCTCGCACGTCGTCGAACTCGACGACCTCGCCGCACGCGCGGACATCGACCCCGCGAAGTTCCGCATCGGGCTCGGCCAGGAGCAGATGAGCATCCCCGGCCTCGACGAGGACATCGTCACGATGGGCGCCGCGGCCGCGCAGCGCATCATCGACCGGCACGGTGTCGACGGCATCAGGACCCTGTTCTTCGCCACCGAGACCGGCATCGACCAGTCGCGCGCTGCCGGGGTGCACGTCCACGAGCTGCTCGGCCTCCCCCGCTCGGTCCGCGTCGTCGAGCTGAAGCAGGCCTGCTACTCCGCGACGGCCGCCCTTCAGGCTGCGGCCGGTCTCATCGCGCGCAACCCCGACGAGCGCGTCCTGGTCATCGCCAGTGATGTCGCCCGGTACGAGCTCGACACCGCGGCTGAGCCGACGCAGGGTGCAGGGGCGGTCGCCTTCCTCGTGTCGGCTGAGCCGGCGCTCGCCGTCCTCGAGACCGCCGCCGGCGTCTACACTGCGGAGGTCGACGACTTCTGGCGTCCCAACGACAGCGTCACCGCCGTCGTCGACGGCAAGCTCTCCGTCAGCGCTTACCTCGACGGTGTCGCAGGCGCGTGGGACGACTACCGGTCGCGCGGCGGCGTCGACATCGATCAGATCGACTGGTTCTGCCACCACCAGCCGTTCACCAAGATGGCCGTGAAGGCGCATCGCGCGCTCGGTCAGCATGTCGGCGTCGAACTCGACCCCGAGCTCGTGACCGCGACCACCGGCTACAACCGCCGGATCGGAAACTCCTACACGGCGTCGCTCTACATCGCTCTCGCAGCGCTCCTGGACGGCGAGAACGACCTCACTGGTTCGCGCATCGGGCTCTTCAGCTACGGCTCGGGGTCGGTCAGCGAGTTCTTCACCCTCGTCGTCCAGCCCGGCTACCGTGAGGCGACCCGCGGCGCGGAGACCGAGGCCATCCTCGCCGCACGGACCGCCGTCGATGTCCCCACCTACCGTGAGCTCCACGACGCGACGCACCGCGACAGCACCGTCGACGTCGAGATCGCGGCCGCCTCCCCCGGCCCGTTCCACTTCGCCGGCCTCGCAGGGCGCGCCCGCCGCTACACCCGCGACTGACGCCCCGCGCTTCGCGAGAGCGCACGAACGCACGGTCCCAGCCCCTGGGCACCGTGCGTTCGTGCATTCTCGGCGGTGAGAGGAAGCCGGACACGACGAAGAGAGGGCCCCGACCGAGGTCGGGGCCCTCTCTTCGTTGCAGGTGGGGTCAGTTCTGGCCCTGCTCACCGAGCTCGAGCAGACGCGAGATCGCCTCCGTGAGCTTGGCATCTGCGGCACCGTACGCCGCCCAGTCGGCGTTCTGCATCGCCGTGTTGCGCTCGGCAAGAGCATCGCGCGCCTGGTCGAGCGCCGCCTGGTAGTCCGCGGCCGGAGTCGTCGGCGCCGTTCCGCCGTCGCCGGTGCCCGGAGTCGCCTCGTCGCCGGGGCTGGGCTCGGGAACGACATCCGTGTCTCCGGTGCTCGCACCCGAGTCGCCGCCGAACAGCTTGTCGAGCGCCTCCTGCAGGGTGTCCTCGAAGGCGACCTGGTCGCCGAAGCCGACGAGCACCTTCTGGAGCGTCGGCAGCTTGGTGGCTCCGGACGACTGCACGAAGACGGGCTGGACGTAGAGCAGACCGCCGCCCACGGGCAGTGTCAGCAGGTTGCCGTTGATGACCTCCGACTGACCCTGACGCAGGATGTTCGAGAACGACGACACGACGGGATCGGCGTTGAACGTGTTCTGCACCTGGCCGGGACCCGGAACCGGCGTCTCGGCATTGACCTCGAGCATCCGGAGCTTGCCGTACTCACCGCTGACGACACCAGCTTCGGAACCGGCGTCGGAGTCGACGGACAGGTAGCCCATCAGGACGTTACGAGTGTCCTGACCGCCGGGGATGAACGATGAGAACATCGAGTACGACGGGGCGTCCTGGCCGGGCATCTTCATCGTCAGGTAGTACGGCGGCTGCAGCTGTGTGTCCTGCTGCGGGTCGTTCGGCGTCTTCCAGGCGTTGTCGCGCGAGTAGAACGACTGCGCCGTGTCGACGTGGTAGGTGCCGAGCATGGCGCGCTGCACCTTGAACAGGTCGGTCGGGTACCGCACGTGGCTCATCAGGTCGCCGCTCATGTCGCTGATCGGCTTGAGCGTGTTGGGGTAGACCTTCTGCCAGGCCTGCAGCAGCGGGTCGGTCTCGTCCCACGCGTACAGCGTCACCTCGCCCGAATACGCGTCGACTGTCGCCTTGACCGAGTTGCGGATGTAGTTGATGTTGTCGAGCGCGACACGGGGCTGCGGGTTCGACGAGTCGGAGATCGCGTCGCTGAGGCTGACGATCGACGAGTACGGGTAGTTCGCACTCAGCGTGTAGCCGTCGACGATCCAGACGATGCGTCCGTCGACGACGGACGGGTACGGATCGTTGTCGAGCTCGAGGTAGGGCGCCACCTTCTGCACGCGCGTCGCCGGGTTGCGGTCGTAGAGGATCTGCGAGTCCTCGTTGATGGCGTCCGAGAACAGGATGTCGGTGGACTGGAACTTCAGCGAGTAGATCAGGCGGTGGAAGACGTCGCCGATGGACGGACCACCGTCTCCCTCGAACGTCGTCTTCGTCTGGCTCTCGCCCTCCTGCCCGCGCGGATAGTCGAGCTCGATGGGAGACGACCCCTCGGGCGCCCCGACGATCGAGTACGTGGGCGAGAACTCGCCGAAGTACACGCGCGGCTCGTACTCCTGGCCGTTCGTCAGCTCACCGGATGCCGGGATGCCTCGCTCGACGAAGACCGGGTTGCCGTCGGCCGTGCGCTCATTGCCCTTCGCCGCGACCATGCCGTAACCGTGGGTGTAGACGAGCGTCGTGTTGTACCAGGACGCCGCGTCGCCGAGCTGATTCACGTTGAGCTCGCGGACCGAGACCACGGTGTCCTGCGACTGCCCGTCAATCTCGTAGCGGTCGACGTCGAGCGGCTCGGCGAACTGGTAGTACGAGCGGTACTGCTCGATCTGCCGCACCGTCGGTCCGATGATCGCGGGGTCCATGATGCGGATCGAAGCGGTCGTGTCGGCATCGGCCCGCAGCTGACCCGGCTCGACGTCGGTCACGGCCTGGAAGTCGGTCTTCTCGAGGCCGGAGATGCCGTAGGCCGCCTTCGTGCCCTCGATGTTGCGCTCGTAGTACTGCGACTCGAGGGTCAGCTGGTTCGGCCGCACCTGCACGTTGTTGACGAACCACGGGTAGGCGACGCCGACGACGAGCGAGGTGACGACCAGGAGGCCGGTGCCGATGAGCGGGAAGCGCCAGCGGCCGATGATCGCGGTGACGAAGAACAGCACCGCCACGATCGCGGCGGCGATCGCGAGGATCGTCTGCCCCGGGATGACGGCGTTGACGTCCACGTACCCGGCCCCGGTGATGCGGTCATTCGGGGTGACCAGCGTGCGATAACGGTCGATCCAGATGCTCACGCCCTGCACCAGAAGGTAGATGCCGGCGATGACGGCGAGCTGGATGCGCGCCGACTTCGAGATCCGCAGCTCGCGCTGGCCGACGCGGACCGAGCCGTAGAGGTACGACACGAGGGCGGTGACCAGGAGGCACACGATGACGATCGCCGACACGAAGCCCACGGCCGCCGAGAGGAACGGCAGCGTGAAGAGGTAGAAGCCGGTGTCGAGCCCGAACTGCGGATCGGTGGTGCCGGTGGTGCCGCCGTTGAGCCAGAGGGCCACCGTCTCCCACTGCGCCGAAGCGGCGAAGCCGGCGAAGAAGCCGAAGAAGGTCGGGATGCCCCACATGCCCAGACGACGCAGCGGCTCGACGACCTCCTGATAGCGGTCGAGCTGCGAGCTCAGGCGGGCATAGACGGGCCGCAACCGGTAGGCGAGCTGGATCGAGAGCCAGACGGGCACCGCCATCGCGACGAAGCCGACGACGAACATGATCGCGCGGGCGGTCCACTGAGTCACCAGGACACCGTCGAAGCCGAGCTGACGGAACCACAGCCAATCGGCGTAGAGGCTCGCGAAGATGAAGAAGGCCACCACCACGGCCGCGATGACGGCGAGGGTGATGCCGACGGCGCGGCGGGATCTGCTGGGTGTGGCCGGGTTCGGCGCTGAGGTCGTGGTCACCCCTCCATCCTAGGCGCCGCCCGCTGGGGGGACGCCGAGCCTCAGCCCGCGGTGCAGGTCGGAAGAGCGTCGAGATCGCCGCCCGTGCTGACGGTCTCGACCACCGAAAGGGCGTCGTCGAGGTCCGCGACGGAGAACACGCGGAGGCCATCAGGGATGTGACCCACGACCTCGTTGCAGTTGCGCTCCGGGGCGAGGAACCACTCGGCTCCGGCATCCTTGGCGCCGTACAGCTTCTGCCGGATACCGCCGATCGGGCCCACGGTGCCCGTCGCATCGATCGTGCCGGTCCCGGCGAAACGCTCCCCGCCGGTCAGCTCTCCGGGGGTGAGCGTGTCGATGATGCCGAGGGCGAACATCATGCCCGCACTCGGGCCGCCGACGTTGTCGAGCTGAAGCGTCACGTCGATCGGGAAGTCGAAGTCCTGCGCGATCGTGACGCCGATGACCCACCGGGTCTCGCCGTCGACCGTCATCTGCTTCGGGGTGACCTCGACCGACAGCCGCTCGCCCGCGCGATCGACCTCGAGCGTGAGGGGGCGTCCGCCCGCGGCGTTCACGGCGTCTCGCAGAGCCGCCGTGGTCGCGACGGACTCCCCGTCGACCGAGCGGATGACGTCGTCGGGCTCGAGGAGACCGGCCGCCGGCGAGTCGTCGGCGAGCTGGAAGACACGGACGAGCGACGTGACGTCGTACCCGAGTTCGGAGAGGGCGGCGGCGGTGGCCTCCTTCTGGGAGTCCACCATCAGCGCGGCGTTCTCGTCGTTGCGCTGCTCGGTCGTCACGCCCGCGGGGAAGATCTCGTCGATGGGCACGACCGCGCGGGCCGGATCGAACCAGGCGGCCGCCAGCTCCAGCCACGAGGGCGTGCGCTCGCGGTTTCCCAGAACCTCGACCGTGAGCAGGTCGAGCGAGCCCGACGTCGGGAACGTCTCCGCACCCGACACGCTGATGAGAGGGCGCTGCTCGCCGTCGCCGGCGGCCACGGAACCGAGCGTGTCGTAGACCGGCCCGGGGCGCTGGATCACGAAGGACGTCGGCACGACGGTGAGGATGAGCAGTGCGATGAGGGAGAAGGACACCGCCCACAGACCCGCGAGTGAGGCGCGGCTCATGCGGCGGCGCCGGGGCGCGGGTGCGGGTGCGTTCTCGTCGAAAAGTGACACGTGCTGCTTTCTGGTCCCGGTCGTTCGCGACCGGCGAAAGCGAACGAGGTCCGTTCGCGCCGTGCGACGAGGTCGTGCGGCTAGCGTAGAACGCGAGCTGACCGCCCTGCTGAAAGGCGCCTGACATGGCTGATGACGACCGCTCTCCCGAGGACGAGTTCCAGGAGCTGCTCCGCAGCCTGCTGGGCCAGGGCGGCACGCTCGGGCCCGAGCAGCTCGAACGCCTGTCGGCAATGGGCGTCGACCCCGCGATGCTGCAGCAGATGGTGCAGCATCTCCAGGGCGCTTTCGCCGCGGGCGGCGACGGCGGCGTCGACTGGAGCGCGACGCGGACGCAGGCGCTGCACCTGGCCAATAAGGACGGTCACGGCATCAGCGCAGGCGACAAGCAGGACTTCTCCGAGGCGTTCGCGCTGGCCACGCTGTGGCTGAGCGAGGCGACCACGATCTCGGATCTGGCCACGCCGCCGCGAGCCCTCACCCGCGGGGCCTGGGTCGAAGCGACCCTCCCGGTCTGGCAGGAGCTCGCCGAGCCGGTCGCAACCTCGGTCGCCGACGCGCTGACCGCGGCCCTGGAATCGCAGGCTCCGGAAGACATGCAGGGCATGATCGCCGGCGCTGGTCGCCTGATGCGGACGGTCGGCGGCTCGCTCTTCGCCGCGCAGCTGGGCGCGGTCGTCGGAAAGCTGTCACTCGAAGTCGTCTCCGGCGGCGACGTCGGCATCCCCGTCATGCCGGACGGCGAAGCCGCGATCCTGCCCCAGAACTTCGCCGACTTCGGTCGCGACCTGGGCATCGACGACGAGCAGCTCGCTCTCTCCCTCGCCACCCGCGAGCTCGCCCACGCTCGGCTCTTCCGACACGCCCGCTGGTTGCGCCTGCACGTGATCTCGCAGGTGACGGACTTCGCACGCGGCATCCACGTCGACACCGACGCCCTCGAGGAGTTGGCCTCGCGCTTCGATCCTTCTCAGCCCGAGGAACTCCGCCAGGCGCTCGAGAGCGGCGTGCTCCTCCCCCAGCGATCCGAGGCCCAGTCCGCCGCGCTCACGCGCCTCGAGCACCTGCTCGCCACGATCGAGGGCTGGGTGGACGTCGTGTCCGCGGACGCGACGACGCGTCTTCCCGCCGCGGACCGCATTGCTGAGGCTGTGCGTCGTCGCCGTGCCGTCGGCGGGCCCGCCGAACAGGCGATGGCGTCGCTGGTCGGACTCGAGCTGCGGCCGCGTCGCCTGCGCGAGGCGGCGGCGATGTGGCGCGCGATCACGGATGCCGTCGGGCGCGACGCCCGCGACAGCCTGTGGGACTACCCGGACCTCATGCCGGCGCCCGCCGATGTCGACGATCCGTCGGCTCTCATCGCGCGTCTGCAGGCGCGGGCACGCGGCGAGGCACCCGAACGCGACGAGATGGACGACGCGCTGGACGCGCTGCTGGCCTCCGCGGCCGAGGGCGACGATTCGACGCACGAAGCCCCGGAAGAGGATCGGACGCGGCGGGACGACGACGGACCCGGCGGGCCTTCGCCCGTCTGAGCGGCCTCGTCTCCTCCCCACTCCTTCTTCGTCAGTCCGACGCGACGCTTCCTGTGGAGACCGCCCCCGGGACCACGGCCCGAGCCGAGAATCGAGGCATGATCCGTCTCGCGCCCTCCGCTGCGCCGCTGTGGCGCTCCCCCACCGCCGTGCAGCTCGGCCACGAGCCGGGAAGCATCGTGCTGGAGCCGGTCGAATCGTGGCACGAGCGCCTGCTGCACGCGCTGGTGACCGGCATCCCCGACGAGCTCTTCGACACGATCGCTCGAGAAGGCGGCGCGAACCCGGCTCAGATCGAACTCCTGCGCGAGTCGCTGGGTCCCGTGCTGGTTCGGCCCCGGCCCCCCGTGTCCGTCACCGTGTCCTTCGGCGACGAGGTCGCGGCCGCAGATCGGGCCGCGGTGGACCAAGCGTTCGCGGCGGCCGGTGCACGGCTGCGGGCGTCAGCGAACCCGGACTCCACCGGTGTCGTCATCCTCGTCGCCTCCCGGCTGGTCGAGCCACGCCGGGCCGCATCCCTCGTGGCCCGCGACATCCCGCATCTCGCCCTCGAGCTCGCCGGCGACCAGGTCACCGTGGGGCCGCTCGTCGTTCCCGGTCGCACCGGATGTCTGGCGTGCCTTCACGAACACCGTCGCGCTCAGGATGCCGCGTGGCCGGTGCTTGCCGCGCAGCTGCTCGCCCGGCCCTGTTCTCCCACCGAGCCCGCCGCCATCGCCGCGGCATGCGCCACGGCGATGCGTCTGATCAGCGCGCCGGTGACGGAGCGGACCCGCTCGCTGACCGTGCTGGCGTCGACCGCCGAGGCGGCGTGGCGCGACCACGAACCTCATCCAGCGTGCTGGTGCCGATCTCCCGGACGAAGCGCGACACCTGGCGTTCATACCGTCCCGACGCCCGGGCCCACGACATCGTCAGCGTGCGCGCTGCCCGCGTGACCCCCACGTAGGTCAGGCGCCGTTCCTCGTCGATCTGCTCGAAGGTCGTGGCGTAAGCGATGGGCAGCAGTCCCTCCGCCAGGCCGACGAGGTGAACGTGGTCCCACTCCAGCCCTTTCGCGGCGTGCAGCGTCGACAGCGTCACCGTGCGGGTCGGGATCTCGTGCTGGTCCTTCGCGCGCACCTGGAGCTCGTCGGTGAAGGCCCGCATCGTGGTGCCCGCCGGCGCTTCTTCGGCGAGACGGAGCAGCGCCGCGCGCGCCTCCCAGGCATCACGGAGCGGCCCGCCCGCCGGCGGCGGCTCGTCTGTCAGCCCGAGCGAACGCAGGATCGAGCGGACGTCTGCGACGAGGTCGCCCGACGACGGGGCGACCGACGCGCCCCGCAGCGCCATGACGGCCTGACGCACCTCGGGGATGTCGAAGAAGCGCTTCCCTCCGAGCACCGCCGCGGCGATGCCGCGCCGAGCCAGGGCCGCCAGGAGTGGTGCGGATTGCGCGTTGACGCGGTACAGGACGGCGACGTCGCGCGGATCGATGCCCCGAGCGATCTGGTCGGCGACTGCTTCCGCCACGCCGTCGGCTTCCGCGCTGTCGTCGGCGAACGCACGGATCGTCGGGCGGGGATGGTCGGGTGTCGCCCGGTTCGCGGTGAGCTCGAGCGCGCCGGGACGACCCCGCATGAGCGAGTTCGCCACGGCGACGACGCCGGCCTCTGATCGATAGTTCCGCTCGAGTCGCAGCACGCGCGCATCGGGATGGCGCACCCCGAAGTCCAGTAGATACGACGGGTCGGCACCGGCGAAGGAGTAGATCGTCTGGCTCGCGTCGCCCACGACGCAGAGATCGCGGCGCTCACCGAGCCAGAGCTCGAGCAGCCGGTGCTGGACGGGTGAGACGTCCTGGAACTCGTCGACCGTGAAATGCCGGTACTGTTCGCGAACCTCGGCGGCGACACGCGGCTCGGCTTCGAGCATTCCCGCGCAGGCGAGGAGGACGTCTTCGAAGTCGAGCTGCCGGCGCTCGTCCTTGAGCTGCTCGTAAGCGCGCTGCAGCGCGACGACGGCGTCCAGCGAGAGAGACCCCACCGGCTCGGGACGATCGAGCGCATAGCGTTCGATAGAGCGCATCGTGATCTTCCGCCACTCGATGCGTGTCGCGACATCGCGAAGCACCGCCGGGTCCGGATCGACGCCGATGGTGTCGGCAGCCTGAGCGAGCAGCCGTACCTTGCTGCCGAGGATCGTGGGGGCCGCGTCACCGGCGAGCTGCGGCCAGAAGTAGTTCAGCTGCGCGAGGGCGGCGGCGTGGAAGGTTCGGGCGGCCACGCCTCCGACGCCGAGCGCCCGGAGGCGGCCCCGCATCTCGCCCGCGGCCTTGGCGGTGAAGGTCACCGCCATCACCCGGCTCGGCGAGTACGCCCCGGTCTCGACGCCATGGGCTATCCGGTGCGTGATGACCCGGGTCTTGCCCGACCCGGCGCCCGCGAGGACGCAGACGGGGCCACGCAACGCCGACGCGGCCTCGCGCTGTTGTTCGTCGAGGCCGGCGAGCGAGTCGCTCACGCCGGGTCCCCGCACCAGTCCGCGATGAGCCGACGGGCGATCGAGGCGGTGCCGGGAAGATTCACCGGCCCGGCGCCGGCGAGCGAACTGCGGATCTCCTCGCGGTCGAACCATCGCACGGCGACGATCTCCTCGCCGTCCGGCCGGGCCGCCGGTGCATCTGCTGCTACGGCGTGGAACCCGAGCATCAGCGAGCGCGGATAAGGCCACGCCTGCGAGCCTCGATAGACGAGATCGTCGACGACCACGCCCGCTTCTTCGGCCACCTCGCGGCGGATGGCCGTCTCGAGTGACTCACCCGCTTCAACGAACCCCGCGAAGGTGGAGAACCGGTTGTCCACGGCCCAGGCCGCGTTCTGCCCGAGCAGCAGTCGCTCGTCGCGAACGTCGCGAACCGCGACGATCACCGCGGGATCCGTCCGTGGAAACTGTTCACGACCGCACCCGCTGCACGCGCGGGACCACCCCGCCGACCGCAGCCGTGCGGGGGAACCGCAGCGCGGGCAGAACCGGAAATCCGAGAACCAGCGTCCGAGGGCCACAGCAGTCACGAACGCACCCGCGTCCTCGTCGACCAGGTCGCCCCCCGACATCCGCAGCGACGCCCACGCGCCCGCGTCATCGCCGTCGACCGGCGACGCGACAGCCGCGACGAGCCGCGCCGAACCGTCGACGGCACGTCCGAGGAAGCCCCATTCGATGGCGTCCCCGGCCTCTTCGACGGCCGCGGGCTCGTCCCAGACGAGTCGGTTCCCCCGAACACGGGCACGGTCACCGTGTATCTGCACGACGCGGGTCGCCGGGTCGGCACGAAGACGATCGATGAGCGTCTCATCGGAGCGCTCTTCCGGTGACGGTTCGAAGACGGACCGGGCCAGCGCCGGCGGCTGCATTCGCATCTCGGGGACCTCTCTCGCGGGCGTGGCGCGTCGGCCTGCGCGGCCGCCCGACCTACCCTGATGGCATGGCTCGCTCTCCCTTCACTCTAGCCGCGTCCGTCAGTTCGGCTCTCCCCGGGGCTGCCGTCGTGAATGCCGCGGAGCTCACCGAGCGCGCCGAGGGCCGATACGACAGCGCCCTGGTGACCCTCGAGGACGGCCGGAGAGTCGTCGTGCGCGTGCCGGTCGACGTCGACGCCGACCTCGAACTCGTCGCCGACACCCGCGCGCTGCGCGCCCTGACGCCGGGTGTGCGCGGCCTGCTTCCCTTCGAGGCCCCCGCGGTTCTCGGCACAGCCCGGATGGGCGGGTTCACCGCGGTCGTGCAGGATTACGTCCCCGGCTACCGTGTCGAAGCGGGCCACATTCCGCCGGGCCGCGGCGCGGCCTGGTCGCTCGGCTCGGCCATAGCGCGCGTCCACGCCCTCCCCCACGCGGTCGCGCGCGACGCCGGCCTGCGTATCCGCACGAGCGCCGACGTGCGCCAAGACGCCGAACGTCTGCTCGACCGCGCCGAGGCCACCGGCTCGCTGCCTTTCGGTCTCCTCCGACGCTGGAGCACGGCACTCGGCGAGGACCGTCTCTGGCGCTTCGAGGCGACGGTCACGCTGGGCGGGGTCGACCCGGGCCGCTTCGTCCTGAGTGACACCGCCGCCGGCCCCACTGTCACGGGTCTTCTCGCCTGGCACGGTCTCGGCGTCGGCGACCCTGCCGAGGACCTCCGCTGGCTCGCTTCGGCTCCGGATGCCCGCGACGACGTGCTCGCCGCCTACGCCGAGGCCGCGCACCACACGCCCGACGCCGCTCTCGCTGCGCGCTCGCGTCTGTACGCGGAGCTCGAGTTCGCGCGGTGGCTCGCACACGGCCACGAGACCGGTGCTGCCCGGGTCGTGGAGGATGCCGTCGCGCTGCTGAACGCGCTCGACGAGGGCGTGCGCGACGAGCCTCTCCTGCCGGAGGACTACAGCACCGTCGACGACGCGCTCGAGCTGCTCGGCCGCACGCCGGCTGCGGTGGCTGCCGGCGACACCTCCATGCAGACCGACACCTACGACCCGGCACTTCTGGCGGCGTACCTTGCCGACCAGGACACCGCTGAGCAGGCCGACATCGAAACGGTTCCGATCGACCTATCCGACTGGACGCCCGACGGCGCCTCGAGCGACCGGCGCGGGGACACCGGTGCCGCACCGACCGTCACGCCGACCTCTGCGACAGGACAGCAGGAGGACGGCGACGATCCCGACCACGCGGAAGCCGCGCGCAACGCGTTGCGGCGCTGGTCCACCGCCGACTGACGAGTCGCGCTCAGCCCCGCAGGACGAGGTCGTCGGCCACGTAGAACAGCGCGACATCGATCTCGGATTCGGGAATGCCGTGGCGGATCGAGTACGCCCGGCGATAGAGCTCGAGCTGAAGCATCCGCTCGGACCGCTCCGCCGGTGTTCGCGGCGGTCGCCCCGTCTTCCAGTCGACGATCTCGATGCGCCCATCTCGGTCGGCACGGCGGTAGACCGCGTCGAGCTTGCAGATGATGACGTGCGGGTGGCCGTCGCCCAGCATCCGGTCGTCGGCGAAGTCGATCTCGGTCTCGACCTCGATCGGCTGCAGCTCGGCCCATTCAGAGCGCAGGAAGTTCTCCTGCAGACGGCTCAGATCGTCGTCCGCGCCACCGCCCGAGTCATCGGCGGGGTCATCGACCTCCCACAGCGGCGCATCGGGTTGCGGCCCCCGTGCGGTGAGACCGGACCGCTGCTCGACCCAGGCGTGGAAGCGCGTACCCAGCCGCGTCTCACGGTATGGACGCTCCGGCATCGGCCGCAGAGTCGCCTCCACGGCGGAGTCGTAATCGGCGGCGAAGTCTTTGAAGCGCGACGCGGGGATGCGGGTGGGGGCGACCCGTCGGACGCCTCCGGCCCTCTCCTCACGTTCCGCCAGCAAGAGGGCGAGGTCGCGCTCGGGCTGATCCCGCCCGCCCGCGTCGCAGGCGTCGCGCACACGCTGCGCAGCCGCCTCGACCCGCGCGCGCCGCGCGCCCAGGGGATCCAGCGGCCACTGCATCGTCTGACGACGATCGAGGTAGGGGTTCTCCCCCGGTTCGGCATCGGCGAGGTCGTGTTCGAGCGCGGTCGCGATCTCGCGCAGGAACGGGCTCGGACCGCGGGGGTTGCGAGTGCCCGACCACGGTGACCCACTGAGCAGAAGCGCGTCGCGAGCGCGGGTCACGGCGACATATGCCAGACGACGCTCCTCTTCGCGCTGTCGATCGGCGTTGTCTTCGGCGAACTTCGCGAACGCCGCCTTGAGGTCCTGCTGGCTCGGCGCCACGTGCGCCTCCCACCCGAGGTCGGGCAGCCAGCGCGCATCACCCCGGAAGGCGTACGGCAAGACCCCGAATCCGAGCCACCCTTGCTTGTCGCGCGGCCGAGCGGGGAGTTCGTCGGCGACGACCCGGCCGACGGCGACAGCATCCCACTCCAGTCCCTTCGATCCGTGGATCGTGAGGATCTGCACGACGTCATCCTCGGGGGGCTCGGTGCGCGGGGCGAACTCGTCCTGCCGCTCGGCGTGGTCGAGCCAGGCGAGCAGGCTCGGCAGCGATCCCGACTCATCGGTCGCGAGGAAACCCTGCAGCTCGTCGACGAAGGCACGCAGCTGATCCGAGGCGACCCGAGCGGGGCCCCGGCTCTCGTTCGCGGCGAGTTCGACGTCGAGGCGCAGTTCCGCCTCGATCAGTCGCACGAGTTCCGGGATGGGCATCGACGACGCGCGCCGCAGCCCGGCGAACGTGGCCGCCGCCTCGCGGAGACGCTCACGGCCGGGTGCGCTGAAGTCAGCCAGCCAACCGTGATCGGGGCCGACGCGCACGAAGAAGTCGAGCGCGTCGATCAGCGACGCGTTCTCTTCCGTCGTGTGCTCAGCCGCCAGCGGCTGCAACCCGACGTCGGAACGCGCGAGTCGGCGCCCGAGCTCAGCGAGCGAACGCAGGTCGCGAAGACCGATCGACCAGCGCGGCCCGCCGAGCAGTCGGAGCAATGCCGACCCTGCCGTCGGATCGCTGATGACACGCAGGGCCGAGACGACGTCGACGACCTCGGGGGTGCTCAGCAGCCCGCCCAGTCCGAGGATGCGATGCGGGATGCCGCGCCGCGCGAGGGCGTCGGCGAAGCGCACCATGTGCTTCTTGCTGCGCAGCAGGATCGCCGCGCTCGTGGGAAGACCGCGCCGCTGCCGGTCCGCTCTCACTTCCTCGAACCATGCCGCGACGCGCTCGGTCTCGGCGTCGAGATCGGTCTCGAAGACGATGTCGACCCCGCCTGCGGGGGCGTTCGGCCGCGGCCGCAGCCGGTCGACCGGCACCGGCGATCGCTGGGCGAGGGGGGCGAGCACGGCGTTGGCGGCATCCAGGATGCGCTCGCTGTTCCGCCAGCTCGTCGCGAGCGAGTACCTGCCCGAGCCGCCGTCGGGCGCGAAGGCGGCCGCGAAGTCGCCCAGGTTGCCGGCGCTCGCGCCGCGCCAGCCGTAGATCGACTGGTGCGGGTCGCCGACCGCCATCACCGCCGTACCGGCGAACACGGCGCTCAACAGCTCGGTCTGGACGACGGAAGTGTCCTGATACTCGTCGAGGAGGACGACGGGATACCGCGCGCGGAGGTCGGCGGAGACGGTTGCGTGGGCACGGACGATCGTCAGAGCCCCGGCCACCTGGTCGGAGAAGTCGATGACACCCGAGCGGAGCTTGCGACGCTGGTACTCCACCGCGAGGTCGGCGAGCAGCGGCAGGCCCGACACCTGCTCCGCCGCCCGCGCGACATCGGCGTAGACGGTCGTGCCGCTGCGGGTCGACGGGCGTTCCAGGACATCCTGGAACGCCGCCCCGAAACGCGCGAGCTCGTCGAAGTCGACGAGGTTGTCGACGCCGTCGCGCGCGATGCGGAGAGCCCCGTCGATGATGCTGCGAAGCGCGTTCTCCCGCGTCTCGAGACGCTCGTCATCCGACTCGAGCACGACGCGCCGCATCAGCAGCCACGCGGCGGATTCGCTGAGCACGGCCGCCTCGGGATCGCGCCCGATGCGCACCGCGTTCTCGCGCACGATGCCGTCGGCGAAGCTGTTGTAGGTCGACACCGTCGGGCGCTCGAGCAGCGAGTCCGTCGCGGGTCCGAGCGTACGCGCACCGGTGTCGTCGACGAGGCGGCGCTGCGCGGCGTGACGTCGCGCGCCGCCCGGGTCGCCCGCTCGCTCGAGTTCGCCGAAGACGTCCAGTGCTCCCCGTCGGTGCAGTGCGTCGAGATGCGGCAGCAGGCCCGCGTCCTCGAACTCCGCGAGGCGATCGAGTCGCCGCCGGATGCGTTCGCTCAGCTCGCCTGCCGCCTTACGGGTAAAGGTGAGGCCGAGGATGCCGGAGCGCGGGACGTGTCCGTTCGCGACGAGCCACACGACGCGGCCCGCCATCGTCTCGGTCTTGCCGCTGCCGGCGCCGGCGACGACGAGCGCCGGCGCGAGCGGCGCGGCGATCACCGCGCTCTGCTCCGGGGTCGGTGGGAACTGACCGAGGGCGGACGCCAGGGCTGCAGGCGAGACGATCATGTCGCACTCACCGCCGCGATCGTGTGGATGCGGCAGAGTCCGAACGAATGATCGTCCCGGCAATGCTCCTCGAACGGAGCCTCGAAGCTGCTCCCGGCCATGACGCGTGCGGCGCCGCGCACGCGGCCGAGAAAGGCGACGCGCTCGTCGTCGCCGAAGGGCGGCTGGCGAGGCGCGGCGTAGTCCTTCGTCGCGGCCGTCGGTCGCAGCACGAGCAGCATCGCACCCCCGGGCGGCAGGCCCGCGGCCGCGGGGATCGCACCGTGCTCGTGTGCGAGCTGGTACGCCGCGAGCTGCGCGTGATGGGTCACGGCACGGTCGGTCTGCGGCTCGCGCTTCCCGGTCTTGAGATCGACGATGACGACGCTGCCGTCGGCACGCAGCTCCACGCGATCGACCGCGCCGCTGAGGACGATGCGCCCGTCGGCGTCGTCATGGGCGAGCTCCACCTCGAAACGCGGCTCGGCCCCCAGCAGACGGCCGCCGTCGCGTTCGAAATCCCGGAGATAGCGGGCGAGCCGTCGCACGAGATCACGGGCGCGCATCCGTTCCGCGCGCTCGCGCCAGGCGGACTCGAACTCCAGCTCGCTCCACCGCGCCGACACGGCCTGCCAGAGCGACTCTTCGTCGGGAGACGCGATCTCGAGGGCGCTGTGCACGATCGTGCCGATACCGGCTGTGGCGCTCGACGCGTCACCGCCGAGGTCGGCGATCACCCAGTTCAGCTGACACTCCTCGAGGGTCTCGAGGCGTGAGGGCGAGACGCGGATCGTCTCGACCTCGCGGTCGCGCAGCGGCGCCGTCGTGGTCGGCGGACGGATGCCGAACCACTCGTCGGGATCGGCGCCCGCGACACCCGCATCGGCCAGGAGCGCGAGCTGCCCGGCCGCGCGTCGGCGGTCGTTCTCCGCGGTGCGCGGATCCGTGAGGGCACGTCGGTGCCGTGCGACGAGACCGCGCAGGGTCAGCGGGTGCGCCGCCTCCGGCGGGGCCCCTTCCGCCTCGGGCAGCAACTCGAAGAACGGACTCGGTCCCGTGTCGTCGTCATCGACGGCCGTGACCACGACGAGCTCGCGCGCTCGCGAGACCGCACGCGCGAAAAGCCGCAGCTCGTCGTGCAGGACACCGCGACGGCGATCGAGCGCGTCCGCGACCGCGGGGTCGTCGAAGGGCAGTCGCCAGGTGTCGAGCAGGCCGCCGCGCACGCGAAGGTTCGGCCAGATGCCCTCCTGAACCCCGGCCACCACGACGGTGTCGAACTCGGTGCCCAGAGCCGCGGCCGGTGTCAGCACCCGCACCGCTCCGCTCACCGGCGGCGGAACGAATCGGTCGTCGCCGACGTCTGCGTCGAGGATGCCCCGCAGGAAGACGACGGGGGTCGTGCCGTCCTCGCGCTCGCCGTGGCGTTTGGCGGCTTGGAACAGGGCGACGACCGCGTCGAGATCTCGATCCGCCTGCGCGGCCAGCGGCCCATGGCCGCGAGCGGCTTCGCGCAGGGCTCGTTCCCGGCCTGACCCCTCCCACGACGCCCAGAGCAGCTCGTGTGCCGTCGCACCGTCGGCGATGAGGTCGGCGACGGTCCTCAGAGTGTCCGCAACACGCGCCGCCCGACGCGCCTCACGCAGATCGAGCAGTGCGAGCTCGGCGGGGTGGAGCATCGCCGAGCGCAGCAGCTCCCACGCCGACACCGGCTCGCCCTCGCGCGGCGGGAACGCCTGACGGAGCGCAGACCGGAGCCGGCGCTGGTCGACGGCGTCGAGCCCGGCGCCGGAGAGTGCGGCGATGACCTCGTCGCGCTCCCAGGTCTCGCCCGGACGTGCCGCCAGATCGACGAGCCGCAGCAGGTCGCGGACGACGGGCGATTCCCCGAGCGAGGTACCAGTGCCGGAGGTCGCCGTCGGGACGTCGCGCGCAGCCAGTTCGGCCTCCAGCGCCGTGACCTGACGACTGTCGTGGGCGATGACCGCGCACTCCTCCCAAGGGACACCGTGGTGCACGTGCCGCTCGCGAAGCAGCCGCGCCACGGCGTCGAACTCCTCCGAGCGCGATCGCAGCGCCAGCGCCCGGACACCGACCATGGGAGCATCCGGTTCTGGAGCCCGTCGATGCGCCACCAGCCCGACCGCGCCGATGCGGGCGGTGATGGCGGAGACGAGCGGGGCGTGGCGGGCCTCGGCCCGGTGGACCGTGTCGAGCACGACGACGTCGCGGCCCGCGGCGAGACGGGCGAAGTTCTCGGGCGTCGCGCCTCGGAACGCACCGGAGCCGACATCGGGGTCACCGAACGCAACGACGGCGATGTCGCGAGCGCGACAAGCCTGGAGGAGGTCGACGCCGCCGGCGGTCAGCTCCTGCGCGTCGTCGACGAGCACGACCCGCAGCTGCGGGATCCCCCGATGGGAGACGATCTCGACCGCCTCACGGATGAGCCCGGCTGCGTCACGGTGGGCGCCGCGCATGGCGTCGCGGACCGCGAAGTACTCGGACATGAAGGACGCCGCGGCCCGCCAGGCCGGTCGCCCCTCGCGAAGGGCGCGGGCGGCGAGAGCGCTCGGGTCGATGCCCGAGGCCGTGCACTCCGCGATGAAAGCGCGCAGTTCGGCGCGGAAGCCGCGCGAGTCGCGCACGTGCGCGGGAAGCTCGTCCGGCCACCGCGACCGCCCGTCGCGCTCGTCCTCCGCGTCGCCGTCGAGAAGGTCGCGGATGATCGCGTCCTCGTCGCCGCCCGTCAGCAGACGCGGCGGTTCGACGCCGCGTCTGACCGCTTCGGCACGCACGATCTGGAAGGCGAAGGCCGGAACCGACCGGGCCAGGGGGCCGGCCGTCGCCACGCCGACGGCGACGGCGAGGTCGTCGCGCAGGTCCGTGGCCGCCTGGCGCGTGGCCGTCAGGACGACGAGCGCGTCGGGGTCGAGTCCGTCGACGACCAGCCGTCGCACCCGTTCGACGATGGTCCGCGTCTTACCTGTGCCCGGCGCGCCGACGACGACGGCGCTCGCCTGGGCCGGGAGCTCGAGCGCGAGCGACTGCGCGGCGTCGGGCACGACGCCGACGGAGACCTGACCCATGTCTTCCACGCTAACCGGCACCGCCGACACCGGTTCGCCGTCTGCGTTCGCCCAGGGCGTGACCCGGCCGGCATCCCGGTCCGACCGGTGTCGTAGAGTCGAAGAGCGCCCGACGCACGGGCGCGGAGGAGGATGTATCCGTGGAGATCCGTATCGGCATCGCGAACACCGGCCGCGAGCTCAGCCTCGAATCCAACGAGTCGGCGGACGCCGTTCGGGCGACCGTTTCCGAGGCCCTCACCTCCGGCGCTCCCTTCGTCGAGCTCAGCGACGCGAAGGGCAGCTCCTACATCGTGCCGACCGCGGGCATCGCATTCGTCGAGGTCGGCACCGACCAGACCCGCCGCGTGGGCTTCGTGGCCTGACCGTGCAGATCGTCCTGGCGCTGATCATGGGCGCCGCGATCGGCCTCGCCGCCGAGTTCGCGATTCGCGGGCGCGAGGCCCGTGGTGCCGCGCTCGCGCCTGTTCTCGGCGCCGTCATCGGCGGCGTCGCGTGGGCAGTGATGACCTGGGCCGGTCTCGCGGTCGACAACCCCGTCATCTGGGTCGTCGCCATAGTGACTCCGGCTGTGCTGGTGCCCGCTGTCCTCCTGCTGCTGACGCGCTCGCGGGCCCGGACGGATGCCGCGGAGCGCCGTCGCCTCCGGATCGGCTGACCGCCCGAGGCGTCAGGCCTCGAGGCCCATCGCGGCCATGCGGCGCGAATGAGCGGCCATCACGTCGGCGTAGGTGGGCTCGACCCTCTTCTCGTCCGCGGGCTGCAGCGATGTCGACCGCAGCGCCGCCCGGGCGATCAGCAGCGTGTCCCCGACGAGGCGGCGGCCCCAGAGCGACAGCAGTCCCCGCCACTGCTCGTCCGCGGCGATCGCATCGGTGATGATTCGCACCAGAGCACTGCGATCGTCGTGCGCCCGCAGGATGACGGCGACCTGCCGGCCGGTGTCGCCGTAGCTCGCCGACAGCGCGAGGTAGAAGTCGTCGAGCATGCCGGCCGTCAGGTGCACCGAGAGCATCGTCTCGAGTGGCCGTGCGCCGTGCGTCGCGCGGCGGAAGGCATCGAGCGGCTCACGGAAGGGCAGCATCAGCTCGAGCGGGTCGGCGCCGCGATCGCGGATCACGCCGACGAGCTCGCGGTGCTTGAGCAGGGCCGTGCCCGCCGCCAACGACAGCGACTCCTTCTGCGACAGCTCGGGTGTCGAGGCGATCAGGTCGCTCAGCGTCTCGAAGTAGCCGAGCTGCAGATACGCGGCCTGACCGAGGAAGGTGTCGACATCGGGAGCGAGCTCCTCGAAATCGACGCGACGGACATCCCCGTAGTCGCCTCGGGATCGCAGCCGCAGGGTGCGACCGACAGGACGCTTGCGCTTGAAGAACCAGCTCACCACGGGTCCAGCCTAGGGTCGCGGTAGGCTGGATGCGCCCCGGCATCGGACCGGGGCCCCGCGCCTGTGGCTGAGTGAAGGGCGTGGACCCACATCACCGGCGGCTTCTCACCGCCAGACAGGCACGTCACCCATGACCACATTCGCTGACCTCGGCGTCGACCAGGACATCGTCGACGCCCTCGCCGACAAAGGCATCGTCGACGCCTTCCCCATCCAGGAGCAGACGATCCCGCTGGGCCTGCCCGGCCAGGACATCATCGGCCAGGCCAAGACCGGCACCGGCAAGACCTTCGGTTTCGGCATCCCCGTCGTGCAGCGCCTGGGTCTCGATCCCGCGCCCGGCGTGAAGGCCCTCATCGTCGTCCCCACCCGCGAGCTCGCCGTCCAGGTGTTCGAGGACATGGACATGCTCACCCGCAACCGGTCCACGAGTGTCGTGGCGATCTACGGCGGAAAGGCCTACGAGGGCCAGATTGACCAGCTGAAGGCCGGAGCGCAGATCGTCGTCGGCACCCCGGGCCGCCTGATCGACCTCGCGGGCCAGCGTCTGCTCGACCTGTCCAACGCGACGGAGGTCGTGCTGGACGAGGCCGACAAGATGCTCGACCTCGGCTTCCTCCCCGACATCGAGAAGATCTTCCAGAAGGTCGCTCCCGTCCGTCACACGATGCTCTACTCGGCGACGATGCCGGGACCGATCGTCGCGCTGGCGCGCCGGTTCATGTCGAACCCGATCCACATCCGCGCGACCGACCCCGACGAGGGCCTGACCCAGGCGAACATCAAGCACCTCGTCTACCGCGCGCACTCGCTCGATAAGGACGAGGTCATCGCCCGCATCCTCCAGGCCGAAGGCCGCGGCAAGACCGTCATCTTCACGCGCACCAAGCGCGCGGCCCAGAAGCTCGTCGACGAGCTGAACGACCGCGGCTTCAACGCCGGCGCGGTCCACGGCGACATGAGCCAGGAAGCGCGGGAGCGCTCGATGGCCGGGTTCAAGGCCGGCAAGAAGGACGTCCTGATCGCGACCGACGTCGCCGCGCGCGGCATCGACGTCGACGACGTCACCCACGTCATCAACCACACCATCCCCGACGACGAGAAGACATACCTGCACCGCGCGGGCCGCACCGGTCGCGCCGGCCGCACCGGCATCGCGGTCACCTTCGTCGATTGGGAAGACCTGCACAAGTGGGCCCTCATCAACCGAGCGCTCGAATTCGGTCAGCCCGAGCCCGTCGAGACCTACTCGTCGAGCCCGCACCTCTTCGAGGACCTGAACATCCCCGCGGGAACCAAGGGACGCCTCCGCAAGCTGCCCACGACGCAGAGCGTCAAGACGGTCTCGACGGAATCGTCCGACGGCGATGCGAAGCGTCCCCGTCGCCGCCGCTCGCGCGGCTCGGGCGACGGTGCGGCGGCCGCTGAGGGCTCGGCGGCCGCGTCGACGGATGCCGGGACGGGCACGCACGATGGTGGCGGATCCGAGCACCGCGATGGCAAGACCTCCCCCCGCCGGCGTCGCCGTCGTCGTGGCGGATCGGGATCCGGCGCGGCAGGCTCGACCGCTCCCGCCGCAGGCTGATACGGCCATCTCACGCGCAACGGCGCCCGACTACGCGTAGACGGGCGCCGTTCCGCTTGCCCGGGCGATGATGCGCGCGACCATGTCATCGTCGGTCGTGTTCTCACCGGGCTGATTCGGCTTGCCGAGACCGTGGTAGTCGCTCGATCCCGTCACGATGAGGTCGAGCTCTGCGGCGAGAGCACGCAGGACGCGCTTGCCGTCCGCTGTGTTCTCGCGGTGCCCGACCTCGAAGCCCGCGAGGCCGTGGGCGACGAGCTCGCGGAGCACCGCGGGCGGCATCATCCGCTCACGTCCGCTCGGCGACGGATGCGCGAGGATCGGCACTCCCCCGGCGGCGACAACGAGCTCCACCGCGGTGACGGGGTCGGGAGCGTA
Source organism: Microbacterium sp. H37-C3 (assembly GCF_027157935.1). Taxonomy (NCBI): domain Bacteria; kingdom Bacillati; phylum Actinomycetota; class Actinomycetes; order Micrococcales; family Microbacteriaceae; genus Microbacterium; species Microbacterium sp. H37-C3. The sequence goes on along the minus strand of NZ_JAPVLR010000001.1, from coordinate 202,808 downwards.
GTGCGGCGTGAAATGCCCCTGACTGGGGTGCAGGATGCCGGCGAACGCCGCCGCGCGATCGACGGCGAGGCCGCGCGCGACGAGAGCGTCGGCGATGTGGGGCCGTCCCACCGTGGCGCCGGCACCGGTCTGCGCGAGCACGTCGTCCCACGTCAGGTCGTGCGAACGGGCGATGCTGCGGACGATCCGTTCGGCCCGGCCGATGCGGTCCTCGCGGATGCGCTCCATCTCCGCGCGCAACCGCGGATGGTCGGGATCGAAGAGGTACGCGAGCAGGTGCACGGTTCGCCACTCGTGGCGGGCGCTGAGTTCCATACCCGGGAGGAAGGTCATGTCGAGCGACGCCGTGGCCTCAGCCGCTTCGGCCCAGCCGGCCGTCGTGTCGTGGTCGGTGAGCGCCATCGTTCGCACACCCGCACGGTGGGCGGCTTGCACGACTCCGGCAGGAGGCTCCGTCCCGTCGGAGCGGACCGAGTGCAGATGCAGATCGCTGGGGCCGTGGAAGCCGTGCGCGCGCTCTGCCGTACCCATCCTCCACAGCGTAGCCGTGCCCGGCGATCGTCCAGGCTCGCTCTCTTAGAGTCGAGGCGTGAAGCGCGTGTTCGGAGCCCTCGTGGTGGCCCTGTTCGCAGCGGCGGCCATCGTGGCCACCTGGCCGGAGCTTCTCCGCCTCGAACGCCAGTTCCCGTTCGCGCAGGCGGTCGCGCTGCGTCCGTTCCTGATCGGCGCCTTCGTCGCGATCGCCCTGATCTTCCTCGTCCTCTCGCTCGGCCGCCGCATCCGTGCCTTCTGCCTGTGGGTCGTGCTCGTCTCCGTGGTCGTCGCCATCGGCGGCGCGGGAACCCTGGCGGTGAGGGGGCTCGGCGCGGAGACGCTGCCGCCGAAGACGGAGGACAGCATCCGCGTCATGACCTGGAACACCGCCGGTCCCGCCACCGATGCGCAGACCATCGCCGAGACCGCCGTGGCGATGCAGGCCGACATCGTGGCGCTGCCCGAGACGACGATGGACACCGGACGCGCGGTCGCGGTGGCGATGCGCGAGCGCGGGCGCCCGATGTGGGCGCACGTCGACAGCTACGAGGGGCCGGACAGCTGGGACGCGAACTCGACGGCCCTGCTGATCTCACCCGAGCTCGGCGACTACGCGGTCATCGAGTCCGAGGCAGCCGGTACGTCCAACACCACCATCGTCCCGAGCGCCGTCGCCATGCCCGTCGACGGCGACGGCCCCGTGGTGGTGGCGGTACACGCGGTCGCCCCACGGCCGGAGGAGATGGCGAGCTGGCGCAGCGACCTCCAGTGGCTGGCCGACCAGTGCGCCACGGACGATGTCATCATGGCCGGCGACTTCAACGCAACGCTCGATCACATGGCGCGTCTCGGCGTCGACGACGCCGATCTGGGTCGCTGCCACGACGCCGCCCGGTCCACCGGCAATGGCGGTATCGGAACCTGGCCGACCGACCTGCCGGCTCCGCTCGGAGCGCCGATCGACCACGTCATGGCAACCGCGTCCTGGAAGCCCGAAGGCTCGGTCGTCATCTCCTCGCTCGATCATTCCGGCAGCGACCATCGCCCGCTGGTCGTGCAGTACACGCGGCGCTGAACCGTCGCGGCGGCCGCCTCCGGGTGCGAGACTGGAGGCATGACCACGAGCGAGACCGAGACGACCGCAACCGACACGATCGGAACCGCGACCGCCGAGACCGAAGCGCCCGCCGAGAACACCAACCGGCGTCAGCCGTTCCCGCAGGGGTTCCTCGACACGATCTCCGAGGGCTGGGGATCGCGGCCCGAGACGACGACGCCGCCCCGCGACGCGGCGCGCTTCGCCGCCGCTCGCCGCGAACGGCTCTCACGCGAGTTCCGCGGTCGGCGCCTCGTCATCCCCGCGGGCTCTCTCAAGCAGCGCTCGAACGACACCGACTACCCCTTCCGCGCGCACTCCGCGTTCTCGCATCTGACGGGCTGGGGCAGCGACGCCGTACCCGACTCGGTGCTCGTCTTCGAGCCCACCGCCGAGGGACACGATGTCACCCTGTACCTCCGCGACCGAGCCGATCGCACCACGGCCGAGTTCTACGCCGACGCCTCGGTCGGCGAGTTCTGGATCGGACCGCGCCCGGCGCTCGCCGACGTCGCCGCCGATCTCGGTGTTGCGACCGCGCATCTCGCGGATGTCGAGCTACGCGCCGATGACCTGGTCGTCGAAGCAGATCCCGACCTGACGCGGGCCGTGTCCGAGCTGCGGCTGACGAAGGACGAGTACGAGATCGAGCAGATGCGTCTCGCTGTCGCGGCGACCGCACGTGGCTTCGACGACATCGTGGCCGACCTCCCCCGCATCATCGCCACCCCCCGGGGCGAGCGCGTCGTCGAGGGCGTGTTCCACCTGCGCGCGCGCACGGATGGCAACGGCGAGGGCTACGACACGATTGCCGCCTCCGGGCCTCACGCCTGCTACCTGCACTGGACGCGCAACGACGGGCCCGTGGTGCCCGGCGACCTCATCCTCGTCGATGCCGGCGTCGAGGTCGACAGCCTCTACACCGCCGACATCACGCGCACGCTGCCCGTGTCGGGACGCTTCACCGAGATCCAGCGCCGCATCTACGAGACCGTTCGCGAGGCGGCCGACACCGCGTTCGCCGCTGCCCGGCCCGGTGTGACGTTCCGCTCGATCCACGAGGCCGCCATGACGGTCATCGCCGCCCGCGTCGCGGAGTGGGGTCTGCTCCCCGTCACGGCGGACGAGGCGCTCGACGCCGACCGGGGCGGCCAGCACCGGCGCTACATGGTCCACGGCACGAGCCACCACCTCGGGATCGACGTGCACGACTGCGCGCAGGCGCGCCGTGAGATGTACTACGACGGCATCCTCGAGCCCGGCATGGTGTTCACGATCGAGCCCGGTCTGTACTTCCAGATCGACGATCTCACCGTGCCCGAGGAGTACCGCGGTATCGGGGTCCGGATCGAGGACGACATCCTCATGACCGAGAGCGGACCCGTCAACCTCTCTGCGGACATCCCGCGCACAGCTGACGAGGTCGAAACCTGGATCGCACGCGCGACCTCGTGACCGATCGGTTCTCGCCGCCGCCCGCTCAGACGACGCGCCCGCTGCTGACCGGCACGTTCGGGATGGCCGCGGCGACCCATTGGCTCGCCACCGCCACGGCCCAGGCTGTGCTCGAACGCGGGGGCAACGCCTTCGACGCCGCCGCAGCGGGCGGCTTCGTCCTGCAGGTCGTCGAACCCCACCTCAACGGGCCCGGGGGCGATCTCGTCGGCCTCTTCCACGCGGCCGAGGATCCGCGGCCCCGCGTGCTCATGGGCCAGGGGCCGGCGCCTCGCGGCGCGACGATCGAGCACTACCGCGCGGAGGGGCTCGAGACCGTGCCGGGCGCTGGCGCCCTCGCGGCCGCGGTGCCGGGAGCAGTCGACGCCTGGCTCGTCCTGCTGCGCGACTACGGCACGTGGGAGCTCGCCGACGTCCTCGCTTTCGCGATCGGCTACGCCCGCGACGGGCACCCTCTGCTCGCGTCCGCGTCAGCGACGATCGCACGCGTCGCGCAGCTCTTCCGCGACGAATGGCCGTCCTCGGCCGATCTGTGGCTGCCCGGGGGCACCGTGCCGCGGGCCGGCGATGTGTTCCGGAACCCCGCGCTCGCCGCGGTGTTCGAGGGTCTCGTGGCGGCGGGACGAGACGCCGCAGACCGGGCCGCGCGCATCGAGGCTGCTCGCACCGAGTGGCGGACGGGCACGGTCGCGCGCGCGACGGCCGCGTTCGCGGCCCGGCCCCACCGGCACTCGACCGGAGGCCACCACGCCGGGGTGATCACGGAGGCCGATTTCGCCGACTTCTCCGCAGGGTACGAGGAGCCTCTCACGACGACCTTCCGCGGACGGACCGTGGTCAAGGCCGGCGCGTGGACGCAGGGTCCCGCACTGCTCGAGGCGCTCGCCCTGCTCGATCCGCTGCCCGATGAGCGCCTCGACCCCGCGACTGCGGAGGGCGCGCACACGATCGTCGAGGCCTTCAAGCTGGCCCTCGCGGACCGCGACGCGCACTTCGGCCACGACAGCGTGGTCAGCGAGCTCCTCGACCCCGCCTTCCTCGCCGCGCGTCGTGCGCAGCTGCTCCCGGATGCCTCGCACGAATGGCGCCCGGGTACCGTGGCGGGGCGCGCACCGCATCGTCCGCCGCTCGTGCGTCCCGACGGGACGAGCGTCGCCGGCACGGGCGAACCGACGGTCGGGCGAGCGGGCGAGACGCGCGGCGACACCTGTCACATCGACGTCGTCGACGAGTGGGGCAACATCATATCGGTGACGCCGTCCGGCGGCTGGCTGCAGTCGTCCCCCGCGATCCCGGAACTCGGTTTCGCGCTGGGCACCCGCCTGCAGATGACCTGGCTCGACGAGACGTCGCCCGCCGCACTCCGCCCGGGCGCCCGCCCGCGTACGACCCTCTCCCCGACCCTCGTCATGACCGGCGACCGGGCCGACATCGCGATGGGGACGCCGGGAGGCGACCAGCAGGACCAGTGGCAGCTGCCGATGCTGCTGCGCATGCTGGTCGGGGGCTGGGACGCGCAATCGGCGATCGATGCGCCGACGCTTCACACGACCGCGATGATCGACTCGTTCTGGCCGCGCACCTGGACGCCCGCAGGAGTGGTGATGGAAGACCGGCTCGGCGACGAGGTCGCCTCGGGCCTGCGCGCGCGGGGGCACGACGTCACCGTGGTCGGGCCGTGGAGCCTCGGACGTCTCTCGGCCGTCGGCATCGACCGCTCGCGGGGACTGCTCTGGGCGGCGTCGAACCCGCGCGGGATGCAAGGCTACGCCGCCGGTCGCTGAAGCGGAGCGCCCGCCCTCATTGCGACAACCGGCGGTGGCACCACGGCGCGACCAGCTCGGCCACGGCGCCGCCGACCTCCTCGGCATCCCGTTTGCGTCCCGCGACCTCGAAGGAGTGGCGGGCGCCCTCGACCCAGAGCAACTCCGCGTCGGCGCATCCGGCGACGACGCTCTCGAGGTCGGTCACCGGGTCGACGAACGGATCGCGGGTCCCGGACACGAACAGCTGAGGCGACGTGACCTCCGGCAGATGAGCCGCACGCGGGCGATCGGGCCGACCGGGCGCATGCAGCGGGTACCCGAGGTAGACGAGCAGTTCCGGGTCGATCGCTCCGGAAGCGGCCGCCATCGATGCCATCCGGCCGCCGTACGACTTCCCCGCCGCGACGATGGGCACCCCGGCATGCGCGTCGGCGATGGCGCGGAAGACCGCCGCCCACGACGCGATGGCGTCACCGGCGGCGCCGGGCAGTCGGCGGCCCGCCACCACAGAGGGGAACGGAAAGCGCACGACATCGATCCCGGCCGCCGCGCCGGCATGCGCGAAACCGCCGAGGAACGGATGCTCGGGTCCGGCGCCCGCGCCATGAGCGAGGATCATCACAGCGTCCGCACGCTCAGCGCGGTCGTACGTCAGCGGCAGGTCGACGGTCCCGGCCGCGATGTCGACCGGCACCGCGTCGATCATCGCTGCGGATCGGTCGCCGGGGGCTCGGGCATACCCGGAGTCTGCGGACCGGGAGCCTCGCCGCCGGGCACCGGGCCCACGGCCGGCGGCAGCGGGGCGTCGGCGGGGGCGGGGGATCCCGACGGCGGCGCGACCGGGTTGCCTGCGGGTGCCGCCGGACCGGGGGCGGGCCGATCGCCCGACGGAGCGGGCACGGGGTCGATGCGCTCGCCGTACCGGGGCGGCCCGTCCGGCACCGGCGTGGCCGGCACCGCGGGCCGGGCCGGCGCGACGTTCAGCGCGCCACGGGCGCGATGGATGCTGCTCGCCTGCACGGTCACCTCGTAGTGGTCGGCGACGACCTGCGTCACCGATGCGAAGTCGCGACGACGGCGCACGAGAGCGAACATGACGAGGCTCATCATCATGCCGATCGCGACGCCGACCAGCATCACACCGAGGAAGAGCTGAATGGCGGCGTCAGGAGTGCCGAAGACGAAGATCAGCGAGAAGATCAGCCCCAGGAGGATGCCGTTGATCGCCCCCGTCCGCGCCGCCGTCGCATAACCGAGCCGGCCCGTGACCGTCTCGACCGACCTCAGTCCGTAGCCGACGATGGCGATCTCACGGGCCGGGATGTCGGCCGAGATGAGAGTCGACACCGCCTTCTGCGCGGCCTCGTACGTTGCGTACTCGGCGACCTTCTCACCCGTGACCGCGGGCGTCCCGCCCATCATGCTCATTCCGTCATTGTGTCACGGCCACCTTCGCGGTCGCCGACTACGCTGGAGCGGTGAGTACGCAGAGGGTTTTCGTCGCGCGCCTGGTCGGGTGCGTCGTGTTCGATCCCGCCGGCGACCGTCTCGGCAAGGTCCGCGACGTGGTCGTGATCTTCCGTAAATCGGACCCTCCGCGAGTCATCGGCCTCGTCGTCGAGATCCCGGGCAGACGCAACGTCTTCCTCTCCATCGGCCGTGTCACCTCGATCGCGACCGGCCAGGTGATCACCACCGGTCTCATCAACGTGCGGCGCTTCCAGCAACGCGGCGGTGAGGTGCGGGTCATGGCCGAGCTCCTGGGTCGGAAGGTCTACCTGCGCGACGGGTCGGGCGGCGCGGTGATCGAGGATGTCGCGATCGAGCGCAACCGGCTCGGCGAATGGGACATCGGCCAGCTCTTCCTCCGCCGCCCCAAGACGAGTGCGTCGCCGTTCGCCAAGGGGCCGACGACCTTCGCGGCCTGGAAAGACGTGCGCGAGGACCAGTCCTCGGGCGCCGCCCAGTCCGCCGAGCAGCTGGTCGCGACATATTCGGAGCTCAAGCCCGCAGACCTCGCCAACACGCTGCTCGACCTTCCGGAGGAGCGCCTGCTCGAAGTGGCCGAGGAACTCCCCGACGAGCGCCTCGCCGACGCGCTCGAGGAGATGCCCGAGGATGAGCAGGTCCACATCCTCGAGCGGCTCGGCGACGAGCGCGCCGCCGACATCCTCGACGCCATGGAGCCCGACGACGCGGCGGACCTGCTCGGTCAGCTCCCCGAAGGCCGCATCGAGCAGCTGCTCGACCTCATGGAGCCGGAGGAGGCCGAGGACGTCCGCGCCCTCCTCGAGTACGGTCCCGACACCGCGGGCGGCCTCATGACGAGCGACCCGATCGTGCTGTCGGCGGAGGCGACGGTGGCTGAGGCGCTCGCGCTCATCCGTCGGCACGAGCTGCATCCGGCCCTCGCCGCATCCGTCTTCGTGACGCTCCCCCCGTACGAGACGCCGACGGGGCGACTTCTGGGCACCGTGCACTTCCAGCGGATGCTGCGCTACCCGCCTCACGAGCGACTCGGCGCGATCATCGACGACACCGTCGACCCGGTCGCGGCGTCGTCGTCCGCGGCCGAGGTCGCACGCATGCTGGCCAGCTACAACCTGGTCTCGGTTCCCGTCGTCGACCAGGCCCGCCGGCTCGTCGGCGTCGTGAGCGTCGACGATGTGCTCGATCATCTGCTTCCGGACGACTGGCGGTCGCAAGACGTCGAGCCCCAGGATGCCGCTGCGATGCGGGGGCGCCGCTGATGGCCCGCTCGTCGAAGACCCCCTCGCTCGAGGCGCCCCGTGGACGGCGCAGCGGTGTCAGCGGTGTGCTCGGTCAGCGGACGTCGCAGCCGTCCCGCGACCGGTTCGGTCGGTTCACCGAGTGGATCGCCCGGGCGATGGGCACGCCCGGCTTCCTCGTCGCGCTCTCGCTGTTCTGTGCGGCGTGGCTCGCCTGGAACACGCTCATGCCCGTCGAGCTCCGGTTCGACTCCGCGGCCAACGGCTTCACGGCGTTGACGCTCATGCTCTCGCTGCAGGCGTCGTACGCCGCGCCCCTGATCCTGCTCGCGCAGAACCGGCAGGACGACCGCGACCGCGTGCAGATCGAGCAGGACCGTCAGCGTGCCGAGCGGAACCTGGCCGACACGGAGTACCTGGCACGCGAGGTCGTCGCCCTGCGCATGGCGATCTCCGACCTGACCGACGGACTCGTCACCAAAGAGACGCTGCGCGCCGAGCTGCGTACCGCGCTCGACCGCCTCGACTCCGACGAGCGCCCGGACACGCGATGAGCACGGACGCCGTCCGCGCGGCCGTCGCGGCGGTGCGCGATCCCGAGTTGCGCAAGCCCCTGGGCGAGCTCGACATGGTGCGGGACATCGCCGTGGATGGCGCCCACGCTCGTGTCGGCATCGCGCTGACCATCGTCGGCTGCCCTGCAGCCGATCGGATCGAGCGCGACGTCCGGGATGCCGCGCTGTCCGCCCCGGGCATCGAGACGGTCTCGGTCGAGGTCGGGGTGATGACCCCGGCGGAGCGCGCCGCACTCACCGAGCGGCTACGCGGTGGGAAGGCCGCCCGCGAGAACCCGTTCGGTCCGGACTCGCTCACACGCGTCATCGCCATCACGAGCGGCAAGGGGGGCGTCGGCAAGTCGACCCTCACCGCGAACCTCGCTGTCGCCCTCGCGCAGCGCGGCCTCGCCGTCGGGCTGATCGACGCCGATGTGCACGGTTTCTCGATTCCCGCGCTGCTCGGTCTCGTCGATGCCGACGGCCTGCCACCGCAGCCGACGCGTATCGACGGGCTCATGATCCCGCCCATCGCGCACGAGGTCCGGACGATCTCGATCGGCATGTTCCTGCCGCGTGATCAGAAGAGCCCCGGCGCAGTCGCCTGGCGCGGGCCGATGCTGCATCGCACGGTCTCGCAGTTCCTGACCGACGTGTTCTTCGGCGACATCGACGTCCTCCTGATCGACATGCCCCCCGGCACCGGCGACGTGGCCATCAGCGTGGGTCAGCTGCTCCCGCACGCCGACGTCGTGGTCGTCACGACTCCGCAGACGGCCGCCGCCGACGTCGCGGTGCGCAGCGGCCTCGTCGCCCGGCAGACCGGCCAGCGCGTGATCGGGGTCATCGAGAACATGTCGGCGATGACGCTTCCCGACGGGACATCGCTCGACCTCTTCGGCAGCGGCGGCGGGATGCGGGTCGCCGAGGCCCTGTCGACCGACCAGCCGGTGCCGATGCTCGGCTCCGTGCCGCTCAGCCCGGCTCTGCGCAGCGACGCCGACAGCGGAGTCCCGGTCGTCGTCGCGCATCCCGACGACGCCGCCGCCGAGGCGATCGCGCGCATCGCCGACACCATCGCAGGCACCGGACGCGATCTCCGCGGCCGCCCGCTGCCTCTGCGTGTGGGCTGATCAGGTCGCTTCGTCGTCGAACGGAACGTCGGCACCGCGCTCGAATCGCTTCGCCGCCTCGCCCGCAGCATCCATCCCGACGGCGGTCGCCGTGCTGATCGCCGCACCCGCGGCGGCCGCGCGCACCGTCGGTACGGGGGCGTCCTCGAGGAGAGCGTCGCGGATGATGCGACGCGGGTCGTACTGCCGAGGGTCGAGCTTGCGCCATTCGACGTCGGAGAAGTCCTCTCCCATCTCGTCCTTGACGCGGTCCTTCGCGCCGTTGACCCAATCACGTGCCCGGACCGTGAAACGCGCGAGCATCTCGGCGAGCTGCGGAAGGCGCTCGGGTCCGAGGAGCAGGACAGCGGCGACCCCGATGAGGATGAGCTTGTCCCCGTCTAGGCCGAAGAACATGACCCCAGATTACCCGTGCGCCTCAGCGGCCGGAGCCATCCGCGCGCCTACGCTGGAACAAGGAGGAATGCATGGGTGATCAGGAAGCGATCCGCAGGTTCGCGATGGAGGCGACGGTGGAACCGGAGCACATCTCTCGCGCGCGTGCACACGCCCTCGAGATCGGAGCCGCGCCGATCAGTGCGCCGGTGGGCGCGCAATGCGCTGTGCTCGCCGCCGCGACGGGCGCACTCAACATCGTCGAGATCGGTACCGGCGGCGGCGTCTCCGCGCTCTGGCTGCTCCATGGGGCGCCACGCGCCACGCTGACCACGATCGACATCGAGCCCGAGCATCTGGCCGTCGCCCGGCAGTCCTTCACCGAAGCGAGGATCCCTCCGGCTCGTGCCCGCTTCATCACGGGCCGCGCGGCTGATGTGCTCCCCCGCATGAATGAGGCCTCGTACGACATCGTGCTGGTGGACGCCGACCCCGACGGTGTCATCGACTACGTCGAGCACGGGCTTCGGCTCGTACGCCCGGGCGGGATGGTCCTCGTGCCCCGTGTGCTGGCAGGTGGGGCCGTCGCCGATCCCGTCCGCCGCGACGACGTCACCCGCGCCTACCGCTCGCTCATCCACGAGACGCAGTCGTCGCCGGCGGTGCTCGGCGCGCTGTCGATCGTCGGAGAGGGACTGTTGCAACTCACGACGGCAGCCACCGCCTGACGGCGGCTCAGCGGCAGAGACGAAACGGCCGGCCCCAGAGGGACCGGCCGTTTCCGTGCAGCATCGTCAGGCTGCGCCGACGACTCCGCTCAGCACGCTGTGGAGCTCCTTGGCCTCTTCATCATTGACCGAGACGACCAGACGCCCTCCGCCTTCGAGGGGGACGCGCACGATGATCAGGCGCCCCTCCTTCACGGCCTCCATCGGTCCGTCTCCGGTTCGCGGCTTCATGGCTGCCATCGCGGCTCCCTTTCGTCATGAGGACTACCTGAAGAGTTTATCGTGCGGCGCAGGCACAGCGCGGACACGTCCCTCAGGGAATCTGAGCGAAGGTGCTTCCGAGCGCATACATCGTGTGGATCCACCACCACTGCGCGGCGATACCGAGCACCAGCACGCTGATGCGCCACCAGAGCGCGCGGGGCAGCGCGACGGCGCCCCAGAGCGGTGACAGCGGGACGAGCAGTCGGAACGTGCTCGACTGGGGGAAGAAGACCGCCAGCAGGTAGAGGACGTACGCGGCCGACCACAGACGTATCGGAACACCGAGGCGACGCACGCGGCGATCAGCGACGAGCAGGAGCGTGGCGAGAACCACGATCGCCGCAAGCCCCGCGAGACACACCCATGCCGGAATTCCCCAGATTCCAGACCACAGCACGGCGGCCTGCATTGTGCCGTCGAAGGGCACGAACCCCCCGTGATCCCCGATCCAGGATCGTCGCCACGCGAGTTCCGTCTGCAGGTAGGCCCCGGGATCACCCGTCACGATGCCGGTGATGACGGGCCAAGCGTATCCGCAGGCGGCCGCCAGCAGGCCGCTCGCCACGACGTGGGCGATCTCCCGCGGTTGCAGGTCGTCGTGCTGACGCCGCAACCACCGCCAGATCCCGTACAGCGCGAGCATCAGCGAGAAGGCGAGGACACCGGGCCGCGTGAAAGCCATGAGCGGGATCCACAGGTACAGCCACCACCACCGGCGGCGCTCCACGGCGAGGAGCGCGAGGAGCAGCCAGAGCTGGAAAAGCGATTCCGCGTAGCCGAGCTGGAACAGCGCGGCCATCGGGCCCGCGAAGCTGAAGAAGGCGACCGCCCACATCGCTGCCGCGCGGCCGATGCGGCGGCGCAGCAGAGCGAAGAGGACGAGACACGCGAGATAGCCGGCCGTTGCCGACACCAGGGGCGCAGCGACCGGGAATCCGCCGACGACCCACCCCACGGCGCCGGTGATGACGGGGTAGACCGGCATGAACGCCCACGCGTTCTGGGCGACGTGGCCCGCCGCGTCGAGCGGCAGCTCGGCGGGATATCCGCTGAACGCGATGAGCCAGTACCACTGCGCGTCCCACCCCATCGTCAGAGTGCCCAGAGTCGCGTCGGCGCCGAAGCGGGACCGGGGTCCGCTCAGCTCGGCCGCTCCGAGCAGGAAGCCCGTCGTGACAGCGCGCGAGAGCAGGTACGTCAGCGCGATCGCAACCGCGGGCGGCAGCGCGATCGCGGCGCGACGCAGCGACCTCATGCGCGCCGGGTCACCGGTTCGAGAGCCAGGTGCGCAGGCCGCGCTCGACGGCGTCGATCTGCTCGACCGGCACCCGCTCCTGGTCGTGGTGCGCGAGCGAGGGGTCGCCCGGGCCGTAGTTGACGGCGGGCACTCCCAACGCCGAGAACCGGGCGACATCCGTCCAGCCGTACTTGGGGCGAGGCTCGGCTCCCACCGCGGCGACGAACTCCTGGGCGAGCGGCGCATCCAGGCCCGGTCGTGCACCTCCGGCGAGGTCGACCACCTCCACCTCGAAGCCGTCGAAGAACTCGCGGACGATCGCGACGGCCTCTTCGGGCGAACGGCTCGGCGCGAAGCGGTAGTTGACCTCGACCTCGCAGAGGTCGGGGATGACGTTCCCGGCGATCCCGCCCGAGATGCGGACGGCGTTGAGCCCCTCGCGATAGACGAGTCCTTCCACCTCGACATCGGCGGGCGTGTGCTCCGACAGTCGGTGGAGGATCGGGGCCGCGTGGTGGATGGCGTTGTCGCCGATCCACGCGCGAGCGCTGTGGGAACGCACCCCGTGCGTCCGCACGATCGCGCGCAGATTGCCGTTGCAGCCGCCCTCGACCTGACCGTTGGAGGGCTCGCCGAGGATCGCGAAGTCGCCCGCGAACAGGTCGGGACGGTTCGCCGCGAGCCGCGTCAGGCCGTTGAGCTCGGCGGCGACCTCCTCGTGGTCGTACCACATCCACGTGATGTCGACGCGCGGGTCGACGAGCTCCGCCGCGAGCTTCAGCTGCACCGCGACGCCCGCCTTCATGTCGACGGTCCCTCTCCCCCACAGGAACTCCTGGCCGTCCTCGACCATCTCGCGAACGGGCAGGTTCGCGTTGATGGGAACGGTGTCGATGTGACCGGCGATGACGACGCGCTGCGCGCGACCGAGCTGCGTGCGCGCGACGATCGTGTCGCCGTCGCGGATGACCTCGAGGTGCGCCAACGGCGATACGGCGGCGAAGATGGCGTCGGCGAGGGCCGTCTCGTCGTCCGACACGCTGGGGATGTCGCACACCGCCCGAGTCAGATCGGCGCTGGACACGGTCAGATCGAGCTCGGGCATGCGGCGATTCTATCGGCGGCGACCGCACCGATAACCTGGAGCCATGAGCGAACGGTGGGCATGGGGCGTGGGACTCGCGACCTCGAGCAGCGATGGCACGACACTCGACACCTGGTTCCCGGAGCCCGCGCTCGGGACACCGGCGGCCGCCGAGTCCGCCGCCGCGATGGTGACCTGGGCGCCGCTCGCAGCGGACGACGAGCGCCGGGGCGTGACGGTCGAGGCCGTCACCATCTCGATCGACCTCGATGCCGCGCCGGCGTCGACCCCGGATGCGTACCTCCGCCTGCACGTGCTCTCACACCGCCTCGCCGCACCGAACACCGTCAATCTCGACGGGATCTTCGGGCACCTCCCGATCGTCGCCTGGACGACCGCGGGCCCGATGCACCCGGATGACGCGACGCGCCGTCGGCCGTTGCTCCAGCGCGACGGCATCCAGGTGCACAGCCTCGACAAGTTCCCCCGTCTGCTCGACTACGTCACTCCCCCCGGAGTGCGCATCGCCGACGCCTCCCGCGTCCGCCTGGGCGCGCACCTCGCACCGGGCACCACCGTGATGCACGAGGGCTTCGTGAACTTCAACGCCGGCACGCTCGGCGCCTCCATGGTGGAGGGTCGCATCTCGCAGGGCGTCGTGGTCGGTGACGGGAGCGACATCGGGGGCGGCGCCTCGATCATGGGCACGCTGTCCGGCGGCGGCAGCCACCGGGTGTCGATCGGCCGTCGCACGCTGCTCGGCGCCAACGCCGGCATCGGCATCTCGCTCGGCGACGACTGCGTGGTCGAGGCCGGGCTCTACGTCACGGCAGGGTCGAAGATCGTCCTCGCCGACGAGCCCGCCACGGCCTCGGGTGCGCGTCCGAGCGTCAAGGGCGCAGAGCTGTCCGGGCGCGACGGCATCCTGTTCCGCCGGAATTCGCTGACCGGCGCGATCGAGGCTGTTCGCCGCGCGGGGGTCGGAGTCACGCTCAACGAGGCTCTGCACGCCTGATCGCGTCGCGTGATCCGGGCGGCGCTCAGAGCAGGAGCGCCGAGAGCAGACCGCCCCACAGGCACACCACGGCGAGCATGCCGAGGCTGTACCAGAGCGACGCCCGGAGGATCTCCGACTCGCGTCCGGCGAGTCCGACCGCGCCGGCCGCGATCGCGATCGACTGAGGCGAGATGACCTTGGCGGCTGTGCCGCCTGCCGTGTTCGCAGCGACGAGCAACCCGGGGTCGACGGAGATCTGCTCGGCGGTAGCGACCTGGAGGGGCGCGAACAGCGTGTTGTTGTTGACGACCGACCCCGTCAGGAAGACGCCGATCCAGCCGATGATCGGTGCGAGCAACGGGAAGAGCGGCCCGACCGCCGCCAGAGCCGTGCCCATCGAGGCCGAGCCGCCCGAGTAGTTCGCGACGTTGGCCAGGACGAGAATGATCGCGATGAGCAGCAACGCGCGCCAGAGGCCGCGCACCGTCTCCACCAGTGCCCACACCAGGTCGGCCGCGCGCAGGCGCGGCGTCGTCCAGAACGACACGATCACCGCCAGCAGGATCGCCGTGCCCGTCGCGTTGATGGGAGTGAAGCCCCACGTCGCCGTGACGACATCACCGCCGGGGGTCTGCACGCTGCCGGTGAGCCCGGGCATCGGAACCGCGAACACCAGCGCGGCCAAGGGCCCGCCCGCGGCGAACAGATTCTTGAACACCGGCAGGCTCCAGACCAGGATGACCGCCGTGAGGATGTAGAACGGGCTCCATGCCGCGATCACCTCACGTACATTGGCGCTGTGCGGCTCCGGCTCGGGCGCGCCGACTTCACGATGGACCCGCCGAGGCTGCCAGACCCGGCCGAGGAGGAAGAGCGCGACCATCGCAGCCAGGCCTGCACCGAGGTCGGCGAGCTCGGGGCCGAGGAACCACAGCACGCCCGCCTGCACGCCGCTGAAGACGATGGTGACCAGCAGCGTGGCCGGCCACGTCTCACGCAGCCCGCGGAAACCGTCCAGGATGACCACGAGCAAGAACGGGATGAGCAGCGTCAGGGGCTGCAGCACCAGCACCATTGCACGCGACAGCTCCTGCACCTCGAGGCCGCTGACCTGCGCACCCACGATCACGGGGATGCCGATGGCGCCGTATGCCCCCGCCGCCGCGTTGGCGACGAGCGAGATCATGGCCGCCCGCAGCGGGCGGAACCCCAGCTGCACCAGGAGCGCGGCGCAGATGGCGATGGGCACGCCGAACCCGGCGGCGCCCTCCAGAAAGGCGCCGAAGGAGAAGCTGATGAGGAGCACCTGGATCCGCTGATCTTTCGAGATGCCCCCGATCGATGAACGAATGACGTCGAAGCGACCGCTCGCGACAGCGAGCTTGTAGAGCCACACCGCCATCACGATGATGTAGGCGATCGGCCAGACCGCCGTGAGCAGGCCCAGCAGGCCCGCACCCCCGACTGCCGTGAGCGGCATCCCGAATCCGAGTGCGGCCACCAGCAGCTGCGCGACGAGCGCGATGAGACCGGCGAGGATGCCGCTGAGGCGAAGCCCGACGAGCGCGACGAGGAAGACGATGATCGGAATGGCGGCGACGAGGGCCGACAGCGCCAGCGAGCCGAGCGGATCGGTCGTCTGCATCCACATGCTTCGCTCCCCTGCTCGTGCGTGCGGCCCACCCTAGACCGGGCCGCACCCCCGCGCGAGGGGGGCGTATGCTCGCGTCAGGAGGTGGCTCGATGGCCGATCGCTTGCCGAAGAAGGTGTACGAAGCCGAGTTGCGGCGGCTGCAGGCGCAGCTCGTCGACATGCAGGCCTGGGTGCAGGCCACCGGCGCCCGCATCGTGGTGATCTTCGAGGGGCGCGACGCCGCGGGCAAGGGATCCACCATCAAGCGCGTCGCCGAGTATCTCAATCCTCGGGTCGCGCGCATCGTCGCGCTTCCCGCGCCGACCGAGCGCGAACGCTCGCAGTGGTACTTCCAGCGATACGTCGCGCATCTGCCGGCCGCCGGCGAGATCGTCCTCATGGACCGGTCCTGGTACAACCGCGCCGGCGTCGAGCGGGTCATGGGCTACTGCACCAACGAGGAGTACCACCGGTTCCTGCACCAGGCGCCGATCTTCGAGCGGATGCTCGTCGAGGACGGCATCCTGCTGCTGAAGTACTGGTTCAGTGTCTCGGATGTCGAGCAGGAGAAGAGGTTCCGGTCGCGCAACGAGGAGCCGATGCGGCGGTGGAAGCTCTCCCCCAACGACGTGCTCTCGATCACCAAGTGGGAGGACTACTCGCGCGCGAAGGACACGATGTTCGTGCACACCGACATCCCGGAGGCACGCTGGCACGAGGTCGACAACGAGGACAAGCGCCGAGGCCGGATCAACATGATCCACCATCTGCTCGGACAGATCCCCTACGAAGTGGTCGAGCGGCCCGAGATCGAGATCCCACCGCGCCCGCCATCCGGTGGTTACGACCGCCCGCCGCAGCAGCTCGACGGATACGTCCCCGACTACGCGGCGACACTGATCGACAAGTGACACCCGGGGTGCCCCGGTCCAGCGGCACCCCGCGGACGTCGAGGTAACGTGGCGCGATCCGCGACCGCATGGCAGAGGCCGGCACATCGCTGTGATGTGCCGGCCTCTCGTGATCGTCGAGCCCTGTTCAGGAGGTGGGGTAGTCCCGCTCCGCCGAGCCGATGTACAGCTGCTGCGGACGCCCGATCTTCGTCTGCGGGTCGTTCTGCATCTCGCGCCAGTGCGCGAGCCAGCCGGGCAGCCGACCGATCGCGAACAGCGGCGTGAACATGCGCGTGGGGAATCCCATCGCCTTGTAGATGACGCCCGTGTAGAAGTCGACGTTCGGGTACAGGCGACGCTCGCGGAAGTAGTCGTCACTCAGGGCGATCTCCTCGAGCTCCTTCGCAAGATCGAGCAACGGGTCGACGACGCCGAGCTCGTTGAGGACCTCGTCCGCGGACTCCTTGACGAGCTTCGCGCGCGGGTCGTAGTTCTTGTAGACCCGGTGCCCGAAGCCCATGAGCTTCACGCCGTCTTCCTTGTTCTTCACGCGGGCGACGAAGCGCTCGACGCTCTCGCCGGAGTCCCGGATGCGGGCCAGCATGTCGAGGACGGCCTCGTTCGCGCCGCCGTGCAACGGTCCGTAGAGCGCGTTGATACCGGCCGAGATCGAAGAGAACTGATTCGCACCGGTCGACCCGACCAGGCGCACGGTCGAGGTCGAGGCATTCTGCTCGTGGTCCTCGTGCAGGATGAGCAGACGCTCGAGCGCGCGCGAGACGACCGGGTTGACCTCGTAGTTCTCCGCGAGGACGCCGAAGTTCAGGCGCAGGAAGTTGTCGACGAAGCTCAGCGAGTTGTCGGGGTAGAGGAAGGCCTGCCCGACGCTCTTCTTGTGCGCGTACGCGGCTATCACGGGCAGCTTCGCGAGGAGCCGGATCGTGTTGAGCTCGACGTGCTCGGGGTTGTTCGGGTCGGACTGGTCCTCGTAATACGTCGACAGGGCCGCGGTGGCGGCGGACAGCACCGACATCGGGTGCGCGGTGTGCGGCAGGGACGAGAAGAAGCGCTTGAGGTCTTCGTGCAGCAGCGTGTGACGACGGATGCGGTCGTCGAAGTCCGCCAGCTCGTCAGCCGTGGGCAGGTCGCCGTAGAGCAGGAGCCAGGCCACTTCGAGGTACGTCGAGTGCTTGGCGATCTGCTCGATCGGGTAGCCGCGGTAACGCAGGATGCCCTGGTCACCATCGATGTAGGTGATGGCGGACCGCGTGGCCGCGGTGTTGACGAAGCCGTAGTCGAGGCTCGTGTGGCCCGTCTGCTTGGTGAACGTCGAGAAATCGACGCTCGGAACTCCGTCGGTTCCGTGCAGCACCGGCAATTCGGCGGTGCGGTCACCGATGGTGACGGTGGCCTTCTGCGGGGTGCCCGTGTCGTTCACGAAGCCTCCTTGCGATCGTCCGGTGCGGTCATTACAGCCTATCGGGCGCACGGGCCTACTCCGTACGGCGCCAAAGGATCAGCGGATCGGTAGGAGAGAACCTACGAACCCGTCAGGCGTGCGGCAGCGGCGTCGATCCGCTCCTGCGACGCGGTCAGCGAGAAGCGCACGTGCTGCGGGAACTGCGTTCCGTAGAAGTGGCCGGGGCCCGCGAGGATGCCGAGTTCGGCGAGCCGGCCGAGCGTCTTCCACGCGTCCTCTTGCGCCGTCGCCCACAGATAGAGTCCCGCTTCGCTGTGATCGATACGGAAGCCCGCGCGCTCGAGCGCCGGTCGGAGCACATCGCGACGGCGGCGGTACAGGTCCTTCTGTCGGGCGACGTGACCGTCGTCGCCCAGGGCTGCGACCATCGCCTGCTGCACGGGCAGGGGCTGCATCAGTCCCAGGTGCTTCCGCGCGGTGAGAAGCCGGGCCACGATCGTCGGGTCGCCGGCCAGGAACGCCGCCCGATAACCCGCGAGGTTCGACTGCTTGCTGAGCGAGTACACCGACAGCAGACCGCTGACGTCGCCTTCGCTCACCCGCGGGTCGAGCACGCTCGGCACCGTCTCGCTCGCCCAGGGCCCGTCCCAGCCGAGCTCGGCGTAGCATTCGTCCGAGACGACGACGGCGCCGAGCTCGCGTGCGCGGGCGACGATCCGCCGCAGCTCCGCGACGTCCAGCACGCGTCCGTCGGGGTTTCCGGGCGAGTTGACCCAGACGAGTCGGGTGCCCTCCGGGTAGTCGGCCGGGTCGTCTGCAGCTGCCGGCGTCGCACCGACCAGGCGGGCGCCGACCTCGTACGTCGGGTAGGCGGCGCGGGGATGCACGACGACATCGCCGGCACCGAGGCCGAGCAGCAGCGGGAGGAGCGCGACGAGCTCCTTCGACCCGATCGTCGGCAGCACGCTGTCGGGGGCCAGACCGGTGACACCGCGGCGACGCTCGTACCACCGCACGATGGCCTCCCGAAGCGCGGGGGTGCCGACGGTCTGCGGGTACGCATGCGCGTCGGTCGCTTCGCGCAGGGCGCGGGCGACGACCTCAGGCGTCGGGTCGACCGGCGACCCGATGGACAGGTCGACGATGCCGTCCGGGTGGCGGCGGGCCTTCTCGGCGTAGGGCGCTACGGCGTCCCAGGGGTAGTCGGCGAGGTCGCGGACGCTCAATGCCCCTCCCCCTGCGGCGGCAGCGCGGCCACGAGGGGGTGGTCCTTCGCGATGACGCCGACCTTCGCGGCACCTCCGGGAGATCCCAGGTCGTCGAAGAACTCGACGTTCGCGGTGTAGTAGTCCTGCCACTCGTCCGGCAGGTCGTCTTCGTAGTAGATCGCCTCGACCGGGCACACCGGCTCGCATGCGCCGCAGTCGACGCATTCATCCGGGTGGATGTAGAGCGAGCGCTCACCCTCGTAGATGCAGTCCACGGGGCATTCGTCGATGCAGGCGCGGTCCTTCACGTCCACGCACGGGAGGGCGATCACATAAGTCACATGACGAGTCTAGTTCGTGCGATCGGACGCGGCCGCCCGGCGTGCTCCCGCGAACGAGGGCCAACCGACCACGACGGCCACCATGACCGGCACAGCGAACGTCCAGATCAGCCCGGTGCTCAGCTGCCCGTCCGGCGGGGCAGGCACGACGACCGAGCCGCCGGGCCCGCGTCCGGAGAAGACGACGGTTGCGACGAGAGCGCCCAGCCCGCAGGCCAGCGCCGTCCACCGGTCGTCGGTGAGCAGCCGCAGCCCCGCGACGAGGGCGGTCACGCCGGCGACAGCGACGATGAGCCCCACCGGCAGCACACCCCAGGAGTACGCCTGGGTGATCGTCCCCGCGACACCGTAGACGGCTCCCGCGATCGCGGCGACGAGCCACCCGGCGAAGCGGGTCCAGGTCTGATTCACCGAGCCAGTCTAAGCGGCCCATCCGCACGCCCGAAGCACCGCCGCCACCAGCGCCGCCCCCGCCACGACCACGAGGAAGGGGGCGCGCGCGGCGAGCAGGACGGCGGCCACCGCCACGGCAGGCAGGCGCGCGTCCACCACGATCGCGGCGCCCGCGCCGAGCGTCTGCACGACGACCAGCGCGGAGAGCAAAGCGATCGTCAGCTGGTCGATGATGCGCTGCGCGCGTTCCCCGTCGAACCATCGCGGCGGAAGGAGGTATCCCAGCGCCTTCAGCGCCACGCAGATGAACGAGGCGACGAGGATGCCGGTCCACGGGCTCATCGGGCCTCCCCCGTCGTCTTCGCGTCATCGCCCCGCGACGAACGCCGGCCCGGCATGGCCGCGGCGACCACGATGGCCACGACGCCGGCGATGAGGACGGGGATCCCGGGCATCGTGAGGGGCGTCGCGACACCGGCGACGACTCCGGCGGCCACTCCGACGACGACCGCGTCCAGCCGGCGGAGCCGCGGCCACAGCAGCGCGAGGAAGGCTGCCGCGGCGGCCGCGTCGAGTCCATAAGCCCGGGGGTCGCCGAGGACGTCGCCGAGCAGCGCGCCGAGGAGTGTGAAGAGGTTCCATCCGATATAGATGCCCACTCCGGTCACCCAGAAGCCGATGCGGCGTGCGCGGGGGCCCGACTGCGCGAGGGCGACTGCCGTCGACTCGTCGATCGTGAACGGGAAGGCGCTCAGCCGCCGCGCGATGCTCCCGCCGACCACCGGCGCCATGCGAAGACCGTATGCCACATTGCGAACGCCCAGGAGCGCTGCGGAGGCGATGGCCGCGGGCAGCGCCGCCCAGCCACCCGTCGCGACGACACCGACGAAGGCGAACTGCGAGCCGCCCGTGAACATCAGGAGACTGAGCACGCAGGTCTGCCAGACATCGAGCCCCGCGGCGACCCCGAGCGCGCCGAACGATACGCCGTAGGCGCTCGTTGCGACGGATACGCCGATCCCATCGCGCCACGCGCGCCGCATCGCGGCATCCTGCTCCATCGCTCCGATGCTATCGACCCGTGCTCGCGACGCCGGATACGCTGACGGCATGAGTCGCGTGTTCACGATGAGCGTCGCGTCGGTCTACGTCCACTATGTGGCCAAAGCCGAGCGAAAGGGCCGCACCCGCGCCGACGTCGATGAGGTCACCCGATGGCTCACCGGTTTCAGCCAGACGGAGCTCGATGCCCATCTCGCCGCCGGGACGACGTTCGAGGACTTCTTCGCCGATGCCCGGATGAATCCCGAGGCCACGAAGATCACCGGTGTCATCTGCGGCATTCGCGTCGAGGAGATCGACGATCCGCTGATGCAGCGCATCCGCTATCTCGACAAGCTCGTCGACGAGGTCGCCCGCGGCAAGCAGATGTCGCGCATCCTGCGCGGCTGAGGGCTGGACGCGCCGGGAACGCCACGACCCCGGGGCCGAGGGTCGGCGCTCCGGGGTCGTGGGCGGGCTTCGGGAAGCCGGATCAGGCGTTGGCGTCCTGGCGCTTCGCGCGTGACGCGGCGCGGCCGCGCTCGGTCGCATCCAGCACGACCTTGCGGATGCGCACCTTCTCGGGGGTCACCTCGACGCATTCGTCGTCGCGTGCGAACTCGAGCGACTCCTCCAGCGTGAGCACGCGCGGGGGCGTCATCGACTCGAAGGAGTCCGAGGTCGACGAACGCATGTTCGTGAGCTTCTTCTCCTTCGTGATGTTGACGTCCATGTCATCGGCGCGCGAGTTCTCGCCGATGACCATGCCCTCGTAGACCTCCTCGGTGGGCTGGACGAAGAAGCTCATGCGCTCCTGGAGCGCGATCATCGCGAAAGGCGTGACGACACCGGAGCGGTCGGCGACGATCGAGCCGTTCTGTCGGGTCGAGATGGCGCCGGCCCACTCGTCGTAGCCGTGCGAGATCGCATTGGCGATACCGGTGCCGCGCGTGATCGTGAGGAACTCGCTACGGAAGCCGATCAGACCGCGCGACGGAACGACGAACTCCATGCGAACCCAGCCGGTGCCGTGGTTCGTCATCGTGTCCATCCGCCCCTTGCGGGCCGCCATGAGCTGCGTGATCGCGCCGAGGTGCTCCTCGGGGGCGTCGATGGTCAGGTGCTCGAACGGCTCGGTGAGCTTGCCGTTCTCGTCGCGCCGCGTCACGACCTGCGGCTTTCCGACGGTCAGCTCGAAGCCCTCGCGGCGCATGTTCTCGACGAGGATCGCGAGCGCGAGCTCGCCGCGGCCCTGCACCTCCCACGCGTCGGGCCGCCCGATGTCGACGACCTTGAGCGAGACGTTACCGATGAGCTCGCGGTCGAGCCGGTCCTTGACCATGCGCGCGGTGAGCTTGTGCCCCTTGACCTTGCCCATCAGCGGCGAGGTGTTCGTGCCGATCGTCATCGAGATCGCCGGGTCGTCGACGGTGATCGCCGGCAGCGGACGGACGTCCTCCGGGTCGGCGATGGTCTCACCGATCGTGATGTCCTCGATACCCGCGATCGCGACGATGTCGCCGGGGCCGGCGGACTCGGCCGGGAAACGATCCAGCGCCTTCGTCTTGAGGAGCTCAGTGATGCGTGCGTTCGAGTGCGAACCGTCGTGGCGGACCCACGCGACCGTCTGGCCCTTCTTGAGCGTGCCGTTGAAGACGCGCAGCAGGGCGAGGCGTCCGAGGAACGGGCTCGAGTCGAGGTTGGTGACCCAGGCCTGAAGCGGGGCCTCGTCGTCGTAGGACGGCGCCGGCACGTGCTCGAGGATCGCCTCGAAAAGCGGCTCGAGGTCGTCGTTGTCGGGAAGCGCGCCGTTGTCGGGACGGTTGCGCGACGCCGCGCCCGCGCGACCCGAGGCGTACACGACGGGTACGTCGAGCAGTGCATCGACGTCGAGATCGGGCACGTCGTCGACGAGGTCGCCGGCAAGTCCGAGCAGCAGGTCGTGGGCCTCCTCCTCGACCTCCGCGATGCGGGCGTCGGGACGGTCGGTCTTGTTGACCAGCAGGATGACGGGGAGCTTGGCCTCGAGCGCCTTGCGCAGCACGAAGCGGGTCTGCGGCAGCGGACCCTCCGACGCGTCGACGAGCAGCACGACACCATCGACCATCGACAGGCCGCGCTCGACCTCTCCGCCGAAGTCGGCGTGGCCCGGGGTGTCGATGACGTTGATCGTCACCGGCACGTCGGTGTGGGCGCCGTTGTAGGTGATCGCCGTGTTCTTGGCGAGGATCGTGATGCCCTTCTCACGCTCGAGATCGTTCGAGTCCATGGCACGTTCCTCGACGTGCGCGTGGTCGCCGAACGAGCCGGTCTGGCGGAGCATGGCATCGACGAGCGTCGTCTTGCCGTGGTCGACGTGCGCGACGATCGCGACGTTGCGGAGGTCAGGACGAAGGGCATGCGCCATGAAGGGGGTCCTCAGGATGAAGGGAAAACGCCGGGATGCCGACGGGACAGTTTAACGCAGGCGCCCTGCGAGTTCGCGGGGCGCCTGCGAAAGGGTCGAAGCCGAGGCCTCAGGATGCGTCGAGAGCCGCGCGACGCTCCTCGCGGCGCCGGCGCTGTTCGATCGGATCCGGAACCGGCGAGGCGGCCAGCAGCTCACGGGTGTAGGCCTCGCGGGGCTGCAGCAGCACCTGCGACGTCGGCCCCTGCTCGACCGTTCGCCCCGACTTGAGCACGAGGATCTGATCGGACAGCTGGTCGACGACCGCGAGGTCGTGGCTGACGAGGATGCAGGCGAACGAGTACGTCTCCTGCAGCTCCTTCAGCATGTCGAGCACCGCGGCCTGAACCGACACGTCGAGCGCCGACGTCGGCTCATCGGCGACGAAGAGCTTCGGCCGCAGTGTGAGCGCCCGCGCGATCGAGACGCGCTGACGCTGACCGCCCGAGAGCTCGTGCGGGTAGCGCTCGAGGACGTCGCGCGGCAGCCGGACGGCGTCGAGCAGCTCGCGGGCCCGATCGAGCCGCTCGGCCTTGGTCCCGACACGGTGGATGGCCATCGGCTCGATGATGCAGTCGCCGATCGGGAACCGCGGGTCGAGGGATGCCGCGGGGTCCTGGAAGACCACGCCGATGTCGCGTCGGACGTTCTTCGCTTTGCGGCCGCGCAGCTTCGCGAGGTCGCGTCCGCCGAGGCTGAGCGTCCCGTCCGCGACCGGCATCAGCCCGAGCACCGCGCGCGCGATCGTGGACTTGCCCGAACCGGATTCGCCGACAATGCCGAGCACCTCGCCGGCGGCGAGGTCGAACGAGACGTCTTCGACCGCCCGGAAGGTCTTGCCGCGTCCCGCGTACTCGAGCACGAGCCCCTGAGCTTCCAGCACCACGTCGCGCGTGGCGCTGGCGGCGACTCGCGCCGTCAGCTCGGGGTCGAGACGGGGAACGGCGGCGAGCAGCTTCTTCGTGTAGGGATGCTGCGGCCGGGTGAGGACGTCCTCGACGTCGCCGACCTCGACCAGGTCGCCCCGGTACATCACCGCCACGCGGTCGGCGATGTCGGCGACGACGCCCATGTTGTGCGTGATCAGCAGAATGCCCGCGTCGCGATGATCCTTCAGCCGCCGGAGCAGGTCGAGGATCTCCGCCTGGACGGTGACGTCGAGGGCGGTGGTCGGCTCGTCCGCGATGATGACCTTGGGGTCGAGCGCGATCGCCATCGCGATGACGATGCGCTGACGCTGACCACCCGAGAACTGGTGCGGGTACTGCTTGATGCGCCGCTCCGGCTCGGGGATGCCCACGTCGCGCAGCAGGCCGATCGACCGGTCCCGCGCGTCTTCGCCGTAGGCGACGTCGTGGAGCTCGAAGATCTCGGTGAGCTGACGCTCGATCGTGAGCACCGGGTTGAGCGCCGTCATCGGCTCCTGGAAGATCATCGCGATCTCGCTGGCACGGAGCTTGCGCATGCGCTCGTTCGGGAGCCCGATGACCTCGGTCTCGCCGACCGTGATGGATCCTCGCGTGATGGCGTTCTCCGCGAGGAGCCCCATGGCGGCGAGAGAGGTCACCGACTTTCCGGAGCCGGACTCGCCGACCACGGCCACGACCTCGCCCGGGCGCACCTCGAGCGAGATGCCCTTGACGGCGTTGACATCGCCCGATCCGGTGAGGAACGTGACCGAGAGGTCGGTGAACTTCAGTGCGGTACGCGTGGCGGTGACGCTCATGCGCGGTTCCTCCTCTTGATCTCCCGACGCACGCTGCGCGACTGGCGCGGGTCGTACGCGTCGCGGATGCCGTCGCCCAGGAAGTTGATGGACAGGGCGATCGCGAGGATCATCATGCCCGGCCACCAGAACAGCCAGGGCCTGCTGGTGAAGCTGCCCTGATACTGACTGATCAGCAGGCCCAGCGACGTCTCCGGGGGGACGACGCCGAATCCGAGGTAAGACAGCGAGCTCTCGAGCAAGATCGCGCCGGCGATCGCGAACGTGGCGTTGACGGCGATGACGCCCACGACGTTCGGCATGAGGTGTCGGAAGATGATGCGCGCTCCCCCGGCGCCCGAGGCGCGAGCGGCGAGCACGAAGTCGCGCTCACGGAGCGAGAGCACTTCACCACGAACGAGACGCGCGAGACCGGTCCAGGTCAGGAGCGACAGCATGAAAGCCAGCACGATCGGGTTCTTGCCGATGTTCCCCGCGATCTGACCCACGACAGCTGCGAGGGCGAGCAGCGGGATGACGATGAACAGATCCGTGATGCGCATCAGGATGGAGTCGACCCAGCCTCGGTAGTAGCCGGCGACAGCGCCGACGATGCTTCCGATGACGGTCGACGAGATTCCGAGCACGAGGCCGAGCAGGATCGAACGCTGCGTGCCCATCATGGTCAGTGCGAAGAAGTCCTTGCCCGTGTTCTCCTGCCCGAACGGGTGCTCGCCGATGCGGATGCCGTCGCCACCGAGCCACTCGGGGATCAGGCTCAGCGTCGGGGCGCCCCCGTTGACCACGTCACCGGCGGCGCGGTAGTCGTGCGGCCACCATCCCGGGATGCCGAAGAAACCGACCGAGGTGAAGCTCAGGAGCGTCAGGAAGATCAGGATCACCGCGGAGATCGTCGCCGCGCGGTGCCGCAGGAAGCGTCCCCAGACGATGCGGGCCTGTGAGCGGGGCGCGGCCGTGCTCTTCGCGAGCGCAGCGTCCTCGGCCTCCGCGACCGAGAGGACCGACGTCGTGGTCGGCACGTTGTCGTTCGGGTTCGTCATACTCGGATCCTCGGGTCGATGACGGCGTAGAAGATGTCCGCCAGCATGTTGAAGACGATCGCGGCGAGGCCGGTCACGAGGAAGAAGGCCATCACGGGGTTCGGATCGACCTCGCGCAGTCCGGTCGCGAACAGGTCACCCATGCCTTTCCAGCCGAACACCTGCTCGGTGACCACGGCCCCGCCGATGAGTCCGGCGAAGTCGAACGCCGCAATCGTCGCGATGGGTATGAGGGCGTTGCGGAATGCATGGCGGAAGATGACCAGCCGCTCCGGCACGCCCTTCGCCCGCGCCGTGCGGATGAAGTCCTGGTTGCCCACCTCGAGCATCGACGTCCGCGTATAGCGGCTGTACGACGCCAGCGAGATGACCGTCAGCAGCAGCGTCGGCAGCAGCATCTGCGTGCCGATATCGAGGAAGGTCTGCCAGAACGTCCCGTCGAAGTTCGGCGTCTGCGCGCCGATCGTCGAGATCGGACGCGGCTTGCGCTGCAGGAACGAGGGCCACACGCGGAAGAGCGCGTCCACGACCGTCAGGAGGGCACCGCCGAAGATCGTGACGAACGCGACGACTGTCGCCGGCCCTCGGAAACGCCCGCCGAAGAACCGTCCGATGAGGAACGGTACGATCATCGCCAGCAGTGCACCGCCGGCGAGCACGCCCCAGTTCATGTAATAGATGAACACGTTGGTCAGCGCCAGGTGCATGACGACCACGAGTCCTGCGCTGGCCAGGCCGATGACGAGCACCCGCCGGTTGTGCAGTCCCACCGATGCCACTGTCGCGCTGAGCGCGAGCAGAACGGTGAGCACGGCCACACCGATGACGGTGAGGCGCGGCTCGCGGAACGCGTTCGTCGCCAGCATGAGGGGCAGCGCTGCCCCCAGAACCGCGGCGGTGGCGGCGAAGGTGATCGCCCGGCGCTTCAGCGAGCCACCGCCGAGCACCTGCACGACGAAGCCGATGACGACGGCGATCACGATGATCTGTATCGGCGAGAGCTCCGGATCACGGATCCAGTCGTTGTATCCGATCGCGAGGTACTCCTTGAAGAGCACCGCCGCCCAGAAGACCGGCAGCGAAAAGAAGAGGAACGTCAGGAACGTCACCGCGTAGTCCAGGCCGGAGTACTGCCGGATCGCGGTGATGATGCCGATGGCGATGCCGATGATCAGCGCCAGGATCGTGGCGAGCAGGACGAGCCTCAGCGTCGAGGCAGCCGCCTGTCCCACGAGCGTGGTGACCTCGACGCCCTGCCGGGTGAGTCCGAGATCGCACTGGCCGATGAGGCACTTGCTCGCGCCCACGAGCCAGCCGAGATAGCGCTGGAGCCAGGGCTGGTCGAGGTTCATGTATTCGATACGCCGAGCGATCAACTGTTCGCGGTTGTCCGCGTTGCTCTCTCGCAAATCGGCGAGAGGGTCGCCGGAGTTGATCGTCAGGACGTACATCAAGAGGGATGCGGCGAGCATGATGCCCACCGCTGCCGCCAGACGGCGGATGATGAATTTCAGCACGGAAGTCGAGGTCCCTTGGTCGTACGCGGGGCACGCATGTGCCCCTCACGGGAGTGTGGGCCGTCACCGCAGCGACGGCCCACACTCTGGTCGTGTCAGAGACAGAATACGTTTATTCTGCGCGCGACCACTTCTCGGCGTTCCACATGATGCCGCTCTGGCCCACCGAGTGCTGTGCGTTCTCAATGTCGGCGGCAGCAGCGTCGACACCGGGGTGAGCAAACAGCGGGATGCCGAAGAGGTCGTCCCACAGCTGCTTCTCGATGATCTTCGTCTGCTCGAGGTGCACCGACTCGTCGAGGCTCGTCGCGAGCGTCTCCCACGCCTGGTCGACGACCGGGCTCGAGTAACCGCCGTAGTTCTGCGGCTTGTCGGTGGCGTAGATGTTCTGGCCCGAGGTGATCTGGCCGGAGCCGGCCCAGGCGAACAGAGCCACGTCGTAATCGCCGCGCTCCTGGGTGCCACCGGGCTGGAAGAAGTCGGCGTTGCCGACATCCTGGATGTCGAAGCCGGCCTGGTCGCAAGACGACTTGATGAGAGCGACCTCGTCAGCACGGCGCGGGTTGGGCGCCGAGTAACCGATGCGCACGACGGTGCCGGCAGCGCCGGCGGCGTCGACGAGAGCCTTGGCCTCTTCGAGGTTCGGCTCGTCGTAGCGGCCGTCGTACGCGGCCGAGACGACCTCGTCGTAGTTCTCCTGGAAGGGGAACACCTCGCGCGCGTTCATGACCTCGGCGTCCGAGCTGACCGGCTTGATGAGGTTGTCGACGATCTGCTGGCGCGGCACGCACATCGCGAATGCCTGACGCAGCTCGAGGCTGTTCGCGAGCGACGCGTTGCCCTTGAAGTTGAAGTCGAGGTGCTCCCAGGTCAGCGTCTGGCCGGTGAGCAGCTGAGCGGCGTCGCCGAGCTCCTCGATCTGCGAGACGGTGTCGACCGTGGGCTGGGGGGCGATGACGTCGAGGTCGCCGTTCTGCAGCGCCTGGACCATCGCGTCCTGCGCGACGAAGCGGATGACGAGCTCGTCATTGGCTGCCTGCGTGCCGTAGTAGTTCTCGTTGCGCTTGAGGGTCACCGACTGGCCGGCCTCCCACGACGAGAGAACGTACGGGCCGGAGCTGGGGATGAGCGCCTCGTCCGGCAGCGTGCCGGGGGCGGTGTTCCATCCGGTGTTCCAGAACTCGGCCGCGTCTGCGAGAGCAGCGGCGTCGCCGCCGCGGATCGCCTCGACGAGCTCCTCGGTCGACAGACCGCCCTGCTCGGCGACGACGTGCGCGGGGCTGAGCATCCAGGTCTGGATCTGCCAGTCGGGGTCGGGCGCGGCGAACTGGACCGTGAACGACTTGGCGTCAGCGTCGCCCTGCGGGCCCTCGGGGACGGTGTCGCCCAGGTCCTGCGAGACGGAGTTGAAGAGCGGGCCCTCGGCGCCGGCGAGGTTGGGGTTCTGGACACCCCAGGCGAGAACGGCGTCGGCCACCGTGATGGGCGTGCCATCGGACCACTCGGCATTGTCGGCGATCGTGTACTCGACGACCATCGGGTCTTCCGAGATCAGCTCGTACGAGCCCAGATCGGTGTTCGGCTGGATGGCGCCGACCTCGTCGAAGTAGCTGAAGCCCGCGAGGAGCCGGTCCACGATCGCCGAGTTGTACGTCGAGTACGTCTCGGGCGTGAAGCCGTTGTAGCTGATGAAGTCGTTCGGACCGACCGAAACGGCGATGGACTGGCTCGCCGTCGTCGTCTCCTGTTCGCCGCCGTCCGCCGGCGCGCAGCCGGCGACGACGAGCGCCAGGGCAGCGGCGCTCGCGCCCGCCATGGAGATACGCGTGAAACGCATTCCCACTCCTGTTCTCTTGATGATCCGGGCGACGGAAGACCTTTCCGCTCCCCGCTCGGCGACACCGCCGCCGAGTTCAGATGACCACTACCCTTGCGTGCGTTCGTTTCCAACGTGTTGCGCGAAACGAGTTCGTTAGCAAAATGTGTCCTACGCATGCCGCCGTCGGCGCACGCCTTGCTCATCGCGGCGCGCGGGGGCTGAGCACATAGCCAGGCGCGGCCTCCGGTCGACCTCAGCCGCCGAAAGCGAGGGCGAGAGCCGCCCAGAGCACGATGACGGCGAGCGGCAACAGAACCGCGCGGTTCCACGTGACCGAGATCGCCTCATCCGGCGCTTCGGGCGCGTGCTCTTCCCACGCCGAGCGGATCTCCTCGAGCTCGCGGACGGCGGCCGGCATCCGCTCCGCCTCTTCGCGGACGCTGGACCACGCACCACGGCCGACGCGGGACGGCCGGCTCGGCGACGGACCGCCGAAGGCGGCGATAGAGCGGCCCTCGGCCGTGTCGACGGTCACCTGCCAGCGCAATCGGATGTCGGTGACGGACGGCCAGGGCACACGCGTCACCCGGAGCGGGTTCGCTATGACGATCGCGTTCTCGTCGGTCGCGATGAACGGCGCGTAGAGCAGCGTGTAGATGAGCCAGACCGCCAGGAGGACCCAGGGGGCCAGCAGCAGACCCTGCACGACGCCGCCCCGGACGAAGGCGTCACCGAGGAGGAAGGCCCCGAGCAGACCGGCGCCGGCGACCGCGATGGTCGCCGACGCCGGTCGGAAGGTCTTGCGCATGCTGCGGAGGGTCAGACGCCGAACTGGAACCCGGCGCCGGGAATGGCCGCGAGCAGTTCGCGCGTGTAGTCCTCGGTGGAGTGGTCGAAGACCTCGTCGGTCGTCGCCGACTCCACCAGGCGACCCTGGCGCATGACCGAGACGTTGTCCGCCACGAGACGCACGACCGCGAGGTCGTGGGTGATGAACAGATAGGTCAGGTCGAGCTCCGTCTGCAACTCCGTCAGCAGGTTCAGGATCTGACCCTGCACGAGCACATCGAGCGCCGAGACGGCCTCGTCGAGGACGAGCACGTCGGGCTTCAGAGCGAGTGCGCGCGCGATCGCCACGCGCTGCCGCTGACCGCCAGAGAGCTCGCTCGGGTAGCGGTCCTTCGCCGCCGACGGCAACGACACCTGGTCGAGCAGCTCGCGCACGCGCGCCGACCGCTCCTTCTGAGTGCCGAATTTGTGGACCCGCATCGGCTCGGCGATCGTGTCGCCGACGCTGTACTGCGGATCGAGGGTGCCGTACGGGTCCTGGAAGACCGGCTGGACGCGACGCCGGAAGGCGAGCTCCTCGGCGCGGTTGAGCCCGCCGAGCTTCTTGCCGTCGAAGCGGATCTCGCCCGAGGTCAGCTGCTCGAGTTGCAGGAAGAGCTTCGCCAGGGTCGACTTGCCCGACCCCGACTCGCCGACGATCGCGGTCGTCGTTCCCTTCGCCACCTGGATGCTGACGTCGTCGACGGCGACGATCTCCTTCGAGGAGAGCCCGCCCGTCCGCACCTTGTAGACGCGCCGCGCGTTGCGGATGTCGATGAAGTCGCTGCGTGCTGCCGCCGTCTCGGCTTCGGCCTCGCGCTCCTCGGCCCGCGCGAGGAACTGCTCCCCCGCGCCGAAGACGTCGACGTTCTCGTGGTGGCGCACCGCCTGGATGCGACGCGAGGCCAGGCTCGGGGCCGCCGACACGAGTCGCTTCGTGTACGGGTGCTTCGGATCGGCGAGGATCTCCTGCGACGGACCCGACTCGACCACGCGACCGCGGTACATGACGACGAGGTGCTCCGCGCGCTCGGCTGCGAGGCCGAGGTCGTGGGTGATGAAGAGCACCGACGTGCCGAAGTCCGTCGTGAGGGTGCCCAGGTGGTCGAGGATCTGTCGCTGCACCGTCACGTCGAGCGCCGAGGTCGGCTCATCGGCGATCAGAAGCTTCGGACGCGCCGACAGACCGATCCCGATGAGCGCCCGCTGGCGCATACCGCCGGAGAACTGGTGCGGGTACTGCCGCATCCGGTCGGCGGCATCGGGCAGCCCGGCCTCGGTGAGGACCTCGACGGCGCGGTCGCGGACCGCGGCACGACCGGTCGCGCTGCGGTTCGAGCGGACGGCCTCGCGCACCTGGAACCCGACGGTCAGCACCGGGTTGAGGTTCGACATCGGGTCCTGCGGGACGTAGCCGATCTGCGCGCCACGCACGGCCTGCAGCTCACGGTTCGTCAGCGCCGCGAGATCGCGGCCCTCGAACATGATCTGACCATCGGTGATGCGTCCGGTTCCGGGGAGCAGACGGATGATCGCCTGCGCCGTGGTCGACTTGCCCGAACCCGACTCGCCGACGATCGCGACCGACTGGCGGGGGTAGATCGTCAGGTCGACGCCGCGGACGGCCGGCACGAGTCCAGCCTTCGTCTGGAACCCGACGTGGAGGTTGCGGATGTCCAGCAGCGGCGTGGCATCCGACGAGGTGGTGTCGCTCATCGGCGTGCACGCTCCTTCGGGTCGAGGGCGTCGCGCACGACGTCACCCAGCATGAGGAAGGACAGGACCGTCACCGACAGCGCGGCGGCGGGGTAGATCAGGACCATGGGGCTCGTGGTGAGCGACTGGCGCGCGGAGTTGATGTCGTTGCCCCAGCTCATCACCGTCCCGGGCAGGCCGATACCGAGGAACGACAGCGTCGCCTCCGCGACGATGAACGTTCCGAGCGACACCGTCGCCACCGCGATCACGGGTGCGATCGCGTTCGGCAGCACGTGACGCAACAGCACACGCCAGCGCGAGACGCCGAGCGCGATGGATGCCACGACGTAGTCGGCCTGCTTCGCCGTCAGAACCGCGCCGCGCATGATGCGGGCGATCTGGGGCCACGCGAAGACCGCGATGACCAGGGCGACGACGAGCGGCGTGCGCTCCGGGACGACCGACATGAAGACGATCGCGCCGAGAACGGTGGGGATCGCGAAGAAGATGTCGGCCACGCGCGAGAGGATCGCGTCGAGGATGCCGCCGTAGTACCCGGCCAGGGCGCCGACGATCGATCCGAAGATCGCCACCACCAGAGTGGCGATCACGCCGACCATCACCGAAGACTGCGTGCCGTAGATGACGCGCGCGTAGACGTCGCAGCCCTGACGGGTGAAGCCGAAGGGATGCCCCGCGGCCGGCCCGGCGTTGCTGTTGGCCAGAAGGCAGTTGGCGGTCGGCGACACCGGCGAGAAGAGCCCGGGGAACATGGCGACGACGAGGATCAGCACGATGAGCACGGCAGAGACCCAGAACATCGGGCGACGGCGCATCGACTGCCAGGCGTCACCCCAGACGGTGCGCGGCTTGTCGTCGGTCGAGACGGCGTCGATCGCCTGGAGCGGCGTCTCTTCCTCGGGAGCGACGAAGTGTTCCTGATTCCGGCGGAGATTACTTGGCATAGCGGATCCTCGGGTCGAGCCAGGCGTACAGGAGATCGACGAGCAGGTTCGCCAGCATGATGATGATGACCATGATGGCGACGAAGGACACGACGGTGGGTCCCTCGCCGATCGTGATGGCGCGATAGATCGTGCCGCCGACGCCGTTGATGTTGAAGATGCTCTCGGTCACGATCGCGCCGACCATGAGCGATCCGAGATCCACGCCCAGGTAGGTCACCACCGGCACGAGCGAGTTGCGCAGGACGTGTACGGTGACGACGCGCGGCCGGCTGAGGCCCTTCGCGGTGGCCGTGCGGACGAAGTCGGCGGACAGGTTCTCCGCAACAGAAGAACGGGTGAGCCGGACGATGTACGCGAACGAGACCGTCGCGAGCACGATCGCCGGCAGGATGAGCTCGTTCCACGGCGCGCCCGCGCTGACGGTGGTGCGGAACCAGCCGAGCTGGATGCCGAGGACGTACTGCAGCACGAAACCGATGACGAAGGTCGGCACCGAGATCAGCAGCAGGCTGACCACGAGAGCCGTGGCGTCGAAGAGCTTGCCCTTACGCAGGCCGGCGATGAGGCCGACGACGATGCCGAAAACCGCTTCGATGCCGAGCGCCAGGACGGCGAGCCGAAGCGTGATCGGGAAGGCCTGGGCCATGACATCGATGACAGGGCGGCCCGAGAAGGTCGTGCCCCAGTCGCCCTGCAGCAGGGCTCCGATGTACAGGAAGTACTGCACGATGAACGGCTTGTCGAGGTTGTACTGCGCGCGCACGGCCTCAATCGCGGCGGGCGACGGTTGACGGTCGCCGTAGAGAGCGGCGATCGGGTCTCCCGGGAGCAGGAAGACGAGGGCGTAGATGAGAAGGGTCGCCCCGAAGAAGACGGGGATCAGCTGCAGCAGCCGTCGACCGATGAACCAGAGCATCGACGAATAGTTCCTAAATGGGTTCGGGTAGTGAGGGCAAGAGGCCCGGTCAGCACGGTGTCCGGGACGCGAATGCGCCCCGGACACCGTACTCGATGATCGTCAGGAGCCGAACTCAGCCCTTGGTGATCTGTTCGTAAAGCGGAACCGAGTCCCAGCCGAAGACGACGTTGTCGACGCCCTCGCTCCAGACACCCACGGCGTTGGCGTACCACAGCGGGATGCTGGGCAGGTCACGCATGAGGATCTCCTGCGCCTGCTCGTAGAGACCAGCTGCGTCCTCCACCGAGGGAGCCGCCGCGGCCTGCGCGAGCAGTCCGTCGAACTCGGGGTTGGTGTAGCCCTCGTAGTTCGAGCTGCCACCGGTGCTGTACTGCGCCGAGAGGAAGTTGCCCTGCGAGGGGTAGTCCGCCTGCCAGCCGGCACGCGTCGCGCCGGTCAGGGTGCCGGTCGTGCGCAGGTCGAGTGCCGCGGCGAACGTCGGGAACGGCAGACCGCTCGCCTCGATGCCCAGCGTGTTCGAGATGCTGTTCGCGACCGCGTCGACCCAGGCCTGGTGGCCGCCGTCCGAGTTGTAGGCGAGGGTGAACGGACCGGTGTAGGGCTTGATCGCCTCGGCCTCGGCCCACTTGGCCTTCGCCTCTTCGGGGTTGTACTCGAGGACCTCGGATCCGGGCAGGTCATCGCTCCAGCCCTCGACGACGGGCGACGTGAAGTCGGTCGCCGGCGTGCGGGTGCCCTGGAAGATCGTGTCGGTGATCTCCTCGCGGTTGATCGCCATCGAGATCGCGGCGCGGCGCAGCTGGCCCTCTTCGTCGTTGCCGAAGTCCGGCAGGTAGAAGGGGATGTTGAAGCCCTGGTAGATCGCGGCGGGCTGGTTGACCGAACGCTCGGGGAAGTCGGTCTCGTACGTCGCGAACGCGGTGTCGGGCACCGTGTCGAGAACGTCGAGGTTGCCACCCTGCGCGTCGGCGTACGCCGACTCGAGCGAGGTGTAGAACACGAAGTTCAGACCGTCGTTCTTGA
Source organism: Microbacterium sp. H37-C3 (assembly GCF_027157935.1). Lineage (NCBI taxonomy): Bacteria > Bacillati > Actinomycetota > Actinomycetes > Micrococcales > Microbacteriaceae > Microbacterium > Microbacterium sp. H37-C3. The sequence goes on along the minus strand of NZ_JAPVLR010000001.1, from coordinate 167,943 downwards.
CCTCGCGGACACCCTTGTAGTCGGGGTTGGGGACGAGGTTGATGCCCTCGTTGTGACGCCAGGCGCCCTCACCGTCGAGCATGTAAGGACCGTTGCCGACAGGGTTCTCGCCGAACGCCTCGAGGTCTTCGAATGCGACGGACGGCAGCGGCATGTAGGCCGTGTAGCCGAGGCGCAGCGGGAAGTCCGCGTCGGGAGCCTTGAGCGTGACCGTGAAGGTCATGTCGTCGACGACCGCGAGACCGGTCGGAGCGGTGCTGCCGTCGTCGGTCGCACCCTCGATCGTGTAGAACCAGTACGCGCCGTTGGCATCCTGCGCGCCGGCGGTCCAGGTGTCGACGAACGTCTGCGCGGTGATCTCCTCACCGTTGGTGAACTTCCAGCCGTCGGCGACGGTGATCGTCCACACGACGTTGTCGTCGCTCTCGATCGAGGAGGCGACCTCGTTCTGGATGGTGCCGTCGGCCTTGTAGCTCACGAGGCCCGCGTAGAGCGACGTGAGGATGCGGCCACCACCGGTCTCGGTGGTGCCGAAGGTCAGCAGCGGGTTCTGCGGCTCGGTGCCGTTCGCGGTGATGATCGCGGAGGCGTTGGAGCCCCCGCCCGTGTTGCTGTCGCCGCCGGCCGAGCATCCGGCCAGCGTGAGCGTGACGGCGGACACCAGCGCGATCGCGCCGACTCCCCAACGTCGTCTCGACATGTTTCCTCCTGGGTGACGGGTACGCGCTCACGGTCGACGGTGGTGAAGACACACCGGTGTCCGGAGCACGGGATATACCCCCGACGATAAGCGCGCTCCCGCCCTGTGACCGCATCCAGGCCCAAACCGTTACATGTCGGCAACAATCGCGCCCGTGGGGTTGTCATCGTGCACCGGGTGAGCCTCGCCCTCTGCGCGGTGCGCCAACCGGGACGCCGGGCGGCCGATGGCAACCATCCGCGGGAACCTTCCACTTCACTCGCGAGAGCGCACGCAAGCTTTGGATCACAAGGCGAAGGGGCGCAAGGACCACTCTGATGTAAGGTCGAGTCGTTCCGGATCCCACCGGAACTCACGACCGAAGGAGAGCCGCTGTGGTGGACGACGCCATCCTCATCTACGCGAGCACGCTGGCCGCCGACATGCGACACGTCATCCCCCACGACGTGCACGACCCGTTCCTCTACATCGAGGTCGACGGCGCGCCGCACGTGGCCATCAAGTCGCTCGAGGCGGCGCGCATGCGCGACGTGCCGGGTATGACCGTGTTCCCCCTCGATGAGCTCGGCTTCGACGACTTCCGCGCCGCAGGCCAGGACCCCGACCTCGCGGAGCTCTCCACTCTCGTCGCCGCCTGCCGCAGGCTCGGCGTGACACGCGCCGCCGTGCCGCCCACCTTCCCGCTCGAGGTGGCGGATCACCTGCGCGCCAACGGGGTGGAGGTCCGCGTGGACCGCGACCTGTTCGTGCAGCGCCGTCGCGTGAAGACTCCGCACGAGCTGGCGGGCATCCGCCGGGCGCAGGTCGCCGCCGAGGCGGGCGTCTCGCTCGTCGCCGATGCCATGGACCGCGCCACCGTCGACGCAGACGGCGGCCTTCTGCTCGACGGCACGCCGCTGACCTGCGAGGACCTCAAGGACCGCATCCGGTCGGTCTTCCTCCGCAACGGCTGCGAAGACGCGGGCATGATCGTCGCCCACGGAGCGCAGACGTGCATCGGGCATCACGCGGGATCCGGTCAGATCTTCGAAGGCGAGCCCGTCACGGTCGACATCTGCCCGCGCGACATCGCCTCGGGCGGGAACTCGGACATGACCCGGACCTTCGTCAAGGGCGACATCGACGACGAGCTCGCCTTCTACTACGACATCGTCAAGAAGTCGTTCGACGCGACGCTCGCGGCGATCCGTCCGGGGCTGCCCGTGGCGGAGCTGCACCGCATCTCGTGCGAGCCCATCGAAGCCGCCGGCCAGCCCACCCAGCTGACGAAGAAGCCGGGCGAGGTGCTCGACGAGGGGTACTTCCACTCGCTCGGACACGGCGTGGGCCTCGAGGTGCACGAACCCCCGAGCCTCAACCAGAACGACGCCGTCCTCGTCGCCGGTGACGTCATCGCCATCGAGCCGGGCTGCTACCGCCAGGGCTTCGGCGGCGTTCGCCTCGAGGACATCGTCCTGGTGACCGAGGACGGCTACGAGCTCATCTCGGACTACCCGTACGACCTGGTCCCCGTCTCGCTGCCCCGGGGTAAGTGAGGATGGCACGCGACCCCCGGATCGACGACCGCGCCGACGAGATCGTCGCGAGCTGGCGGGAACTCTGCCGGTTCCCGACCGTCGCCGGTCGACTCGACGCGATCGCAGCGGCCGCCGACTGGATCGAGGAGCGCCTCGCGCCGCTGATGGATCGCGTCGTGCGCTACGACATCCCCGGTTATGGTCCCGTCGTGGTCGGTTTCCGAGCCGGAGCGAGCGATGCGTCGCTGCTGCTGTACAACCACTACGACGTTCAGCCCGAGGGCGATCCGTCGCGCTGGACCTCGCCGCCGTACGCCGCGGAGATCCGCGACGGCGCGATGTACGCGCGCGGTGCGTGCGACGACAAGGCCGACGCCGCGGGCCGCCTCGCCTCGCTCCGCCTCTGGATCGAGGACCACGACGGGCGCACCCCGTTCGGCGTCATCTACCTCGCCGACCCGTGCGAGGAGATCGGCAGCCCGGGCCTGGACGCGGTCCTCGCCGCGCACGCGGCTGAGCTGCGCGCCGACGCGTGCCTGTGGGAGAGTTACCTCCGCGAGGAGGACGGGCGCCCCGCCGTCGGGTTCGGATGCCGGGGCTCGCTCGAGATCGAGCTGTCGCTCGACGTCCTCGCTGCGGCGCAGCATCCGTCGTATTCGTCGATCCTCCGTTCGGCTCCGCTCGAGCTGATGGCTGCCATCTCGTCGATGCGCACCGAGGACGGCCGGATCGCGGTCGCCGGCGTGCGGGACGAGGCGATCGTCCCGGACGAACGCGCGCGTCGCCGAACGGCGCACATCACCTTGCCCGGCGCGTCCATCGCCCGCGACGGCGTGACACCGTATCTACCGGGAACGGAATCGGAGCTCTCGACGCGGTTCGTCTTCGAGCCGTCGATGAGCCTCTCCGGGTTCGACCTCGACGACGGCGTGCGGCAGAGCATTCCGGCGTCGGCGTCTGCACGCGTGCGCTTCGGGCTCGTCCCCGGGATGCAGCCGGAGCGCGTGGTGGATGCTGTCCGCGCCCACCTCTCCGCACGGCATCCGGACATCTCGGTATCCGTCATCCGCGCCCTCGCGCCCGCGTACTCACCCGTCGAGTCCGCCTTCGGCGAGGCCGTCGTGCGCGCTGCCGGGCATGCCTTCGGCGCCGACGCGGTCGTCTACGACGTGATGACGGGAGCGGGTCCCGGCGCGCTGTTCCTCGAGCACCTCGGAGCCCCCATCATCTCCCCCACGGGCACCCTGCGACCGGCCGGGAACATGCACGGCTACGATGAGCACGGCTACGTCGAAGACTTCCTCGACCACGTCCAGTTCACCCTCGACGTCCTCCGGGAGCTCGAACGCAGCGGCTTCGCCGACACACCCCGGGGAGGGGCATGACGACCGATCCAGCGCACCTGCGCTCGCTGCTCGAACCCGAGCGCGAGGTCCTCGAGATCGACGACGTCGACCGGCGGATCCTGCATCGCCTGCACGAGGACGCCCGCGCGTCGATGCGCAGCATCGCGGCGGACGTCGGGATGTCGGCTCCGGCGGTAGCGGAACGCATCGCGCGGATGGAACGCGGGCACGTCATCCGCCGGCACACGATCGAGCTCGACTGGGCGGCGCTGGGCTATCCGATGCTCGTCGTGATGCCGTTACGGCTGACCGGGAACGCCGACGCTGCCGCAGTGCTGACCGCGCTCAAGGCGATCGACGCCATGACCGAGGTCATCGTCCTGGCGGCCGGGTACGACCTGATGGCGCGGTTCCGCGTCCGCGACCACGCCGATCTGCAGCGACTGCTCGTCGAGCAGGTCTGGCCGATCCCGGGCATCGACCGCGTCGAGACCATGCTCGCCATCGGCCGCCTCGCCGATCCCGAGCCGCTGCAGCACGTCCTGGCGACCGAGACCCCCGCGCGCAAACGCCGCCGCCCGTGACCCGCCATCCCCCGGCTTAACATCGACCCGGGAGGAAGAATGACGCACGTGTCACGGACCCGACTGTGGTGGGAGATCGCCCTCGTTCTGGCGCTCTCGGTCGGCCGGTCGGCGTTCTTCTCGGTGCTGTCGTTCCTCGAGGCGGTGACGAGCCCGGTGAGCCTCGGCGACCAGTCGACCTCGCTCAATCCCGGTGCAGCGACCGTCGACCCGTGGCAGGTGGTGTCGCAGGTCTTCTCGAACCTCTTCAACCTCGCGCCCGTCGCGTTGGCGATCTACTTCCTCTGGGAGCCTGGCCGCTCGGCGCTGCGCCGGATCGGTCTGGACTTCCGGGTGTTCGGAAAGGATGCCGGGGCCGGCATCCTGCTCGTCGTCATCATCGGTGTTCCGGGCCTCGGGCTCTACGCGCTCGGACGGGCGCTCGGGATCACCGTCCAGGTGGGGGCCGCACCGCTCGACGGCGGCTGGACCGCCGTCATGCTCCTCGCGCTGGCCGCCCTGCGGGCGGGACTCACCGAGGAGGTCATCTTCATCGGTTACCTGTTCGACCGGCTTCGCCGTGTCGGCTGGAGCACGTGGACGATCATCCTGTCGACCGCCGCGCTCCGCGGGATGTACCACGCGTACCAGGGCGTCGGCCCGATCTTCGGGAACATCGCGATGGGCGTGGTCTTCGGGTGGGTTTACCACCGTTGGGGCCGGGTCATGCCGCTCGTCGTCGCGCACGTCGTGATCGACCTCATCGCGTTCATCGGCTACCCGCTGGCCGCATCGTGGTGGCCCGGGCTCTTCTGACACGTCGCGCTTGCCGAGAACGCACCCCCGCGTCGAGCACGCACGCTGAACGGTGCGTGCTCGGCGGGACGGTGCGTTCTCGCGACGCCGGGGGCGTCAGGCGAAGGCCTCCGGCGGCGGGCAGGCGCACACGAGGTTGCGGTCGCCGTAGGCCTGGTCGATACGACGCACCGGTGGCCAGTATTTGCCGCGGACGAGGGACCGCACGGGATAGACGGCCTCTTCGCGCGAGTAAGCGTGCGACCAGGCCGACGCGACCGCCGCTTCAGCCGTGTGCGGCGCGCCGACGAGCGGGTTGTCATCGGCGGGCCACTCCCCCGCGGCGACCCGGTCGGCTTCGGCGCGGATGGCGATCATCGCCTCGACGAACCGGTCGATCTCGGCGAGGTCCTCCGACTCCGTCGGCTCGACCATGAGCGTCCCCGCCACCGGGAACGACATCGTCGGCGCGTGGAAGCCGTAGTCGATCAGCCGCTTCGCGACGTCGTCCACGGTGATGCCGGTGCGCTCCCGCAGAGGACGCAGATCCAGGATGCACTCGTGCGCGACGAGTCCGCCTTCGCCGGCGTAGAGCACCGGATAGTGCTCGCGTAGCCGCGCCGCGATGTAGTTCGCCGCGAGCACCGCAGCTCCCGTGGCCGCCCGCAGCCCGGCTGCCCCCAGCATGCGCACGTACGCCCACGAGATCGGAAGGATGGATGCCGAGCCGTAGGGCGCGGCCGAGACCGGACCGCCGTCGAAGACGAACCCGCCCGCGTGCTCGGCCCGCTGGGCGTGCGGGTGCGAGGGCAGGAACGGCGCCAGGTGCGCCTTGGCCGCCACGGGGCCCACACCCGGACCGCCGCCCCCGTGCGGGATGGCGAACGTCTTGTGGAGGTTGAGATGCGAGACGTCGCCGCCGAGGTCGCCGAAGCGAGCGAAACCGAGGAGGGCGTTGAGGTTGGCGCCGTCGACGTAGACCTGACCGCCCGCCGCGTGCACCGCATCGGTGATCGCGAGCACCTCGTGCTCGTACACGCCGTGGGTCGACGGATAGGTGATCATCAGGGCGGACAGCGCCGCAGCGTGCTCATCGATCTTGCCGCGGAGATCGTCGAGGTCGACGTTTCCCGCTTCGTCGCAGGCCACGACCACGACGCGCATACCGGCGAGCACGGCAGACGCGGCGTTGGTGCCGTGCGCCGACGACGGGATGAGGCAGACGGTCCGGTCGTCGTCGCCTCGCGACCGGTGATAGCCGCGGATCGCGAGCAGCCCCGCGAGCTCGCCCTGCGAGCCGGCATTGGGCTGCAGCGACACGGCGTCGTAACCGGTCACCTCGGCGAGCCACCCCTCGAGCTGCTCGATGAGCTCGAGATAGCCGCGCACGTCGTCGGCGGGTGCGAACGGGTGCACGCGGGCGAACTCCGGCCAGGTCACGGCGGCCATCTCGGTCGCGGCGTTCAGCTTCATCGTGCACGACCCGAGCGGGATCATGCCACGGTCGAGCGCGTAGTCGCGGTCGGCGAGGCGCTTGAGGTAGCGCATCATCGCCGTCTCGGAGTGGTGGCTGTTGAACACCGGATGGGTGAGGTACTCGTCCTCGCGCCGAAGCGACGCCGGTGCGTGCCGGTCAGCCCACGTCGATCCGCCGCTGAATGCGAATGCGCGCTGCTCGGGACCGCCGAACGCTCGGACGATCGCGTGCAGATCGCTGACGGTCGTCGTCTCGTCGACGGCGACACCGACCGTGTGGTCGTCGCGGTGCCACAGCTGGTAACCGGATTCGCGGGCCGCCGCGACGACGTCTGCTGCCCGGCCCGGCGCGCGCACCACGAGCGTGTCGAAGAACGCATCATGCTCGACCTCGACCCCCGCATCGGCCAGCCACTCCGCGAGAAGGGCCGCGTGACCGGCGACGGACTCGGCGATGCGCCGGAGCCCGTCCGGGCCGTGGTACACGGCGTACATCGACGCCATGACCGCCAGCAGGACCTGTGCGGTGCAGATGTTCGACGTCGCCTTCTCGCGACGGATGTGCTGCTCGCGCGTCTGGAGCGAGAGCCGGTAGGCGGGATCGCCCGCCGCGTCGACCGAGACGCCGACGAGCCGTCCGGGCAGCTGGCGCTCGAGGCCGGCACGCACCGCCATGTACCCGGCGTGGGGTCCCCCGAAGCCCATCGGCACGCCGAACCGCTGGCTGGTGCCGACGGCCACGTCCGCCCCGAGCGAGCCGGGCGATCGCAGCAGGGTCAGCGCGAGGAGATCCGCCGCCACGACGACGAGACCGCCCGCAGCCTGCACCTCCGCGATGACCGTGCTCGGATCCCACACACGGCCGGACGCACCGGGATACTGCACGAATGCACCGAAGACCGGCTCGTCGGACGGGGTCGTGCCCGCGCCGCCGGCGAAGTCGATCTCGCGCAGTTCGATGCCGAGCGCCGCCGCTCGATGGCCGAGCAGCGCCTTCGTCTGCGGCAGCGCATCCGCGTCGACGAGGAACACGTTGCTGCGCGACTTCGAGGCCCGCCGTGCGACGAGCATGCCCTCGACGACGGCGGTGGCCTCGTCGAGCATGGACGCATTCGCCGTCGCGAGCCCAGTCAGGTCGGTGACCATCGTCTGGAAGTTGATGAGCGCTTCGAGGCGGCCCTGCGAGATCTCCGGCTGGTACGGCGTGTACGCGGTGTACCAGGACGGGTTCTCGAGGACGTTGCGCTGGATGACGGCAGGCGTGAGCGTGTCGTAGTACCCCAGGCCGATCATCGCCCGTGCCGGACGGTTGCGCGATGCCAGCTCGCGCAGCTCCGCGAGCGCCTCGTGCTCGGCGGCCGCGGCCGGGATCACGCTGTCGGGCACCGCATCGACCTGGATGGCGGCGGGCACGGCTCGGGCGAGCAGAGCGTCGACGTCCGGGTAACCGAGGACCTCGAGCATGCGCTGCTGCGCGGCGCCGTCGGTGCCGATGTGACGGGCGGCGAAAGCGGAGGTCATCGGTCTCCGCCGGTGAGCTCGACGTAGGCGGCGCGGTCGAGCAGACCGTCCGCGTCGGCGGGATCGATCTCGATGCGAACGAGCCACCCGTCGCCGAACGGCCCGGCGTTCACGAGCGACGGGTCGTCGACGACGGCCTCGTTGACCTCGACGACGGTTCCGCTCAGCGGCGCGTAGAGCTCGCCGACCGACTTGGTCGATTCGATCTCGCCGCAGACGGCATCGGCGGTCACCGCGGTTCCGACGGCAGGGAGATCGACGAACACCACGTCACCCAGCTTCTCGGCGGCGTAGTCGGTGATGCCCACCGTCGCGGTGGCGCCCGAGAGGGCGACCCACTCGTGCTCGGCGGTGTACTTCAGGGCGTCGAGATCGGTCATTTCTTCCTCCGGTAGAACGGCAGCGTGGTGACGGTGGCGGGAATGCGGGTACCGCGGACATCGAGCGCCAGCTCAGTGCCGAGTGCCGCGTGTCCGGGTGCGACGTAGGCCATGGCGATGGGATGCCCGAGGGTCGGGCTCAGGGCGCCGCTCGTGATCACACCGACGCGCTCGCCGTCGGGGCCGAGCACGGCGTAGCCGGCGCGGCCGGCGCGGCGGCCCTCCGAGACGAGACCGACGAGCACCGGCCCGCCCGAGGAGTCGCGGGACTCGAGGCCCTCGCGGCCCACGAAGGCGCCCTTGTCCGTGGCGACGACGCGGCCGAGACCCGCCTGCGCAGGAGCGACGTCGCGCGAGAGCTCGTGTCCGTACAGCGGCATCCCGGCTTCGAGCCGCAACGTGTCGCGCGACGCGAGGCCCGCCGGAGCGAGCCCGAGCGGTGACCCGGCCGCGAGCACGGCATCCCAGAGGGCTTCGGCCGCGCGGGCCGGGATCATCAGCTCGAATCCGTCTTCGCCGGTGTACCCGGTGCGTGCGAGGAGCAGCGGCTCGCCCGCGAACTCGCCGGCGGTCCACGCGTAGTACCGCGTGTCCGCGAGCGCGACGTCGGGCGTCGACAGGCCCGGGGTGGACTCGAGGACCGCCAGCGCCGCCGGGCCCTGGACGGCCAGGAGCGCGTAGTCATCGGTGAGGTCTCGCACCTCGACGTCCCAGCCTTCGGCACGCTCCTGCAACGCCGCCCACACGGGCTCGCGGTTGCCCGCGTTCGCGATGATGAGGAAGCGGTCGGCGCCGAGGCGGTAGACGATGACATCGTCGATGATCCCGCCGTCGTCGGCGAGGACGAGCGAGTACTTCGCCTTCCCGACGGCCATCGTCGAGATCCTGCCGGCGAGGGCGGCGTCGAGGCAGTCCCCGGCGACCGAGCCGGTCACCTCGAACTCCGCCATGTGCGAGATGTCGAACAATCCGGCTGCGGAGCGCACCGCGTGGTGCTCGGCGAGGTCGGACGTGTAGCGGACGGGCATGAGCCAGCCGCCGAAGTCGGTGAACGATGCGCCGAGCGCAGCGTGACGATGGTGCAGGACGGTGGAGCGGGGATCTGACATGAGTTCTCCCGTTGCGGGCGGGCGGCTGCCACGGCTGCGGCATCCGGAACTCCCCCTCTGTCTTGGGCCTGAGAGTTTCACCAGGGCGAACCCGGCTTTCACCGTCGGCGGATCCCCGAGGGGATCGCTTTCCAGAGCGGCCGGACGCGCGCGGTACGCGGACCTGAGAGATTGGCGGGGAGGCTTGCTCCTTCGGTGCCCGGAATTCTCCGGGGCTCTCCCGCGTGCGTCATGCGGCCTGTCTTCAGTTGCGCGATCAGCATAGCGTCACCGCGCGAGACTGCGCAGGCGCCGCTGTACTGGGCCGCTCAGCGCGTGCAGCTCCCCGCCGTCACGGCCGGAGCGTCCGCAGAGGCGCCCGCGAGCACCGGAAGCAGCTCCGTCGTCGTCATCGCGTAGCCCCGCCGCTCGTCCTCGGCGCCGCGCGCGAACACGACGCCGGCGACCTCACCGGCGTCGGTCAGCAGCGGCCCGCCGGAGTTGCCCGGGCGGACGTCGGCATCGAGCGCGTAGATCTCGCGCGGAGCGCTGGACTCGTCGTAGATGTCGGGGACGGGGGCCGAGCCCACCGAGAGGACGAAAGCGGCTCCGCTCGTGAAGGGCCCACCCAGCGGGTATCCCTGCACCGCGACGGCTGCTCCCGCGGCGACCGGCGGAACGACCGGCAGGGGCGCCACGCCCAGGTCCGAGACCGCGATGACGGCGAGGTCGTCGATCGGGTCGAAGTACACCACGCGCCCTTCACGCGCGTCGCGGCCCGGCAGCTCGACGACGGGGGTGTCGACGCCCGCCACGACGTGGGCGTTGGTCACGATGAGGTCGTCGGCGGCGACGAATCCGGACCCGGTCATCGACACGCCGCAGGCGTAGGCCGTGCCGCTGATGCGGGCGACGGATGCCGCCGCGCGCTGCAGCTCGGGATCATCGAGCGCGACGGCGGGCGCGGTCGGCGCGACCTCGGGCCGGAGAAGCTCGCCGATGCGGGGGATCCCCTCGTCGACGACGAATCCGCGCACCTCGGCGAGCGCGCTGTCGACGGGGTCGGGGGTGAGACCGTCGATGAACGAGAGCACGCGCGATGAGGCCACGGCGGTGGATACGAGCGGCATGCCGCTCGCCGTGACCGCGCCGGCGCCGAGGAGGAGGACGAGTCCGCCGGCGATCGTCGCCCCGCCGGCACCCAGGATGCGGTCGAGGATGCGCAGCTTGGCTCGGTCGACGCCGCGGCGCAGCGCCGCACCGACAGCGGTGCCGAGCGCGGTGCACAGGATGATGATCGCGATGGCGCAGATGGCGAGCACGAGCGACCGGTACTCCCAGTCGGCGACGCCGGGCGCGATGAGGGGCACAGCCCATACGGCGAGGAGCGAGCCGATGACGAGCCCGGCCAGCGAGCCCGCGATCGCGACGAGGCCTCGTGTCACGCCGATGGCGAAGAAGCCGACGAGGAGGATCACGACGATGACGTCGACCAGCAGCACAGGACCTCCTCGGGAACGGAGGCCAGCGTACGGCGTCCCGCTGTGAGTCCCCCGTTTTGCGCTTCGTGTCGCGATGACTATAAGATCGGTGCGACAGTTAGGGTCGCAATGACACGAACCACCGCGGATGGGCCGCAGGACGACATCCGGGTCGCCGTCTCGACGGTCATCTTCAGCCTGCGCCACGACGGCGGCGAGCTTCCCTCCGTCGTGCTCCCCCTGGTGCGTCGCACGCGCGATCCCCACGCCGGACAGTGGGCGCTCCCTGGCGGATGGCTCGACGAGTCCGAGAACCTCGAGGCTGCCGCATCCCGGACCCTGGCCGAGACGACCGCGCTGGCTCCGAGCTATCTCGAGCAGCTCTACGTCTTCGGCGACGTCGGCCGCTCTCCCTCGCGAGTGGTGTCGATCGTCTACTGGGCGCTGGTGCGCGAGGACGTCGCATCGACACCGCTGCCCGAGGACGAGAACGTCGCGTGGTTCGACGCCGCCGATCTGCCGGAGCTGGCGTTCGACCACCGGAGCATCATCGAGTACGCGCTCTGGCGGCTGCGCAACAAGGTCGGCTACAGCCGTATCGCGCATGGGCTTCTGCCTGACCTGTTCACCCTCGCCGAGCTTCGCGAGGTGTACGAGGCCATCGGCGGCAAGCGCCTCGATCCGGCGAACTTCCGCCGCCAGGTCGAGGGGTCGGGCACCCTCATCCCGACACGCGAGTTCCGCACCGGCAGCCACCGCCCCGCCCGGCTCTACCGCTACAACCACGACGTCGAGCTCGCCGACCGCGGGCCGCTCCCCCGATGAAGGAACGCGCATGACCACTTCTCCGCTCACGCTGTCGCCGCGACCGATCGACCCGAGCGTCGATCACGGGATCCAGGCGATCGTCGCCGGCGCGTCGAACGCCGAGACGTGCAACACCGATCTCGCCGCGGGACCGTGGAGCTTCGACGCACGGCCGGGGTATGGCCCGGGCTCGTCGATGGGCGACGTCATCCCGACCGGGGCGCCGCGCCAGGGCGAGCTCCCGGAGTACTACCGGACCGCCGACGAGGACGAGCTGCACGAGCGCATCTCCGCCGCGAAGGCCGCGCTCGGCGACCGGGTCGTCGTCCTGGGGCACTTCTACCAGCGCGAAGAGGTCGTGCGGCACGCGGACTACGTGGGCGACTCGTTCCAGCTCGCCGAAGCGGCGAGGGCCCACCCCGAGGCCGAGGCCATCGTCTTCTGCGGCGTCCACTTCATGGCCGAGACCGCCGACCTGCTGTCGCGGCCCGAGCAGTCCGTCATCCTGCCCAACCTCGCCGCCGGATGCTCGATGGCCGACATGGCGTCGATCGACGAGGTCGAGGAGTGCTGGGAGCAGCTCGGCGAGATCTACGGCGACCTCGGCGGCCCCGACGCCGAAGGACTTCTCCCCGTCATCCCCGTCACGTACATGAACTCCTCCGCCGCCATCAAGGGCTTCGTCGGCCGGCACGGCGGAATCGTGTGCACCTCGTCGAACGCCCGCACCGTGCTCGAGTGGGCCTTCGCAGGCGGCCGCCGGGTGCTGTTCTTCCCCGACCAGCACCTCGGACGCAACACCGCCAAGGCGATGGGGGTCACGCTCGACCGCATGCCGATGTGGAACCCCCGCCGCCCGCTCGGCGGCAACGACGAGGCGTCCCTGCGCGATGCTCGGGTCATCCTCTGGCACGGCTTCTGCTCGGTGCACCGCCGCTTCACCGTCGAGCAGATCGCGCAGGCGCGTGCGGAGAACCCGGGCGTCCGCGTCATCGTCCACCCCGAGTGCCCGATGCCGGTCGTGGACGCCGCGGACGAGGCGGGATCGACGGAGTACATCCGCCGCGCGATCGACGGCGCGACCCAGCCCACAGTCTTCGCGGTCGGCACCGAGATCAACCTCGTCCAGCGGCTCGCCGCGCAATACCCGCAGCACCGCATCTTCTGCCTCGACCCCGTCGTCTGCCCGTGCTCGACGATGTACCGCATCCACCCGGGCTACCTGGCGTGGGTCCTCGACGAGCTCTGCGCGGGACGGACCCCCAACCGCATCCGGGTCTCCGACGACGTCGCCGTGCCGGCACGGGCCGCCCTCGAACGGATGCTGGCGGCGCGGCCATGACCCGGCGTGTCGTGGTCGTGGGCTCCGGTCTCGCCGGCGGTATGTGCGCCCTGCGCGCCGCCGACGCCGGCTGCAAGGTCGTCCTGGTCACGAAGGGAGCGCTCGGCGACGGCAACACCGCCTACGCGCAGGGCGGCATCGCCGCCGTGACGGCCACAGGCGACTCGGTTCTCGCCCACGTCGACGACACTCTGCGCGCCGGCGCGGGCCTCGGCGAGCGCGACGCCGTGCACACGCTCGCATCGGCGGGGCCGGCCGCCGTCGCGACGCTCGAGGCGATCGGGGTCGCGTTCGACCGCGACGACAGCGGCGCGCTGCGACTCGGCCTGGAAGGTGCGCACCGGGTTCCGCGAATCCTGCACGCCGGCGGCGATGCGACCGGAGCCGCGATCCAGCGCGCTCTGAACCGCGCGCTGGCTCTCGCGCCCGTCCAGATCCGCTCCGACGCTCTCGTCACCGACGTCGTGGTCTCCGACGGGGCGGCGCGGGGCGTGCAGGTGCTCTCGGAGGGCCGCACCGAGATGCTGGCCGCGGATGCCGTGGTCCTCGCGACCGGTGGGGCGGGACAGCTGTACGCCCACACGACGAATCCCGCGGTGGCGACCGCCGACGGGATCGCGCTCGCCCTGCGCGCCGGCGCGACCGTCGCCGACCTGGAGTTCGTGCAGTTCCACCCCACCGCCCTGACCGATGGGACGCTCGTGTCAGAGGCCGTGCGCGGCGAGGGTGCGGTGTTGATCGACGAGCGCGGGCACCGCTTCTGCGTCGATGCGCATCCCGATGCGGAACTCGCTCCACGAGACGTCGTGGCCCGCGCGATCGCGGCGGCGATGGCGCGTCAGGGCGGCCGGCCGGTGCTGCTCGACGCGACCGGTCTGCGCGAGACTCCGTCGGCGACGGCTGCCTTCCTCGCCCACCGGTTCCCGACGATCGACGAGTCCGTGCGGGCGCGCGGATGGGATTGGTCGCGGCATCCGGTTCCCGTCACTCCCGCCGCGCACTACCTCATGGGCGGCGTCGTGACCGATCTCGACGGTCGGACCGACGTCGGCGGGCTGTTCGCGGTCGGCGAGGTCGCGCGCACGGGCGTGCACGGTGCCAATCGGCTGGCCTCCAACTCGCTGCTCGAAGCCGTCGTGTTCGGCCTGCGCACCGCGGATGCCGTCGTCGACGGCGACCCGCGGGCCGCCACGGCGTCTCCGAGCGTCTTGTCGTCACCTCGCGCCGTGGCGGGCCGGTCCTGTGCGCCGCGACGGATACCGGCGAACGGACCGTTCAGCCGGGCGGCCCTGCAGTCGCTCATGTGGCGGCACGTCGGACTCGAGCGGGACGCCTCCGGGATCGCTCTCGCGCTCGACATCCTCGATGAGTGGTCGCGCGCCGCAGTCGCACCCCGCTCCCGGCGCGAACACGAGGACGCCAACCTGCTCCTCGTCGCGAGCTCGATGACCACCGCCGCGCTCGCACGCACCCGGTCGATCGGCGCACACCACCGCAGCGACGACACGACCGCTCGTCCGCTGACCGCCGACGAATCCGTCCGACCCGCCGCCGCTCCCGAGAAGGTCGCATGATGCTCACACCCCGACAGATCGCTGCCATCGTCGGCCCCGCTCTCGACGAGGACGCCCCATGGGGCGATCTCACCAGCACCGCCTTCATCCCCGGGGCGGCGCGCGCCACGGCCGCGCTCGTCTCGCGCGTCGACGGCATCCTCAGCGGCGGGGCAGTTTTCGCCGCGGCTTTCGCGCTCTCCGATCCGAGCTGCGACGTCGTGATCGACGTGCCCGACGGCTCGCGCATCCGCCCCGGTGACACGCTGGCCACCGTCCGCGGTCCGGCGCGCGCCGTGCTGACCGCCGAACGCGTCGGATTGAACTTGACCCAGCGGATGTCGGGGATCGCGACGCTGACCCGTCGCTACGTCGACGAAGTCGCGGGGACCGGTGCCCGCATCGTCGACACCCGCAAGACGACACCGGGGCTGCGTCTGATCGAGCGGCAGGCCGTCCGGGACGGCGGCGGCCGCAACCACCGGTTCTCCCTGTCGGATGCGGTCATGCTCAAGGACAACCACCTCGGTGTCATCACCGCCGATGGGACGGGGCTGACCGAAGCGCTGCGACGCGCGATGGATGACCTTCCTCACACGACCCACGTCGAGGTGGAAGTCGACCGCATCGATCAGATCGAGCCCGTGCTCGCCGCCGGCGTGGACACGATCATGCTCGACAACTTCTCGCTGGACGATCTGCGCCGCGGGGTCGCCATCGTCTCCGGTCGCGCGGTCGTCGAGGCGTCGGGCGGAGTGTCGCTCGAGAGCGTGCGTGCGATCGCCGAGACCGGTGTCGACGTGATCTCCGTCGGAGCGCTCACGCACTCCGCACCCTCGCTCGACCTCGGGCTCGACCTCGTCGTCGACGCGCGCTGATGCTGTACCTCGACCACGCCGCGGGCGGTCCGGTGCGTCGCGAGGTGCTCGAGGCGATGGCACCGTTCCTCACCGGGCGATTCGGCAACCCGTCGAGCATCCACACGGTCGGTGAAGACGTCGCCGGCGCCCTCGACGACGCGCGGCGGCGGGTGGCGGCGGTGCTCGGCATGCGCGCCGGCGACATCGTCTTCACGTCCGGAGGAACCGAGGCGAACAACCTCGCGATCGCGGGCACCGCCCTCGGGGCCCGCGGACGCGCTCCCGGCCACATCGTCACGACGGCGGTGGAGCACGATTCGGTATTGGCGGTCTGTCGTTACCTCCAGCGCATGCATCGATACGACGTCGACGTCCTGCCCGTGGACTCGCTCGGACGCGTCGACCCCGACGCCGTCGCCCGAGCCGTGCGCGATGACACCGCCGTCGTGAGCATCGGCTACGCCAACAACGAGGTCGGAACCGTTCAGGATGTCGCGGCGATCGCGCGAGCAGCGGGTTCGGTCCCGGTGCACACCGATGCCGTGCAGGCGGCCGGGTGGCTTCCCCTCACCGGCACGGGCGCCTCGGCTCTGTCGGTCGCGGGCCACAAGATCGGCGCGCCGCAGGGCATCGGTGTGCTGGCGGTCCGCGGCCGGCTCCCCCTCGAGCCCGTGATCCACGGCGGCGGCCAGGAGCGCGGCCGGCGCTCGGGCACGCAGAACGTCGCGGGGGCGGTGGGCCTCGCGCTCGCGCTCGAGCTGGCCGAGCGCGAGCGCCCCGAGGCCGCTGCGCGGGCCGCGGCGGCGCGGGACGCATTCACGAGCCGCGTGCTCGGCACCGTCCCCGGATCGCGCGCGACCGGCGACCCTGATCGGAGGCTTCCGGGCCTCGCATCGTTCACGTTCGCCGCGACCTCGGGCGAGGCCGTGCTCCTCGAACTGGAACGGCGTGGAATAGTCACGAGCAGCGGGTCGGCATGCGCCGCGGGCAGCGACGAGCCGTCGCACGTCTTGACGGCGATGGGTCTCGACGCCGATGACGCCCGCACCGCGGTGCGGTTCAGCTTCGATCGCGCGACGGTGCCGGATGCGGGAGCGCTCGCGGGCGCGGTGGCCGACGCCGTCTCGGCAGTACGATCGGGGTCGTGAGCTCGCCCGTCGTCACCGTCATCGTCCCCGGCCGCGACGTCGCCCCCTACGCCGAGGAAGCGCTGGCTTCCCTGAAGGCCCAGACCCTCGGCGAGTGGACCGCGATCCTCATCGACGACGGATCGCGCGACACGACCGGACGCATCTTCGCGGAAACGGCCGCGTCGGACGAGCGGTTCCGCGTGATCGCACACGATCGCGCCGTCGGGCTGGGTGCCGCACGGAACGCGGGGCTCGATCGGGTCGACACCCCGTTCGTCGCCTTCCTCGACGCGGACGATGTCCTCACCCCGTCGGCCCTGGAGCGCTGGATCGGAACGCTCGACGCTTCGGGCTCCGACTTCGTCGCCGGGGCCTACGTGCGACTGCGTCCGACCGATGAGGGCTACGTCCCGGGCCCCGTGCAACCCTGGGTCGCGGCATCCACTCGGCCTGCCCGCATCGGGACCACCCTCGCCGACCATCCCGAGGCATCGGGGAACATCGTCGCGTGGTCGAAAGCGAGCCGCATCGAGTTCTGGCGACGTCACCGACTGCGCTTCCCCGAGAACCGGCTGTACGAGGACCAGCTGGTCGCACAGCAGATGTACACCCGCGCCCGAGCGTTCGACGTGATTCCGGACGTCGTCGTGCACTGGCGTGAGCGGGCGGACGGGTCGTCGATCACGCAGCACCGTGCCCAGCTGCCCGTGCTCATCGACTATCTCGACGCGCTGCGGTCGGGCCTGGCGGTGCTCGACGCCGCCGACGCCCGTGCCGCAGCCGCGGCCCGGGTCCGGCTCGTGCTCGACATGGACGTTCCCCCGCTCGTGCGCATCGCCGCGACTCATCCCGATCCCGAGTACCGTCGGCGGATCGGCGGGCTGGTCCGCGACTTCCGGGAACGAGCACCGGGTCACCGGGCCGCCGACCCGGCAGCCGCGGAGTTGTGGGACATCGCCCGCCTCTGGTGATCCACCGCGCGCATCCGCGTCGACCGACCGGAGGCGGATGCTGGCGCCGTGTCGCCGGCCCCGGGAATAATCGATCCGTCGGGGCGTTGGCCCTGCGGAGTCCGCCCTCGGGTGACGACCGATCTTCCGACCGAGGAGTTGCCCATGGCCGTCGCGCCGTCGTCTACGAACGCCCCCGCACCCGCCGCATCGCCCGCCGTGCCCACCGTCGTGACCGCCGAGGCGAACCGGGTGATCTGGCTCCTGCTCGTCGCCGCCTTCGTCGCGATCTTGAACGAGACGACCATGGGCGTCGCGATCCCGCACCTGATCACCGACTTCCGCATCACGGCGGTGGCGGCGCAGTGGCTCACGACCGCGTTCATGCTCACGATGGCGGTGGTCATCCCGATCACCGGCTTCCTGCTGCAACGTCTGACGACGCGGGCGGTCTTCACCGCTGCGATGAGCCTGTTCTCGACGGGAACGCTGATCGCCGTCCTGGCGCAGAGCTTCGGGTTCCTCCTCGTCGCGCGTGTCGTGCAGGCCTCGGGGACCGCGATCATGATGCCGCTGTTGATGACGACGCTGATGACGGTCGTGCCGCCGCACGCTCGAGGCCGCATGATGGGGCGGGTCAGCATCGTGATGTCGCTCGCTCCCGCGATCGGGCCGACGCTGTCCGGGTTCCTCCTCGACACCCTCAGCTGGCGCTGGATCTTCGGCGTCGTCCTCCCGATCGCCCTGGTCTCGCTCGCGATCGGCGTCCGCTGGATCCACAACCTCGGCGAGACCCGGCGCGCGCCACTCGACGTCTTCTCCGTCGTGCTCTCGGCCTTCGGTTTCGGAGGCCTCGTGTTCGGACTCAGCCAGATCGGCGCCGGAGGCCACGGCGGCGGGGATGCCGCGGCCGCGGCGCCCGCGTCGAACCTGCCGCTCATCATCTCCCTGTCGGTCGGGATTGTGGCGCTCGGCGCGTTCGTCTGGCGTCAGCTCGTGCTGCAGCGCAATGACGAGGCGCTGCTCGACCTGCGCGTGTTCCGCTCGGCCAACTTCTCGCTCTCGGTGGCCCAGCTGGGCGTCATGTCCATGGCGTTCTTCGGCGCGATCACCCTGCTGCCGCTGTACATGCAGAACGTCCTCGGGCTCTCCGCGCTCGAGTCCGGACTGATCGTCCTGCCGGGCTCTCTCGCGATGGGCATCGCCGGCCCGTTCATCGGGCGCATCTACGACCGCTGGGGCACGCGCGTGCTTCTCGTCCCCGGAGCCGTCATCGTCACCGGCATCCTGTGGAGCTTCACCACCCTCACCGAGAACACGTCGGTATGGCTGCTGCTCACGCTGCAGACGTGTCTCTCGCTCGGCCTGGCGATGTCGTTCACGCCGCTGTTCACGGCATCCCTCGGCTCTCTGCAGCCGCGGTTCTACTCGTACGGCAGCGCGATCGTCTCGACCATCCAGCAGGTCGCTGGCGCCGCGGGCATCGCTCTGCTCATCACGGTGATGGCCGCTGCCGAGGCCGGGGCCGCCGATCCGGGGACGACGGCGGCCGGCGCCGCGGGCGCGCGGGCGGCCTTCTTCGTGGCCGCGATCATCGCGTCGCCGCTGATCATCGGGGCGCTGCTCATCCGCAAGCCGGCCGACAGCCCCGAAGGCGTGCCCGCGGCGCACTGAGCCGGCCTCGCCGCCATCGCGCGAGAACGACGAAGCCGCCGGGTGCGTCATGCACCGGCGGCTTCGTCGTACGCCTCGAGGCGAGGTTCAGGAGGTCGAGCAGCATCCTCCGCCGCAGCAGGAACCTGCGTCGTCGTTCGCGGTGACCAGCAAGTTCTTCTCATCGGGAACCGGCTGCAGTGTCTGAGGCTGGGGCGTGGATGCTGTGGACATATCGCCATCGTAACCCCGCAGCGGACCATGCGTCGCGGAGCGTGTCAAGCGCGTCGCAGCCGCCGTCGGCCGCGCGTAGTGTCGGCGACATGAGCACTCTCGATGGCAAGAAGATCGCATTCCTGGCAACCGACGGCTTCGAGGACAGCGAGCTGACCTCGCCCTGGCAGGCCGTCTCCGACGCGGGCGCGACCGTCGTCATGATCGCCCCCGAATCGGGCGAGATCACCGGCAAGAACGGCCACACCCAGAAGGTCGACGTCGTCACGGCGGATGCCGAGGCCGACGAGTACGACGCGCTCGTGCTTCCGGGCGGCGTCGTCAACGCCGACAACCTGCGACTCGACGCGAACGCGGTCGACTTCGCGCGCGCGTTCTTCGAACAGCACAAGCCCGTTGGCGCGATCTGCCACGCGGCGTGGATCCTGACCGAGGCCGACGTCCTCTCGGGCCGCACCCTGACGAGCTTCCCGAGCCTGCGCACCGACCTCGTCAACGCCGGTGCCACCTGGGTCGACGAGGAGGTCGTCGTGGACCAGGGCCTCGTCTCGAGCCGAACGCCCGATGACCTCCCGGCCTTCAACGCGAAGGTCGTCGAAGAGATCGAAGAAGGCAAGCACTCGGGCCAGACCGCCTGACCTGTCCGCCTCCCGCGCCGCCGCTGCGGCGTCGATCGCCCCCGCGAGCTCAGGCTCCGGGGGCGATCGCCACGCGCAGGTGGCGACCCGACCGGGCAAGCTCGATCGCGTCGTCGAGCCGGTCGAGCGGCAAGGGCGTCGAGACGAGGTCGGCGAACGGGTAGCGGCGGGTGCCCGGGGCGCGCATGAAGGCGACGGCAGCCTCGAGGTCGGCGGATGTCGGCACGCCGACCCGCAGGGTCGTTTCCGATGAGGCTTCGCTCGCGGTACGGAAGCGCGCGCTCAGATCCGTCTCGGGCACGTGCTCGGGGGCCAGCGCAGCGCCGAAGCGCTCGGCTCGGGCGCGGACCCGCGGATCGGCTGAAGCGAGCCGCGCTCGTCCACCCCGCTCGGCGATCATGGCGGACAGCGCGAGCGGATCGGCGCCGGTGCCGGCGATGGTCACGAGGAGGTCCTCCGGATCGGCGATCTCTTCCAGCCGTCGCACGAGCCCGGCCGCTCGCGCGACCGCGCCCGACACGGGGGCCAGGATGCAGGCGGGGAGCGCCTCGCCCACACGGACGATCGGCGTGCCCGTGACCAGATGCACGTGCGTCGCGAAGCCGCCCACGAGTTCGCGATGGGCTCCGATGCGCTCATGCGGTCCCACGGCGCTCACGACGCGCTCCCCGAGCTCGAGCGGAATGCCGTCCGCCGCCGCGACCGCGCCGCCGAGCGCCGCGACCCTGCCGACGAACTCACGGCCGAGGACCGTCGGCACCGGGCATTGCTCCTCGCCGTCCGTGATCGCGATGTCGTCCTCGGTGATCGTGACGAGCTCGACACGGACGAGCACCTCGCCCGGCCCGAGCACGACGCCGGGCACGGCGATCGTCTCCTGGTCGCGGCCCGGCCCCATCCATGCGCGCGCCAGTGCAGCAGGACGCAGCAGCACGTCCATCGGTGCCGGGGTCGCCAGTTCCATTCGCGCCCTCTCGCCCGTGGTGACCCCCTCACTGTCGCAAAGGCCGCCGGGCCCGCGGCGCGGCGGCGCACGCCGTTTCGCGAATGTTCACCGGATGGTGGGCGGACCGCCTCCCCGGCGCCGCGGGTACGCTGGAATCCGGCGCGCGAGTGCCGGAGAGGACCACCATGAGAATCGTCGACTCGGCCGACTGGCGCGATCGCCTCACCTACGAGACGCCCTACCGCGTCGCCGACGTCATGCCGGGTGATCCCGCGAGATGCGCTGCCTGCCCCGCCGACGCCGGTGCCCATGATCGCGACCACCTCTGGGCGGTCAAGCACCGCCACCCGACCAACCACGGCGGCTTCGTCCGGTTCTACTGCGAGTCGCACGTTCCGGAGCGCAAGCAACCCGTCGCGGTCGCGACACGTTCGGCACCCGCGCGACGTGCCGCGCCCCGCGCTGCAGCGCCGCGCACTCCGAAGGCGCCCGCTCCCTCGGATGTCGTCCGCGCGATGTGCCCGGACTGCTTCGTCGAGGTGTCCGCCGCGGGCGAGTGCGGCGTCTGCGGCATCCGGATCTGACGGCGTGAGCGAACCGGCCGCCGCGAACTATCCGACCGCGCTGTGGTGCCGGTCCCGCCGCGGATCGGCATTGTGCACCCGCCCAAGGGGACACGCGGGGCTGCACAACCGGCTCGGAACGTCGCAGATGTGGTCGGACGCGCAGGCCGATCCGCCACGATGCGCGGGCAGCGGTGAACCTGCGCAGCCGTCGCCGACACTGCCCGGCGGGTTTCCCTTCGGACGGGGACTGTGCCCCGTGTGCACGGCCTTCGTCGAATTGAGCGAGGGTCGCATCGACCGCCACGACGCCTTCCGCGGCACGACGGATGCCGCCGAGGCCGAGGCCCGGGCTCAGTGGTTCAACACCGTCGGGTGGAACTGACCGCCCGCGCCAACAGACGGTGGAGTGTCAGGCGCCCGCTTCGTCGTCGCGCCACGGCAGATTGAGGTCTTCGGCGGGCACATCGACGTCGCCGACATCGTCGGGACCGCCGGTTCCCGGACGCGCACGCACGAGATCGTCGTCGACGTCCGCGTCGGGGCTGGTCGGGGCCTCGTCCTGCTTCTCACGGGTTTCGGTGTCGCTGGCCGGGCTGTAGCGCATGTCCTTCCGGACCGCCTCCGGCTCGGAGAGCGGTTCCTGGTCGGTCGCCGGGTCCTGCTGGCTCATCACGTCTCCCTCGCTGTCGGCGCGCCGATTCCGACGCTCTCGACCACGCTAGGCAGCGCCGCCGATCGCGTCAGGCGCGTTGACCAGCCGGGAGCCTCGTGCAATGATCCTCGGCCGATGCGAGCCGTATCCGATGACGATCGTCAGCGCAAGTGCGATGTGCCCGGCGGCGCTAGCCGACACAGTGTTGTCATGAGACGAATCACGTACGCGGGCGACACGGTGATCACGACGGATGACGTTGCGGAGGCACTGGTGGAGCTCACGGCGGCGGTCGCCAATTACGGCCGCGCCGAAGCCGTGCGGATTCCGATCGTGCTCGAACCGAGCGGGCGTGTCGATGAGGCCGAACTCGTCATCGGGGTCGGCAACGACGTGCTGTCCGCCCCCATCGACTGGGACGCCGATGAACCGGACTTCTCCGAGGGGGCGGAAGACCTTCGAGCGCACGAGAGCTACCCTCAGCGCCGTTCCGAGGGCGCTCACCTCTATGCCCTCGACGACGAGGCACCCGCACAGTGGGATCCCGACCTCGAGGGCTTCCGCGACGCCTGACCTTTCGCGTCACACTGCCGTCGACCGTGCGGCGCTGACTCGCTCGATGGCGTAGCGTGGCCGAACGTGCGAGCGATGGTCATGGACAGCATCCGCGGGCCGGTGACGGTTCGCGAGGTGGCCGATCCGAGCGTCCCCGCCGACGGGGTGGTGGTGTCGGTGCGCGCCACCGGCCTCTGTCGGAGCGACTGGCACGCCTGGGCCGGCCACGACGACATCGCACTCCCCCACACCCCCGGGCATGAGTTCTCAGGTGTCATCTCCGAGGTCGGTGCGGAAGTCGCGGGCTGGCAGGTGGGTGATCGCGTCACGACGCCGTTCGTGATCGGCTGCGGTCGATGCGAGTGGTGCGCACGCGGCGATGCTCAGGTCTGCCCGCACCAGCAGCAGCCCGGCTTCACCTACGCCGGCTCGTTCGCCGAGCGGGTGATCGTGCCGGCCGCCGACGTCAACCTCGTCGGCATCCCCGACGGTGTCTCGTTCGAAGCCGCGGCGGCGCTGGGATGCCGCTTCGCCACGGCGTACCGCGCGCTGATCGCCCGGGCGACCCTGAGCGGCGGCGAGTGGATCACGATCGTCGGCGCGGGCGGGGTGGGCCTGAGCGCGGTGATGATCGCACGTGCGCTCGGGGCGCGCGTGATCGCGATCGACCGCTCGACCGCCGCTTTGCGGACGGCGTCGGAACTCGGCGCTGAGCATGTTCTCGCTGCAGACGGTCGCGACATCCCTGCGCTCGTCCACGAGCTGACCGGCGGCGGCAGTCACGTCTCGGTCGACGCCGTCGGCAGCGAGCAGACGGCATCCGATGCCATCCTGAGCCTTCGACGCCGCGGACGTCATGTGCAGATCGGGCTGTTGCCCTCGGCATCCGGTCGCAGCGCCGCTCCCCTGGCCCGGGTCATCGCCTGGGAGATCGATCTGCTCGGCAGCCACGGCATGGCCGCCGTGGACTACCCCGGGATGATGGCGCTGATCAACGACGGCAGCCTGCGCCCGCAGGACCTCGTGCAGCGAGTGGTCGGGCTGGAGGATGGTGCGCGACTGCTGCCGGACATGGATACCGCGGCGGCGGCGGGCATGACGATGATCGATCCGCGGCTGGCCTGACGCGCGCGGTATGCGAAGACCCCGCCCGGGCCGGATGGTCGCGAGGCGGGGTCTTCGGCGCCGGGTCTGCCCGGCCGGGGCTTTCGCTCAGCCCTGGGGCTTGCGGTTCTCGGCGCTGACCATCCAGGCGAGCTGCTCGAGACGCTCGAGGATCGAGTGCAGGATGTCGGCGGTCGTGGGGTCTTCCTCGTCGACCTCGTCGTGGACCTCGCGGCAGGTGCCGATCGTGGCCTCGAGGCGCTCGGTGATCAGGTCGATGACCTCGGCGGTGTCGATCTCGCCCTGCGGGAACTCGGGCAGCGTCGTGGTCTCGGCGACGGTGTCGCTGCGGCCGTCCGGGAGGGCGTGAAGCGCACGCATGCGCTCGGCGACGGTGTCGGCGAACTCGCGAGCGGCGTCGATGATCTCGTCGAGCTGGAGGTGGGTGTCGCGGAAGTTGCGTCCGACGACGTTCCAGTGCGCCTGCTTGCCCTGGAGCGACAGCTCGATGAGGTCGACGAGCACCTTCTGGGTGTTCTCGCTGAGCTTCTGCGAGGCGCGGAAGCCGCTCTCGGCGTTCTGCTCGTTCGTCAGACCGGCGCCGGAAGCGCGGCGCTTGTTGCGCGTGGTGGTGGTGTTCGTGGCCATAGTATTGCCTCCTCGAGTCGAGATGACATCCACGCTAGGCAGGGCGAGGGCGCGGCGCCCACCGGTTGATGGAACGTGCGGGGGCTGGTAACGGGTGTTCAGAAGTCTTCGTCACGAAGACCGAGTTCGAGCCAACGACGAGCGGCGACGTCTCCCTCGAGCCATCGCACGCCGAACGTCTGCGACGCACCCCACCTCGCTGAGAGCCAGTGGCGGCCCAACAGACGCCGCTCGTGCACCGTGCTTTGCAGGTGGTAAGCAAGGTACCCGGCCTCGAGCTCACGAACCGTGTGCCATCCAGGACCGTAGTCCTCGAAGGGGAGCTCACGCGATCCATCGGGCCACACGACGGTGAACCACAACCAGCGCTGCCTCGACGGAAATCGCATCTCGCGGACGACGCTCGCCACATGACCGACGACCTGGTCTTCGATCACGAGCGCTCCGATTCGTCGGTCGTACGCCCGCAGAGTGTCATCTGTGGGCGTGTCGACACCGGGCGACCCGTCGTACTGCGGATCTCCGGCGCGCTCGCGTGCCATGCCTCGATTGTGCCAGCCGTGGGCGGTCGGCTTCACCGATAGCGGCAGGGCGTCAGACGTTGAAGCGGAACTCCACGACGTCGCCGTCCTGCATGACGTAGTCCTTGCCCTCGAGGCGCGCCTTGCCCTTCGCGCGGGCCTCGGCGACCGAGCCGGTCGCGACCAGGTCCTCGAACGAGATGACCTCGGCCTTGATGAAGCCCTTCTCGAAATCGGTGTGGATGACGCCAGCAGCCTGCGGAGCCTTCCAGCCCTTGCCGATCGTCCAGGCGCGCGCTTCCTTCGGACCCGCGGTCAGGTAGGTCTGCAGGCCCAGCGTGTCGAACCCGATGCGCGCGAGCTGGTCGAGGCCCGACTCGTCCTGACCGGTCGAGGCGAGCAGCTCGGCTGCTTCCTCGGGGTCGAGGTCGATGAGCTCCGACTCGATCTTCGCGTCGAGGAACACCGCCTGGGCGGGAGCGACGAGCGCGGCGAGTTCCGCCTTGCGCGCCTCATCCGTAAGTACGGCCTCGTCGACGTTGAAGACGAAGATGAAGGGCTTGGCGGTCAGCAGGCCGAGCTCCTTGATGGGCGAGAGGTCGATCTTGGAGTCGGCTCCCGACAGCAGCTCGCCGCGCTGAAGGGCATCCTGAGCCGCCTTGGCGGACTCGAGCACGGAAGGATCGAGCTTCTTGCCGCGAACTTCCTTCTCGTAGCGCGTGATCGCCTTCTCGAGGGTCTGGAGATCGGCGAGCTGCAGCTCGGCGTTGATGGTCTCCATGTCGTTCTGCGGGTTCACGGCGCCCTCGACGTGCACGACGTCGTCGTCTGCGAAGCCGCGGACGACCTGCGCGATGGCGTCGGCCTCACGGATGTTCGCGAGGAACTGATTGCCCAGCCCCTCGCCCTCCGACGCACCGCGCACGATGCCGGCGATGTCGACGAACGACACCGCGGCGGGAAGGATGCGCTCGGAGTGGAAGATCTCGGCCAGCACCTTCAGGCGCGGGTCGGGGAGGTTCACCACGCCGACGTTCGGCTCGATCGTCGCGAACGGGTAGTTCGCCGCGAGAACCTGGTTCTTGGTCAGGGCGTTGAAGAGGGTCGACTTGCCGACGTTGGGCAGTCCTACGATTCCGATGGTGAGAGCCACGGGCATCCAGTCTACGTGGCCCTCCGACATCGCCTCCGACCTCTTCGGATCGCCCGGCTCGGCGGCG
Organism: Microbacterium sp. H37-C3; assembly: GCF_027157935.1. NCBI lineage: Bacteria > Bacillati > Actinomycetota > Actinomycetes > Micrococcales > Microbacteriaceae > Microbacterium > Microbacterium sp. H37-C3. The sequence continues at coordinate 141,697 of NZ_JAPVLR010000001.1, read as the reverse complement.
CGCCTCCCTTCTCGTGCTCCGGACACGGGTGACCCTTGTCCCGTGGCACTGGACTTCACCGCGATCGACTTCGAGACGGCGAACTCCTCCAGCGCATCCGCGTGCTCGGTCGGACTCGTCCGCGTTCGCGACGGTGAGGTCGTCGCCTCGGACGGCTGGTTGATCCGGCCGCCGTCGGGCCACGACCGCTTCTTCGACATCAACGTCTCCATTCACGGCATCACCGCCGATGCGGTGGAGCATGCCCCCGGCTGGGTCGCACAACTCCCCCGCCTTCTCGACTTCATCGGCGACGACGTACTCGTGGCACACAACGCCGGATTCGACATGGCCGTGCTGCGCCGCGCGTGCGAGGCGACGGATGCCGCACTCCCGGCGATCCGCTCAGTGTGCAGCGTGCAGCTGGCACGGAAGACGTATCAGCTCGATTCCTACCGGCTGCCGCTCGTTGCTGCTGCCGTCGGGTTCCTCGACTTCGCGCATCACGATGCTCTCGCTGACGCGCTCGCGTGCGCACACATCACCATCGACGCGGCTCGCCGGGCCGGCGCGCACGATCTCGTCGAACTCGCGATGCTGCTGGGGGTGCGCGTGCCCGAGCACGAGCCGATCGGGGCTTCGCAGCTCAGCCCGGCCTGACGGAGTCTATGGTCGTTCGCGGGCCTGTGGAAGGTTCCGGCACGATGTCGGAGGTCCATGACATGATTCGAACATGCATTCGAATGGCGGACTCGGCGGCAGGATGGGCAGCGACGCAGACGTCGACGCCCTGGCTCAGCTGGTCGCGGATGCCGAGGGCATAGCGGATGCCGCACGCGCGGCACAGGTCCGCGAGGTCCGTCTCCTCGCTGCCGCCGGCCAGCTGGCCGAGTCCCAGTCCGCCGGAGCACCGGAGAAGGTCAAGGCGCGCGAGATGGCTCTGCGCGGCATCGCGGCTGAGCTCGCCGGAGTCTTCGTGGCGACCGACCGGACCCTGCAGCGCCGCATCGACGAAGCCCGGGACCTGGTCGAGAACTACCCGGTGACGATGGCGGCCTGGGAGGCCGGACGAATCGTCCGCGGGCATGTGCGGGTGATCCAGGAAGTCGGATGCCTCGTGCCCGTGGAGGATCGCGAGGATTTCGAACGGATCGCGGTCGAGCGGTGCGAGGGCGAGACCCCGAACCGGGTGCGCGACGGGTTGCGGATGATCGCGGAGCGGATGCAGCCGCGCACGTTCACCGAGCGGCACAAGGAGGCCGCGGCCGGGCGGTGTGTGCGGGTGCAGGCCACCTCGGATGGGATGTCCGATCTCATCGCGACGCTGCCGACGGTGATCGCGGACGGGATCGTGGACCGGCTGACGCGGCAGGCGCGGGAGATCATCAACGCGCGGGCTCAGGCTGGTGCGCCTGGCACGCCTGACACTCGAGCCGACTCAAACGGCGGCTCACCCGATGCCGACACGACGATTCGCGACGGGTCGTCGTTCGTCGACGACGGCCGCACTATCGACCAGGTCCGCGCCGACGTGTTCTCCGACCTCCTCCTCGCCGGGTCGCCGGCCCTCGACCCGACTGGCACCGGTGACGGCAACGGAACGCTCGGGGCGATCCGCGCGCACGTGCAGGTGGCCGTGTCGGCACTCACGCTGATGGGCCAAGATGAAGGGCCCGCGGATCTGGCGGGGCGCTCCCCCATCGACGCGAACACCGCACGCGAACTCGCGGGCAACGCGACCTCGTGGGACCGGCTGCTCACCCACCCCGTCACCGGGACGGTGCTCGAATGCGACACCTACCGGCCCACCGCCGCCATGGTGCGACTGCTACGGGCACGGGACCGGCACTGCCGGTTCCCCGGATGCCGGCAACCCGCGATCCGGTGCGAGTTGGACCACACCATCGCAGCATCCGACGGAGGGGCGACGCACGTGTGCAACCTCGCGAACCTCTGCAAGAGACACCACGACGTCAAACACCACACCCGATGGCACGTCCGACAACTCCCGGGTGGCCGGCTCGTATGGACCTCACCCACCGGCCGGATCTACCGCGAAGACGCACCACTACCCCTCGTCGCCTTCACCACCACAGACCCACCCGACACAGGACCACCGCCGTTCTGACCAGTCGGCCGTCCGGTCGGCGCTGGCCGCACGGTCAACGTGCACGGGACGCGGGTTCGGCTTGCGCTTGCTCGCGGACTCGGGCGTGCGCAGCTCGCCGCTCCGTCGTACCGGTCACCGATTCAGCGTGCACAGACCCACCCGACCCCGACTTCCACGGTTCTGACGAGACCATCGTTCGGGCAGCGGTGGTCGCCGGCTCGGCGTGGCCGTTTCGTGGCTCCGTGTCGGCGCCCCGCGGGGGTGCGGACTACGCACCGCCCACCAGCGACTCCTGAGAACGCGGCCACGGCTCCCACCCGTCCGCCACTGTGCCGAGCACCTCACGGGCCCGGGCGAGCCGTTCTGGCGGAAAGCCCTCCGCACGCGATTGGCCGGACGCGCCTCCCTCCGGGAAGGTCAAGGCGTGCTGCACCGGAAGCTCGACGTCAGGCACGACGGCCTCGCGGAAGTTGCCGGTCACGACCGCGAAGACGTGCTGCTCGAGTTCGCCTGCGACCGTCTGCCATTCCTCGTCGCACGCATCGCAACCGCAGAGCGGGTAGTGAGCGTCGAACAGCAGTCCCGAGTGCACCGAAAGCCCCGGATACGCGTCGAACACGAAAGTGACGGGCGCGCACCGCGGATCGGCCGGGCGCAGGCGCACCGCACGGAGCACATCGAAGGAGCTGGGACTGTTCAGATCTTCGGCGACGTGGACGCCGTCCTCGACCTCGATCTCGAAGGTCTCGCGCAGGTACGCGATGAGGGCATCGGCGACGGCGTGCAACGGCGCGAAGCGCTCCGGATGCGTGTCGACCGAGTATGTCTCTTCGGGTGGCGAGCCCGGCCAACGGTTGCCGTACGGGATCACCTCCCCGTCGGCATCGCGGAACACCGGCGTGTCGATGGCCGGACGCACGTAGCCGTTCATACCGACATCCTCGCGCAACCGGCCGCCCCGGCGCGGAAAGTGCCGCTCCGGGGCGGCCCGCCTCCGGGCGATGTCGGAGGCACCCGGCATCCTGGACACATGGACGCCGCTCTCGTCTTCATCATCATCGTCGTCGCCGCGATCGCGGCCGCCGGCGGCTGGTTCGCGGGCACCGCTCGCGCCTCACGCGAGGGAGCAGCCGACCGAGTCCGTCTCGAGGCTCGCGCGGCCGTCGCGGAGGCCGAGCGCGACGCCCACGCCGAGCAACTGGAACGACAGCGCGAACTGCAGCGCGAGCTGGGAATCCAGGCGCGGCTCGACCAGGCCGCTCGCGACGAACGCGAACGCCGCGAGCAGGCGGTCTTGCGAGCGCTCGCCCCCGTCCAGGAGTCGCTGCAAGCGATGCAGGCCAAGGTCGAGCTCCTCGAACGCGAACGCAGCGAGCAGTTCGGTTCGGTCGCGGAACAGCTGCGACTCGGACGCGAGACCGACGAGGCGCTGCGTTCGACGACGGAGTCGCTCGCCGGCGCCCTGCGCTCGAGCGCGGCCCGCGGCGTCTGGGGCGAGACGCAGCTGCGACGCATCGTCGAGTCCGCCGGCCTCACCCGCTACGTCGACTTCGAGCTGCAGTCCAGCATCTCGTCCGACAGCGGCGCGGGGCGCCCCGACCTGATCGTCCGCCTTCCCGGCGACAAAGCGCTCGCGGTCGACGCCAAGGTGCCGCTCGACTCCTACCTCGAGGCGAGCGCTATCCCCGTGACGGCACAGGGCGAGGACGCTCGGCGCCGAAAGGCGCTGCTGACCGCCCACGTCAAAGCGGTGCGCGCCCACGTCGACGCGCTGGCGAAGAAGGCCTACTGGCAGGGCCTGAGCTCGAGTCCCGAGTTCGTCGTGTGCTTCATCCCGAGCGAGTCGCTTCTCGCCGCGGCGCTCGACGAAGACCCCGCGCTGCTCGACTACGCCTTCAGCCGGCGCGTCGCACTCGCATCACCGGTCAACCTGTGGGCGGTGCTGAAGACCGTGGCATACACCTGGACTCAGCAGGATGTCTCCGACGAAGCCCGGCGCCTGTTCGACCTCGGCAACGAGCTGTACCAGCGTCTCGGCGGGCTCGCCTCTCACGCCGGCGACCTGCGCCGTGCGATCGAGCGGACGGTCGAGTCCTACAACAAGTTCGTGGGCACGCTCGAGAGCAGGGTGCTCGTGACGGCGCGGAAGTTCCCGGGGATCGACGAGACACGGCTCGAGGCAACGAGCGCGCCGAGCCCGATCGAGACGTCGACGCGGATGACGACGGCTCCCGAGCTGCTCAGCGCGGACGTCGGCGAGCTTCGCGAACGGCTGTGACGCGGCGGCGGCGCCGGGGAAGGGAAGCGAGCTGTCCGGTCAGGCCGGGAACATGTTGACGAGGCCGACGACGGCGACGGAGACGGCGAGGAAGGCGCCGATCATCCACCAGGCACTCATCTGATGTCCCTCGGGGTGGCGCCGACGCAGCAGCACGTCCGGACGTCGAGCGGGGTCGATCGTCACCGCGACCTGGCCGGTCGGCGGGTTGTTTGCTGTCATCGACATGGTTCTCCCGGGTGCTGACATGAGGGTGGTCATCGCCGTTGATACCGCTGCCCATTGTGACAGAGCCTTGCTGAGAGCATCAGTGGTTGACACGCAGTCGTGTCGTGATAGTTACCCGCCCGAGTTCAGAGCCACTTGGATGTGAGGTGCTCCGAGGTGATCCGGCGCAGCGTCCCCGACGCGCCGCGCAGCACCACGCTCTCCGTATACACGTAGTCGCCTTCACGCCGAACGCCCCCGACGAGCTCGCCGTTGGTCACACCGGTCGCGACGAAGATCGTGTTCTTGCCGCGGACGAGATCGTCGGCCTCGTAGACGTGACCGTCGAGGCTGAGCCCGGCGTCGATGCCGCGCTGCTTCTCGTCGTCGTCGCGCGCCCACAACCGGCCCTGGATGTGACCGCCGAGGGCCTTGATGGCGCACGCGGTGACGATGCCCTCCGGACTGCCGCCGACGCCCACGCACATGTCCGTGCGCGCGTTGTGCCGCGCCGCGTTGATCCCACCCGCGACGTCGCCGTCGCTCATCAGCCGCGTGCCCGCGCCGGCATCCCGGATCTCCTGGATCAGCTGCGCGTGACGCGGACGGTTGAGGACCGAGACCACCAGTTCGTCGACAGGCTTGCCGAGAGCCTTCGCGAGCCGCCGGATGTTCTCGGCGATGGGCAGTCGGATGTCGACGACGCCGACACCCGCGGGGCCGGTGACGAGCTTGTCCATGTAGAACACCGACGAGGCGTCGAGCATCGCGCCCCGGTCGGCTACCGCGATGACCGAGAGCGCGTTGTTGCGACCCTCCGCGGTGAGGGTCGTGCCGTCGATCGGATCCACGGCGATGTCGGCCTGGGGTCCGCGACCGGTGCCGACCTTCTCGCCGTTGAAGAGCATGGGTGCGGCATCCTTCTCGCCCTCGCCGATGACGATGACGCCGTCGAAGTTCACCGTCGTGAGGAACGCGCGCATCGCGTCGACCGCAGCTCCGTCGGCGAGCTCCTTCTGCCCGCGGCCGATGAACGGCACCGAACGGATCGCCGCCGCCTCTGTCGCGCGCACGAGCTCGAGCGCGAGGTTTCGATCGGGATGCAGCGGACTCATGTCGGCGGTCAAACTCACCATGCGCCACAGCATAGGTGCGGGCAGGCGCGAGGATCCGCCGCTTTCGGCCGCGCCCCCACGAAGGAATCGGGATTCTTAACGAATCCGTACATCCAGCCGCGTCGCGAACACGTGACAACAAGCAGCGTCGTTTCTCCGGCCGCCCCGCGGACGGCGAGGGCGGCCTTCGATAAAGTGGGCTCGGTAACACCGCCGATTTGAGGAGCTCTCATGCCCATCGCCACCCCCGAACAGTACGCAGAGATGCTGGATCGCGCGAAGGCCGGTGGTTTCGCCTACCCCGCCATCAACGCCGCCAGCTCGCAGTCCATCAACGCCGTTCTCCAGGGCCTGACCGAGGCCGGCTCCGACGGCATCATCCAGGTCACGACCGGCGGCGCCGACTACTTCGCCGGACACACCGTCAAGGGCCGAGCGACCGGTGCGCTCGCCTTCGCGAAGTTCGCCCACGAGGTCGCCAAGAACTACCCCGTCACGGTCGCGCTCCACACCGACCACTGCCCGAAGCCCGCCCTCGACGACTTCCTGCTGCCGCTCATCTCGGCATCCGAGGAGGCCGTCGCCGACGGCGGTCAGCCGATCTTCCAGTCGCACATGTGGGACGGCTCGGCCGTGCCGCTCGCCGAGAACATCGAGATCGCCAAGGAGCTGCTGCCCCGCATCAAGGCGATCCGCGCGATCCTCGAGGTCGAGATCGGCGTCGTCGGCGGCGAAGAGGACGGCGTGCAGCACGAGGGCTCGAACGACGCCCTCTACACCACGACCGGTGACGTCTCCCAGGTCGTCGAGGCTCTCGGGCTCGGTGACCAGGGCCGCTGGATCGCCGCTCTCACCTTCGGCAACGTCCACGGCGTCTACAAGCCGGGCAACGTCAAGCTCAAGCCCGAGCTGCTCGGCGAGATCCAGGCCGGCATCGCGTCGAAGTTCGGCACCGGCGAGAAGCCCCTCGACCTCGTCTTCCACGGCGGCAGCGGCTCGACCGACGAGGAGATCGCCCTCGCCGTCGCGAACGGTGTCGTGAAGATGAACATCGACACCGACACGCAGTACGCATTCACGCGTTCGGTCGCCGGTTTCATGTTCCAGAACTACGACGGCGTCCTGAAGGTCGACGGCGAGGTCGGCAACAAGAAGGCCTACGACCCGCGCGCCTGGGGCAAGAAGGCCGAGTCGGCGATGGCCGCTCGCGTCGTCGAGGCGACGAAGCAGCTCGGCTCGTTCGGCCAGTCCCAGAGCTGACCGGCGACCACACGAAACGGCGCCTCGCGAACTCGTTCGCGGGGCGCCGTTCTGTCGTTCTGGGGTGCGCGTCAGCGTCCGGCCGAGAACCCGTCGAGCACAGCCGGGTCGGACAGCAGCGGCACCGCCAGCAGCAGGCTCACGATGATGACTGTCACGATCGCGCCGACGAGCGGGATCCACCACGACAGCCGCCGCAGCGACAGCGACCACCACGACAGCACCGCGGTCAGCAGCCACCCCGCACCGTAGACGACGGCGGCGGCGATGCCCCACGCCCGTCCGCCCGCCGGGTCCGCGAGCGTCCCGTCGATACCAGCCATGTCCATCCACGTCTGCGCGAAGCCCGTGAAGTCGACCAGCTGCGGGATGGCTCCGAGCACCGTCACCAGGCCGTACGCGAGCAGCGCGACCGTGATGATCCGGTCGGCGAGCCGCGTGGGGCGCGCAGCCGACGTGGTCGGGCGCGGCGAGGGAAGCTGCTGTCGTGCGGACTCGTGGGGACGGGGCGCCGCTGAGGCGGCCGGCACGTGCGCCGTCTCGACCACATCGGGGTGCGGTGCTTCCCCGCCCAGGGCCGCGATGCGGGCGCGTTGCTCCTCGGGGGTGGCGTACTCGCCGTACTGCGGGCGCGGACGTTCCTGCTCGCTCATGACCGCCCCCGTCCGCCTCGTGCGCGGGCGTCCTGCTTCCCGGCGGCATCCGTCCGCAGCTCCTTCGGCAGGGAGAACATGAGGTCTTCCTCGGCCGTTCGGATCTCGTCGACGTCGGCGTAACCGGCATCCGCGAGACTGGCGAGCACCTGCTGCACGAGCACCTCGGGTACCGAAGCGCCGCTCGTGATCCCGACCGTCCGGACGCCGTCGAGCCACTCCTGCCGGATCTCATCGGCATAGTCGACGCGGTACGCGGCGCGAGCGCCGTACTCGAGCGCGACCTCGACGAGCCTCACACTGTTGGACGAGTTCGCCGACCCCACGACGATCACCAGGTCGGTTTCGGCGGCGATCTTCTTGATGGCGACCTGGCGGTTCTGGGTCGCGTAGCAGATGTCGTCCGAGGGCGGATCCTGCAGTTCGGGGAACCGCACGCGCAGCCGCCGAACGGTCTCCATCGTCTCGTCGACGGAGAGCGTGGTCTGCGAGAGCCAGACGACCCGCGACGGGTCGCGCACCTCGACGGTGTCTGCGTGTTCGGGCGACGTCACGATCGTGATGTGCTCGGGCGCCTCGCCGGCGGTCCCCTCGACCTCCTCGTGCCCCTCGTGGCCGATGAGCAGGATCTCGCGGTCGTCGCGCGCGAACCTCACGGCCTCACGGTGCACCTTGGTCACGAGCGGGCAGGTCGCGTCGATCGCCTGCAGCCCCCGATCGGACGCCGCCGAGACCACCGCGGGAGACACCCCGTGCGCGCTGAAGACGACGTGCGCGCCCTCGGGCACCGCGTCGACCTCGTCGACGAAGACGGCGCCGCGCTCCTCGAGCTCGCGCACGACGTGGATGTTGTGCACGATCTGCTTGCGCACGTAGACGGGCGCGCCGAAGCGTTCCAGCGCCTTCTCGACCGCGACGACGGCGCGGTCGACTCCGGCGCAGTATCCTCGCGGAGCTGCCAGGAGCACCCGCTTGGCGGCGCCCACAGGGATATCCTGGAGACGGCCGTGACGCCCCGGCACGCGGGGAACGGGCAGCCGGACGGCGGGAGTGCTCACTCCTCGATTCTACGAGGCGCATCCTGCCAGCCGCTCGGAACCGGCCGTGAGGAGCCCCATGCCGTCGTTCGAGACCGCGCCCGATCAGACGCCGCCGCCGGATGCCGTTCATCCTCGCGACTCCTCACCGCAGACGCCGACCTCGATCTCGCGGCTCAACGAGACCATCCGCGACTTCGTGCAGCGGTGGAACGCCGTGTGGGTCGAGGGCGAGATCACCTCCTGGAACCTCCGCGGCGGTCATGTCTTCGGCCGCCTGAAGGACGCCGAAGCGGATGCCGCGCTCTCGTTCCGCCTCTGGTCGAGCACCCTGCAGCGCCTCGGCTCGAGCCCGCAGGTCGGCGACCGCGTCGTCGCGTGCGTCAAGAGCGACTACTTCGTGAAGTCTGGCGACTTCTCCTTCACGGTGTCGGCCATGCGACCGACAGGTCTCGGCGATCAGCTCGTCCAGCTCGAGCGTCTACGCGCGAAGCTGCGGGCGGAAGGTCTGTTCGATCCGTCCCGCAAGCGGAGCCTGCCGTTCCTCCCCCACATGATCGGCCTGATCACGGGTGAGCGCAGCGACGCGGAACGCGACGTGCACCGCAACGCCGAGCTGCGCTGGCCGCACGTCGCCTTCCGCACGGTGCACGCGGCGGTGCAGGGCGATCGGTGCGTTCCCGAGACGATCGCGGCTCTGCGCGCCCTCGACGCCGACCCGGAGGTCGATGTGATCGTCATCGCGCGCGGCGGCGGCGACCCGCAGACGCTCCTCGGTTTCAGCGACGAGAGGCTGCTGCGGGCCGTGGCCGCGGCGACGACGCCGGTGGTGTCGGCGATCGGCCACGAGAACGACCATCCGCTCCTCGACGACGTCGCCGACCTCCGCGCGTCGACGCCGACGGATGCCGCCAAGCGGGTCGTGCCCGACGTCGTGGAGCAGCGCGCGCTCGTCGAGCAGCTGCGCAGCCGCGCCCGTACGCGCCTCACGCAGCGCGTCTCGCACGATCTCGCGCAGCTCGAGCAACTGCGATCGCGGCCGGTGCTGCGCAATCCGGAGTCGCTCATGACGACCCGCGCGCACGAGCTGCACGTCCTCACGGCGCGCGGTCGAGACGTCGTGACGCGCCGAATGGATGCCGCGGGCCACGACATCTCCCGGCTCCGCGCTACTCTCCGGGCGCTGTCGCCGGGCGCCACACTCGACCGTGGCTACGCCATCGCTCATCTCGATGCGGGAGTCATCATCCGAGACGCCGCGCAGGCCCCGGCGGGCTCGCACGTCACCGTCACCGTCGGCCGCGGCGCGTTCGCGGCGCGCTCCGAAGGCGTCGTCGACGACGGGGCCGCGCCCGCTGAGGCGGCGGGCGCACCGGCGGACCCGTCCTAGAATGGCTGACATGACTCCGCCGGCCGAAGGGCTCTCCGCCGACGTCGAGACCCTCAGCTTCGAACAGGCGCGCGACGAGCTCGTGCGCGTCGTGGCCGAGCTCGAACAAGGTGCGCCGACTCTCGAGCAGTCGCTCGCCCTGTGGACGCGCGGCGAGCAGCTCGCCGCACGATGCGAGGAATGGCTGCTCGGCGCCAAGCGCCGGCTCGACGAAGCGCGCGCCACGCGCGCGGACGACGCGTGATGGCCAAGGGGCCCCGCGTCGTCGCGGAGCTCGGCCGCCCCGAGACGCCCGACGAGACCGCCGCCCGCAAGGCGGCGTCGTCGCAGGTCTACCGCTCGAGCCAGAACGTGCGGAACCTGCTCGCCGCCCTCATCGTCACGGTGGCCGTCGTCGCGGTCATCGTGTTCGCCGTGCCGCGCGGCTCGGTCCCCGAACAGCCCGGCATCGACGTCGCCGCGGTCGCGACGGACGTCGGCTCGGGCATCGGTCGCCAGCTCGTGGCTCCCGAGGTGCCCGAAGCGTGGCGCGTGAACAAGGCGGAGCTCGCCGGTGACGACGTCCAGACCTGGGAGATCGTCTACGCGCCCGCCAGCGGATACGTCAACGTGCAGCAGGCGTTCGACGCCGACGCCGGCTGGGCGTCGCGGCAGATCAGCGGCTCGCGCACGACGTCGACCGAGACCATCGACGGCGTGTCGTGGGAGGTCTTCGAGATCCCCGACCCTGCGCGCGCCGGGAACATCTCGTATGCCCTGACGACCCAGGCGGGAACCGACACCATCCTCGTCTACGGCGGCGGGGCCATCGACGCCGAGACCGTGCGCACCGCTGCGCGCGGCCTCGCGACCCAGATCGTCGAACTGCAGGAGGAGACACCATGACGTCGACCGCGGCCGCTCCGGCATCCCCCACGCCCCAGGAAGCCTGGGACGAGATGCGCGCGGGAAACATCCGATTCGTCGAAGGCACTCCGCGCCACCCCCGGCAGGACGTCGAGCGCCGCCACGAGATCGCCGGCTCGCAGACTCCGCGCGCCGCGCTCTTCGGCTGCTCCGACTCGCGCCTCGCGGCCGAGATCATCTTCGACGAGGGCCTCGGCGACCTCTTCGTGATCCGCAACGCCGGTCAGGTCATCTCCGACTCGGTCGTCGGCAGCCTCGAGTACGCCGTCGCCGTGTTGAACGTGCCGCTGATCGTCGTCCTCGCGCACGACGCCTGCGGCGCCGTGCGTGCCGCGATCGACAGCACGGGCATCGACGCTCCCCCGCTGCCGCCGCTCATCTGGCGTCAGATCTCCCCCATCGTGCCCGCCGTGCGCCGCGTCCTGCGGGCAGGAGCCGACGCCGGCGTCACCGCCGAGAACGTGGACGCCGAGGTCGTGGGCCGGGAGCACCTGCGCGACACGGTCGGTCAGCTGCTCCACGCGTCCGAGCTCATCAGCACCGCCGTCGCCGAGGGCCGACTGGCCATCATCGGAGCGAACTACCGCCTCGGCGAAGGCGCCGCTGAGGCTTCCATCATCCTCGGCGACGTCCACGACGACGCCGCATCCTGACGACATCCCACCGAGAGAGGAACAACGACGTGACCGACATCGAGTACCGCATCGAGCACGACACCATGGGAGAGGTCCGCGTCCCGAAGGACGCCCTCTACGCCGCGCAGACCCAGCGCGCGGTCGAGAACTTCCCGATCTCGGGCTCGGGGCTCGAGTCGAGCCAGATCGCCGCACTCGCGCGGATCAAGAAGGCCGCCGCGCTCGCCAACAAGGAGCTCGGCACGCTCGACCCCGCCATCGCCGATGCGATCGCCGGAGCAGCCGATGAGGTCGTCACCGGGCGCTACGACGCGCACTTCCCCGTCGACACGTACCAGACCGGTTCCGGCACGTCGTCGAACATGAACATGAACGAGGTGCTGGCCACCCTCGCGACCCGCGCGCTCGGCAGCACGGTGCACCCGAACGACCACGTCAACGCGTCGCAGTCGTCGAACGACGTCTTCCCGACGTCGGTGCACATCGCCGTGACCCAGGCGCTCATCGACGACCTCATCCCCTCCCTCGACCACCTGGCGGTCGCTCTCGAGACGAAGGCCGAGGAGTGGAAGGACGTCGTGAAGTCCGGTCGTACGCACCTCATGGATGCCACGCCCGTGACCCTCGGTCAGGAGTTCGGCGGCTACGCACGCCAGATGCGCCTCGGCATCGAGCGCGTCCAGGCCGTGCTGCCCCGCGTCGGCGAGGTCCCCCTCGGCGGCACCGCCGTCGGGACGGGCATCAACACGCCCCTCGGGTTCCCGCAGAAGGTCATCGAGCTGCTCGCGGCCGAGACCGAGCTTCCGATCACCGAGGCGAAGGACCACTTCGAGGCGCAGGCCAACCGAGACGGCCTCGTCGAGGCATCCGGCGCCCTGCGCACGATCGCGGTATCGCTGACGAAGATCAACAACGACATCCGCTGGATGGGCTCGGGCCCGAACACCGGTCTCGGTGAGCTCCACATCCCCGACCTCCAGCCCGGCTCGTCCATCATGCCCGGCAAGGTCAACCCGGTCGTTCCCGAAGCCGTGCTGATGGTGTCGGCCCGGGTCATCGGCAACGACGCGACGGTGGCGTGGGCCGGGGCATCCGGCTCGTTCGAGCTGAACGTCGCCATCCCGGTGATGGGCACGGCGCTGCTCGAGTCGATCCGCCTGCTCTCGAACGCCGTGCGCGTGCTCGCCGACAAGACGGTGGCCGGTCTGCAGGCCAACGTCGAACGCGCCGCCGCGTTCGCAGGCATGTCGCCGTCGATCGTCACCCCGCTGAACAAGCTCATCGGGTACGAGGCCGCGGCGAAGATCGCCAAGCACTCCGTCGCCAAGGGCATCACGGTCCGCGAGGCCGTGATCGACCTGGGATACGTCGAGCGGGGCGAGCTGACCGAGGCGCAGCTCGACGAGAAGCTCGACCTGCTCTCGATGACGCACCCTGGTTGATAATCGGAGGGTGAACCCGTCGCGGTCGGAAGCCCGGCGCGCACGCATCCTGGGGATCGTCCTCGCGATCGTGTGCGCCGGCTTCGTCGTCGCCGCGATCGGCTCGCTGCTGGTGTTCCTGCTGCTCGGAGTCGAGCTCCCCTGGGCGGCTGTTCTGGTCTTCGCCGTGGCCGGCGCCGGCACTCTCGTGACGGTATGGCTCGTCGGCTGGCCGCTCCTGGCCACCCCGCCGCGCGAGGCGGCGGCTCAGGACGCCTTCGACGCGGCGGTCGAGGCCCAACGACGTCTGCTCGACGACGTGCGTCACGAGCTCAAGACACCGATCGCCATCGTGAGGGGGCACCTCGAACTCGTCGATGCCGATGACCCGGCGGATGTCGACGCCGTCCGCGAGATCTCGATCGGCGAACTCGACCGCATGACCCGCCTCATCGGTGACATCGATCTCTTGGCCTCGGTCGAGGGCGAGCGGTTCGCCCTCGACGAGGTCGACATCGAGAGCCTGACCCAGCGCGTGGTCGACCTCGTCACCGTCATCCCCGGGCACGATTGGGCCGTCGAATCGACGCAGCGCGGGATCATCCACGGCGACGCCGACCGCCTGCTCCAGGCATGGCTGCAGCTGGCCGACAACGCCGCCAAGCACACCCCGGTGGGAACCGCGATCGAGCTCGGCAGCGGCATCTACGCGAGCGCCTTCCACCTCTGGGTGCGCGACCACGGCCCCGGCATCCCGCCCGCGGCGCGGCATCGCATCTTCCGCAGATTCGATCGCGGCGGTCGCCGGCGGTCGGTCGGCGGCTCGGGTCTCGGCCTCGCCATCGTCGATGCGATCGCGAAGGGCCACGGCGGTTCCTGCACGGTCACGGAGACCGCGGGCGGCGGCGCTACCTTCACCATCACGATCCCGCTCAGCTCGGCCCGGCGCCTCCCCGCGCCGGTGCGGGCCGACGAGGTCGTCCTCCAGCGCAAGGAGATCGGATGACCCGCATCCTGCTCGTCGACGACGAGCCCCACATCATCGGCCTCCTGGAGCGTGCGGTACGTACCGCCGACATGGAGCCGCTCGTCGCCGAGGACGGTGAGACGGCGCTCGACCTGCTCGAGGGCGAGGAGATCGACCTCGTCATCCTCGACGTCGGGCTTCCGGGAATCGACGGGTTCGAGGTGCTGCGCCGCCTCCGCGCGTCCGGATCGGCCGTGCCCGTCATCATGCTCACCGCTCGGAGCGGAACGAACGACACCGTCGAAGGGTTGGATGCGGGGGCGAGCGACTACGTGTCCAAGCCGTTCGTCGTGGCCGAACTCCTCGCCCGGGTACGCTCGCGGCTGCGCGAGAGCGCGGGCCCGACGACCGTGATCACCCGCGACGGCGTCAGCCTCGACATGCTGACCCGACGCGCGACCGTCGACGGTCGCGACATCGACCTCTCCGCACGGGAGTTCGCGCTCGCTGAGCAGTTCCTCCGCCATGCCGGCGAGGTGCTCAGCCGCGAGACACTGCTGAGCCGCGTCTGGGAGCTCGACTTCGACCCGGGGTCGAACGTCGTCGACGTTTACGTGCGCTACCTGCGGGGCAAGGTCGGCGCCTCGCGCATCGTCACGGTACGCGGCGAAGGGTACCGCTGGGATTGAGGTCGGCCCCGGTATTTCCGAGGCCGACCTCATCCGGGATCAGCTGAGTTCGCCCGCCTCGAGCAGATCCGTCACGAGCGCCGCGATCGCCGACCGCTCCGAGCGCGTGAGCGTCACGTGGCCGAATAGGTCGTGGCCCTTGAGCGTCTCGATCACGGAGGCGATGCCGTCGTGCCGGCCGACCCGCAGGTTGTCGCGCTGGCCGACGTCGTGGGTGAGGACGACGCGGGAGTTCTGACCGATGCGGCTGAGGACCGTCAGCAGCACGTTGCGCTCGAGCGACTGGGCCTCGTCGACGATGACGAAGGCATCGTGCAACGAGCGACCGCGGATGTGCGTCAGCGGCAGCACCTCGAGCAGCCCGCGCGCGATGATCTCCTCGACCACGTTGCCCGAGACGACCGAGCCCAGAGTGTCGAAGATGGCCTGACCCCAGGGGTTCATCTTCTCCTGGGCGTCGCCGGGAAGGTACCCGAGCTCCTGACCGCCGACGGCGAAGAGCGGGCGGAACACGATGATCTTGCGCTGCTGCTGCCGTTCGAGCACCGACTCGAGGGCAGCGCACAGCGCGAGCGCAGACTTTCCCGTGCCCGCGCGACCGCCGAGCGAGACGATGCCGACATCCGGGTCGAGCAGGAGGTCGATCGCGATCCGCTGCTCCGCCGAGCGTCCGTGCAGTCCGAACACGTCACGATCGCCGCGCACGAGGCGGAACGAGCCCGGCCCCGTCACGCGCCCGAGGGCAGACCCCCGCTCGGAGTGGATGACCAGCCCGGTGTTGACCGGGACGCCGCGCACCTCGTCACTCGTGGCGACCTCGCTCTCGTAGAGATCGCTCATCTCGTCGCCGGAGAGGTCGATGTTCGCGATGCCGGTCCATCCGGAGTCCACGGCCTGCTCGGCGAGGTACTCCTCCGCGCTGATGCCCAGCGAAGCCGCCTTGACCCGCATCGGCAGGTCTTTCGAGACGACCGTGACCGGCTGCCCCTCCTGAGCGAGGTGCATCGCGACGGCGAGGATGCGCGTGTCGTTGTCACCCAGCCGCATCCCGGCAGGGAGCACCGAGGGGTCGGTGTTCGTCAGCTCGACCCGCAGGGTGCCGCCCTCGCCGACGGGAACGGGGAAGTCGAGCCGGCCGTGCTCGACTCGCAGGTCGTCGAGGTGGCGCAGCGCCTGGCGGGCGAAATAGCCGATCTCGGGATCGTGCCGCTTGCCCTCGAGCTCGGTGACGACCACGACGGGGACGACGACCGAATGCTCGGCGAAGCGGAACAATGCTCGCGGATCACTCAGCAGGACCGACGTGTCCAGCACGTAGGTGCGCAGCTCCTGGTCGAGCTCGTCACCTCCGCCGTGGATGACGCGACGCTGCTGCTCTGTTGCTCGTGCGGCCACAACCCACTCCCCGCCTCGGGTGTCTCACCCGATTCACACGAGTCGACCAGGGGTCACGAGTCGTGAGAAGGCCGACTCGAACGGGCGCCGTGCCCGTTGCGATGACAGTACGGCGGGCGACCGGCAGCCCGCCAGCGCGACACGCCCCTGAAGGTTTCGCGAACGTGAACTCTGCGTGCCGGCCTCCGCGCGTCAGCCGCCGAAGCGGCGGTCGCGCGTCGCGAAGTCGCGAATCGCGCGCAGGAAGTCCACTTCACGCAGGTCGGGTCCGAGCGCCTCGACGAAGTAGAACTCGCTGTGCGCCGACTGCCAGAGCAGGAAGTCGCTGAGGCGCTGCTCGCCGGAGGTGCGGATGACGAGATCGGGGTCGGCCTGGCCACCGGTGTAGAGGTGCTCGCCGATCTGCTCGGGCGTCAGACTCTCCGCGAGCTCCTCCATCGATCCGCCGCGCTCGTGGTGGCTCGTGATGATGCTCCGCACCGCATCCACGATCTCGCCCCGCCCGCCGTAACCCACGGCGAGGTTGACGTGCAGACCGGTGTTCTCGCGCGTGCGGTCCTCCGCCTTGGCGAGCACGCGGGCGAGATCCTCGGGCAGCTGGCCCGCGCGGCCCACGTGCTGCACGCGCCACCCCGGCTCGCTCGAGAGCGTCTCGGCCAGCTCGGCGATGATCTCGAGCAGGTCGGCGAGTTCGCGCGAGTCGCGCTTGGCGAGGTTGTCGTGCGAGAGCAGATAGAGCGAGACGACGCGGATGCCGAGCTCGTCGCACCAGCGCAGGAACTCGTGCATCTTCGCGGCTCCGGCGCGGTGGCCCTCGGCGGGCGTGGGGTAACCCGCCTGGCGCGCCCACCGACGGTTGCCGTCGATCATCATCGCGACGTGATGCGGAACGGTCTCCGGCGTCAGGTGCCGGCGCAGCCGGGACGCATACAGGCGATAGAGGGGTCCTCGTCCGCGGTTCGCAGCCACTCCCCTACGTTACTCCTCGCCCTCATGTGAACGCCGGCATATGCCAGAGCGTACGCTCGTGTTGTGACCCGACCCGCACCCGATGAGGGCGTCGAGATGCCCCAGCTTCCCCTACTGGACGCCGCTGCCGTCAGCGCTCAGGTCGAGCTGCGCCCGTCGTGGCGGGGCTGGATCCACGCGGCGACCTTCCCCGTCGCGATCGCCGCAGGCATCGTTCTGATCGTGCTCGCACAGGGCGCGCCTGCCAAGTGGGCGAGCGCCGTGTTCATGACCACCTCGCTGCTGCTGTTCGGCAACTCCGCGCTCTACCACCGGTTCGACTGGAAGCCGCGCACCAAGGCGATCCTCAAGCGGATCGACCACGCGAACATCCTTCTCCTGATCGCCGGAACGTACACGCCGCTGGCGGTGCTGGCCCTTCCCACCGAGCAGACGGTGCTGCTGCTGTCGCTGGTGTGGGGCGGAGCGATCGCGGGCATCTTCTTCCGCGTGTTCTGGATACACGCACCGCGCTGGCTCTATGTCGCGCTCTATCTCGCGCTGGGCTGGGCCGCGGTGATGTACATCGTTCCGCTGTTCCAGGCCAACGCCGCCATGATGATCCTGGTGATCATCGGCGGCCTGCTCTACAGCAGCGGCGCGGTGGTCTACGCGCTGAAGAAGCCGAACCCGTGGCCGGGCCACTTCGGCTTCCACGAGATCTTCCACGTCTGCACGGTCCTGGCATTCCTCTGCCACTGGACGGCGTGCCTCCTCATCGCGCTCGAGCCCGCGTATCACGCGGGCTGAGGTCGCGGAGGGACGAGGCCGACGGCCCCGTAGGTCAGCGCGTATCGGCGTCCCGTTCGCCGCGAGCTGCGGCATCCTCTTCGTCGAGCTGCTCGCGCACCTCGGCACGGTATCGGCCCCGACGTACCCGTCGCAGCATGTCGAGCAGGAGGAGCACGACGGCGATCGTCAGGACCACGATCGCTCCGAAGCCCCACGGGCCGGGCGTGACCGACGTGGGGTCGACCGTGATCTCGGGGAGCGGTGTCGCCGCCGACGTGAGCCACAGGAGGGAGTTCATGGTTCCTCGATCTGCGCGAGAAGCGCTTAGCCTGGAACTACCAGCCTAATCCCGTCAGAACCACCCCGGAGACCGTCGTCATGACCACGCAGCTCAAGCTCGACCAGCGCTACGGTCGGACGCGTGAGAGGCGGTCCCGGCGGATTCTGATCGGTGCCGCTGCGGTGGTGGGGGCAAGCGTTCTCGGGCTCGTGGCCTGGACGACCGTGACCGGCGCCATCGACTCCGTCGACACCGACGCGACCGGGTTCCAGGTGATCGACGAGCACTCGGTGGTCGTCTCGTTCCAGGTCAGCGGCGCGCGAGACAAGCCGCTCGCGTGCGCCCTCGAGGCCCAAGACACCGAGCACGGCGTCGTCGGGTGGCGGGTCGTCGAGTATCCGGCCGCTGACGGTGTCTCACGAGCGTTCACCGAGACCATCCCGACCGTGGCGCTGGCGACCAATGGTTTGGTGACCTCTTGCTGGATCCCGTAGTCTAGGCATTTCTTGTGCGCCCCGGTCGGATGCCGGGGCGTTCGCCATAGGCGGCTGTGCGCCGCGCCAGTCCAAGGAGATCACATGTCGAACGACGCTCCCGTCACCTTCCTCACGCAGGACGCCTACGACCGTCTCGTCGCGGAGCTCGAACACCTCTCGACGACCGGCCGCGAGGAGATCGCCAAGCGCATCGAGGCCGCGCGCGAGGAGGGCGACCTGAAGGAGAACGGCGGCTACCACGCCGCGAAGGATGAGCAGGGCAAGCAGGAAGCGCGCATCCGCACGCTGCAGCAGCTGCTCAAGGACGCGACCGTCGGAGAGGCTCCCGAATCCGACGGCACCGTGCTCTCGGGCACCGTCGTCACCGCGCTCGTCGCCGGCGGCGAGGAGGTCTTCCTCCTCGGCAGCCGCGAGATCGCGGCCGGCTCGGAGCTCGATGTCTACAGCGAGGCGTCACCGCTCGGCGAGGCCATCCTCGGCCTCAAGGAGGGCGACAAGACCTCGTACACCGCGCCGAACGGGCGCGACATCTCCGTCGAGATCGTCAAGGTCGAGACCTACTCGGGCCAGTGACCCGCGAGCTTCGCGCCGGCGTCCGTCAATCGGCGACGACCGTCGGCGCGAAGCCGGCATCCTCGAGAATCGCGATGACCTGAGCGCGGTGCTCCTCGCCCCGCGTCTCGACGCTCAGCTGGAGGATCACCTCGCTGATCTGCAGCCCCTGCCCGTGGCGGGTGTGCAGCACCTCGATGACGTTCGCGCCCGCGACCGACAGGAGCTCCGAGACGCGAGCCAGCTGGCCGGGGCGATCGGGAAGCGGGATCTGCAGCGTCATGTACCGACCGGATGCCGCGAGGCCGTGGGCGACGACGCGCTGCAGCAGCAGCGGGTCGATGTTGCCGCCCGAGAGCACCGCGACCGTCGGGCCCGACGCCGTCACCTTGCCCGCGAGTATGGCCGCGACACCCACCGCACCGGCGGGCTCGACGACCTGCTTCGCGCGCTCGAGCAGCACCAGAAGCGCACGGGCGATGTCGTCGTCCGAGACCGTGACGACCTCGTCGACGAGCTCGCGGATGACCGCGAACGTCTCGTCGCCGGGGCGGGCGACCGCGATGCCGTCGGCGATCGTCGGGGTCGTCTCGACCGCGAGCGGCATCCCTGCAGCCAGCGACGATGGATACGCAGCCGCGTTCTCCGCCTGCACCCCGATCACGCGCACGCGACGCCCCTCGGCGGCGGCGCGGCCCTTCACTGCGGCGGCGACGCCGGCGATGAGACCGCCTCCCCCGATCGGGATCAGGAGGGTCTCGATGTCAGGCACCTGGTCGACGAGCTCGAGTCCGAGAGTCCCCTGCCCCGTGATGACGTCGGGGTGGTCGAACGGATGGATCAGCACGGCACCGGTGCGCTCGGCGAACTCGGCGGCCAGGCGGAGGGGCGTCTCGACCGTCGCGCCCTCGAGCACGACATCGGCGCCGTACCCGCGGGTGGCGAGGAGCTTGGGGACGGGGACGCCGAGCGGCATGAAGATCGTCGCCCGGATGCCGAGCTTCTGCGCTGCGAGCGCGACGCCCTGGGCGTGATTGCCCGCCGACGCCGCGACGACCCCGCGGGCGCGTTCCTCCTCGCTGAGACGCGAGAGGCGGTAGGTCGCACCGCGGATCTTGAACGAGCCGGTGCGCTGCAGGTTCTCGAGCTTCAGGTGCACGGGCACGCCCAGGAGATCCGAGAGGTGCTCGGAGTACTCCATCGGCGTTCGGGTCACGACGCCGTCGAGCACGGCCGCTGCGGCGTCGAGGTCGGCCGGAGTGGGTCCGGTCATGCGTTCTTCCTCCGGTCTCGGGGCACGGTGCTCCAGATCATCTCATCGGGCCGCGGGGCGACCCCGGTCTCCCACGAACGTCGCGAAACGTAGAGCACGACGACGTTGACGAATGCGGCCAGCGGAACCGCGAACAGGGCCCCGGGGATCCCGGCAATCATCGCACCGCCGGCGACGACGATGACGACGGCGAGCGGGTGGACCTTCACCGCCGAGCCCATGAGGAGCGGCTGCAGGATGTGCCCCTCGAGCTGCTGCACGCCGAGCACGATGACGAGCATCCACAGCGCGATCCAGGGGCCGTTGTAGACGAGCGCGAGGAAGACGGCGAGGGCGCCCGTGACCACGGCCCCCACGAAGGGGATGAAGGCGCCGAGGAACACGAGCACGGCGATCGGGGCCGCGAGCGGCACACCGAGGAAGAGGGCGCCCAGGCCGATACCGGTCGCATCGATCGTGGCGACGAGCAGCTGGGTGCGCGCGTAGGTCACGACGGTTCGCCACCCCGTTCGGCCAGCACCGTCGACGGCCGGACGGGCTTGACGGGGAAAGAGCCGGACGACCCAACGCCAGATGCGCCCGCCGTCGGCGAGGATGCACAGCAGGATGAAGAGCACGAGCAGTGCTCCGGTCGCGACGTGCCCCACGGTGGAGCCGATGGCGAGTGCCCCCGACCACAGGAGAGACGCCTGCTGTTCCAGGAAGCCCCAGCCCTGCTGGAGCAGACCGTCGATCTCGGTCGAGGTGAGATGGAGCGGACCGTCGATGAGGTACTGCCGAAGTTGGCCGACGGCTTCGACTGTTCTCGCCTGAACCGAAGGCCACTGCCGACTGATCTGCCAGATGGCGAGCCAGAGGAGCCCCGAGATGACGGCGATGGTCGCGAGCACGCTCACCACGATTGCCGCCCAGCGCGGCACGCGGTGCTCCAGCATCCACAGCAGACCCGGCCAGAGCAGTGCCGCGATCAGGATCGCGATCAGCAGCGGGATGACGAGCAGCTTGAGCTGGATGATGATCCAGATGGCCACTCCCGCGGCAGCGGCGACGACGAGCAGCCGCCAGGAGTACGCCGTGGCCAAACGCAGACCCCGGGGAATTCCCGTCGACGTCTCGGTGGCAACGGTTCGGGTGCGGAGGGCGTCGAAGAAGGACCGCCCGACCTTGTCGTCGCTCATCCGGCCAGTCTAAGACTGCGCCGCGGGCGCGTCCGACCGTCGGGGGCGGTCTCAGAGCGTGGGCTCAGAACTGCACGCGCGGCGGCTCCGCGATCGCCGCGCCGTTCTGAACCTCGAAGAACTCCCGCTCGGAGAACCCGAGGCTGCGCGCGAAGAGGTTGTTGGGGAACACCTTGATCTTCGTGTTCAGTTCGCGCACGCCACCGTTGTAGAAGCGACGCGACGCCTGGATCTTGTCCTCGGTGTCGACGATCGCCTGCTGCAGCTGCAGGAAGTTCTGGCTCGCCTGAAGCTGCGGGTACGCCTCGGCGACCGCGAAGAGCGACTTCAACGCCTGCTGGACGTGCCCCTCGGCCACCCCTGCCTCAGCGGGCCCGTTCGCCGACAGGATCTCGGCACGAGCACGGGTGACGTTCTCGAAGACCGCCTTCTCGTGCGCGGCATAGCCGCGCACCGTGTCGATGAGGTTCGGGAGGAGATCGGCGCGCCGCTTCAGCTGGACGGTGATGTCGCTCCAGGCCTCGTCGACGCGGACGTTCAACGCCACGAGCGAGTTGTAGGTCGCCCACAGGTAGATGCCGATCACGGCAAGCAGTGCGACGATGACGATGACCGGGATCAGCCACTCCATTGCATGTCCCCCTTCTCCGCGACCAGTCTAACCAGGGCGTATCCTGCCGAACCGGCCGCGCGCGGGAACTCGCAGGTCTTACCCACCCGGGGCGAGCCGGGACAGGAGCGAGGCGAGCTGGGACCGTTCGCTCTCCGTGAGCTCCGCGAGCACCGCACGCTCGGTCTCCAGATGGTCCGGAAGCACGCGGTCGACCACCCGGAGTCCCTTCGGGGACAGGCGCACGATCTTCCCCCGTCCGTCCGCGGGGTCGGGATGGCGGCTGACGTAGCCGAGCCCCTCGAGGCGGTTCAGGCGCTGGGCGACGGCGCTCGAGGTGATCATGGCATCCGCCGCGAGCTCAGCGGGAGTCAGCTCATAAGGTCTCCCCTGCCGGGTCAGCGTCGCAAGCACATCGAAGGTCGCCGCGTCGATGCCGTGACGCGCGAACGTGGCCGTGAGGCGCGCATCGACGGCGGCCGCCGCCCGCCCGAGCCGCCCGATGACGGCCATCGGGCTCACGTCGAGGCCGGGCCTCTCACGCGCCCACTGTTCCAGAATCCGGTCCACGCGGTCCATGTCCTCGATCCTACTGGCTAAGCACTGAGCTATATTGACTAAGTGCTTAGCAATCGGACCGCATTCGTTCCCCTGACCGCCATCGCGCCCCTGGTCTGGGGAACCACGTACCTGACCACGACGACGTTCCTTCCGCCGGGGCATCCGCTGCTCATCGCGACCGTGCGAGCCCTGCCGGCCGGGCTAATCCTGCTTCTCGTGGCCCGGCGGCTGCCTACCGGGTCGTGGTGGTGGCGCGCCTGGATCCTCGGAGCCCTCAACTTCACGGTCTTCTTCGGGTGTCTCTTCGTCGCCGCCGACCGCCTCCCCGGCGGCGTCGCCGCCGTCGTCGGGGGGATCCAGCCGCTCATCGTCGCGATGCTCGGCTGGTGGATCCTGTCCGAGCGGCTCACCGTACTGACGTCGATCGCCGGAGTCGCCGGCGTCATCGGCGTCGGGATGATCGTCGCGCCCGGAGGCGCCGACCTCGACCCGATCGGTATCGCCGCGGCGCTCGGCGGCGCAGTCTCGATGGCCGTGGGCACAGTCCTGACGAAGCGCTGGGGCGCGGGGCAGCCGCCGCTCACAATGACAGCGTGGCAGCTCGTCACGGGCGGGATCCTGCTCGCGGTGCTCACGGCGTTCCTCGAGCCACTGCCGGGCGCGCTTCCTACCGCGCCCGAACTCGGCGCCTATGCGTGGCTCGCGCTCATCGGCACCGCGCTCGCCTACCTGCTGTGGTTCCGTGGCGTGCGGGCGCTGCCAACGCGCCTCCCGGCGTTCCTGGGGCTGTTGAGCCCCGTCGTCGCGGTCCTGCTCGGGCTGCTCGTCGCCGGCGAGACGCTGAGCGCCCTACAAACCGCCGGCCTCGTCACGGTGCTCGCGTCGGTGACCGCCGCCGTCGCACAGCGACGCCCGAAGTCACCGGCCGTACCCCCGGTGGGACTCGAACCCACACTGAAGCGATTTTAAGTCGCCTGCCTCTGCCATTGGGCTACGGGGGCCTGGTCCCACGTTACCGGCCCCCGGGCGGCCGCTCGGGCCGCGGGTGACCCTTCACCTGGCAGCACACGCCCACTCGCACCCCACGAAGCGGCGCAACCTGCCAACTGAGCGCTCTGCGCAGAAACGACGAGGCCCCCGTCACCGTGCGGTGCGGGGGCCTCGTCGTGACGGGCGAAATCAGTTCGCGTCGACCTTGTTGTCCTTCTCGGCGGGAGCGACCGCTGCGGCGCCCTCGTCCTTCGCGACGCTCTTCGGGTCGATCGGCGGCTGCGGGTTCTCCGCGGCCGGCTGAGCGGGACGCGGACGCGCGGCGAACTCCTCGAACGCGGCGCGCGGGGTGAGCGTGCCCTGGAGCGCGACGTTGTCGCGGCCGAGCCAGAAGTTCATCCACCAGTCGCCGACGACGCGCCACTTGCGCTCCCACGACGGCATCGCGAGGCCGTGGTAGCCGCGGTGCGCGACCCAGGCGAAGAAGCCCTTGATCGCGATCTTGCCCGACTGGAAGACACCGTTGCCGAGGCCGAGACCGGCGACTGCGCCGAGGTTCTTGTGGAAGTACTCGCGAGGCGTCTCACCGCGAAGGACCGCGACGAGGTTCTTCGCGAGCAGCTTTGCCTGGCGTACGGCGTGCTGCGCGTTGGGCACGCAGTACCCGCCCACGCCGCCGCCGGTGAGGTCGGGAACGGCCGAGATATCACCGGCAGCCCAGGCGCCCTCGACGATCTCCTCGGGCGTCCCGACGCGGAGGTCGGCGCGCGTACGGATGCGACCGCGCTCCTCGACGGGCAGGTCGCTGCCGCGGACGACCGTCGGGTTCGCCATGACGCCGGCGGTCCAGATGATGACGTCGGTGGGAATGACCTCACCCGTCGACAGCGCGACGTTGCCGCCCTCGGCGCCCTGCACCTGCGTGTCGAGGTGCACGTTGGCACCCTTTTTCGCGAGGTCCTTGAGGACCCACTGGCTGGTCTCGAGGGAGACCTCGGGCATGATGCGGCCCATCGCCTCGATGAGGTGGAAGTGCGTGTCCTCGAAACGGAGCTGGGGGTAGCTCTTGAGGAGCGACGACGCCATCGCGCGCAGCTCGGCGAACACCTCGATGCCCGCGAAGCCGCCGCCGACCACGACGACGGTCAGCAGGCGGTCGCGCTCGGGACCGGCGGGCAGGTTCGCCGCGCGGTCGAAGTTCGTGAGGATGCGGTCGCGGATGGCCATGGCCTCTTCGACCGTCTTCAGGCCGATCGCGTTGTCCGCGATGCCCGGGATCGGGAACGTGCGCGAGACAGCACCGGCGGTCACGACGATCTGGTCGTAACGGTGCTCCCACGGCTCGCCCTGAGCGGGGGTGATCGTGGCGACCTTGTTCGCGTGGTCGATCTTGGTGACCTTCGCGTTGACGACGTTCGTGCGCTTGAGATGACGACGGAGGCCGACGACGACGTGGCGGCCTTCGATCTCACCGGCCGCGACCTCGGGGAGGAACGGCTGGTAGGTCATGTACGGCAGCGGGTCGACGATGGTGACCTCGGCCTCACCCTTGCGGAGGTGCTTCTCGAGCTTCCACGCAGTGTAGAAGCCGGCGTAGCCGCCACCGACGACGAGGATCTGGGGCACAGATGTGGACACGTTCGGAAGAACTCCTTGATCGGGGGCTCGGCTAGCGCGACGCGCGGGCCGATCGGATGCGCCGGACAGCAGCAGTGACGCCGAGCGCCACCAGTATAGCGGCGATGGTCACACCCACGAGCGGGACGGTCCCGTACAGGAGCGTGTTCAGGCTCGGCAGCAGCGGCGAACCGGCCTCGGACGGCGGATCCGCTGCCGGGAGCTCCGGAAGCGCGACCGGCGATGACGAGGGTTGCGGCGCCGGCGCCTGCTCGGCCCGGCGGTAGATGCGCACCCACTCGGCGAGATCACCCATCGGGTTCTCCGAGACCGCCGGAACGGCCGTGTTCACCGCGGCAGCGGCATCCAACAGTCCGTAGCCGTAGAGCGGGTCGGGCTTCGCCGAGACGCCGGGCACCGCGCGCGCGGTCTTGATGATGCGGTTGATGACGTTGTTCGCGTCGAGCCCGGGGTGCGCCGAGCGCACCAGGGCCGCGACGCCCGCGACGATGGGGGCTGCGCCACTCGTGCCGTCCCACACGACGATGCGGCCGTCGGCGGAAACCCCGAGCAGCCCCTCGCTCGGCGCGGAGATGCCGATCGTGATGCCCTGCGTCGACGCCTCCTGGCTCGCGACCCCGCCTCGGTCGACGCCGCCCACCGTGAGCACACCCGGAATCGTCGCCGGCGCTCCCACACGGTCGGTTCCGGTCCCCCGGTTGCCCGCGGCCACGACGACCACGACGTCGTGGTCGTAGGCGTACTGAAAGGCCGTGTCCCACGACGGATCCCATTCGAGCAGGTTCGTCGTGAACGACAGGTTGATGACGTCGGCCCCGTGGTCGACGGCCCATGTCATGGCATCGGCGACCTGCGTGGCGAACGGGATGTCGGAACTGCCGCCGAAGCCGATCGAGAGCGACAGCAGCTTCGCCTCGGGAGCCACGCCGATCATCCCGGTGTCCGGGCCGGTGCCGCGGGATGCCGCGAGCGAGGCGACCCAGCTGCCGTGGTCGCGGTCGTCGCCTCCCACAGGAGTGCGGCCGTCGGCGCTGCCGGAGCCCGAGAAGTCCGCTCCGGCGGTGACCGCCCCCTCGAACTCGGCCGGTCCGCGTCCGATGCCGGTGTCGATGACCGCGATCGTCGTACCTGCACCGCGCGTGGTCTGCCACGCCGTGCGGATGCCGTAGTCCTCGAGCCAGTACTCCGCCTGACGCGCGGGGTCTGTCGGAGGCACCACCGCACCGGCCGTCGCCGTGGTGACGACGAGCACGCCGACGACGGCCGCGCGCAGAAGCCGCCCGACGCGCCGCGTCACGCGGCCACCCGGGGGTTCGCGCACGTGCACCGCTCGGGCGACCAGGTGGATCGCTCCAGCGCGAGGTCGCCGATGGGGTTGACCCCCGGCCCCGACGCGAGGGCGTGGGCTGCGACGGCGTGCAGGCACTTGACGCGCGTCGGCATGCCCCCGGCGGAGATCCCCGCGATCTCTTCGACCTGACCGTACGCGGTGCGGTCGGCGAGGTACTTCTCGTGGGCACGCTGATAGGCCGCGGCGATGTCGGAGTCGTCGGCCAGCAGGTCGGAGAGCTCGCGCATGACGTGGGTCGCCTCGAGGGCCGACATCGCGGCGGTGGCACCGGGGTGGGTCAGGTAGTAGAACGTCGGGAACGGCGTGCCATCGGGCAGCCGCGGCTCCGTCGACACGACCGTCGGGTTGCCGCACACGCAACGCGCCGCGATCCCCACCACGCCGCGCATCGGGCGTCCCAGCTGCTCACGCATGACCTCGAGGTCGGCGTCGGTCGCGGGCGTCAGAGCGGGAGCAGTCACTCTGACAGGCTACCGTCCGCCGCTGGCCGACTCCTGGGGCGGCACGGCAGCGGTGCTCAGGGGCCGGTGGCTGCCGTTCGAGCGGATCCGCTGGTCACGACCGAGCGCACGAACTGCGACATCCAGTCGGTGCGGGTGCGTTCGACGTCGCTCGAGACTGCGGCCGGATCATCGGGCAGGGCGGATGCCGGCAGATCGTCGTCGATGAGGTAGACGACCTCTCCGGGACGGACGTAGTACAGGCGCTCGCGCGCCTGCGTCATGATGAAGGCCGGATCACGCCACTGCTCGCGCTCCGCGGAGAGGGCGTCGACCTCTTCCTGGCTGACACGGACCGATTCCTCCAGCGCTGCGATCTGAGCGCGCTGATCGAGGTAGGTGCTGACCGAGGGGACGAGCACGCACGCGGCCAGCACGACGAGCCCGAGCATGATGAAGGCGAAGCCCGACACACGGATGCCGCCCATCCACTCGCGGACGTCCACCCGCCGCCGGGAACGAGGAGAGGGAGCCGTCGTCTTGACCACGGCTCCCCCTCTCGTCACGTTTCAGCGCAGATCAGCCCTGGAATCGCGGGAACGCAGCGCGGCCGATGAACTCCGCGGCGTCACCCAGCTCCTCCTCGATGCGCAGAAGCTGATTGTACTTCGCCACACGCTCCGATCGCGCGGGCGCGCCGCTCTTGATCTGACCGGCGTTGACCGCCACCGACAGGTCGGCGATGGTCGTGTCCTCGGTCTCACCCGAACGGTGCGAGAGCATCGTCGTGTAGCCCGCACGGTGAGCGACCGCGATCGCGTCGAGCGTCTCGGACAGCGTGCCGATCTGGTTGACCTTCACCAGCAGCGAGTTGGCGGCCTTGCGGCGGATGCCGTCGGCCAGGCGCGCCGGGTTGGTGACGAAGAGGTCGTCGCCGACCAGCTGCACCTTGTCGCCGAGCTTCTCGGTGAGGGCGGTCCAGTTGTCCCAGTCGTCCTCGGCGAGGGCGTCCTCGATCGTGACGATCGGGAAGTCGTTGACGAGCTGCACGTAGTAGTCCGTCAGCTGCTCGGCGTTCCAGTCCTTGTTGTCGAGGCGGTAGACGCCGTCGTTGAAGAACTCGGTCGCCGCGACATCGAGGCCGAGGGCGATCTCGGAGCCGGGCTTGAAACCGGCCTTCTCGATCGCCTTGACGAGGAACTCGAGGCCCTCGCGGTTGCTGGGCAGGTCGGGCGCGAAGCCGCCCTCGTCGCCGAGACCGGTGGCGTAGCCGGCGGCCTTCAGCTCGCCCTTGAGGACGTGGTAGACCTCGGTACCCCAGCGCAGCGACTCGCTGAAAGTCTCGGCGCCGATCGGCGCGAGGAAGAACTCCTGCATGTCGATGCCGTTGTCGGCGTGCTCGCCGCCGTTGATGACGTTGAACAGCGGCACGGGCAGGACGTGCGCGTTCGGGCCACCCAGGTAGCGGAACAGCGGCAGGTCGGCCGAATCGGCGGCCGCCTTGGCCACGGCGAGCGAGACGCCGAGGATGGCGTTCGCGCCGGTGCGCGACTTGTTCTCGGTGCCGTCGGTCTCGATGAGGATCTCGTCGATGATGCGCTGCTCGCTCGCGTCGACGCCCTCAATGGCGGGGCCGAGCTCGTCGATAACGGCGGTGACGGCCTTGAGCACGCCCTTGCCGCCGTAGCGGCTCTTGTCGCCGTCGCGGAGCTCGTACGCCTCGAACGCGCCGGTGGATGCGCCGGAGGGGACGGCCGCGCGCTGGACGATGCCGTCGTCGAGGAGCACCTCCACTTCGACGGTCGGGTTGCCACGCGAATCCAGAATCTCGCGTGCGCCTACAGCCTCGATCAGTGCCACAGGGGTACTCCTTGCTTGTGGAGGGTGAGTCGTGGAGCGTCGTCGGTCCACTCTGAGTCTAGTGATGACCGGAGCCGCCGCCACCGGGTCTGCCGGGACTATGACGCGGGGTCGACTCGCAGCGCGATCGCGAGCCCGTCCCAGCCCTTGAGATCGAGCGTCTGCAGCGCGGTCGCCTCGAAGCGCGGATCACGGGCGAGCATCTCAAGTCCTCGGCGGGTGCCGGCCACCTGCTCGTCCTCCGTCGCCGGGTCGCTGACGCGGCCCGCACGCACGACGTTGTCGACGACGACGATCGCGCCGGGCCGGGTCAGCCGCGCGGCGTGATCGAGGTAGATCGTGTTGGATTCCTTGTCGGCGTCGATGAAGACCAGATCGAACTCCTCATCGACGTCGGGGAGCACGTCCGCGCCGCGCCCGACGCGCACCTCGACGCGGTCGTCGACGCCGGCGCGCGCGATGCTCGCTCGGGCGACCTCCGCGTTCCGGGGCTCGGCCTCGATGGTCAGCAGCCGTCCGTCCGCCGGCAGGACGCGCGCCATCGCGATCGTCGAGAAGCCGCCGAGCGTGCCGATCTCGAGGACCCGGCGAACGCCACCGATCCGGATGAGCAGCTGCAGAAGCTTGGCACTGAGCGGTGAGACCTCGATGGCGGGAAGCCCGGCCTCGCGTTGATCGGTGAGGGCGGCATCCAGATCCGCATCGGGCGTGACGAGAGTCGCCGTCAGGTACGCGTCGGTACGCCGCCAGCTGTCGGGAGTGGGGTCGGTCGTCATGCTCTCAGCCAACCGCACGGCGTCCGCGCGCGCCAGCATCCGCTCCGCCATCACCTCGTCGAGGGCGGCGGCGACCGCCGGGAGCAGCGCGTCACCGGTGCGCCGGTACCCGAGTGCGCTCGGGTGGAATCGGTCGAGGGAGAACATCTCGTCCGGATTGTCGACGAACACCGGTCCCACAGCGCGGCGGAGTGAGACGACCCGCGCGCCGGCTGCCCGCGCCGCGGTCTCCTGAGCCTCTGCGAGCGCCCGCGACGCGCGTGATGCGAAGCTCCGCAGCGGCTGCGGGACCGGTCGGAGGGCCCCGAGGTCCGGACAGGTGCCCACGACGACCGCGCACCCTCGAGCGCGGAGCGCCTCGACGGCGTCGGCGAGGCTGCGAGCCGCGTCAGCGGCGGGGATGCGGTGCGTGACGTCGTTGCCGCCGACCACGATCACCGCGACATCGGCTGCGGCATCGCCGCCGAGGGCTGCGATCTGGTCCGGCAGCGTCGATGACTCCGCGCCCACGACGGCGCCGGTCCGGAGCCGCACGGGGCGGCGCGCCCGCTTCGCCAGTCCGCGCGCGAGCCGTCCGCCGAGAGTGTCTTTCCGACGCTCGGCCCCGAGGCCCGCGGCGAGCGAGTCGCCGAGCATGACCAGACGCACGGGCTCGCCCGCATAAGAGCCGCGCCACAGCCGGTCGGCGTCGAGGGCGAGCTCACCCAGGGGCTTGCCGATTCGCTCTCGCGCGAGCGCGGCCTGCCGTGCCAGCACGAGGCCCGAGGCCAGCGCGACGGCTCCAGCCGAGAGAACGGCGCCGCCGACGGCCGCGGCGATGCGCACGACAGGTGTGGTCATGACGCCAGCACAACACCGTCGAGTGAACGGGCGCGGAAGACTATCCGACGCTCGCGCGAACGACGTCGGGAGTCCCTCAGCCGATCGGGCGTGGCTCGACCGATCCGACGTCCTCCCCCGCACGCAGCGTGACGAAGGCGGCGTAGCCGTCGGCAGCGGCGCGCTCGAGCAGCGCCTTGAGGTTCTTCGGGCGCTGCTCGAGCCGCACCCGCGAACCGGTCGCGAGAAGGAACGCCTTCGCGGCGAGGAGTTCGGGCAGCGGCACGTCACGATCGTGGACGAGCACGACGCCGGTGCGGTCATCGCCCGCCGACGAGCCCAGCAGGTCGACGAGCCTTTCGAACCCCAGCGAGAAGCCCACGGCCGGCACGTCCGAGCCGAGGAACCGGCCGATCATGCCGTCGTAGCGGCCGCCCCCGCCGAGCGAGTACGACACCGAGGGGTGCGCTAGCTCGAAGATCGTGCCGGTGTAATAGCCCATGCCCCGCACGAGGAACGGGTCGAAGACGAGCGGCACCTCGGTCGCCCCGCCCCGCGCCGACCGCACGGCCTCGCCGATGCCGACGAGGTGCGAGATCACGTCGTCGCCCACGCCCTCGGGGAGTCGCGAGCGGATGCCGTCGGCGTCGAAGGCCGCGGCATCCGACTGCGGGCGGCGAAGGAACGCCTCGAACGCGTCCGCGGCGGCCGGGGTCGCACCACGCTCGCGCAGCTCCGCTACGACGCCGTCCGTCCCGAGCTTGTCGAGCTTGTCGATCGTGATGAGCACTCCCGGGCGCTCGGACTCGGCGAAGCCGAACGTCGCGAGCATCGCATCGAGCACGCGCCGGTCGTTGATGCGCACCGACGCACCGGTCAGCCCGAGCGCGTCGAGAGCGTCGAGGCTCGCCGTCATCAGCTCGGCCTCCGCACGCGAGGTCGCGTCGCCGATGATGTCGATGTCGCACTGCACGAACTGCCGGTAGCGACCCTTCTGCGGCCGCTCGGCGCGCCACACCGGCGCGATCTGGATCGCGCGGAACACCGTGGGCAGCTCGGCACGGTGCGAGGCGTAGAAGCGGGCGAGCGGCACCGTCAGGTCGTAGCGCAGCCCCAGATCGGTGAGCGCGGCAGGGTCGTCCGCCGCGGCACGGATGCCGTCGGCGTCGAGTCCGCGCGCGAGCACGTTGTAAGCGAGCTTCTCGTTGTCGCCGCCGATTCCGGCGTGCAGACGTCCGTACTCCTCCATGACGGGTGTCTCGATCTCGTCGAAGCCGTGCGCTCGGTAGCGCTCGCGGACGACGGCGAGAACGCGCTCGCGGCGGGCTTTGTCGGCGGGAAGGAAGTCGCGCATGCCGCGCGGCGGGTTCACGGTGGGCACCGTCCTATCCTTCCAGGTCGGCGGCGGCGCCACTGGTGCCCTCGGCCTCGCGGATGTCGGCGCCCAGGGTGCGCAGTCGTTCGCGCAGGGCGCGCTCGGCATCCCAGCCCTGGGCGCGGCCGTGAGCGACGAGCGCGAGCAGTGCGTCACCGAGCCCGGCCTCGTCGGCGGGCGATTCCGCGGGTGGCGCCGGTGCGGCCGACAGGACGGACTCCGACTTGGCGAGCATCTTCTGGGCCAGGGCGAGCGTCGGCATGTGGGCGGACACTCCGTCGAGCACACTCGTGCGCGCGCGCTTCTCGGCCGACTTCGCAGCGTTCCAGAGCACGAGCACCTGCTCGGGAGTCTCGGCCGTCGCGTCGCCGAAAACGTGGGGATGCCGCCGCACCATCTTCTCGGTCAGACCCCGGGCGACGTCGTCGATGTCGAACGGGTCGGATGCCGACCGCGACGCGATCTCAGCGTGGAAGAGCACCTGCCACAGAAGGTCGCCGAGCTCTTCGCGAAGGTCAGCCGCGGTGCCCGCTTCGACGGCATCCACCACCTCTGCCGACTCCTCGATGAGGTACGGGACGAGATCGCGATGAGAGATCTGCGCCGTCCACACGCATCGCTCGCGCACGGCGCGCATCGTCTCGGCGGCGTCACGCAGCGGATCGGACATCGGGCTCCTTCGTACGGGGCGGTCCCAGGCTAGTCCCGCCGTAACACAGCGGCGCCCGACGCCGCGTGTATGACGCCCGTGTCAAAGCGCGGTCGCGCGTGCCAGTACTTTGGAGGCATGCGCGAGCTGACCCGAACCGAAGCCATCGATCTCGTCGGCCGATACGAGGCCGAGCAAGAGATTCCCGAGGCGATGCGCGCCGATGTCCGGATGCTCGGCTCGATGCTGGGCCAGGTGCTGCGAGAGAGCGGCTCGCCCGGCCTCTTCGACGACGTCGAGCGCCTGCGAGGCGCCACGATCCAGGCGTACACCGACGACTCGCCCGAAGCGTTCGAGCGCGCGGCGGCGATCGCCGAGTCGTTCAGTGTCTCGCGTGCGGACGAGGTCGCGCGCGCCTTCACCGTGTACTTCCACCTCGTGAACCTCGCCGAGGAGCACCAGCGTGTCCGTCTGCTGCGCGAGCGCGCGGGCATCTCCGACCAGGACAGCGCGAGCGACTCCATCCCCGCCGCATACGCGCAGCTGTCGTCCGAGGTGGGCGAGGACGAAGCGGCGCGCCGGCTGCGCGAACTGCGCTTCCACCCCGTCTTCACGGCGCACCCCACGGAGGCACGTCGCCGCGCGGTCTCGCAGAGCATCCGGAGGCTCGTGACCCTGCTCGAGACGCTCGAGAACTCCGCTGCCGGTGGCGCCGAGCACCGACGGGCCCGCCGCCGCATGCTCGAGGAGATCGACACGCTCTGGCGCACGTCGCCGCTGCGCGCCGAGAAGCCGACGCCGACCGACGAGGTCCGCGCCGTCATGGCCGTGTTCGACGACACCCTCTACACGACGATCCCGCTGGTCTACCGTCGTCTCGACGACGCCCTGCAGGGCGAGGTCGCCGGCAGCCGTCCCCCGGTGGTGGCGCCGTTCGTGCGTCTGGGTACATGGGTCGGCGGCGACCGTGACGGGAACCCCTTCGTCACCGCGTCGGTCACGAAGAAGGCCGCCGGCATCGCCGCCGAGCACGTGCTTCTCGGCCTTGAGCGCAGCACCGAGCGCGTCGGCCGCGGATTGACCATGTCGGGAGACACGACGCCCCCGAGTCCCGCGCTGCGAGCACTGTGGGATCGCCTCGCCGCGTCCGACGACGAGGGCGCCGCCGACGCCGTGAAGCGCGCCCCCGGGGAGCACCACAAGCGCGTCATGATGCTGCTCGCACGCCGCATCCGCGCCACCCGTGCGCGCAACGCCGACCTCGCCTACAGCGACCCCGAGGAGTTCCTCGCCGACCTGCGTGTCGTGCAGAGCTCGCTCGACGAGGCCGGCGCCAAGCGCCAGGCCTTCGGCGCGCTCCAGCAGCTGATCTGGGCCGTCGAGACCTTCGGCTTCCACCTCGCGGAGCTCGAGGTCCGGCAGCACTCCGCCGTCCACGCCAAGGTTCTCGCCGAGTGCGAGGCGGGCGGCGAGCTGAGCGATCTCGCGAACGAGGTCCTGGAGGTCTTCCGTACCATCTCGCAGGTGCAGAAGCGCTTCGGCCCGCGGGCCGCGGGCCGCTACATCGTGTCGTTCACGCAGTCGGTGGACGACCTCGCGAACGTGCACGCCCTCGCGCGTCACGCCGTCGGTCCCGACGGGACCCCGCCGGTCCTCGACGTCATCCCGCTGTTCGAGACCTTCGCCGATCTGCAGGCAGCTCCCGGAATCCTCGCCGAGATCATCGACCACCCGGCGTTCGCCGCGCGCCTCGAAGCCACCGGCCGGCGCCTGGAGGTCATGCTCGGCTACTCCGACTCGTCGAAGGACGTCGGACCGGTCGCAGCCAACCTCGCCCTCTACGAGGCGCAGGCACGCATCGCCGCATGGGCGCAGGAGCAGCGCATCGAGCTCACTCTGTTCCACGGCCGCGGCGGCGCTCTCGGCCGCGGCGGCGGGCCCGCCAACTCCGCCATCCTCGCCCAGCCGCCGCACTCGGTCGACGGTCGCTTCAAGCTCACCGAACAGGGCGAGGTCATCTTCGCCCGCTACGGCGACCCCGACATCGCCCTGCGTCACATCGATCAGGTGGCCGCCGCGATCCTGCTCGCTTCCGCACCGTCGATCGAAGAGCGCAACAGCCGAGCCGCCGAGCGGTATGCCGACGTGGCGGCGACGATGGATGCCGCCTCGCGCGAGCGCTTCTTCTCCCTCGTGAAGGCACCCGGGTTCGCCCCGTGGTTCGCCGCCGTCACGCCGATGGAGGAGATCGGCCTCCTCGCCCTGGGCTCGCGCCCGGCGCGCCGCGGGTTGTCCGTCGAGTCGCTCGAAGACCTGCGCGCGATCCCGTGGGTCTTCGCCTGGAC
Source organism: Microbacterium sp. H37-C3 (assembly GCF_027157935.1). Lineage (NCBI taxonomy): Bacteria > Bacillati > Actinomycetota > Actinomycetes > Micrococcales > Microbacteriaceae > Microbacterium > Microbacterium sp. H37-C3. The sequence continues at coordinate 106,721 of NZ_JAPVLR010000001.1, read as the reverse complement.
GCAGGCGCGCATCAACCTCGCGGGCTGGTTCGGGCTCGGAACCGCACTCGAGGCGGTTGGGGACGAAGCGCTGTTGCGTGAGGCGTACCAGCAGTGGCCCCTGCTGCGCACGGTCATCGACAACGTGGCGATGAGCCTCGCGAAGGCCGACCCGCGCATGGCTCGTCGACACCTCGCGCTCGCCGACCGCGATGATCTCGCACAGCTCGTCGTCGACGAGATGCTGCTCACCCGCGACTGGGTCGTGCGCATCGCGGGAGGCGACGGTCTGCTCGCCAACAAGCCCGTGCTCCAGCGCGCCGTGAAGATGCGCAGCCCGTACGTCGACGCCCTCTCGCTCCTGCAGCTGCGGGCGCTGCGTGTGCTCCGCTCGACCGAGCAGGACGCACCCACCCCGCCCGAGTGGCAGCGCCTGCTGCTCATCACCGTCAACGGCGTCGCAGCGGGCCTCCAGAACACCGGGTGATCGTCATATGGCCGGGCAGGCTCCGTCGTGCCCGCTAGCGTGGATCGGGTCCCGCCCGCTCGGCCAGAAAGCTCCACCATGACCGAACACCACGCTCCCCTGCCCTCCTCCGTTCAGCCGGTCTTCGACACCGTCCTCCAGCGCAATCCGCACGAGCCCGAGTTCCAGCAGGCCGTGCACGAGGTGCTCGAGGCGATCGCGCCGGTCGTGGAGGTCCAGCCCGAGCTCGCGCGCGACGGCATCCTCGAACGTCTGGTCGAGCCCGAGCGACAGATCATGTTCCGCGTGCCGTGGCTCGACGACGCCGGCACCGTTCGCGTCAACCGCGGCTATCGCGTGCAGTTCTCCTCGGTGCTCGGACCGTATAAGGGCGGGCTGCGCTTTCACCCGACCGTGAACCTGTCGATCGTGAAGTTCCTCGGCTTCGAGCAGATCTTCAAGAACGCCCTCACCGGTCAGGGCATCGGCGGCGCCAAGGGCGGCAGCGACTTCGACCCGCACGGTCGCTCGGATGCCGAGATCATGCGCTTCTGCCAGTCGTTCATGAACGAGCTGTACCGCCACCTCGGCGAGCACACCGACGTCCCGGCCGGCGACATCGGCGTGGGTGCGCGCGAGATCGGGTATCTCTTCGGGCAGTACCGCAAGATCACCAACCGCCACGAGTCGGGCATGTTCACGGGCAAGGGCGTGCAGTGGGGCGGGGCCGAGGTCCGCACCGAGGCGACGGGCTACGGCGCGGTCTTCTTCGCGCAGGAGATGCTCGCCGTCGCGGGCGACTCGCTCGAGGGCAAGCGCGTCGCGGTGTCGGGCTCGGGCAACGTCGCGACGTACGCCATCGAGAAGGCGTACCAGCTCGGTGCGACCCCGATCACGGCATCCGACTCGTCGGGCACCATCGTCGACGAGGACGGGATCGACCTCGCCGTGCTCAAGCAGGTCAAGGAGACCGACCGCCGACGCGTCTCGGCGTACCTGGATCACCGGCCCCGCGCGACGTTCATCGAAGGTGGCCGCCCGTGGCGCACCGCGGTCGACGTCGCCATCCCGTCCGCGACGCAGAACGAGCTCGACGGAGACGACGCCCGCGCGCTCGTCGACAGCGGCGTCCGGGTCGTCGTCGAGGGAGCCAACATGCCCTCGACCCCCGAAGCGGTCGACGCGTTCCGGGCGGCCGGAGTGCTCTTCGGCCCCGGCAAGGCGGCGAACGCGGGCGGTGTCGCGACATCCGCGCTGGAGATGAGCCAGAATGCGTCGCGCCAGCGGTGGGGCTTCGCCGACAGCGAGAACAAGCTCCGCGAGATCATGAAGAACGTCCATGACGCCGCATTCGCGGCCGCGGAGCGCTACGGCCACCCGGGCGACTACGTCGTCGGGGCTAATGCGGCCGGGTTCGAGCGCGTGGCACGCGCGATGCTCGCCCAGGGCGTCATCTGACGCTGCCGCGCGGCCGGACGGGTTACGAGCCGGGTTAGGCTTTCACCCCGTGCCTTCCGATCCCTCCTCCCCCACGGAGTCCGCTCTCACGCGCCCCGCAGCCCGCCCGGCGACCGTGTCGATGCTCACCCTGTCGACCTTCGTCATCGGGTCGATGGTGGGAGCGGGCGTGTTCTCGCTCCCCGCTGGTTTCGCGGCCGAGACCGGGGTCGCCGGGACGCTCATCGCGTGGGCGGTCGCGGGCGGGGGCATGCTCGCGCTCGCCTTCGCGTTCCAGCTTCTGGCCAACCGTCGGCCGGATCTCGACGCGGGTGTCTACAGCTACGCGCGAGCCGGTTTCGGGAGGTACCTCGGGTACTTCTCGGCGTTCGGCTACTGGGCCAGCGCGTGCGCGGGCAACGTCTTCTACTGGGTGTTCATCACCTCCACCCTCGGAGCGGTGTTCCCGGCCCTCGGTGCAGGCGATACGGTGGCAGCCGTGGCCGTGTCGTCGGCGGGGCTCTGGCTGTTCTTCATTCTGATCCGCCGCGGAGTGCGATCGGCGGCCGCCGTCAACCGCGTCGTCAGCATCGCGAAGACGCTGCCGATCGTCGTGTTCGTCATCCTCTGCGCCACCGTCTTCGATCCCGCGGTGTTCGCCGCCAACTGGGCGGGCCCGTCGGGCGCTCCGCTGTGGGATCAGATCCGCGCCACGATGCTCGTCACCGTCTTCGTCTTCATCGGTCTCGAGGGCGCGAGCGTCAACTCGCGGCACGCCCGGTCGCGCCGCGACGTGGGCCGCGCGACCCTCCTCGGCTTCCTCAGCGTGCTCGCAGTGTTCGCGTCGGTGACCATCGTCTCGTTCGGCGTGCTGCCGCGGGAGGAGATCGCCGCTCTGCCCGAGCCGTCGCTGGGCGGAGTCCTGGAGACGATCGTCGGCCCGGCCGGTGCGGTCTTCATCGGCGCATCCCTCATCGTCGCCGTTCTCGGCGCGTACCTGTCGTGGACCCTGATGGCCGCGGAGGTCCTGCTGGAGGCGTCGCGGTCGGGCGATCTCCCGAGATTCCTCTCGCGGACCAATGCCGACGACACCCCGGTCGGTGCGCTCCTCCTGTCGACGACGCTGGTGCAGGTGCTGCTGGTCGTGGTCCTCTTCGCCGAGAACGCGTTCTCGGTGGCACTCGATCTGACGAGTGTCCTCGTGCTGATCCCGTTCGTCCTCTCGGCCGGGTATGCGCTCAAGCTCACCATCACCGGCGAGACCTACCGCCCGGGCGATCGTGCGCGGATGCGCGACCTCGTCGTCGCCGTGATCGCGACGGCGTACACGACGTTCCTCCTGATCGCTGCCGGTGCGCACTACCTCCTGCTCTCGCTGCTGATCATCGTGCCGGGCACAGCACTCTTCGCCGCGGCGCGTCGGCGCGCCGGAGCCCGCGTCTTCACGCGCATCGAATGGCTGATCTTCGGCGCGTCGGTCATCGGTGCCGCATGCGCCGTCGTCCTGCTGGCGACGGGCCGCATCACCCTCTGACGGGCCCTCCCGACGAGGAGGCCGAGACGCGTCAGGACGTCGCGGCGGGCGTCGTCGGCGCGGCGGCGGGGAAGAGCTGCTCGAGCAGCTGACCCGTCCACGCGATGAGATCCGCATCGCCGAGCACGGTGCCGCCTGCCGTCGGCAGCGGGACCACGAGGGCTTCGCCGCCGGCGAGGAGCTTGGCCTTGGGGTACAGCCGCTGCAGTCGGATGCGCATCGACTCGGGCAGGCGCGCCGGCGCGACCCGCAGGTTCGGCCCCATCGCGACGACGTCGGTGAGCCCCGACTGGGCGGCCCGTCGACGCAGACGAGCGACCGCGAGCAGTCCCTCCACTTCGGCCGGCGGGCGGCCGTACCGGTCGGTCAGCTCCTCGACGACGAGATCGATTGCGTCGTCCTTCGCGCTGACCGCTGCCGCAGCCGACAGCTTCTGATAGGCCTCGAGGCGCAGGCGCTCGCTGTCGATGTAGTCCTCGGGGATGCGCGCCGCCACGGGGAGCTCGAGCCGCAGCTCGGCCGGCCCGTCGACCTCCTCGCCCCGGAAGGTCGAGACGGCCTCGCCGATCATCCGCAGGTAGAGGTCGAATCCGACACCGGCGATGTGACCGGCCTGCTCGGCGCCCAGCAGGTTGCCCGCGCCACGCAGCTCGAGGTCTTTCAGCGCGACCTGCATGCCCGAGCCGAGGTCGTTGTTGACCGCGATCGTCTCGAGGCGGTCGGCGGCGGTCTCGCTCAGCGGCTTGTTCTCGTCGTACAGGAAGTACGCGTAAGCGCGCTCGCGCCCGCGCCCGACCCGGCCGCGCAGCTGGTGCAGCTGGCTCAGTCCGTACTTGTCGGCACGGTCGATGATGATGGTGTTGGCGTTCGAGATGTCGAGTCCGGTCTCGACGATCGTCGTCGAGACGAGGACGTCGGCACGCCGCTCCCAGAAATCGTCCACGACCTGCTCGAGCTGGTGCTCCCCCATCTGGCCGTGCGCGACGGCGATGCGCGCCTCGGGCACCAGCTCACCGAGCTGCGCCGCGACCCGCTGGATCGACTGCACGCGGTTGTGCACGAAGAACACCTGGCCCTCGCGCAGCAGCTCGCGTCGGATGGCCGCCGCGATCTGCTTGTCGCTGCGGGGTCCGACATAGGTCAGGATCGGATGCCGTTCCTCGGGCGGGGTCGCCAGGGTCGACATCTCGCGGATGCCGGTCACCGCCATCTCGAGCGTGCGCGGGATCGGCGTCGCGCTCATCGCGAGGATGTCGACGCCGGTCTTCAGCTTCTTCAGCGAGTCCTTGTGTTCGACACCGAACCGCTGCTCCTCGTCGATGATGAGGAGCCCGAGATCCTTGAAGGCGACCTTCTCGGTCAGGATGCGGTGGGTGCCGATGACCATGTCGACGGTGCCGTCGGCGAGCCCGTCGACCGTCTCGCGGGCCTGCTTCGCGGTCTGGAACCGCGACAGGGGGCGCACCTTGACCGGGAATCCGGCGAAGCGCTCGGTAAACGTCTCGAGGTGCTGCTTCGCGAGAAGCGTGGTCGGGACCAGCATCGCGACCTGCTTCCCCTCCTGGATCGCCTTGAACGCGGCGCGGACGGCGACCTCTGTCTTGCCGAACCCGACGTCGCCCGAGAGCAGGCGATCCATCGGGATCGGCTTCTCCATGTCGGCCTTGATCTCGTCGATCGTCTGCAGCTGGTCGGGCGTCTCCGCGAACGGGAACGCCTCTTCGAGCTCGCGCTGCCACGGGGTGTCGGGCCCGAACGCGTGACCCTTCGACGCCATGCGGGCCGAGTACAGCTTGACGAGCTCGACGGCGATGTCACGCACGGCCTTGCGCGCCTTGCCCTTCGCGGCCGCCCAGTCGCTGCCGCCCATCTTCGAGAGCACCGGTGCCTCACCGCCGACGTAGCGCGAGAGCTGGTCGAGCTGATCGGTCGGCACGAAGAGCTTGTCGCCGGGATAGCCGCGTTTGGCGGGCGCGTACTCGAGCACGAGGTACTCGCGCTGCGTCTTCACCGCGTTGCGCCCGCCACTCGATACCTCGCGCTGCACGAGCTCGACGAACTTTCCGATGCCGTGGGTCGAGTGGACGACGACGTCACCGGGCTTGAGCTGCAACGGATCGACGACGTTGCGCCGTCGCGTCGCGAGCTTCTTCACCACGCGGCCGTCATTGCCGATCGTGCGCCCGTAGAACTCGCTCTCGGTCAGGACGGCGAGCTTCGCCTCCGCCGACTCGAAGCCGCGCTCGAGCGACGCCACGACGCAGACCGCGACGGCCTCGTCGGCCAATTCGGCGACCCCATCGCTCGTGCGTGCGGCGATGCCGCGCTCGGCGAGCACGTCGCGGGCACGGTCGACGAGCCCAGGACCGGACGCGCACACCACGACGCGCCAGCCGCGCGAGAGGAGGTCACCGATATGAGCAGTGGCGCCGTCGACGTTGCCCTGGAAAGACGGCACCGCACTGCCGTCGATGCGCAGGTCGTCGCCCGCGTCGGTCAGCCCCTCGTCCGCGGCATCCGCTGCGCCCGAGTCGAACGCGCTGAGCGTCCACCACACGCCGGAGCGTTCACGCATCGCCTCGCGCAGCGCGGGGAGCGTCAGGAAGTCGCCCGCGCCGAGATCGACCGGGCTGTCCGCCCCGGCGGTGGCCGCGCTCCAGGCCGCCTCGAGGAACTCACGGTTCGTCTCGCCGAGCGTGCGCGCCCGGGTGCGCGAGCGCTCGGGATCGACCAGCGCGATCGCGGAGCCTCGGGGCAGGTAGTCGACGAGCGGCACGACCCCCTCCGCCAGCGCGGGCAGGAGCGACTCCATCCCCTCGACGGGGATGCCCTGCGACATCTTCTCGAGCATGCCGGTCAGGCTGGGGAACGTCGGTGCCATCGCCGCGGCGCGCTCGCGAACGGCCGGCGTCAGGAGCAGCTCGCGGGCCGGAAGCAGCTCGGCCTTCTCGACCTCGCCCGGGAGCGACCGCTGGTCGGCGATCGAGAACGCGCGGATCTGGTCGACCTCGTCGCCGAAGAAGTCGATGCGCAGCGGGTGGTCGGCCGCGGCCGGAAAGACGTCGAGGATGCCGCCGCGCACCGCGAACTCGCCGCGGCGGGAGACCATGTCGACACGGTGATAGGCGAGTTCGACGAGACGGCGGACGACCTGCTCGAGGTCGCTCCCGCGTGTGCCCAGCGTGAGCGAGATCGGCTCGGCGTCGGTCAGGCCCGCGGCAAGCGGCTGCAGAGCGGCGCGCACCGAGGCGGTGACGATCAACGGCGTGCCGCCATCATGGGCCGCTGCACGGCGGAGCACGGCGAGCCGACGCCCCACCGTCTCGGGGCTCGGGCTCAGACGTTCGTGCGGCAGCGTCTCCCAGGCGGGGAAGTGAACGATCTCGGCCTCGGGGACGAGACACTGCAGCGCAGCACCGAGCGTCTCGGCGCGACGACCGGTGGGCGCGACGGCGAGGACGACAGCGGGTCGGCCCTCGCTCCGGCGCTGTTCGAGCAGCGCGGCGAGGAGCGGGGCGTCGAGGCCGTCGGCCAGCGAGTAGTCGACGCTGCCGACCGCACCGGATGTCACCGCCTCCCGGAAGGAGTCAGCCTGCGAAAGGGCGCGCACGATCCCGGGAACTGTCACCACAGAAGCCTACCGCCGGCCGCCGACACGGGCGCCTCGCCGTGCGCGGGCAGCGTGCTCAGCGCGGCGCGTGAAAGCGCTGCTGCGCGGCGAGGAGCCCCTCACCCACGACCGCCTCGACCGCGTCGGCAGCATCCGAGACGAGGATGCCGAGCGTCTTGCGCTCGGCCGCCGAGAACGGGTCGAGCACCCAGTCGGCCGGATCCTGGGACCCCGTGGGCCGCCCGATCCCGACGCGGACACGCGCGAACTCGGGGGTGCCGAGCGCCTTGGCGATGTCTCGGACGCCGTTGTGGCCGCCGTGGCCGCCGCCCGTCTTGAGCTTGATGGTGTCGAAGGGGATGTCGAGCTCGTCGTGGACCACGACGACGTGGTCCGGGTCGACGCCGTAGAAGGAGGCCAGCGCGGCCGCGGGGCCTCCCGAGACGTTCATGAACGTCTTCGGCTTGGCCAGCACCATCTTGGCGGCACCGGGCCGGAGCCAGGACTCGGCCGCCCAGGCGTTGGCCTTGTGCGAACGAAGCGTCTCACCGCGCCGGCTCGCCAGTTCGTCGATGACCATCTGGCCGACGTTGTGCCGGGTCGCCTCGTAGCGCGGCCCCGGATTGCCGAGACCGATGATGAGCCAGGTATCCGCCATGGCGCGCCTTTCGAACGACGGAGCCCGTCCTCACGAGGTGAGAACGGGCTCCGCAGGGGTGAGTATTACTCGGACTTCTCGTCGCCCTCAGCCTCGTCGGACTGCTCGGCGGCGGTCGCCTCGTCGGCGGCCTCGATCTCGTCGACGGCGGCGAGCGTCGCTGCGGGGACCGACACGGCGACGACGAGCGTCTCGGGGTCGGTCACCAGCGTGGCGCCGCGGGGCAGCGTCAGGTCCGCGGCCGTGATGCGCGCGCCGTCCTCGAGGCCTTCGACGTCGACCTCGACGTTGGTGGGGATGTGGGTGGCCTCGACCTCGAGCGTGATCGACGACGCGTCCTGCGTCGCGATGGTGCCCGAGAACGGCTCGCCGGTCACGACGACGGGAACGTCGACCTGGACCTTCTCGCCCTTCTTCACGACGAGGAGGTCGATGTGCTCGATGATCTGACGCACGGGGTCGCGCTGGACGTCCTTGACGAGGACCAGCTGCTCCTTGCCGTCGATGGTCAGCTCGATGACGGCGTTCGCGCGGCGGACGAGCAGCAGCATCTGGTGGCCCGGCAGGGCGACGTGCACGGGGTCGGTGCCGTGCCCGTAGATGACGGCGGGGATCTGGCCGGCGGCACGCAGACGGCGGGCGAAGCCCTTGCCGAAGTTGGTGCGCGTCTCTGCAACGACCTTGGTGTCGGTCTCGGTGGACATGCGTTTCTCCTTGTGGGCCCGGGGCCCTGCTCAGCGGTATGCGGGTTCGACGCGAACGCGAGCGCGTGGAGAGGAAACGTCCTGCACACACCCTCGTCGATCACGGATCCCGGTTCCCGCACAGCGGGCACGCGGCATCCCTCGCCGAAGTACACCCCTACTCTACCAGCGCTGGGTAGGGTGGGTGAGACGTCGTCTACGCCCGGAGGAAAAATGGAATACGGCTGGTTCTCTCACGTGCTTCTGTGGGTCATCGGAGCGATGACGCTCGGGTCGATCGTCTCCGTCAGCCTCGCGCTTTCGTGTCGGCTCAGCCGGGCCAGACCGCGACGACGACCTTGCCGGACGTCTCCGAGTCCTTCGCCGTCGCGAACGCCTCGACGATGTCGGCGGCGTCGACCACGTGGGTGATGACCTGCTCGATCTCGGGACGCTCGTCGAGGAGGCGCACCGCCTCGTCGATCTCGTCCTTGAAGCGGAACGTGCCGACGTAGACGACCTCCTTGGAGATGAAGGGCGCCAGGTTGACCGGTCGCGGCTCGTTGGGGACCATGCCCACCTGCACGACGCGCCCCGCCGGCCGCACCGCGCGCAACGCGGCGGACACCGACGCCGCGACGCCCGAGCACTCCAGCACGACGTCGTAGGCGTCGGCCGGCGGCTGCTCGCTCGTCACGTCGAACGTCGTCGTCGCACCGAGTCGTCGCGCGCGCTCGAGCGGGCCGGCGAGCACGTCCGTCGCATGCACCTCCCCCGCACCGGCGGCGATCGCGGCGGCCACCACCAGCAGCCCGATGGGTCCGGCGCCGGTCACGAGAACCCGCGCGCCCGCGATCTCGCCCGCCTTCCCCAGCCCGTGCAGGGCGACCGCAAGCGGCTCGGCCAGCACCGCCCGCCGGGTCGGCAGCGTCGACGGAAGCGGCCGCACCATGGCGCGGTCCGCGACGATGAGCTCGGCGAGGGCGCCCTGCGTGTGCGGCGTCGTCGAGGCGCTGCCGAGGTAGGCGCCACCCGGCCAGAGGTGCGGGTCGTCCGCGATCGCCGCCACCTTGCGACCGAAGGTGGCGGGGTGAAGCGTCACGGGCGTGCCGGGCTCCCACTGCCCCGTGGGGTCGAGATCGATGCGGCCGCTGAGCTCGTGCCCTGGGATCAGCGGCTCCTTCACGACGAAAGCCCCGTTGGCGCCCTCGTAGTAATAGTGGAGGTCCGACCCGCAGATGCCGACGAAGTCGACGCGGATGCGCACCTCTCCCTCGCCGGGTGCCGGCGCGGGGACGTCCGAGATCTCGATGTGCTGTTTTGCATGGATGTGCGCTGCGCGCATGGCGGTCCTTCCGGATCAGACGACGGCGGTCATGCCGCCGTCGACGAAGATGTTCTGCCCCGACACGAAGCTCGAGGCATCCGAGCAGAGGAAGAGCAGGGCCCCGTCGAGCTCGCTGAAGTCACCCCAGCGCTGTGCCGGGGTGCGCTGCGTGAGCCACGCGCTGAAATCGGCGTCGTCGACGAGGGCGCGGTTCATCTCGGTCGCGAAGTAGCCGGGCGACAGCGCGTTCACCTGCACGTTGTGCCGAGCGAGGTCGGCCGCCATCCCCTTCGTGAGCTGCGCTACCGCGCCCTTGGTCGCCGAGTACGGCGCGATCGTCTGGCGCGCCAGCGCCGACTGCACCGAGGCGATGTTGACGATCTTCCCCGACCCGCGCTCGACCATTCCCGGCGCCACGAAACGCGCGACGTAGAAGACGCCGTTGAGGTTGGCCGCGACGATCTCGTCCCAGTCGGACACCGAGAACTCCGCGAAGGGGGCGCGCCGCTGGATTCCCGCGTTGTTGACGAGGATGTCGGGCACCCCGACCTCGGTGACGATGGCCGCGACCCCCGCCTCGACGGCAGCGGCATCCGTGACGTCGAAGACCGCCGCCACCGGCTCGGGCGAGCCGGCCTCGGCGGCCTCACGCCGCGTGCGCTCGACCGCCTCGGCATCACGGCCGTGGACGACGACACGTGCGCCCGCCCGGGCCAGGGCGAGTGCGAGGGATCGCCCGAGCCCGCGCGACGAGCCCGTCACGAGGGCGACGCGGCCGGTCACATCGAACAGAGAGGACATCGGAACTCCTTGTCGTCCGGAAGGGAACAGTCGTCGGGTGGACTCAGATGAGGGACGCGAGCCCGAACAGACCGAGCACGAGCACGAACGCCAGCACCGACTCGATCGCCTGCTGCACGGTCCACGTCTTCAGGGTCGTCTTCACGTCCATGCCCATGAGGCGGCCCACGAGCCAGAAGCCCGAGTCGTTGACGTGTCCGGCGAACACCGAGCCGGCCGCGGTGGCCAGGACGATGGCGGCCACCTGGAGCGGGTTGAAGTCACCCGCAGCGACAGCCGGCGCCGCGAGGCCCGCTGCCGTCACCAGAGCGACGGTGGCCGCCCCCTGCGCGAGGCGGATGATGACGGCGATGACGTATGCGGCCACGATGATCGGCAGGCCGAGGTCGGACAGCGTGTCGGCGAGCGCGTCACCGATGCCCGAGGCGCGCAGGACGCCGCCGAACATGCCGCCGGCGCCGGTGATGAGGATGACCGAGGCGACAGGACCGAGAGCCGAGTCGACGACCTTCTCGAGCGCCGTGCCGTTCTCACCGCGGCGCGTGCCCAGCACGAAGGTCGCGACGATGACGGTGATGAGCAGAGCCACGAAGGAGTTGCCGAGGAGCACCAGCACCTGGACCCACAGGTCGTCCGTGGACACGGCGCCGGCGGAGGCGAGGGTCGTGAGCCCCGTGTTCATGAAGATGAGGAACATCGGCAGGAGCAGGAGCAGGACGATCGTCAGCGGACGCGGCGGGTTCGCCGGCTGGTCGTCATCCTTCTCGCCGAAGAGAGCCGGCACCGGCAGCGGGATACGCGCGGCGATGAACTTGCCCCACAGGTAACCGGAGACGTACCAGACGGGGAAGACGATGACGAGGCCGAGGAGCAGGACGAGGCCGAGGTTCGCCCCGTACGCCTCGGTCGCGGTGACGGGGCCGGGGTGCGGCGGCAGGAAGACGTGCATGACCGAGAACGCCGCAGCGGCGGGGATGCCGAACAGCAGGACGTTCGCCTTGGAGACGCGGCGGGCGATGGCGAAGATGATCGGGAGCATCATGACGAGCCCCGCATCGAAGAACATCGGGAAGCCGAGGATGAGCGACGCGATGCCGAGCGCGAACGGGGCGCGCTTCTCGCCGAAGATCTCGACGAACTTGTCAGCGAGCGCTTTGGCGCCGCCGGAGTGCTCGATGAGCCTGCCCAGCATCGCACCGAGGGCGACGAGGAGGGCGACGCCGGCGAGTGTCCCGCCGAAGCCATCGGTCAGGGTCTTCGCGATCGCTGAGACCGGCACCTGCGCGACGAACGCGGTGAGCAGCGAGACGATGATCAGCGTCAGGAAGGCGTGCACCTTGCAGACGATGATCAGGAACAGGATGAGGGCGATCGCGCCGACTGCGATGAGCAGCAGCGGTCCGGCACCCAGGGTCTGGGTCCAGTCTTCCATCGGTATCTCCGTTGATGTCGGGAAGCGGACGACCGGGGGCTGAGCCCCGCGGATCGTCCCGCGTTAGGATTCGAGCTGCCCCGTGCCACGGCAGCGGAGCAGAGCGATCCTCGCACAATGATCGTATTTTTTACAACCACTGATCGTATTTATCGGAGGCGTCATGGCGCAGGCATCCCACGGATCCGTGCTCGACGCGCTCGGCCTGCGCATCGCCTCGGGCGAACTCGCCCCCGGATCGGTGTGCACTCTGGCCGACCTCGAAGCCGAGTTCGGGGTCTCCCGCACCGTCATCCGCGAAGCGGTTCGGGTGCTGGAGGCGATGGGGATGCTCTCGTCGCGCCGGCGCGTCGGTCTCACCGTGACGCCGACGAACGAGTGGAGCGCGCTCGATACCCGCCTCATCGGCTGGCAGCTCGCATCACCGCGCCGCGACCACCAGATCGTCGTGGTGAACGAGCTGCGGTCCGCCGTCGAGCCGATCGCCGCGCGACTGGCCGCCCAGCGCGGCACCGACGTGCAGCGCTCGGAGCTCCTCGGCCTGGCGGCGCGTCTCGAGGAGCTCGGTCGCAGCGGCAAGGGCGCATCGCCGGAGTACCTCGAGGTCGACATCCAGTTCCACGACCTCATCCTCGACATGAGCGGCAACCTCATGCTCGCCGCGAACAAGGCGGCGATCGCCGCCGTCATCGCCGGGCGCTCCGACGTGGGACTCACTCCCGCGATCCCCTACGAAGCGGCGCTCGACAACCACGTGCGCACCGCCGCGGCGATCGCGCGCGGCGACGCCGACGGTGCGGAGCGCCACACCCGTGGCTACGTCGACGCGGTCCTCAGCGAGGTCCGGGCGCTGGTGTGACCAGGCCGTCGGGCTGCTCGCCGCGCAGCGCCGCCAGCAGCGCATCGATCGACTGATCCGTCATTCGCTGCACGGCACCACTCGTGTGCCCTCCCGCATGCGGCGTCGCCACCACGCCGGGATGCCCGACGAGCGGCGAACTGGACGGCGGCTCGGTCTCGTAGACATCCACGGCGACGCCGTGGAGGCGCCCCTCGTCGAGTGCGCGGCGCGCCGCGGCCTCGTCGAGCAGGCCGCCTCGCGCGGTGTTGACGACGATCGCTCCCGGCGGCAGCAGGGTCAGTCGACGCGCATCGAGCAGATGACGGGTCTCGGGCAGCAGCGGGACGTGCAGGCTCACCACATCGCTGCGGCGGCACAGCTCGTCGATGCCGACCCGCTCGACCCCGGCCTGCGCGAACGCCTCGTCGGGCAGCATCGGGTCGTACGCGATCGCCGTCATGCCGAGGCCCCGCGCACGCTCGGCGACCAGGCGGCCGATCGCCCCGAAGCCCACGACCCCGGCGGTGCCGCCCGTGAGTTCCTTGCCCTCGAGGCGCGGCCACTCCCCCGCACGCACCGCCTCGTCGAGCCGCGGGATGCCCCGCGCTGCGGCGAGCACGAGGCCGATCGCGAGCTCTGCGACCGCGATCGCGTTGGCGCCGGGCGTCCGCGTCACGACGACGCCCCGCGCCGCCGCGGCATCCAGGTCGACCCGGTCGACGCCCACGCCGTAGCGCGCGAGGACGCGCAGACGGGGCGCAGCCTCGAACACGGCGGCGTCATAGTCGTCGAGCCCGGCGATGATGCCGTCGACGTCGGCGACGAGCGGGACGAGCTCCGCCGCCGTGAGTGGCCGCCCGTGAGGATTGAGGATCACCTCGCCGACCTGCTCACGGAGGCGGCGCAGCGATGCGCCGTGCGGGTCGCGGCACAGAGACGTCGGCGTCACCAGGACCTTCATCGCGCCGCCTCGGACGATCCGGGCACAGTGCGCTGATACTGATCGAGGTACCGGGCGAACCCCTCGTCGTATCGATCTCGGTGCTGCTCACGAGGCGTGATCGTCCGCACCTCGACGTCATCGAAGGCCGGATGCCGCAGGTCGAGCCCGCTCGCGAGCATCCCCATCCGCACCGCACCGACGATCGAGGTGTGCTGCTGCGCCGAGACCTGCATCTCGACCCCGAACACGTCGGCCGTGAGCTGCGTCCAGAACGGCGACGACAGGACGCCGCCGGAGAGGACGATGCGACGAGGCGTCCCACCGAGGGCGGTGAGCTCCTTGTAGCAGTGGTAGAGCGAGTACACGATGCCCTCGAGCACCGACTGGTACATGTCCACGCGCGAGTGTGCCGGCGCGAGATCGACGAAGCCGCCGCGGCGCTGGTCCTGCCAGCCCGGGCTCCGCTCGCCGAACAGGAAGGGCAGGAAGACGGGCAGGTCGACCCGGTCGGTCGACAGCGACGGCTCGATGTCGAGGTAGTCGGTCGAAGCCCCGAACAGGCGGTCGCGCGCCCAGTCGACGCAGTTGCCGCATCCCGAGGTCGCTGCGCCGCTCAGCGCACCGAGCGGCGAGCGGTACGACCAGGTGCTCAGCGTGGGCGAGAACGCCGGATGACGCGACGCGACGCGGAGCGCGCCGCTCGTCCCCATCGAGAAGGTCATCTCGCCGGGCTCGGTCGCGAGGTCGCCGATCTGGTTCAAGCCGCCGTCCGGGCCGGGGGTGAGCACCGGGATGCCCGCGGCGAGTCCGAGGAGCACAGCGGCCTCGGCCGACAGGGGCGCCGTGGCAGTGGTCTCGTGCAGCTCGGGCAGCCGGACGCGACCGAGATCGAAGCGGTCGATGACCTCGCTGTCCCACGTCGCATCGGTGGCGGAGAGCAGCCCGCTGCCTGAGGCCAGGGAATCGTTCGTCCAGACCTCACCCGTCATCCGAGCGAAGATGAGGCTGGCCTGGTCGAGGGCCAGCAGCCCGTCGATGTCGAGCCCCTGCGCACGGAGGTGCTGAAGTTTGAACACGGGATAGATGGCATTGACCATGCAGCCCGTGCGCTCGTAGAACCACCACGTGAAGTCGTCGTCCGCACGGAGGGCGGCGCTGAGGTCCTGCGCGCCGGTGTAGGGCCACTCCATCACCGGGGTGACCGCCGAGAGGTCGTCGGAGCGAAGGGTGAGGCCGTGCCACGTGCCGCTCAGCACGATGAGGTCGATCCGCTGGCCGGCTGCGGCCTCGCGACCGAGGGCCATGAGCTGGATGTAGATCGCGTCGGCATCTCGGACGGCCGAATCGGGCCCATCGACTTCGAACCGGCGGCTGCGAACGGCGACCGCGCCGGTATCCGTGTCGAAGAGCATGGTCTTCGCCGAGGTGGTGCTGGCTTCGAGAGCGAGGATCTTCATAGGGGCCCATCGTCGGGTGTCCGGCGGGCAGCAGCGTCGCCGAGACCCAATGATATGATCATTCGGCCGACGATGGACACCCCGAGGAGAAACATCATGGTCGCTGTTCTCGATCAGATCGCCCGCCACCGCCTCGTTCCGGTCGTCGTGGCCGACACCGCCGACGAGGGCCTGTTCATCGCCGCTGCGCTCGCCGAGGGCGGGCTCCCGGTGGCCGAGATCACTTTCCGCACCCCCGCAGCACCGGCCGCCATCGAAGCCATCGCCGAACGAGGCGACGTGCTCGTCGGCGCGGGCACGATCGTCTCGCCCGCCCAGGTCGACACCGCCGTCGCCGCCGGTGCCCGCTTCCTCGTCTCCCCCGGCTTCCACCCCGCGGTCGCCGACCGCGCCGCCGACCTCGGGGTTCCCCTCATTCCCGGAGCCGTCAGCGCGAGCGAGATCATGGGGGCGCTCGCCGCCGGGATCACCACCGTCAAGTTCTTCCCCGCAGAGACCTCGGGCGGCCTCCCCGCCCTGCGTGCTCTCGCCGGCCCCTTCGGCGACCTGCGGTTCGTGCCGACCGGCGGCATCGACGCGACGAACCTCGACGCCTATCTCGCGCACCCGCAGGTGACCGCCGTCGGCGGTTCGTGGATGCTGCCGCGGACCGCCGTCCGAGCACGCGATGCCGCCGCCATCGTCCGCGCCGCATCCGACGCGGTCGCACGTGTCGACGCCTTGTCGCAAGCCGCTCCGGCCGGCCTGCCGAACGGATAAAGTGGCGAGAGAGCCGGGCTCTCTCGCAGCACCTGGCCACCCCACCCGCACGCGAACCTGGAGCTACGCATGGCGTCGACCCCCTCACCGACAGGACCCTCGACCGATCAGGATCAGGCGCCGCACGAAGCGGCCACGGTCCACGAGGGCGCCCCGCGTCCCGAGGAGGTCGACCGCCCGACCCCCGACGAGAGCAGCGCTCCCGCCGAGGCCGGGTCCGGCTCCGCGAACATCGGTGTGGTCGGACTCGCCGTCATGGGCTCGAACCTCGCCCGAAACCTCGCGAGCCGCGAAGGGAACACGGTCGCCGTGTTCAACCGGTCGCGTTCGAAGACCGACGAGCTCATCGAGACCCACCCCGAGGCAGGCTTCATCCCCGCCTTCTCGTACGAGGAGTTCGCGGCGAACCTGCAGAAGCCGCGCACCGCGATCATCATGGTCAAGGCCGGTCGCCCCACCGACGCCGTCATCGACGAGCTCATGCGGGTGTTCGAGCCGGGCGACATCATCGTCGACGGCGGCAACTCGCTGTTCACCGACACCATCCGTCGTGAGAAGGCGGTCCGCGAGGCCGGCTTCAACTTCGTCGGCATGGGCGTCTCCGGTGGTGAGGAGGGTGCCCTCCTCGGGCCCTCGCTCATGCCCGGAGGCCCCGACGAGTCGTGGGTGACCCTCGGCCCCATCCTGAAATCGATCGCCGCGGTCGCCGAGGGCGAGCCGTGCGTGACGCACGTCGGCCACGACGGCGCCGGCCACTTCGTGAAGATGGTGCACAACGGCATCGAGTACGCCGACATGCAGCTCATCGCCGAGGCCTACGACCTCATCCGCCGCGGCACCGGCAAATCGCCCGCCGAGATCGCCGACATCTTCGCCGAGTGGAACCGCGGCGAGCTCGAGTCGTACCTCATCGAGATCACCGCCGAGGTGCTGCGTCAGACGGATGCCGCCACCGGTCAGCCCCTGGTCGACGTGATCGTCGACCAGGCCGGTGCCAAGGGCACGGGCGCGTGGACCGTGCAGACCGCGCTCGACCTCGGCGTGCCCGTCTCGGGCATCGCGGAGGCCGTCTTCGCGCGTTCGCTGTCGAGCCACCGCGAGCAGCGCGACGTGTCCGGCTCGCTGCCCGGCCCTGACGACGCCTCGTTCACGGTCGAGGACGCCGACGCCTTCATCGAGCAGGTGCGCCTCGCGCTCTACGCCTCCAAGATCGTCGCCTACTCGCAGGGCTTCGACGAGATCCGTGCCGGCGCTGCCCAGTACGGCTGGAACATCGACCTCGGCGCGGTGTCGAAGATCTGGCGCGGCGGCTGCATCATCCGCGCGCAGTTCCTCAACCGTATCGCCGACGCGTACGCGACCGGCGACGAGCTCCCCGTCCTGCTGACCGCGCCGTACTTCGTCGAGGCGCTCGGCCGCGCCCAGGACGCGTGGCGCCACGTCGTGCAGGCCGCGGCCGGCGCCGGCATCCCCGCTCCCGCCTTCAGCTCGTCGCTGTCGTACTACGACGGCCTGCGTGCGGAGCGCCTGCCGGCAGCCCTCATCCAGGGCCAGCGCGACTTCTTCGGTGCGCACACCTACAAGCGCATCGACAAGGACGGCACCTTCCACACGCTGTGGTCGGGAGACCGTTCCGAGGTCGAGGCCGAAGACACGCACTGACCCCACTCCTGAGGTCACGAGGCCCCGTCGAGCATCTCCGCTCGGCGGGGCCTTCGCCGTACGCGACGACGAGACGTCAGAGCCAGTCGTTGCGCTTGAAGATCCCGTAGAGACCGGCGCTCAGGAGCACCATCAGCCCGAGCGCCATCGGGTAGCCCCACGGCTGGTCCAGCTCGGGCATGAATCTGAAGTTCATGCCATAAACGCTCGCGACGAACGTCGGGGCGAATCCGATCGCCGCCCACGACGAGATCTTCTTGACCTGTTCGTTCTGGCGCACCTGGACGACGGTGAGGTCGGCCATCTTCTCGTCCAGCCGCTGGTTGACGAGGGTCGCGTGGATCGTCAACGCGTCGTCGAGCGTGTGCCGCATCGACTGCACGCGCTCCGCCACGTACTGCGCGCGGCCGCGGACGTCGTCCCATCCGGCCGGTTCGGCGCCGGCCGCGGCATCCGTGAGGGTCGAAGCGAGCCGCGTCAGGACGTCCGGCAGTGGCGTCGTGGCGTGAGCGAGGTCGATCACCTCCCGCTGCAGGTCGAAGATGCGCCGCGACACTCCGGGGTCGTCGCCGAACAGCTGATCCTCGATCTCGTCGATGTCGTTCTCGACGCCGTCGAGCACGGCGCGGTAACCGGTCGTGACGAGTTCCGCGAGTACCCACATGACGGATGCCGGGCCGCGGCGGAGCAGGTCCGGGTGGCTGTCGAGACGACCCTGGAGCTCGCTGAGGTCGATGCGATCCGAGCGCGTCACGGTCACGATGAGGTGCGATGCGAGGAACACGTCGATCTCGTCGCAGCGGACCGTCTCGGAGGCATCGTCGTAATGCGCGGGCTGCAGCACTACGAAGGCGTGGTCGCCGTACCGCTCTAAGATCGACCGCTGATGCGGGCGGAGGGCTTCCTTGACGGCGATCGGGGGCAGGCCGAGTTCGGCCGCGCGGCTCTCGATCTGCGCGGCGTCGACGTCGATCAGCGCGACCCACGCGAAGCCGCCCCGCTCTCGTGCGAGCACCGCGGCGTCGCGCGGCGCGAGACCGTCGCCGATCCGCGACCCGTCGAGATACACCGCCGCCTCAACGTTCGTCATGACGTCACCGTATGCCACATCCCGACCTCACAGCGCGCACATAGCATCGTCCATAGCTTTTCCATAGCGAACGCCTCACAATGGGCTCATGACCACTCCCGCTCCCACGGCACTGCAGCGTCCCGACGGCTCCCCGCTGCGCATCCTCGTCGTCGACGACGAGCAGATGCTCACCGATCTGCTCTCGATGGCGCTGAAGATGGAGGGCTGGGAGGTCCGCTCCGCGGCATCCGGCTTCGAGGCGCTCTCGCTCGCCCGGGAGTTCGAGCCGGACGCCATGGTGCTCGACATCATGATGCCCGACCTCGACGGGATGTCGGTGCTGCAGCGCCTTCGCCAGTCCGGTGACGACGTTCCCGTGCTGTTCCTCACCGCGAAGGATTCTGTGGGCGACCGCGTCGCGGGGCTCACAGCGGGCGGCGACGATTACGTCACGAAGCCCTTCAGTCTCGAGGAGGTCGTCGCACGGCTGCGGGGCCTCATGCGGCGCGCCGGAACCGCGACCGCCGGTGGCGCCGACCCCGTGCTCCGCGTCGGCGACCTGACGCTCAACGAGGACTCGCACGAGATCGAACGCGGCGGGACGAGCATCGAGCTCACCGCCACCGAGTTCGAGCTCCTGCGCTACCTCATGCGAAACCAGCGCCGCGTGGTGTCGAAGGCCCAGATCCTCGACCGCGTGTGGAACTACGACTTCGGCGGGCGATCCTCGGTCGTCGAGCTCTACATCTCGTACCTGCGCAAGAAGATCGATGCGGGTCGCGAGCCGCTCATCCACACCGTCCGGGGTGTGGGCTACATGATCAAAGCTCCGCAGTGACGCCTTCTTCGGATGCCGCCGTCGGGCGTGGGTGCGCGGGCCGGCCGCCGGGCAAGCGCTGGACCTTGCAGACCCGGCTCATGCTCACCGTCGTCAGTATCGTGGCGCTGACCCTCGTCGCCAGTGCGGTCGGGCTCGCGACCACCATCGGGACCGTCCTCGTCACGACTGTCGACACGAACGCGAAATCTCTCACACGGAGCTTGAAGCTCTTCGACAGCAGCGGCTACGTCGTGCGTGTTCGTTCTGCGGAGGAGACGATCGCCGGCACCACGGGGCTCCCCTACGGTTACACGCTCCTCGTGCGCGACCCCCGCGGTGTGGTGACCGGGGCGACCTCCGACAGCGAGGAGGGCGTCCGGAGCCTCACTGCCGCCGAACTCGACGATCTGGCCGCGGCTGACGTTAGCGCCCCGGCGGCGACTGTAGAGATCGGTGACCTCGGCGCCTACCGAGTCGTACCGTTCGTCGCGGGAGACATCAGCGGACTCGGCGCTCTTCCACTCGCGCAGGTCGACAATACAGTCGCTACCGTCGTCACCACGATCACCATCGTCACCGTTGGCGGCCTGCTGCTGCTCAGCGCAGCGATCGCGGTTGTCATCCAGCGCTCGCTCCGGCCGTTGCGCGTTGTGGCTGACACGGCGACGAGGGTCGCGTCGCTCCCCCTCGCCCAGGGCGCTGTCTCCATCACCGAGCGCGTGCCCGCAGAGGAGACCGACGACCACGATGAGATCGGCCGCGTGGGCGCAGCTCTCAACACGCTGCTCGACCATGTCGACGCATCCCTCATCGCACGTCAGCGCAACGAGGAGCGCATGCGGTCGTTCGTCGCCGACGCGAGCCACGAGCTGCGAACTCCGCTCGCGTCGATCCGCGGATACTCGGAGCTCTCGTTGCGCGCGATGCGCCAGGGCATGCCCGGGGTCGAAGAGACGACGACGGCCGCCCTCGAGCGCATCCAGGCGCAGTCACTCCGCATGACCAGCCTCGTCGAGGATCTGCTGCTGCTCGCGCGACTCGATGAAGGCCAGGAACTCGTCTACGGCACCGTCGACCTGACCGCGCTTGCGGTCGACGCGGTCGCCGATGCGCAGGCCGCGGGTCAGGATCACGAGTGGCGACTGGACGTGGGGGACGAGCCGGTCATCGTGGCGGCGGATGCCACTCGCGTCACGCAGGTCGTCGCGAACCTCTTGGCGAACGCCCGCGTGCACACCCCTGCGGGCACCACCGTCACCACCTCGGTCCGCGTTGCTGACGGCACCGCGATCCTGTCGGTGCACGACGACGGCCCGGGTATCGACCCCGCGGTGGCGGACGAGATCTTCGAACGCTTCTCACGCGGTGATCGCTCCCGCGCGCGTCAGACCGGCGGCACGGGGCTGGGTCTGTCGATCGCACGCGCGATCGTCGCCGCGCACGGAGGCTCGCTCACCGTAGAGAGCGAGCCCGGCTCGACCACCTTCGAACTGCGCCTCACCGCGCGGCCGGCCGCCCCGGCGGCGGGCGAGCCCTCGGATGCCGACATGAGCCCGACCGCGACCGAACAGGCGGGCGGAACCGAGGACTCGCTATGACGATCGGGCAGCCCTGGATCGTCGCGGTCCGCCGCGGGCGGGTGCAGCCGTCCAGCTCATGGATCTACGTCTGGGTCGACGCGGCGACAGGCGACATCGCCTACGTCGGCGCGACACCGTACGACCCAGCGCTCCGCACTCACCTGCACCTCGAGAGCGACGATGCGCAGCTGGGCCGAGTACGAGCGACCGTAAACGGATATGCGGAGCGCGACTTCGACGTTCTCGCTTTCGAGCTCACCGCCGACATCGAACGCGCTGAAGCGAAGGACCTCCTGAAGCGCCGTCTCCGCGGGGATGCCAGCCCGTCGCCGACGGATGCATCGACGGCGCTGTGGCGCGCGGTGGATGACATCGTACGTGCTGTCGAACACCGTTGTTCCGAGATCGACGGGCGCGGTCGGGCGGGCGGCTGAGCCGGTCGGCGATTCCTCCCCAGGGGTGGGGTCTGACGGGTTTTGCAGTTCGTAGCTACGTTCGATGTGAATGTCTGACCCCGCTGACACAATGGGAACATGTCAGCGAACAGGGGTTGCGGCTCGGACGAGATCGAGGTCTCGCCGCACGGCCCCGCGATCGCGGCTTACGGCGAGGCGCTCGCGCTGGTGCATGACGCGGATGTCGCTTCGGTGCGGGCTCTGGCCGAGCTGGGCCGGTCCGCGTTGCGTGAGGCGCGTCGTGACGGGGTTCGTGGGATGGCGTCGGACATGGAGCTGCGGTCGGTCGCGGCCGAAGCCGCGGGGCTTGCCCGGCGGACCGACCGGCGCCTGCAGGCCGACATCGACCATGCGCTGACGGTCGTCGACGATTACCCGACCGTGTTCTCGGCGTGGGAGGAGCGGCGGATCACCCGCGACCACGTCGACGCGGTCGTCACAGCGGGGACCGGGCTGCCCGATGAGGTGCGGGGCGAGTTCGAGGTCGCGGCGATCGCGGTGTGCGAGCGCGACATCGCCACCCGGGTGAAACCGGCCCTGCGGTCCCTGGCTGAGAGGCTGCACGAGCGCACGTTCACCGACCGGCACCGCGAAGCCGCCGCCGGACGGTGCGTGCGGGTCGCACACGGGGCGGATGGGATGTCGGATGTCACCGCGACAGTCCCGACAGTGATCGCGGTAGGGATGCTCGACCGGCTCACGCAGATGGGACAGTCCGTCAAGGACGCCCGGACCGCGGATGCGGCTGCGGGTGCGGGGGCGGATGCCGCCGGGGCGGGCGAGCCCGCCGATACGCGAACGATGGATCAGCTGCGGGCCGACATCCTGGGCGACCTGGTGCTCGGCGGGGCGCCGGTCGTTGACCCGACGTACGGGACGGACCGGGCCGGTGGGCTCGGGGCGATCCGGGCACGTGTTCAGGTGGCGGTTACCGCCGAGACGTTGATGGGGCGTGACGAGAACCCCGCCGAAGTCGTCGGGGGTGCGCTGATCGATGCTGATACGGCACGCGAGCTCGCCGGGCAGGTGTCCGAGTGGGACCGGCTGTTCATCGACCCCGTCACCCGGACGCCGGTTGAGATCGACATGTACCGGCCGACCGCGTCGATGAAGAAGCTCCTGATGGCCCGGGACCAGCACTGCCGATTCCCGGGATGCCGCCGAGCCGCGATCCGCTGCGAACTCGACCACACGATCGATTACGCCCTCGGCGGGCACACCCACATCTTCAACCTCGCCCACCTCTGCCAACGACACCACTCGATGAAGCAATTCACGAAGTGGAAAGTCAGGCAGGTCGGCGGCGGGGTCCTCGAATGGACCTCACCTCTCGGCCGGGTCTACCGCGAAGACGTTCCCATACCCGCGGTGTGCTTCACCATCGACACCTCCGGCCCACCGCGATCTCGCGTCGGAACCGGCGGGCCGCCGCCGGATCTCGCTCCACCCTTCTAATGCGTCGCGACCCTTCTGATGCGTCGCGCGATCTCGACACGCACTGCGAATTCAGTATCCGGCGAAGGCGTCCGTGGTGAGCGACCGCGCTTTCGAGAGCGCCGGGGCGAGGTCGGCGATGAGCCGCGGCGGTCCCGAGATGAACGCGTGCCGTTCGGTGAGGTCCGGCACGAGCGTGGCGAGAGATGCCGCGGTCAGCCGCGCCCCGCCCGTCCACGTCCAGTGGTCGGGCAGGTTCCGAGGCTCGTCTCGCGTCACGACCATCACCGGGATCTCCGCAGCGATGATGTCATCGCGGAAGGCCAGCTCGTCGGCATCCGATGCCACGTAGACCATGACGACATCCCGCCGCTCCCCCGCCAGACGCATCTCGCGCAACTGCGACACGAACGGGGTCACCCCGATGCCGGCCGCGACGAGCAGCACCTTGGCATCGGTCCGTGCGGGCAGCACGAAATCGCCCCACACGCCGGTGACGGGCAGATCGCGACCGGGCTCGACCAGCGCGAGCGCCTTCTTATAGCTCGACTGCGAACCCTCGCGGATAGCGATCCGCACCTCCGGCAGCTCCGCGGGCGCCGAGACGATCGAGAACTCGCGTCGAGTCCCCCGCGCATCGGGGCGACGGTGCGGCACTTCGAGCTCGAGGTATTGACCCGGGCGGAATCGG
This sequence comes from Microbacterium sp. H37-C3, assembly GCF_027157935.1. Classification (NCBI taxonomy): domain Bacteria; kingdom Bacillati; phylum Actinomycetota; class Actinomycetes; order Micrococcales; family Microbacteriaceae; genus Microbacterium; species Microbacterium sp. H37-C3. Next base: position 83,080 of record NZ_JAPVLR010000001.1, on the reverse strand, counting down.
AAACCCCGGTGCGCCCGAAAGGTCAGCTCGCGAACGGACGGAGTCAGGGCTGTGCGCTCGACGAAGGTCAGCCGCACCGCGGCGCGGTACGCGAAGAAGAACGCCAGCAGGTTGCCGATCAGCAGCGCACGCTCCTGCCCGAGGCTCACGTCGCCGACGAGGATCGGCCATCCCGCGAGAGCCCCCACGAGAGCCGCGACCGCGTACTGCTGCCGCCGACGCGGCGGCAGGGTCAGCGGCTCCGACAGCATGAACGCGCCGAGGAACAGGAACGGCGACGACCACAGCACCTGCCCGATGACGGACGCGTCGACGGGGAGCGACACCTGCGCGTACTGCACGAACGTCCGCACGAGCGCGACGGCCACCGCGACGATGAGGAAGACCGCGACCACCCGCACCTTCTCCGTGCGCACGAGCACCAGCCCGCCGAGCACGATGACCGGCACGGCCAGCACAGGCGAACCCACCCACCATGCGGATGCGCCGAGATCGGGGAACGGGATGCTGAGCACCGTCAGCACGGTCGCGCCCGCCGCCGCGGGGTTGAAGATGTGCCGCCCGCGCCAGGCCAGCAGGTACTTCGAGGCCGAGGCCACCGCTCCCGCGACGGCGAGCCCCAGAAGTCCGACCGGCTCGAGCGTCGGGCGCAGGACGAACAACAGGATGAGCGCGGTGATGAGCGCCGACTCGATGCGCCAGGTGCGACCGAGCATCCGCTGCGCAACGGCATCGACCGCGATGATCGCGACGGCCAGCACGATGAGCGACACCGGCAGCGCGAGCGGGTCGCCGGCGATCTGACCCACGAGGGTGAGCACGAAAGCGATCACCGCCAGCGCGGAGAGTGCGACGAGGACGAACCGGTACATCGACACCCGCCCGAGCGCGCCGACGGTCCGATTCCGAAAGGCTGTCAGGGACGTCATACGAACAACTCCGCTTCGCAGTGAGGTGACCATTCGACGGAACCGTCGGTGCGCATCCGCACCCACGATGCCCCCTGCGCCTGCGCGAACCGCGGGCCGCCGTCGAAGAAAAGGGCGGTGGCGACGGCATCCGCCGTCATCGCATCGGCAGCGACCGCCCAGGTCGCCGCGTACTCCCGCACCGGCTCGCCGGTACGAGCGTCCAGCACGTGGTGCAGCCCGTCGCCCCACGCGCGGCGGTTGGTCGCCGACGCGCATAGCGCCCCGGCATCCAGCGTCCAGACACCCAGCGCTCGCGACGGATCGTAGGGATGCTCGAGCGCGACGCGCTGCCGCACCCCGTCGACCGCCAGGTCGCCGCTCGCGTCGACGACGAGCCACCCCGTCGTCCGCCGCCGCAGTTCTGCGCGGACGAGATCGACCAGGCGCCCCTTGCCGAGGGCGCCGACATCGATCGTGGCGGGGCTGTGCAGGGTGAGGCTGCCGCCGGAGAGCTCGACGACCTCGCGCCACCGCTCCGGCGCGGCCGACGCGCCGCCGTCTCGCATCGAGTACGAGGCATCGTAGCCGCGTCGGGCGACCGCGTCACCGACGAGCGGGTTGACGGAGCCGTCCGTGGCATCCGCCAGCTCGTCGTACAGCCCGAGCATGGCCTCAGCATCTCGCGGCGCCGCTACCGTCCCACCCGTCGCGAGCCGACTCACGGTCGAGTCCGCGCGGAACCGCGACCAGTCCCGGTCGAACGCGTCGACCAGCGCCAGGACGGCCGCACGATCGGCGTCTCGCACCGGCGCCTCGCTGTCGATGCGCCACGCCGTGCCGATGGCGTCGAAGTCCCACCGGCCGGGCGCGACAGGCGCGGGGATCATGCCGCTGCGTCGGTACGGATCTCCTCGACAGCGGCGTTGAAGCCACCGCTCGTGAGCGATGAGCCAGCAACACGGTCGACCTTCACCTCGTCGAGGTTCTTGCCGACGACAGCATCCGAGATGCCGCCGATGAACTGCGACTGGTACTGCTCGCTCTCGCGGCGGGTCGGCTCGCCCGTGACCTCGACCGCGGTCACGGCATCAGACGCGATCGTGAGCTCGACGGTGATCGTCTCGGGCCCCTCGGGCGTCTGGTAGGTGCCTTCGGCCGTGTAGGTGCCGTCAGTGTACGTGCCGCCCGTCGCGCCCGTCCCGCCGGACGAGCCGGTCGATCCGGTCGCCGGTGTCGCGTCCGCGGACGGGTTCGAGCCGGAAACAGGCTGCTCGGCATCGGCCTGTCCGGCGCAGCCCGCGAGAAGAGCGAGGCCGGCGACGGATGCCGCCGCGGCGGTGACGCGAAGCGAACGGGGTACGGCAGTGGCGCGGATCATGGCGGGTCCTCCTGTGTCGTGCCCCTCCGGGGGGAGGTGGGCTGATCTCACGCTAGCGGCCGATCTCATGGCTCCCCTCTGCGATTCCTATGCGTTTGCATCGAGTTGCTCGCGCGACCGGCGCAGGGCCTTCAGCCCCTCCACCGCGAGGAAGATCGCGATGGCGAACCCGAGCGGCAGCAGCCAGTCCTGCACCGCGAGCGGGCGCGAATCGAACAGCGCGTTCATGAACGGCACGTAGGTGTAGATGAGCTGCAGCACGATCAGGGCCGCAGCCGACCACCAGATCACCCGGTTCCCGCGCAGCACGTCGGCGGTCAGGCTCGACCGGGTGAGGAACCGGCAGTTCAGGAGGAACGCCAGCTGCCCGAGCGCCAGCACGGACACTGACACCGTGCGTGCGACCTCGAGGTCTGCGCCCGTCGCCCGGCTGATCGCGAAGGCGGCGAGCGTCGCTCCCCCGATCAGCACCGATACGACCAGGACGAACATCAGCTCGCGCAGCGAGATGATCGATCCTCCGCTCGCTCGTGGCGCACGGGACATGATCCCTGGCTCCGCCGGTTCGTACGCCAGCGCGAGCGACAGCGTCACGGCGGTCACCATGTTGACCCACAGCACCTGCACCGGCGAGAGGGGAAGAGCGAGCCCGAACATTACCGCGACGAGGATGACGAGCGACTGCGCGCCGTTGGTGGGAAGCAGGAAGACGATCGACTTCCGCAGGTTGTCGTAGATCCGCCGCCCCTCGCGGATGGCCGAGCGGATCGTGGCGAAGTTGTCATCGGCCAGTACGATCTCGGCTGCTTCCTTGGTCGCCTCTGTGCCCTTGATGCCCATCGCGACCCCGACATCGGCTCGCGTCAGCGCCGGAGCGTCGTTGACGCCGTCTCCCGTCATCGCGACGACTTCACCATGCGACTGGAGTGCGCGAACGATGCGGATCTTGTGCTCGGGACTCGTGCGCGCGTAGACGTCGACGTCGCGGACGACATCCTTCAGCTTCTCCTGGCTGAGCGACTCGAGCTCGCTGCCGGTCAGGACACGAGGCGCATGGTCCGAGACCAATCCCATCTCGCGGCCGATCGCCACCGCCGTCCCCGCGTGGTCGCCCGTGATCATCTTCACGCGGATGCCGGCATGATGGCAGTCGGCGATGGCCTCGATGGCCTCGGGACGCGGCGGATCGACGATGCCCCAGAGCCCGAGGAACTCGAGCTCGTCGACGTCGTCGATGGCGACCTCGTCGAGCCGCGAGGGCTTGCGCGCTGCAGCGAGCACACGCAGACCCTCCGCGCTCAGCTCGGCGACAGCGGCTTCCCAGAAGTCGCGGTCGAGCTCATCCGACCCCGCTGCCCCGCGCTGGCGCGTCGAACGATCGAGCAGTCGGTCGGGCGCCCCCTTGACGAGCAGCGCGCGCGAGCCGTCCGCGCCCTCGTTCAGCGTCGCCATGAACTTGTTCGCCGAGTCGAACGGCAACACGTCGATGCGCTTGACCCCCTCGGCATCGCCGACGCGTCCACCCTTCATCGCCACGACGCGCAGCGCGCCCTCGGTCGGCTCGCCGACCAGCTTCCAGCCGTCGTCATCCGCCACCACATCGGCGTCGTTGCACAGATCGGCGACCGCCAGCAGGGCAGCGAGGTCGGTGCCCGAGACGCCGCCGCCGTCGGCCCGCGTGATCTCCCCCGCGGGCTCGTAACCGAGACCCGAGACCTCGTAACGAGCGATCGGGGTGATGATGCGGCGAACCGTCATCTCGTTCTTCGTCAGGGTGCCCGTCTTGTCCGAGCACACGGTCGTCACCGAACCCAGCGTCTCGACGGCGGGCAGCTTGCGCGTGATGGCCCGACGGCGGGCCATCTGCTGGACGCCGATCGCCAGCGTGATCGTCACGAGCGCCGGAAGGCCCTCGGGAATCGCCGCCACCGCGAAGCCGATGGTCGCCGACACGAGCTCACCGAACGGCATCCCGTGCGCGAACCGGCCGATGAGCATCATGGCCGCGGCCATCCCGAGAATGACCAGGGTCAGGATCCTGCCGAAGGCGTCGAGCTGCTTGGTCAGGGGCGTGGCGAGCGAACCCGCTCCCCCGACGAGCTCCTGGATCCTGCCGATCTCGGTGCGTGCGCCGGTGCCCGTGACGATGCCGCGCCCCTGACCCGCAGCCACGATGGTGCCCGAAAACGCCATCGACGCGCGGTCGCCGACGCCGGCATCCGCATCGACAGGGTCGGTCTGCTTCGACGCGGGCACCGACTCTCCGGTCAGCGCCGCCTCGTCGACGCGCAGCTGGCTTGCCTGCAGGAGCCGGATGTCGGCGGGCACCTTGTCGCCCGGCGAGAGGCGCACCACATCGCCCGGCACGAGGTCAGCGGCGGCGACGCGGCGCCAGGCCCCGTCCCGACGCACGCTCGCCTCCGACGACAGCATCCCGCGGATGCCCGCGAGAGCCTTCTCGGCGCGTCCTTCCTGGACGAACCCGATCACCGCGTTGATGATCGCGACAGCAAGGATGACCCACACGTCGAGCCAGTCGCCCATGACGGCCTTGATCGCCGCGGCGGCCAGCAGGATGTAGATCAGCGTGTCGTTGAAGTGCGACAGGAACCGCAGCCACGCGGGCGTGCGCTTCGCCTCGGGCAGGAGATTGGGCCCGACCCTCGCCAAGCGCCTCGCCGCCTCGTCCGCGCTCAGTCCGTCGGTGCCGGTGCCGAGCGCCGCAGCGACCTCGTCTCCGGCGTGGGCGTATGGGTGAGGCGACTCGAGGTCCGCCTCGGAGACAGGGGCAGCCATGCGGCCGATCCTACGGCGTGCGGCCTCGCGAAACACCGGAGCCCGCCGCGCAAGGCCCGAAGCCGGGCGCGACGGGAATCAGGCGGCGCCGTCGAACATGCTCGTGACGGAGCCGTCCTCGAAGACCTCCTTGATCGCGCGCGCCAGGAGCGGGGCGATCGGGAGGATCGTGAGGCCGGGGAAGCGCTTGTCGTCACCGAGCGGGATCGTGTCGGTGACGACGACCTCGTCGATCGCGGCATCCTGCAGACGCTCGACCGCGGGGTGACTGAAGACGGCGTGCGTCGCCGCGACGATGACGCGCTCGGCGCCGTTGTTCTTCAGGGCCTGCGCGGCCTTGACGATCGTGCCACCCGTGTCGATCATGTCGTCGACCAGCAGGCAGACACGACCCCGGACATCACCGACGATCTCGTTGACGGTGACCTGGTTGGCGACGTTCGGGTCGCGCCGTTTGTGGATGATCGCGAGCGGAGCGCCGAGGCTGTCGGACCAGGTGTCGGCGACGCGGACGCGGCCGGTGTCCGGCGACACGACGGTGAGCTTCTCGCGGTCCTCCGGGCTGAGCGTGCGCTCGAAGTGCTCGAGCAGGACCGGCTTGGCGAACAGGTGGTCGACGGGACCGTCGAAGAACCCCTGGATCTGCGCGGCGTGAAGGTCCACGCTCATCACGCGGTCGGCACCGGCCGTCTTGAACAGATCGGCGACGAGACGCGCGCTGATGGGCTCGCGGCCGCGACCCTTCTTGTCCTGCCGCGAGTAGGGGTAGTACGGCGCGACGACGGTGATGCGCTTGGCGGACGCGCGCTTGGCGGCATCCAGCATGATCAGCGTCTCCATGAGCCACTCGTTGACCGGCGGTCCGAACGATTGCACCAGGAAGAAGTCGCATCCGCGGATCGACACCTCGAAGCGGGTGAGGATCTCGCCCGATGCGAAGGTGCGGTGCTCGGTCGGGACGAGCTCCGTGCCGAGCTGCGTTGCTACATCGGCCGACAGCGCGAGGTGCGAGCCACCGGATGCCACGACGAGACGCTTCTTGGTCTTGGCGACCAGTCCCGGGGCGATGCCCCGCGAGACGTCGAGGTCAACCGTGTTCTTCTTGCGAGCCATCGTCCGCTTCCTGTGAAGACCGCACGCGTGCCGCTGCTGCGGCGGCTGCAGTACCGGGTCTGTTCTTCTCGACCCACCCTGCGACATTGCGCTGGGGGGCGACGCTGAGCGCGAGAGCACCGGCCGGGACGTCCTTGCGGATGACCGCTCCGGCGCCCGTCTTGGCGCCCTCACCGATCTTAACCGGCGCGACGAAGACGTTGTGCGAGCCGGCGTGGACCTCGTCGCCGATCACGGTGCGGTGCTTGGCGAGGTCGTCGTAGTTCGCGGTGATGGCACCCGCCCCCAGGTTCACGCCGCGGCCGATCTCGGCGTCGCCGACGTACGACAGGTGCGGGACCTTGCTGCCTTCCCCGATGACGGCGTTCTTCGTCTCGACGAACGTGCCGATCTTGCCGCGCTCGCCGAGCTGCGTGCCCGGCCGGATGTACGAGAAGGGCCCCACGGTCGCGTCGGCCCCGATGACGGCGAGGGTCGCGTCGCTCCGGGTGACGGTCGCGCCCGCGCCGACCTCGCAGTCCGAGAGGGTGGTGTCGGGCCCGATCGTCGCACCCTCCGCGATCACCGTGGCACGCAGGATGTGCGTGTTCGGCAGAACGGTCACGTCGGGGGCCAGCGTCGCCGTGACGTCGATCCACGTCGTGGCGGGGTCCTGCACGGTCACCCCCTCGAGCTGCCAGCGGCGCACGGTGCGGGCGTTGAGCAGGCGCCCGGCCTCGGCCAGCTGCACCCGGTCGTTGACGCCGACGATGAGATTCGCGTCCGCGACGAGCTGCGCGGCGACCGCGAGCGCGTCGTTGCGGAGCATGCCGACGACATCGGTGAGGTACTTCTCGGCCTGCACGTTGGCGATGCTGATGCGGCCGAGCCGCTCGCGCAACGGCGCTGCCTGGAAGACGTAGACCCCGGCGTTGACCTCGTCGACGGCGCGCTCGGCATCCGACGCGTCCTTGTGCTCGACGATGCGGTCGACGCTGCCCGCGGTGTCACGGATGACGCGACCGTAACCGGTCGGGTCGCTCAGGCGTGCGCTCAGCATCGTGGCGGCGGCGCCCGATGCACGATGGGTGCGCAGCATCTCGCCGAGCGTCGCGTCATCGAGAAGGGGGACGTCCGCGCTGAGCACGAGCACGTCACCGTCGAAGTCCGGCAGCTGGTCGAGAGCGACCTCGACGGCCCGGCCGGTGCCGGGGATCTCGTCCTGGTCGACGACGACGACCTCGGGCGAGACGCCGAGCACGGCCTCGGCGACGCGATCGCGCTCGTGCCGGACGACGACGAGCACGTGAGCGGGTGCGAGGTCGCGCGCCGTGTCGAGCACATGGCCGACGAGGGGGCGACCGCCGATGCGGTGCAGCACCTTCGGGAGGGAGGACTTCATCCGCGTTCCCTGCCCCGCGGCGAGGATCACGACAGCGAGACGGGGGTCGAGTGGGGTGTCGCTCATGCTCCGCCGCCAGGACTCGAACCTAGACCTCACAGCTCCAAAGGCTGTCGTGCTGCCATTACACCACGGCGGAACGCCGCACGCAGGTGCAGCCCGACAAGTCTGCCAGAGCGCGCGGGGTCGCGTCTGCGCCGCGGCTGAGTCCCGCCCCGCGGGTCGGGATAATGGTGCCATGGCACACGAGACCGACGAGGTGGACCGCATCGTCGGTGCGTGGTCGTTGCAGCGCCCCGACCTCGACTTCTCCCCCCTCGAGGTGCTCTCGCGCGTCGACCGGCTATCGCGTCACCTCGACCGGGCGCGCCGCGAGGCGTTTCGCCGCAGCGATCTCGAGCCGTGGGAGTGGGACGTGCTCTCGGCCCTGCGCCGTGCGGGCGAGCCCTACCAGCTGAGCCCGAAGCAACTGCTGCAGCAGACCCTCGTCTCGAGCGGCACGATGACCAACCGCATCGACCGACTCGTCGCACGCCGGCTCGTCCGGCGCGAGGCCGATCCGGGTGATGGACGCAGCGTCCTGGTGACCCTCACCGACGACGGACGCATCCGCGTGGATGCGGCCATCACGCGTCTCGTCGACGCGGAAGCCGTGCTTCTGTCGGGCCTGTCGAAGGGCGACCGAGACCGCCTGGCGTCGCTGCTGCGCAAGCTGTCGCTGGGGTTCGACGGCTCTCCCCCGCCGGCGTCCCCCTGACGCATCCCGCTCCGGCTGACAGCGGCCCCGCCGCGGGCGTGGCCTAGCCTGGAAGCAATATGGCGCATCTTCTGGGAGCCGAGGGCCTTCGCCTCGAGTATCCGACCAAAGTGGTGTTCGACGGGGTCTCCCTCGGAGTCGACGAGGGCGACCGCATCGGCATCGTGGGCCGCAACGGCGACGGCAAGTCGAGCCTCCTGCGCATGCTCGCGGGGCTCGTCGAGCCCGATTCGGGCCGCGTGACGGTTCGCGGCGGCATCCGGGTGGGCGTCCTGGCACAGGCGGACGACCTCGACGACGACCTCCGGGTGCGCGACGCGGTGGTCGGTGACCTCGCTGATCATGAGTGGGCGGGCGACGCCCGCGTGCGCGACGTCATCGCGGGCCTTCTCGGCGACCTCGACTGGGAAGGTCCGATCCGCGGGCTCTCCGGTGGTCAGCGCCGTCGCGTCTCGCTCGCCGCGCTCCTTGCGGGCGATCACGACGTCATCTTCCTCGACGAGCCCACCAACCACCTCGACGTCGAGGGCATCTCGTGGCTCGCCGAGCACCTCAAGCGCCGCTGGTCGGCCGGTTCCGGTGCGCTCCTCGTCGTGACGCACGACCGCTGGTTCCTCGACGAGATCTGCACCGCGACGTGGGAGGTCCACGACCGGATCGTCGAACCGTTCGAGGGCGGCTACGCGGCGTACATCCTGCAGCGGGTCGAGCGCGACCGGCAGGCGGCCGCCATCGAGGCCCGACGGCAGAACCTCGCCCGCAAGGAGCTGGCGTGGCTGCGCCGCGGCGCCCCCGCCCGCACATCGAAGCCGAAGTTCCGCATCGACGCGGCGAACGAGCTGATCGCCGACGTTCCCGAGATCCGCGATCGGGTCGCGCTGCAGTCGCTCGCGGTGTCGCGACTGGGTAAGGATGTCGTCGACGTCCTCGACGCCGGTGTCAGCTACGGCGATCGCGTCGTGCTCGAGAAGGTCGAGTGGCGCATCGCGCCGGGCGAGCGCACCGGCATCCTCGGCGTGAACGGCGCGGGCAAATCGACGCTCCTCGGGCTCATCTCCGGTACCGTCGAGCCGACCGCGGGACGCGTCAAGCACGGCAAGACCGTCAAGGTCGCGACCCTCTCCCAGCGCATGAGCGAACTGGACGAGCACCTCGACCAGCCGGTCCGCGTCGTCATCTCGAATCTGCGGACGAGCTACACGATCGGCTCGGGATCGAAGGCGCAGGACCTGACCCCGGGGCAGCTCCTCGAGCGCATGGGGTTCAGCTCGGCGCAGCTCTCGACGCCGGTCAAGGACCTCTCCGGCGGGCAGAAGCGGCGTCTCCAGCTGCTGCTCATCCTTCTCGACCAGCCGAACGTGCTGATCCTCGATGAGCCGACCAACGACCTCGACACCGACATGCTGGCGGCCATCGAGGACCTGCTCGACTCGTGGGCCGGCACACTCATCGTCGTCTCGCACGACCGTTACTTCCTCGAGCGCGTGACCGATCAGCAGTACGCGATCCTCGGCGGGCGGCTGCGACACCTTCCCGGCGGTGTCGACGAGTACCTGCGGCTGCGACGGGAGCAGCCCGGGCGCACGGGGTCGACCTCAGCGGCATCCGCTCCGGCATCGGGTGGCGGGGCGGCGAGCCCGGCGGCCCCCACTCTGAGCGGCGCTGAGCGGCGAGCGGCCGAGAAGGAGATCTCGGCGATCGACCGCCGTCTCGAGAAGATCCAGGGCGAGATCGCGGCCGTCGACGCCCAGCTCGCGGAGGCTCACGACGACTTCGAGCGGATCATGAGCCTGCAGCGCCGGCGCGATGAACTCGTCGCCGAGACGACGACCCTCGAGGAACGCTGGCTCGAGCTCGGCGAGGCCATCGACGGCTGAGTGCACGCCGCACGACGAAGCCCCCGGCGCTCTGCGCACCGGGGGCTTCGTGGTGGATCAGACGAGTCCGTTGTCCTCGAGGAACTTCTTCGCGATCGCGGCCGGCTCGAGCTTGTCGACCGTGCTCTGGACGTTCAGGGCGACCAGGGCCTCGGGGGTGAGCTTCGCGCTGACGGCGTTGATGGTGTCCTCGACCTCGCCAGCGAGTTCCTTGTTGACGACCGGGACGACGTTGGACGCGAGGAAGAGCCCCTCGGGGTCTTCGAGCACGACGAGGTCGTCGGTCTGGATGCGCGGGTCGGCCGTGAAGACGTTCGCGACGTTGACGGCGCCGGCGACGAGGTCGTCGACCGTGGTCTCGCCGGTCGCCTGGAAGCCGACCTCGATGCCGTAGGTGTCGGCGAGGCCCGTCGGGCCGTAGGGACGCTGCTCGAGTTCGGCCGGGCCGCCGAGGGTCAGCGGCTCGGTGACGTTCGCGAGGTCGGCAATTGTGGTCAGGTTCCACTGCTCGGCGAATGCCGCCGTCACGGTGTACGAGTCCTGGTCGCTCGCGGTCGCCTGGTCGAGCACCGTGAGGTTCTCGGGGAGCGCGTCGGCGAGAGCGGCATACACGTCCTCGGAGGTGCGGGCGGTGGTGTCCTCGTCGAAGTACTGCAGCAGGTTGCCGGTGTACTCCGGGAACAGCGTCAGCGAGCCGCTCTCGAGCTCGGGCAGGTACGCCTCGCGCTGGCCGGTCGTGAACTGACGGTCGACGGTCTTGCCTGCGCCCTCGAGCGCCTGGGCGTAGATCTCGGCGATGATCTCGTTGGAGTAGTAGTCCTGCGAGCCGATGACGATGGTGCCGTCGGCGGGGGCCGCCGACTCGCCCCCGCCTTCCGCGAGCGGGTCGGAGCTCGCGCATCCGGCGAACAGGGTGGTGGCGGCGAGCACGCCGACACCGGCCGTCAACAGGCGGCGGGTGGTGAAGCGGGACATGGGTTCCTCTTTTCGATGGTGCGGGAGTTCGGTGCTGTGGGTCGGGAAGGTCGGTCAGGCGGTCGCGGCGACGGGCCGGCGGTTCCGCTGCGGGGCATCGGCGGCGCGCACACCGCGTGGCGCGCTGAGACGTTGCAGGAGGGCGAAGACGGCGTCGAGCAGGAGGGCGAGCAGCGCGAGGATCAGTGCGGCGCCGAGCACCTGGTCGATCGCGCGGAGGTCGATGCCCTGGATGATGCGGAAGCCGAGCCCCCCGAGGTTGGTGTACCCCGCGATCGTCACGGTCGCCACCACCTGCAGCACCGCGGAGCGCAGTCCGCCGATGAGGAGCGGCAGGCCCAGAGGAACCTCCACGCGCCAGAGGATCTGCCACTCCGTCATGCCGACGGCCCGAGCGGCGTCGATCGTGCGGCGATCGATCGCCTGCAGTCCGCTGTAGGCGCCCGCGAGCAGCGGCGGAATCGCCAGCACGACGAACGTGATGAACGCCGCCTCGGTCTTCTGGGTGACGCCCAGCAGCAGGATCAGCAGGATCAGCAGTCCGAACGAGGGGATGGCGCGGGCCGCTCCCGACACGGCCACGGCGAACTCGCGCCCCTTCCCCGTGTGGCCGATGGCCCAGCCGATCGGAACGGCGATGAGCGCGGCGATCAGGACCGAGACGAAGGTGTAGAACAGCTGCTGGCCGATCAGGAACGGCACCGAGTTGCTGCCCGTGTACTGGGCGGGGTCGAGGACCCAGGCGATCGCGTCGACGAAGACGTTCATGCGGTCGCCTCCCGTCGGCGGCGCGCGCGACGATCGCGGCGGGCCGAGCCCGCGTGCGCCCACGGCATCACGAGGCGTCCGATCACCACGAGCAGCCCATCGATGACGAGCGCGATGATCGCGACCGCGACGATGCCGGCGAACACCTCTTCGAGCAGGCGGCGCTGAATGCCGTTGGTGAAGAGGTAGCCGAGGTTCGTGACGCCGACGAGGATGCCGACCGTCGCGAGCGACACCGTCGAGACGGCCATCACCCGCAGGCCGGCGAGCAGCACGGGGCCCGACAGCGGCAGGTCGACTGCCCAGAAACGCCGGAACCCGCCGTATCCCATCGCTGTCGCCGCCTGCCGGACGCCGGGGTCGACCGAGTCGAAGCCGTCGGCGACCGAGCGGGTCTGGATCGCGATGGCGTAGATCGTCAGCCCGACGATGAGGTTCGTCTCGGTGCGGATGCCGTACCCGAGCGCGCTCGGCAGCAGGACGAGCAGCGCGAGCGAGGGGATCGTGTAGAGCAGTCCCGTCAAGGTGATGACCCAGCCGCGCAGCAGGCGATAGCGCCACGCGACCCACCCGAGCGGCACCGAGAGCACGAACCCGAGCACGATCGCGATGACGCTCTGCCGGATGTGATCGAGAGCGAGCGAGAAGATGAGGTCGAGATTCGACCAGATCCACGACACGTCAGGCGTCGCCTTCGACCAGGGTGCCCTGCGTGCGCCCCTCGGAATCGACGAGAACCGCGCCGTTGGCCGTCCGCTCGACGCGCAGGGCGCGCTTGCCCCGGTCGACGCCGATGAAGCTCGCGACGAACTCGTCGGCCGGGTCGCGGATGATCTCGCTGGGCGAGCCGACCTGCAGCTTCCGGGCGCCGGCCGCGAGGATCACGACCTGGTCGCCGAGGAGGAACGCCTCGTCGATGTCGTGGGTGACGAAGACGACGGTCTTGCCGAGCTCGCGCTGCAGACGCAGCAGCTCTTGCTGCAGCTCGTCACGCACGATGGGATCGACCGCGCCGAACGGCTCGTCCATCAAGAGGATGTTGGGGTCGTTCGCGAGGCCCCGGGCAACTCCCACGCGCTGCTGCTGGCCGCCCGACAGCTGACTCGGGTAGCGATCGGCCATCCGGGTGTCGAGACCGACCGTCTCCATCAGCTCGAGCGCCCGGCGACGCGCGTCACGCCGGCTCGTGCCGGTCAGCACGGGCACCGTGGCGATGTTGTCGGCGACGGTGAAGTGCGGCAGCAGCCCCGAGTTCTGCATGACGTATCCGATACGGCGGCGCAGATGCACCGGCGAACCGGTCGCGACGCTCTCGCCGTCGATCTCGATGGCTCCGGAGGTCGGCTCGACCATGCGGTTGATCATGCGGAGCAGCGTCGTCTTGCCGCATCCCGACGATCCGACGAAGACGGTCGTCTTGTGCGAGGGGATGACCAGAGAGAAGTCCTGCACCGCGCGGGTGCCGTCGGGGAACTCCTTGACGACGTCGCGGAACTCGATCACGCGTTCAGCTCTCGATGACGACCGAGCGGTCGAATGCGACGTAGCCGGAGAAATCTGTGCCGACGCGCTCGATCGCAGTCGGGTACGGCGTGGGGTAGGACCACGCCTTGTCCGAGGAACCGGCGACGTCGAAGTACTGGGCGTCACCCTTCCATGCGCACGTGTACGCGGTGTCGCTCTCGGTCAGGACGCCCGGAGCGATGCTCCGCGGCGGGAAGTACCAGTTGCCCTCGATCCGGACGAGATCGCTCTCGTCGGCTTCGGCGATGATCGTGTCGCCCAGTCGTGCACGCATGGCGCCGCCCTCCGTTGTGGTCTCTCACGCTAGCGTTCGGAGCCGACACTCGGGCCGTGTTGCGTCATGTCGCGAAATGGACTAGAACAGCGCATCACGGCCCGGGCGGAGCGATCAGTACCAGAGGCCGACGCGGGGAACGATCGTCGATGCGAACATGCGCGAGGATGCCGCGAGGTCGGTGCCGGTCAGGCGTCCAGCGCGCCCGAGAGTCTCGGGCGACACACCGCCGAGATAGACGGCCGCGAGCTCGACGACCGACAGCTCGAGCACATCGGCGCCGGCCCTATCGGCATCCGCCGCCGTCGCCACCGTGCCCTCGCCGTCGTCATCGACCGTCAGGAGGTACTCGCCGGTGGCGATCCCGAGCGGGTCGCTCACGCGCAGCAGCACGCGCCCCGCGGAGCCGTAGGTGCGCGCGCGGAGAGCGGCCGGCACGTCGAGGATGCGCAGGTACTGGTGGTCGAACACCGAGACCGAGGCGGCCCGCCGATCGCCGATCATCCACAGCACCGCCTCGTCGACCGAGCACAGCTCCGCGCGGACGTGGGCCACCAGGTCGAGCTCCAGCAGGAACCGCCAGAGCGCCGCGTACGCATCGTCGGTCTCGGCGATGAGGATCGTCACCTTCGCGGTGCCCTTGACGATGTCCCGCTCATGAGGCGCGAGCGAGTAGGTCAGGATGCCGCGCACCTCGCCCGCGGCGTCGCGATACTGCACGCAGCGGATCGCTCCCCCGTCCTTCTCGTCGGGATCGGTGCCGGTGAAGCGGTCGCCGTGTCCCGGCGGCAGTGCGATGTCGCCGGGGGTGCGGTGACGCGTGCGCTCGTGCAGCGTCGCCACGAGGTCGCGTGCGGCCGTCCGATCGATGAAATCGAGGCGCCCGTCGGGCGTGGGACCCGCCCAGCGCACCCGGCGGGTGTCGATGTCGAGGATCGCGGCGGAAGCCGCCGAGGCGAAGCCGTAACGGCCGTAGAGCGTCGACTCGGTCACTGTGAGCATGGCGATGGGAAGCCCGGCCGCCGCGACGGTGCGCACCTCGCCCTCCAGGAGCGCCCGCGCGATGCCTCGGCGCCGGTGCGTCTGCGCGACGGTGACGGCGCTGATCGCACCGGCGGGGATCGTTCCGCCCGGCACGGTGAGCTCGGAGGGCCACGACGCGATCGTGCCGACCGCCACCTCCGGCATCGGCCCGCTCTCGTCGAACACGCCGGTCAGGCGCCGACCGCTGTTCCTGCCGCGTGCGCCGGCGATCTGCTCGGGCGAGCGCTCGCCGTCCTGGAAACCGCGCGAGACGGCCTGGATCCAGCCCTCGAACGTCGGTTCGCCGGCGGGCACGGTCCGGTACGTCAAGCCGCGCTCGGCGAGCGCGCGATGCGACGCCTCGTCGACGTCACGGTTCAGCAAGGAGGTCTGGGGCTCGGTCATCGGGTCACCACTTTCGCGCCCGTCACCGGGCCGGAGATGTGACGGGCACGGTGGCCCATCGCGGACAGGTTCTGCTCGATGCCGCGCGCCGCGTCGGCGTCGGCGGCGAGGAAAGCCAGCGTGGGGCCGGAGCCCGACACGAGGCCGGCCAGCGCGCCGATCTCGACGGCGCGATCGAGCAGCTCGCCCAGGTCGGGGCGCAGCGCGCACGCGGCATCCTGCAGATCGTTGCGCAACGCGCCCGCGAGCAGGTCGGGGGAACCCGAACGCAGGGCCTGCAGGACGACCGGGTCGACCTCCGGCGGCTCGGGCCGTGGCGCGATGTCGGGACGGCGTTCGGCTCGCAGCCGGTCGAGCTGCGCGTACACCTCGGGGGTGGAGAGTCCGGCTTCGTCGATCACCACGACCCAGTCGAAGCGGGCCCGCCCCAGCGCCGGGCTCAGGCGATCGCCGCGTCCCGTCCCGACGGCACTGCCGCCCATGAGGGAGAAGGGGACATCGGCGCCCAGTCGCGCTGCCAGCTCCTGCAGTGCCGGGGAGGTGAGCCCGGCGCCCCACAACGCGTCGCAGGCCACGAGGGCGGCGGCGGCATCCGCCGAGCCTCCGCCCATGCCGCCGGCCACCGGGACCGCCTTGCAGATCTCCAGGTGCACGCCGCCGAGATACCCCACCTCGCGCGCCACCATCCGTGCGGCGCGCAGAGCGAGGTTGCGATCATCGAGCGGAACGCCGGGCACGGGCGCACCCGCCTCATCGACGACGCTCACGCTGAAGTCGTCCGCCGGTGTGGCGACCAGGTCCTCGTACAGCGAGACGGCTTGATAGACCGAGGCGACGTCGTGGTAGCCGTCGTCCTGGACCGACCCGACGTCGAGGAACAGGTTGATCTTGCCGGGAGCCCGCACACGCACGCGGTCGGGGACGGCGCTGAGGCTCATGAGCCGTCCGGCCCGTCCCAGATCGAGCCGATGCGGGAGGCGATGTCGTCGATCCGCTCGAGCTCGTCCTCGGTGAGGTCGGGCCCGTCGAGCGCCGCCAGGTTCTCGTCCAGCTGAGCGGTGCGCGATGCGCCGATGAGAGCCGAAGCGACCACCGGGTCACGCAGCGTCCACCGGATGGCGAGCTGCGCGAGAGTCTGCCCACGATCGCGCGCGAGGTCGCCGAGCTCGCGCAGGCCCGCCAGTGCCGACGCCGACAGCCGCCCGTCGTCGGGCAGCGAGAAGCGCTGCATCGACCGCTCGGACGTGCCGTCGTCGAGATACCGCCCCGTCAGCAGACCCTGCTGCAGCGGCATGAAGCCGATGGCGCCCATCCCGTCTCGGCGCAGCTGGTCGGTCAGGCCGTCCTCGATCCAGCGGTTGAGGATGGAGTACGAAGGCTGGTGGATCACCAGCGGCGTGCCGAGGTCGCGGGCCACCGCGGCGGCTCGAGCGGAGTTCTCGGCCGAGTACGACGAGATCCCGACGTAGAGCGCCTTGCCCTGACGCACGAGCGCGTCGAGCGCTCCCACCGTCTCCTCGATCGGGGTCGTGTCGTCCTCGCGGTGCGAGTAGAAGATGTCGACGTAGTCGACGCTCATCCGCTTCAGCGACTGCTCGGCGCTCGCGATCAGGTACTTCCGCGAGCCGTGGTTGCCGTAGGGGCCGTCCCACATGTCGTACCCCGCCTTCGACGAGATGATCAGCTCGTCGCGGTAGGGCGCGAAATCCTCGCGCATCATGCGTCCGAAGTTCGTCTCGGCCGAACCGTAGGGCGGCCCGTAGTTGTTGGCGAGATCGAAGTGCGTGATGCCGCGGTCGAAGGCGTGGCGCAGCACCTCGCGCTGACGGTCGAAGGGGATGTTGTCGCCGAAGTTCCACCACAGCCCGAGCGAGATCGGCGGCAGGAACAGTCCGGAGGCCCCGACCTGGCGGTACCCGCTGCTCTCGTAGCGATCGGGGGCTGCGGTATAGGGACGGTGCAGGTCTCCGCCGCGCGAGGCGGAGAAGCGGGGCGAGGCGGTCACCGTCCGAGCCTATCGAGCGCGCACCCGCCTGCGTCCTCATTCGCGCAGAGTCTCCGAGGTGCGCGGAAACACCGATGTAACGGAGAATGTCTAGTCTGCCTACCGAGACAATCATCCCCCGAGGAGGAAACCCTGGCCCTTTCCGCTCTGCCCCGCCGCGAGAACCCCTGGATCGATCTGCCCGCGAGCCGCGACGACGTGATCCTCGACGAAGGCGTCCTGCGCCTCGTCCACGAGACCACGACGCCGGACGGCGCCCGCACCGCCGACCTGCTGCTGATCGCCGACGCGCTCGAGTCCGCCGGCATCCGCACGCTGCTCATCCGGCACGATCTCCACACGCCCGCGCTCGCGATCGACCTCGCGGACGCGCACAGGACGGGGGCGACCCTGCGCAGTCTCGGTCAGCGCGAGCCGCTGTATCTCAAGGCGAAAGGCACGGCCCCTGTTTTCGCGGCCGATGCGGACATCCCCGATTCCGCACCCCACGCGCTCCGGGCCTACCGCCCCCGCGTCAGCGCTGGCGGAGGCCGGCGGTACGACCACGAGTACGGCGTGCGCGTGGAGTTCTGGCGGTTCGGCGAGACGGCCGTCGAGGCTCCGCAGGCGAATGCGCTCATGCGGCGCATCACGCCGGCGCAGGACGTGCACATCGTGAGCGGGTCGCGGTACGGACGCGAATGGCAGACGGTGGTCGGAATGCTCGACCCGCACCCCCGCGAGGTCACCCACGACATCGACATGGTGTTCTCGTGGGTCGACGGCTCGGCGAGCGAGTTCCAGCGGCAGCGCGCCGCCCAGCTCTCCGAGTACGTCGTCGGCGAGGGAGATGACGGTCCGGCCCGCTATCGGCACGTCGACGAGCTCCGCTACGCCCTGCGGAGCGTGCACATGTACGCGCCGTGGGTGCGGCGGATCTTCATCGCGACGGACTCCCCCGCGCCCGCATGGCTCGCCGACCACCCGAAGGTGACGATCGTGCGCAGCGAGGAGTTCTTCGCCGACCCCTCCACTCTGCCCACGCACAACTCGCACGCGGTCGAGGCCCAGCTGCACCGCATCGACGGGCTGGCCGAGCACTTCCTGTACTCGAACGACGACATGTTCTTCGGTCGCCCCGTGCGTCCCGAGCTCTTCTTCTCGCCCGGCGGCATCTCGTCGTTCGTCGAGTGCGACGTGCGCATCGGCGCGGGCGACCCGCGCCTGGAGCGCTCGGGCCACGACAACGGCCTGCGCGTCAACCGAGCCCTGTTGCAGGAGCGCTTCGGGCGCGTCATTGTCCGCGACCTCGAGCACTGCGCCGCTCCCCTGCGCCGCAGCGTCATGCAGGAGCTCGAGGAGACGTTCCCCGAGGACTTCCGCCGCACCGCGGCATCCCGCTTCCGCGCTGCGACCGACATCTCCGTGACCAACTCGCTCTACCACTACTACGCGATGTTCACGGGGCGCGCGCTGCCGACATCGGTGCCGCGCACCCGGTACGTGCAGACGACGCTCGCCCGCTCGCTCGCCGGAATGGAGCGGCTGGCGAAGCGTCGCGACATCGACATGTTCTGCCTGAACGACGGCGGCGAGACCGAGGTTCCGGAGGAGATCCGGGTCGCATCGCTGCGCGATGTGCTGGAGCGGATGTTCCCGATCCGCGCGCCCTGGGAGATCCCGGCGGTCAGCGAAGGACGGGCACGGGACGCGTCGGCGGCGCGCTCCGGCGTGAAGCGCTGACGGGCGCGATCCCGGCCTCGGCAAGCCGGCGCTGAGCCTCGCCCGCGTCGGTGTACTCGAGGGTGGCCGGCGCATCGACCGGCACGACCGAATGCACGACCGTGTCGTCGTACACGTGGACGAAGTTGAACGACTGCGCGCCGTCCTGCGGGCGCGTGCCTCCCACGGGAACCGTGAGGTCCTGCGCGTAACAGGTCGAGGACGCCACCGAGACCGGGATGCCGGCGAACGTCGCGAAGGTCGAATAGTGCAGGTGGCCCGCGATGATGGCGCGCACGTCCGAGCCCGCGAGCACAGCGGCGAGCGAGCGCTGGTCGCGGAGCTCGACGCTGGCCGCCAGCGGCAGGACGCTCGGAACCGGCGGATGATGCATGGCGAGGATCGACCCCAGCGGGGCGGGGGTCGACAGCACCTCGCGCAGCCACGCCAGCTGCGCGGGGCGCACTTCGCCGTGATGGGCGCCGGGGACGCTGGTGTCGAGTGTGATGAGCCGAAGCCCGTCGATCTCGTCGACGCGATCGGCTGCCTCAGCGGTGCCCGGCTCACGCCACAGCGTCTCGCGGAATCCCGCACGGTCGTCGTGGTTTCCCATGACCCAGAAGACGCGGGTCCCGAGACGCTCGGCGAACGGCTCGACCAGGTCGCGCAGCTCGGCGTACGCACCGCGCTCGCCGAGATCGACGAGGTCGCCGGTGAAGACGATTCCGTCGGGGCGAAGGTCGGCCGTCTCGATGGCGTCGAGGGCCCGGCGCAGGTGGGCGGCCGCGTCGACGCGGTCGAACAGCTGGGAGCCGGCCGCTCGCAGGTGGGTGTCGCTCAGGTGCAGCAGCACCCTCTCGGGTGCCGGGTACTCGGCGGTTCGCATCGTCTCTTCCGGGTCGGGTGATGCTCGCCGCGACGTTCGCGGCTCGTCCCGAATGTTACCGGCATGTTTCGGGAGAACCCGATGACGCGCTGATGAGCGTTCAGTGAACAGATGCCCCGAGCCGCACGAAATCGTCGATCGTGAGCTGCTCGCCACGCAGGGTCGGGTCGATGCCGACGGCTTCGAGAGCCGCCGACGCCGTCGCCGCGGTTCCGCCGAACAGCGGCGAGACCGCCTGGCGGAGCATCTTGCGCCGCTGACCGAATGCCGCGTCGATGATCTGGAACGTCCGGCGGCGGAGGGCTTCGTCGCCGCGCGCCTCGGCATCCCGCTCGAAGGCGACCAGCAGGCTGTCGACGTTTGGGACGGGCCAGAACACCTGCCGCGAGACCGTGCCGGCGAGACGCCACGAGCCATACCACGCGGCCTTCGCGCTCGGCGAGCCGTAGATCTTCGACCCGGGCGCAGCGGCGAGGCGTTCGGCCACCTCGGCCTGCACCATCACCACACCGCGCCGCAGATACGGGAAGGTCTCGAGGAAATGCAGCAGGACGGGAACGCTGACGTTGTACGGCAGGTTCGCGACGAGCACGGTCGGCTCGCCCGGAAGCTCGGTGACGCGCAGCGCGTCGGCGTCGACGACCGTCAGCGCGCCGTCAGCGACGCCGTGCCGGGCGGCGGTGACCGGAAGGTGCGCGGCGAGGCGGTGGTCGATCTCGACCGCTGTGACGCTCGCTCCGGCCTCGAGGATCGCGAGCGTCAGCGACCCCAGACCGGGTCCGATCTCGACGACCCGCTCACCGGGCTGGACACGGGCGGCGTGCACGATCTTGCGGACGGTGTTGGCGTCGACGACGAAGTTCTGCCCGAGCTTCTTCGTCGGCGTCACGTCGAGTTCGGCCGCGAGGGCGCGGATCTCGGCGGCACCGAGCAGGGTCACAGGCATGAGGACCAGCCTAGTTGCGCGGCGCCGCGTCGCCCGGCGGACGGCGCGGCGCCGCAGGTCATACGTCCGCGGATGCGGCAGCGGCAGTCCGAGCGGCGCCCGGCAGCGCCTCGAGGATGCGGCCGAGGGCGACGTCGTCGTGCGCCGCGGTGAGGAACCACGCCTCGAACGCCGAGGGGGGAAGCGACACCCCCGCGTCGAGCATCGTGTGGAAGAAGGCCGCGTAGGCGCCGGCATCCTGACGCGTCGCCGTCTCGTAGTCGGGGACGCCCGCGACCACCGCCGAGCCGAAGAAGACGCTGAAGAGCGTTCCCGCGCGCTGGACGACGTGCGGCACACCGGCCGCATCGAGGGCGGCCGAGGCCGCGACGGAGACCCTGTCGGCCGCTCGCGAGATGCGCGCGTAGACGTCGGCGTCGGCGAGCCGGAGGGTGGCGAGACCGGCCGCGACCGCGACGGGATTCCCCGAGAGCGTGCCGGCCTGGTAGACGGGGCCGAGGGGCGCGAGCAGATCCATGATCTCAGCGCGTCCGGCCAGCGCCGCGACCGGAAGACCACCTCCGACGACCTTGCCGAAGGTGAGCAGGTCGGGAGCGACGTCTTCGCCCGTCTCGCGCAAGACTCCCCAGTAGCCCGAGGGTCCGGACCGGAATCCGGTCAGGACCTCGTCGCTGATGAGCAGCGCCCCGTGCCGGGTCGTGAGCTCGCGGAGGAACGTCGTGAAGCCGGGCACGGGCGGGACGACTCCCATGTTCGCGCCGGCGGCCTCGGTGATCACCGCGGCGATGTTCGGGCCGTGCTCGGCGAAGACGGCCTCGAGGGCGGCCCGGTCGTTGTAGGGCACCACGAGGGTCTGCGCGGCGATCGGAGCGGGGACGCCGGCCGATCCGGGCAGGGCGAGGGTCGCGAGTCCCGAGCCGGCCTGAGCGAGGAGCCCGTCGGAGTGACCGTGATAGTGGCCCGAGAACTTCACCAGCAGGTCGCGTCCAGTCGCACCGCGCGCGAGCCGGATGGCGGTCATGGTCGCTTCCGTGCCCGTCGAGACGAGACGGATCTTTTCCGCGATCGGTACGCGGCGGCGGATCTCCTCCGCCAGCTCGGTCTCGGCGGGGGTCGACGCGCCGAACGACAGACCGCGGCGGGCAGCGTCGACGACGGCGTCGATGACCTCGGGATGGGCGTGTCCGACCAGCGCCGGCCCCCAGCTCGCGACGAGGTCGACGTAGTCGCGTCCCTCCGCGTCGGTGACATAGGGACCGGTCGCGGAAACGTAGAAGCGCGGCGTGCCACCTACCGAGCCGAAGGCGCGGACCGGGGAGTTCACACCTCCGGGGATGACAGCCCGGGCACGGTCGAACAGTTCGTCATTGCGGGTCATGCGAAGTCCTTTCCGGCGCGGATCCAGTCCGCCACCTCGCGGGCCCAGTACGTGAGGATCACATCGGCACCCGCGCGCCGGATGCCGACGAGCGACTCGGCGATCGTACGGTCACGATCGATCGCGCCGGCCCGCGCGGCCAACTCGATCATCGCGTACTCCCCCGACACCTGGTACGCCCAGACCGGCACTGTGGCGGCTTCCGCGACGCGCGCGAGCACATCGAGGTACGGGCCCGCGGGCTTGACCATGACGTAGTCGGCGCCCTCGGCGATGTCCTGCATCGCCTCGGCGAGCCCCTCACGCCCGTTGGCGGGGTCGAGCTGGTACGTACGGCGGTCGCCCTGCAGAGTCGATTCGACGGCGTCGCGGAAGGGCCCGTAATAGGCCGACGCGTATTTCGCCGAGTACGCCAGCAGCGCGACGTCGCTGTGACCGGCCTCGTCGAGCGCGGCTCGGATGACGGCGACCTGGCCGTCCATCATCCCCGACAGCCCCAGCACCTCGGCACCGGCCCGAGCCTGGGCGAGCGCCATCCGCGCGTAGACCTCGAGCGTCGCGTCGTTGTCGACCGACCCGTCGGCCGCGAGCAGCCCGCAATGACCGTGGTCGGTGAACTCGTCGAGGCAGAGGTCGGCCTGCACCGTGATGCGTCCCTGCGCCGCGTCCCGCGCGACGCGGATCGCGCGGTTGAGGATGCCGTCCTCGGCGACCGCCCCCGAGCCCTCCGCGTCACGGACAGCGGGCACGCCGAACAGCATGATGCCGCCGACGCCCGCGTCCGCGGCGTCCGTCACGACGCTCGCGATGGCCTCGATCGGATGCTGCATGACGCCCGGCATGCTGGCGATCGGCAGCGCCTCGTCGATGCCCTCCTTGACGAACACCGGCAGCACCAGCTGCGCGGCGACGAGGTGGTGCTCGGTCGACAGGCGGCGCATCGCGGGGCTGCGGCGCGTGCGGCGCAGGCGCCGCTCGGGGAAGGTGCTCATGGGGAATCCTCTGGTGCGGGTCGCGCGTCGAGCTCTGCGATGAGGGCGTCGACACTCTGCGAGTGTGCGGTGTGGTGCACGGTGTAGCCGAGCTTCTCGGCGTCGCGCGTGGTGCCGGGACCGATCGAGGCGATGAATACCTCGGGCCCGGGGATGCCGACCTGACGGCGGAGCTCGCGCCCGACGCTGAGCGACGTGAGGAGCACGGTGTCGATCTTCCCGGTGCGCACCTCCTCGGCGATCTCGGGGGTCAGGTCGACCCCGACCGTCCGGTACGCGATGCAGACGTCGACCTCGTAGCCCTGGAGCTCGAGCTCGTCGCTGATGACGGCCATCGCCAGGTCGGAGCGGAGCACGAGACAGCGCCCCGTCGATCGCGGCGAGCGTCCGCCGCACCACTGCGCGATCATGTTGGTCGCCGACGAGGTGCCGACCGGCACGAACTCGACCTCGAAGCCGGCGTCGGCCACGGCGCGCGCGGTCGGCCGGCCGACCGCGGCGATGCGCGTTCCGATCGGGATGCTCACTCGTTGGGCGACGAGCTGCTCGACGGTCGCGGCGCTCGTGATGAAGACCCAGGCGTACTCCCCCGCAGCCAGAGCGGTGAAGGCGGCGTCGCGGGCGGCGAGATCGCGCGGGGGCCGCGACTGGATGAGGGGCGCGATCACGCCGGTCGCGCCGCGGCGCTCGAGCTCATCGCGCACGCGCTCGCCCCAGGATCCCCCGCGGGGGATCAGGATGCGGCGTCCCTTCAGGCCGCCCGTCATCGGCTCGTCCCCGGCAGATCGGCGATGTCCGCGGCACCGCCGTCCAGCAGCTCGGCGACGACATCGGCGGCGACCGACTCACGCTCGCCCTCGGAGGTCAGGTCGGCGCGCAGGGCGCGCTGGGCGCGCACCGTGCGGTCGCCCCCGGGCGCGTAGACCTCGGCGACGAAGACGGACTCGGCCGCGAGCCCGGTGACCGAGATCCCCACCGGCGCGGCACACCCGGCCTCCAGGCGGCGGAGGACCGCACGCTCCAGGAGGGCGCGCGACGACGACTCGGCGTCGTCGATCAGTGCGACCGCGCGACCGATCGGTCCGTCGAGGTCGACCGTGCGGATCTCGACCGCGAGGGCTCCCTGACCGGCCGATGTCGGCCACTGGTCGAGCCCGAAGACCTCGCCGATCGCCGCGTCGCGCTCGATGCGCCGCAGCCCCGCCTCGGCGAGGACGATCGCGTCGTACTCACCGTCGCGCATCTTGCGCAGGCGCGTGTCGATGTTCCCGCGGATGTCGCGCACACGCAGGTCGGGCCGGCGCCGGAGGACCTGCGCGACGCGGCGCGGCGACCCGGTGCCGATGACGGCCCCCTCGGGCAGACCGTCGAGAGTCGTCTCCGCGCTCGGACCGCACAGCACGTCGCGCTGCGGAGCCCGCGGCGGCACGGCACCGATGGTCAGTCCCGGGTAGGGCGCGGTCGGAAGGTCCTTCATCGAGTGCACGACGAGGTCGCAGTCGCCGCGCAGCAAGGCCTCGCGCAGGGCGGTGGCGAACACACCGGTACCGCCCATCTGCGCGAGCGAGCCGGTCAGCACATCGCCGTCAGTGGTGATCTCGACGAGCTCGACGGTGATCCCGGTTGCATCCGTGATCGCGTCGGCGACGTGGCGCGACTGGGTCGTCGCGAGCAGGCTCGCCCGTGTCCCGAGACGGAGCACCGGCGCCGCGGACGTGTCGACGTCGTGTGCACCGGCTGTCACGGCGCCACCCCCGCAAGGGCCGGCTGGAAGCCCAGGCGCTTGTTCTCGCAGCATCCGGGACGGCACACGTCGTACCAGGGGCCCAGTGAGGTCACCGCGGGACGCTCCTCGACGGGAGTCCCCTCGAGCCGCTCCTCGACGAGGTCGACCAGACCCGCGACGTAGGCCGGGTGCGTGCTGGGCGACGCGGTGCGCACCGCGAACAGCCCGTGCTCCTCGGCCGTCTCCATCGCCTCGGTGTCGAGGTCCCAGAGCACCTCCATGTGGTCGCTGACGAACCCGAGCGGCACGATCAGCACGGCCTTGCGCCCCGCGGCGGGCAGCTCGGCGATCGCGTCGTTGATGTCGGGCTCGAGCCACGGCACGGACGGCGGGCCCGACCGGCTCTGGAACACCAGCTGCCACGGGCTCGTCGTGCCGAGTTCGGCCATGATCGCCTCCGCGACAGCGGTGTGCTGCGCGACGTACGCGCCACCGGGGCCGAAGCCGCGCTCGGGCGGGCCGGAACGGTCGGCGTCGGAGTTCGGGATCGAGTGCGTCGAGAAGAGGATCTCGATGTCCTCCTCGGCGATGCCGCGCTCGCGCACCTTCGCCAGGCCGTCGCGGATGCCGTCGACGAACGGAGCGACGAACCCGGGGTGGTCGAAGAACTGCCGGACCTTGTCGATCTCGACCTCGCCCGCCAGTCCGGTGGCCTCCATCGCGTCGGCCAGGTCTTCGCGGTACTGGCGGCACGACGAGTAGGAGCTGTAGGCGCTCGTCGCGATCGCGATGACGCGACGATGCCCGTCGGCGTGCAGGTCGCGCAGGGCATCGTCGACGTACGGCATCCAGTTGCGGTTGCCCCAGTACACCGGCAGCCCGAGGCCGCGCGCGGCGATCTCCGCCTCGAGGGCGGCCTTGAGCTCGCGGTTGTGCTGGTTGATCGGCGACACGCCGCCGAAGTGGCGGTAGTGGTGCGCGACCTCTTCGAGGCGCTCGTCGGGGATGCCGCGCCCGGCGGTAACGTTGCGGAGGAACGGCAGAACGTCGTCCTGACCCTCGGGGCCGCCGAAGCCGAGGAGGAGGAGCGCGTCGTACGACGTGGGCTCGCTCACGTGGGGCGCTCCCCCGCACGACGCCGGACCGGCGGCGGGAACCGCGCAGCCAGGGGCGCACGGCGGCGCGCTCTGGGCACGCGGGGGCTTGGGGCGGAACTCGTTCGCGCTCATCAGGACAGCACCTCCGCCAGCTCGGACACCTCGACGCGTCGGCCGGTGTAGAAGGGCACCTCTTCACGGACGTGCCGCCGCGCATCGGTGGCGCGCAGGTCGCGCATGAGGTCGACGAGACTGATCAGCTCGTCGCTCTCGAGGGGCAGGAGCCACTCGTAGTCGCTCAGTGCGAAGGTCGAGACGGTGTTGGCGATGACGTCCGAGAACTTCGCTCCGCGGCGGCCGTGCTGGGCGAGCATCGCCGAACGATCCTCCTCGGGCAGCAGGTACCACTCGTAGCTGCGCACGAACGGGTAGAGGCAGAGCCAGTCGCGGGCGTGCTCGCCGCGAAGATAACCGGGAACGTGCCGCTTGTTGAACTCCGCCTCGCGGTGCACGCCCATGGCGCTCCACTCGAGGTCGAAGGCGGCCAGCGCGGCCGTCCGCCGTAGTTCGCGCAGGGCGCGCTGCAGCGCCGCCGGGTCGTCGTCGGAGCCGGGGGCGGTGTGCAGCCAGACCATCAGATCGGCGCCGGCACGCATGCCGGTGACGTCGTACAGGCCACGCACCGTCACTCCGGCGTCGGGCAGTCCGGCGACGACGCGCTCGAGTTCGGCGAGGTCGGCGTCAGTGGGCGCCTGCGGCCGCGGGCGCGGGCCCGCGAGGATCGCGAAGAGGGTGTAACCGAGCGAGATCTGTTCGGTCATCAGGACTCCTTTCGAACGGAGGGAACAGCGAAGAGCTCATAGGCCAGCGCGCGGGCGTGCGGGATGACCGAGGCGAGTCCGGTACCAGCCGCGACGGCTCCGGTGACGTGGATGCCGCGGGCGGCGGCATCCATCACCGTCGCCGTCCACGCCTCGGACTCGGCCGGGACGACGGCATCGCGCCAGCGGGTGGTGATGATCTCACCGACGTCGCTTCGGTCGACGCGCGCACCGGTGAGATGCGAGATCTCGCGGGCAACGGCTGCGGCGGAGTCGAGGCCGGCGGTGTCGTCGGCACGCGCCGAGAGGCGCACGACATGCGTTCCCTCGGGCAGCGCTTCCCGGGCCCAGGCCCACTTCGCGTCGATGTGGGTGAGAGCCTTGGCCGCGGTGCGCACGTCAGGAGCGACGATGACGCCGGAGCCGACCGGCTCCGCAGACAGGTCGTCGGAGGTGACCGCCGCGGTGAGCAGGCGAACCGCGGGCTGGATCGGCGCTGTGGCGGCTGCGTCGATGGCGCCGCTGTCCTGCCCGAGCAGGGCCGCGGCGCCTCGCGGGCCGGTCGCGATGACGACGTGCTCGGCACGGATCGTCCCGCCGTCGGCGAGCGTCACCGTGACGCCGGGATGGCTTTCCGCGGCGAGCTCTGCCACCGCGGTGCCGGTGCGGATCACCGCGCCTCGCTCGGCGGCGAGGCTCGCGACAGCGTCGGCGAGCCGCCACATGCCCCCGGAGATCCCGCCCACAGCGGTTCCGCCGGGCGCGTTCGGGGCGACCTCCGCGGCCGCGGCCAGCAACGATCCGGTGCGCTCGAACGCCGCCCACATCTTCGGGTGAAGACGCGGGAGCGGAACGGCCGCGGCCGGCTGCGAGTAGATGCTGCGGCAGAGCGGATCCACGAGGGCACGGAGGAGGCCTTCGCCGAGGCGTTCTTCGACGATGTCGGCGAGCGAGGCGGTCGGGTCGATCGGGGCGTCGAGCACCTCGGCGGCGGCCCGCTCGGCCGCGCGCTCACCGATGATCGCGACCACATCCGGGGCGAGCGGATCGGCCGGGATGCCGATCACCGTGCGTCGCGGCAGCGGCAGCCGGCTCCAGCGGGCGCCGGGCAGGCCGACACCGTGCTGCGAGACCAGGTGCGCGGGGCCCGACCGCGGCGCGACGACCTCGAGCGGCAGGGCGAAGTCGGCGATGAGTCGCGGCACCGCATCGGTCCGCTTGGCGAAGGACTCCGCCCCGAGGTCGACGTCGATTCCGGCGATGCGTCCGCGGCGCAGCATCCCGCCGATCTGGTCATCGGACTCGAGGACGGTGACGCGCTTCCCCGCTGTCACGGCTTCGAGCGCGACGACCAGCCCGGCGATACCGGCCCCGACGACGACGACGTCGGTCTCGACGGTCATGCCGACCGCCAGGCGTGAACTGTCCGCACCACCGAGCTGATGGCGTCGGGATCGGCTTCCATGGGCACCCCGTGCCCGAGGTTGAACACGTGTGCGCGGGCCGCGCGCCCGGCCTCGAGGATGCGCGCGATCGCCGCGTCGCGGACCTCGGTCGGAGCGAAGAGCAACGCGGGATCGAGGTTGCCCTGCAGCGTCAGGTCGCCGCCGACCCGACGAGCGGCCTCGTCGAGGGGCACGCGGTAGTCGACTCCGAGGGCGTCGATGCCGATCGAGGCCATGTCACGCAGGATCTCGCCCGTCCCGACACCGAAGTGCACGAGCGGGATGTGGTCGATGCCCGAGCCGACGGGGACCGGGAGAGCTCGCACGGCGTCGAACGACGCCGCGGATGCCGGCAGAGCCGCCGCGCGGTAGTCCTCGGGAGGGAGACCGCCCGCCCACGAGTCGAACAGCTGCGCGGCGCTGGCGCCGGACTCGACCTGCAGCGCGAGGAACTCCCCCGTCACGCGGGCGAGCCACTCCGTCAGCGCTCGCCAGGCAGCCGGGTCCTCGTGGATCAGACGGCGGGCGGCCAGGTGGTCCTTGGACGGTCCACCCTCGACGAGGTAGGCGGCGAGGGTGAACGGGGCTCCGGCGAAGCCGATGAGCGGCAGCGGCTCGCCGCGCGACTCGGACTCCTCGGCCAGCATCCCGGTCGTCAGCTCGACGGCACGGGCGATGGCCTCGCCGCGTTCGCGCACGAGAGCGGGATCGATCTCGACGGCGCGGGCGATGTCGGCCGCCGTTCGCAGCGGCTGGGCGAAGACGGGTCCGCGACCCGCCGCGATCTCCACCTCGATGCCGAGGATCGCCAACGGCACGATGATGTCGCTGAAGAAGATCGCCGCGTCGACGCCGTGCCGGCGCACCGGCTGGAGCGTGATCTCGCTGGCGAGCTCGGGCGTCAGGCAGGCGTCGAGCATCGTGCCCTGCGAGCGCAGCGCACGGTATTCGGGCAGTGACCGGCCGGCCTGGCGCATGAACCAGACGGGGGTCTTCTCGACGCGTTCGCCGAGCAGGGTGCGCACGAGCCGGCTCGAGCCGGTGGCGTGCGTGACGAGAGGGTGGGCGGATGCCGGAATGATGATCTCCTCGAATGAGTTAATCGATATACTAGTCACGATTCCAGGGGGTTCTTCCGCACGTGCTCGTCGCTCTCACCGCGCATCAGCGCTCCACGCCGCTCGCTTCACTCGAGCGACTCTCCGTCATCGGAGACGAAGTCGGCACCCGGTTGACAGAGGCCCATGACGCCATCCAGGGTGCCGTCGTGCTCGCGACCTGCAACCGCTTCGAGGCGTACTTCGACCTGCGCGACGACGCCGACTTCCCCTCGACGATCCCGGCGATGGATGCCGCGATGGAAGAGATCGCGAAGCTGAGCGATCTTCCGTACCGGACCGTTCGCGAGACCGTCGACTTCGCTCACGGCAACAAGGTCGCCCACCACCTCTTCTCCGTCGCATCCGGACTCGACTCCGTCGCCGTCGGCGAGGACGAGATCGCCGGCCAGGTGCGCCGCGCCCTCGACGACGCGCGGCGCGGCGGACTGACCACGGCGCCCCTCGAGCACCTCTTCCAGCGGGCCACCGAGACCTCGCGCGCCGTGAAGAACAGCACGCGCATCGGCGAGTCGGGCCGCTCGCTCGTGCGACTCGCCCTCGAGCTCGCATCCTCGCGGGTGGCGGACTGGTCCACTGCACGGGTTCTGCTCGTGGGCACCGGCCGCTACGCCGCGGCATCCCTCGCCGCTCTGCGCGACAAGGGTGCCGTCGACGTCCGCGTGCACTCGCGCTCGGGCCGCAGCCGCTTCGCCCAGCGCGAGCACCTCGTCGCCGTCGACGCCGAGCACTACGCCGAAGAGGCGGCAGCCGCCGATGTCATCATCACCTGCACGACCACGACCGACACCTATGCTCTGACCGCTGCCGAGCACGCGGCACGGCGCAGCGGCGCCGACCGCACGCAGCTGATCATCGACCTCGGTCTGCCACGCAACGTCGACCCGGCGCTGCGCGATGTTCCCGACATCGAGCTGCTCGACCTCGAGACGATCCGCATCCACGCGCCGATCGACGAGTTCGCGACGCTCGACGAGGCGCGCGAGATCGTCGCGGGAGCCGCAGCACGGCACGCCGCCGCGCGTCGCGTGCACGAGGTCGCCCCGTCGGTCGTGGCGATGCGCGGCTACATCACCGGCATCCTCGACGACGAGCTCGAGCGGGCTCACCTGCGGGGCGAGTCGCCTCAGGTCGAGGCTGCGCTGCGCCACTTCTCCGGCGTCCTGCTGCATCGCCTGATCGCGCAGGGGC
This sequence comes from Microbacterium sp. H37-C3, assembly GCF_027157935.1. NCBI lineage: Bacteria > Bacillati > Actinomycetota > Actinomycetes > Micrococcales > Microbacteriaceae > Microbacterium > Microbacterium sp. H37-C3. The sequence goes on along the minus strand of NZ_JAPVLR010000001.1, from coordinate 52,592 downwards.
ACACGCTCGCCTCCTCCGGTTCGGGTGCAGCCTGGGCCGATGCGGTAGCCACCGTCTTCCCCGCCGCCACCGGAGCGACCTCGCCGGGCGGCACCGTCCCGACCGAGCGCGCCCCGGGCGACGCCGAAGCAGGAGCCGGTCGGTCATGAGCCGTCAGGTGACCCTGAAAGACATCGCGCTGCGCGCGGGTGTCTCGACGGCCGCCATCAGTCAGGCGCTCAACGATCGCGGAAGCCTGCGCCCCGAGACCCGGGAGCGCATCAAGGCGATCGCCGCCGAGCTCGGCTATCAGCCGAACAAGTACGCGGCGGCGCTGCGGAGCGGCCGCACGATGTCGGTCGGCTTCGTCGTTCCCCAGGATGCCGAGCTCGACCTGTCCAAGCGCGGCGCCCTCCACCGCAGCCGGCACATCGGCGCGCTCGTCAGCGCTGCCGCCGATCAGGGCTTCACGGTCACGATGCTGCCCGCGGCACGACCCGATCTGCTCCGTGGTGCGCAGATCGACGTCGTCTACTTCGCCGAGGTGGCCGCCGACGACCTGCTGCTGCGCGAGGCCATCGCCCGCGGCATCCCCGTCGCGACCAATGACCTCTACGTCGACACCGAGCTGTCCATCACCGTCCGCACCGGCTACGACGAGGCGGTGCGCGCGGCCCTCGCCCTGCTCGAAGCCGGTGGGGCCCGGCGGATCGGGTTCCTCGTCGACGATGCGGGCTCGCCCCGCGACGAGATCGGCGAGACCGCGTACCGCGCGTGGAGCACCGTGCGCGGCCGTGAACCCCTCGTCGCGTACCTCGACGCGGAGCACGGCGCCCTCCCCCGCCGGGTCGGCGAGCTCCGCGATGCCGGCGCGGATGCCATCTTCTCGTTCGCCGAGGAGGGGCCGGCCGTCTACCTGCAGCTCGAAGAGATGGACTTCGTCATCCCGCGCGACATCCAGTTCGTCGCGCTGTGCACGAGCGACTGCGCCGTCAACACGCGCCTGGGCGTCACGCACGTCTGCGTGCACCCGGAGCTCGCCCCCGCCGCGATGTTCCAGGCGCTCAGCAGCATCCGCGATGCCGCGTCGCCCGACGTCGTCGACCTTCCGTGGGAGATCGTCCGCGGCTCGTCGACGCGATGACGCGTCAGAACTCGCCGTAGACCTCGAGCGTGTTCGCGGCGACCTGAGCGGACAGCTCCTCGACGTCGACCCCGAGCTCGGCGGCCATGAAGCGCAGCGTCACCGGGATCAAGTACGGCGCGTTGGGCCGCCCCCGGTGCGGAGTCGGCGTGAGGAACGGGGCGTCGGTCTCGACGAGGATGCGCTCGCGGGGCGTGACCGCGAGGGCGTCGCGCAGGTTCTGCGCGTTCTTGAAGGTCACGTTGCCGGCGAAGCTCAGCCAGTAACCGCGGTCGGCGGCGATCCGCGCCATGTCGGCGTCGCCCGAGAAGCAGTGGAAGACCGTGCGCTCGGGGGCACCGACCCGCTCGAGCGTCTGGAGGACCGCGTCATGCGCGTCGCGGTCATGGATCTGCATCGCGACACCGTGCTTCTTCGCGAGCTCGATGTGCGCCTCGAAGCTCTCGAACTGGGCAGGCAGCCCGTCCTCCTCGGTGCGGAAGAAGTCGAGCCCCGTCTCGCCGATCGCACGCACGCGCGGCTGCGCGGCCAGCTCGTCGATGACGGCGATGGCCTCGCCGAGCCGGCCCGCCGCAGCGTAAAGGGGCGCCTCGTTCGGGTGGATGGCGACGGCGGCGAGGACGCGCGGATGGGATGCCGCCGCCCACGCCGACCACCGCGACGAGTCGATGTCGCCGCCGGCCTGGACAACGCCGATCACACCGACGGATGCCGCGAGCTCGAGCTGCTCCGCCAGAGAGCGGGGCTCGTCACCGTCCTCGATCTCGAGATGGGTGTGGTTGTCGTAGACCGGCACCGCAAGCGGTTCCGGCGCCTCCGGCCAGCGCACATCCCGCGCAGCCTGGGAGCGCTGCCGTACGTACTGCGACACGTCATCCGTCGACTCGCCACGAAGTGACGATGCCGGGCCGGCCGGATCGGCGTTCTTCGGCGAGTCGACCATGCTCAGGCGGGCTGCTCGACGCGCGGGAACAGCGGGGCGAGGCCGTTCACCGTCGTGCCTGCGGGGAGCACACCCCAGGTGCCGGCGTCGCGCAGCGGCTGGTCCTCGAGCCGGGCGTCGATGCCGAGCGCCACCCACAGCTTGCGCGTCGACTCGGGCATCACCGGAGACAGGAGCACCGCGAGGGCGCGCAGCCCCTCGGCGGCGGTGTACAGGACGGTGCCCAGACGCGGCCGCTGGGCGTCGTCCTTCGCGAGAGCCCACGGCTCGTTCCCGGTGATGTAGCCGTTGAGCGCGTCGACGATCGTCCAGATCGCAGCGATCGCCTCGTCGGGCCGGAACCGCTCCATGGCGGCATCCGCGGCGCCGGCGGCGTCGGCGACGACGCGCTGGATCGCGAGATCGCTCTCGGTGTACTCGGCGGGCGCCGGCACGATCGCCTCGAAATAGCGCTCGATCATCGCGACCGTCCGCGATGCGAGGTTGCCGAACCCGTTGGCGAGCTCGGCCTGGTAACGCGCCGACAGGTCTTCCCACGAGAACGAGCCGTCCTGGCCGAACGCGATCGCCGAGAGGAAGTAGAACCGGTACGCGTCCGAGCCGAACACGTCGGTGATCTCGGTCGGCGCGATGCCGGTGAGCTTGGACTTCGACATCTTCTCGCCGCCGACGAGCAGCCAGCCGTGCGCGAAGACGCCGCGTGGGACGTCGAGCCCGGCGGCCATCAGCATCGCGGGCCAGATCACGGCGTGGAACCGCAGGATGTCCTTGCCCACGACGTGATACGCGGGCCAGCGCCGCGCGAACTCGTCGGGGTCGGTGCCGTAGCCGATCGCGGTGGCGTAGTTCAGCAGAGCGTCGACCCACACGTAGATGACGTGCGAGGGGTCCCAGGGCACCGTGATGCCCCAGTCGAACGCCGACCGCGAGATCGACAGGTCCTTGAGGCCCGACTTCACGAACGACACGACCTCGTTGCGCGCCGATTCGGGGCGTACGAAGTCGGGGACGGTCTTGTACAGCTCCAGGAGGCGGTCCTGGAACTCGCTGAGCTTGAAGAAGTAGTTCTTCTCCTGGAGCAGTTCGAGGGGCTTGGAGTGGATGGCGCAGACCTTGAGCCCCTCGAAGGCGCCGGTGCCGTTCACGATCTCGGCCTCGGGCTTGAACTCCTCGCACCCGACGCAGTACAGCGCCGCGTACTCGCCCGCGTAGATGTATCCGCGGTCGAACAGCGTCTGCACGAAGACCTTCACGCGCTCCTCGTGGCGCTCCTGCGTCGTGCGGATGAAGTCGTCGTTCGCGACGTCGAGGGTGCGCAGCAGCGGGAACCAGGACTCCTCGACGAGCTTGTCGACCCACTCCTGAGCGGTGACGTTGTTCGCCGCCGCGGCGCGGAGCATCTTCTGACCGTGCTCGTCGGTGCCCGTCAGCATCCACGTGTCGTCGCCCGCCTGGCGGTGCCAGCGCGCGAGCGTGTCCACCGCCACCGTCGTGTAGCCGTGCCCGATGTGGGGCAGGTCGCTCGGGTAGTAGATCGGTGTGGTGATGTAGAAGCTGCGGCCGTTGCTCACCCCGAGATTCTAGTTCGAGTGCGCGGACCGCCGCGGCCGTGTGTCGACACGGCGACGCGTCACGCGGTCTCGCGCACGATGAGGGATGTCGGCAGCACGAGCGGCTCCGGGTCGCCCCCCGCGATCACCTGCAGCACCATGTCGACCATCGCCGAGCTGATCTCGTTCCACGGCTGACGCATCGTCGTCAGGGGCGGATCGTGCGTCGCCGCGAGGCCCGAATCATCGAAGCCGGCGACGGCGATGTCGTCCGGAACGCGCCGTCCGCTGCGGCGGATGGCGGCGATCGCGCCCACCGCCATGACATCGGATGCCGCGAAGACGGCGTCGATGTCGGGCGCGCGCTCCAGCAGGCGGGTCATGGCCGCCGCGCCGGCGTCGCTCGAATAGACGTCCTGCTCGACGAGCTCGGGGTCGAACAGGTCGCCCATCTCCTCACGGAACCCCTGCAGGCGGTACCGGCCGCCCGGGGTGTCGTCGGGTCCGGTGATGACAGCGATGCGGCGGTGACCTCGCGAGAGGAGGTGGCGTGTCATGGTGCGCGCGGATTCCGATTCGTCGACCGAGACGGTGGGCACGTGCGCCCGATCGCCGAGGGGGACACCGGTGCACACGGTGGGCACACCCGCGGAGATCAGCGACGCCAGCAGCGGGTTCGACTCGTGGGACGAGATGAGCAGCACGCCGTCGACATGCCCCGCCCGGACGTAGCGCTCGACGTTCGCTCGCTCGGCCGCGGTGTCGGCGATCATGAGCACGAGGGTCATCGAACGCTGGGCCAGTGCCTCGGTCGCTCCCCGCAGCAGCAGGGCGAAGGTCGGGTCGGCGAAAAGCAGGTGCTGGGGCTCGGTCAGCAGGAAGGCCAGCGAGTTCGACCGCCCCGTCGCGAGACTCCGGGCCGCGTGGTTCGCGGTGTAGCCGGTCTCGCGGATGGCGCGGTCGACGGCGTCCCGGGCCTCGGGCGACACCCAGTGCCCGCCATTGATGACCCGCGACACGGTGCCGTGCGAGACGCCGGCCGCGGCCGCGACGTCGCGGATGGTCGGTTTGCGCGACGCGCCGGTGGAGCCGTTCACGTCGGCGAGCCTACTCCGGACGAGACCGTCGACCGTCGCGCGCCCCGGAGGACGCGCCGAGGCTGGCAGCCGCTCTGGGACCGGTCACAGTTCGATAACGGGTCGGGTCGCGGATCGGTCGCGCGTTTACAGTGGTCACACACACCCTGTGACCGGTCACAGTACGACCGGTGCATCTGAGAGACACGAGGACGCGTTTCATGCCTGCGAGCGTTTGGCCGGCCATTGACGGGATCGCCTACGGCGGCGACTACAACCCGGAGCAGTGGCCCCGTGAGGTCTGGCGCGAGGACGTCCGCCTCATGCGAGAAGCCGGAGTGAACCTCGTCAGCGTCGGCATCTTCTCGTGGGCGCTCATCGAGACCAGCGCGGGCGTCTTCGACTTCGACTGGCTCGACGAGATCATCGGCCTCCTTCATGAGAACGGCATCGCCGTCGACCTCGGCACCCCGACGGCATCCCCGCCGGCCTGGTTCTTCGCCGAGCACCCCGATGCCCGCGCCGTCAACCGCGACGGCGTGGTGATGGGCTTCGGGTCGCGCGGCATGGCGTCGCACTCCGCCCCCGCCTACCGCGAGGCAGCCGTGCGGATCGCCTCGACGCTGGCCGAACGCTACGCCGACCACCCGGCTGTCGTCATGTGGCACGTGCACAACGAGTACGGTGTTCCCGTCGGCGAGGACTACTCCGAGCACGCCCAGCGCGCCTGGCGCGGCTGGCTGCAGGAGAAGTACGGCTCGCTCGCCGCCCTCAACGCGGCGTGGGGCACCGCCTTCTGGGGGCAGCACTACGGCGTCTGGGAGCACGTCGGCGTCCCCGCTGCCGCTCCCTCGGTCGTCAACCCCGCGCAGCGGCTCGACTTCGCGCGGTTCACCGACGCCCAGCTGCGCGGCTGCTTCGTCGCGGAGCGCGACGCCATCCGGCGGTTCTCGTCGCTCCCGGTGACGACGAACTTCATGGCGAACCAGCACCACGGCTGCGACCTGTGGGCCTGGGCACGTGAGGTCGACATCGTCTCGGACGACCACTACCTGTGGGCCGCAGACGTCGAGGGCGAGATCGGCCTGGCCATCGCCGCCGACCTCTCGCGCTCGGTCGGGGGCGGCAAGCCCTGGATCCTCATGGAGCACTCGACCTCGGCGGTCAACTGGCAGCCGCGCAACGTCGCCAAGCGACCGGGCGAGATGGCGCGCAACTCGCTGTCGCACCTGGGCCGCGGGGCAGACGGCATCCTCTTCTTCCAGTGGCGTGCCGGGCGCTCGGGCGCCGAGAAGTTCCACTCGGCGATGCTGCCGCACGCCGGCACCGAGTCACGCGTTTTCCGCGAGGTCGTCGATCTCGGCGCGAAGCTGAACCGCCTCGCCGAGGTGCGCGGCTCGCGCGTCCACGCCGACGTCGCGATCCTGTGGGACTTCGAGTCGTTCTGGGCGCAGGACCTCGAGTGGCGCCCCTCGGAGGACGTCTCGCACGACGAGCGCATCCGGGCGTTCTACGAGCGCCTGTGGCGCGACAACATCACGGTCGACTTCGCCTTGCCGGGCCACGATCTCTCCGGCTACAAGCTCGTCATCGCCCCCGCGCAGTACCTCCTGCGTCAGGCTGATGCCGACAACCTCAACCGGTACGTCGAAGCCGGCGGCACGCTGGTCGTCTCGTTCTTCTCAGCCGTCGTCGACGAGAACGACGCCGTGCACCCGGGCGGCTTCGCCGCTCCCCTCGAGCCGTCCCTCGGAATCCGCGTCGAGGAGCACCTGCCGCTGCGCGCGGGCGCGACCACGACGATCGAGTTCGGCGGCGCGTCCCATACCGCCGACGTCTGGCACGAGCACCTGGTGGTGTCGGACGCGGAGACCCGCGGGACCTACGTCGACGGACCGGGCGCCGGGATGCCCGCGGTGACGCGCAAGCGGCACGGAGCGGGCACCGGCTGGTACGTCAGTACGCGACCGGATGCCGCCGGCCTCGCCGCCATCATGGCGGAGGTCTACGCCGACGCGGGCATCGCCCCGGTCGACGCGCCGGCCGGCCTCGAGATCGTCCGCCGTGCGGGCGACGCCGATGACTACGTCATCGCGATCAACCATGCGGCGACGGACGCTGAGCTCGCCCTGGAAGGTGTCGACCTGTTCTCAGGGCGCGCCGTCCGGGGCACGCTGGAGGTGAGTGCGGGCGACGTCGCCGTCATCCGCGCACCGCGCACAGCACCCGGGGGTGGTCACTGACCCACCCCGACGCCGGGAGACAGCCGACGTCTCACGGCATGCACTGAGAAAGCGCCGCCGCCACCCGGCAGCGGCATCCACATCGGTCGTGACGGAGCGACCTCGCACGAGGCCCTTCCGATCGACCACTTCGGAAGGAAGATCCATGCGCAAGATCGGGACCGGAATCGTCGCCATCGCGGCGACCACCGTCCTGCTCGCCGGTTGCTCCGGCGGCAGCACCCCCACCGACAGCGGCAACGCCGACGGCGGCTCGGCCGGCGGCTCGCTCGTCGTCTGGACCGACGCCAACCGCGCGCCGGCCATCGAGGCGGCGGCGAAGGCCTTCGAAGACGAGACCGGCACCAAGATCGAGCTGGTCCAGAAGAACTTCGAGGACATCCGCAACGACTTCATCAACCAGGTGCCGACCGGCGAGGGCCCGGACATCACGGTGGGCGCCCACGACTTCCTCGGCTCCTTCGTCTCGGCCGGCGTCGTCGACACGATCGACCTCGGCGACAAGGCCGACCAGATCGAGAAGGTCGCCGTCGACGCGTTCACCTACGACGGGCAGCTCTACGGCTTCCCCTACGCGCTCGAGACGATCGCGCTCGTGCAGAACACCGACCTCGTCGGCGAAGAGGCGCCGTCGTCCTTCGACGACATGATCGCCCGCGCCCAGACCGCGGGCGCCGAGCGTCCGTTCGTCATCAACACGGCGGGTCAGAAGGGCGACGCGTACACGATGTACGGGTTCCAGACGTCGTTCGGCGCCCCGGTGTTCGTGCAGGACGCCACCGGCTCCTACACGACCGAGGTCGGCATGGGCGGCGCGGGCGGCGAGGCTTTCGCCACCTGGCTCGGCGCGCACGGCGAGGCCGGCTCCGGCGAGATCTCGACCACGATCGACTATGACACCAACAACGAGCTCTTCGCCGCCGGTACCGCCGCGTACACGGTTCAGGGCCCGTGGGCGATCGACGCCCTCACCGCCAACGGTGTGAACGTCAAGGTCAACCCGATCCCGTCGGCCGGCGGCGAGACCGCCGCGCCGTTCGTGGGTGTCCAGGGCTTCTACATCAGCTCGGAGAGCGCGAACAAGCTGCTGGCCCAGGAGTTCCTGACCACCTACCTCGCAACGGATGATGCGCAGCGCGCCCTCTACGAGGCCGACCCGCGCCTGCCCGCGTGGAAGACCCTCGCGGCCGAGGTCTCGTCCGACCCCGTCGTCGCCGGCTTCCTCGCCTCCGCCGCGAACGGCGTGCCGCAGCCCTCGATCCCCGAGATGGGTTCGGTCTGGGACCTGTGGAACGCCGCACAGGTGCAGATCATCAAGGGCGGCGACCCCGTCAGCACCTGGAACACCATGGTGACCGACGTCCAGGCCGCGATCGGCTGATCCCCTCCGGGGGCGGAGCACACCGCTCCGCCCCCGGACCTCTCTCGTGAAGGAGATGCACATGTCGGTCCCCCAGGGAACCGTGAGCGAGAGCGCACCGCCGCCTCGCTCCCCCGACCGCTCGCAGCAGTCAGAACCGCATGGCCGACGCTGGTCGGGCATCGGCTGGGGCTTCGTCGTGAAGCTCGTGCTGATGGCGATCGTCAACGCCTTCGGCCTGATGGGGGTGTTCGCCGCCGTCCAAGCCGAGTCGTGGCTCATCGCGACCGCGGCGGCCGTCCTGCTCGTCGCCGCCGACATCGTGTACTTCACCAAGCGCGCGCTGCCGCTGAAGTACCTGCTCCCGGGACTCGCCTTCCTGCTGGTGTTCCAGGTCTTCATCTTCGGCTACACGGCGTACATCGCCTTCACGAACTACGGCGCCGGCCACGTCGGTTCGCAGGACCAGGCGGTGGCCGCTGCCCTGGCCCAGGGCGAGCGACGCATCGACACCTCGCCCTCGTACCCGCTCTCGGTCGTCGAACAGGGCGGCGAGTACGGCTTCGCGATCGTCGACGACGGCGAGATCAAGGCCGGGTCCACCGACCGGCCGCTCGAGGTCGTCGGTGACGCGTCGGGCTCGGGCGCCCCCACCGACGTTCCCGGCTGGAACGTCGTTCCCCGCGGCACCTTCCTCGGCGACCCCGCGCTGCAGGAGCAGATCGTCGAGCTGCGCGTACCGGTCTCGGACGACCCCAACGACGGCTCGATCCGCACGCGCGACGGCTCGACCGGCGCCGTGTACCTCTCGACGCTGACATGGGATGCCGACGCGCAGACCATCACCGATACGGCATCCGGTGCCGTCTACACGGCAACAGACGACGGCCGATTCGTCTCAGCGGACGGAGCGGCCCTGCCCACCGGCTGGGTCGTGAACGTCGGGTTCGACAACTTCCTGCGCCTCGTCACAGACCCGGGCCTGCTCGAGCCGCTCGCGCTCGTCACGCTCTGGACGTTCGTCTGGGCGGCGCTGTCGGTGCTCATTCCGTTCGCGATGGGGCTCGTGGTGGCGCTCATCTTCAACGACCCGCGGGTGAAGGGCCGCAAGATCCTTCGGACGCTGTTCATCCTCCCGTACGCCTTCCCGGCGTTCATGTCGGCCCTGCTGTTCCGCGGCATGTTCAACGCCGAGTTCGGTGTCATCAATGAGTTCTTCTTCGGCGGCGCGAACATCGACTGGCTCGGCGACCCGTGGCTGGCTCGCATCGCGGTGCTCTTCGTCAACGTGTGGCTGACCTATCCGTACTACTTCCTCGTGTGCACGGGCGCGCTGCAGGCACTGCCGTCCGACACGCTCGAGGCCGCGTCGATCGACGGCGCGGGCCGGTTCCGGCAGTTCCGTGCGATCGTCCTCCCCCTCGTGCTCGTCGCGACCGCCCCGCTGCTGATCTCGTCGTTCGCCTTCAGCTTCAACAACTTCACCGTCATCTACATGTTCAACAGCGGCGGGCCGGCGATCCCCGGCGCGCCCTATGCGCTCGGATCCACCGACATCCTGATCTCCGCGATCTGGGACATCTCGGGAGTCTCGGGCGGCGCTGCCGACTACGGCCTGGCCAGCGCCCTGTCGATCCTCGTGTTCATCGTGGTCGGCGCGATCTCCGCCCTGGCGTTCCGCCAGACCCGCAAGCTGGAGGAGTACCAGTGATGTCCGCAACCACCACCGTCGCCACCCCGCCCAGCCGCGTCGGCGCTCGCCGCCGCCGGTGGCTGCTCGAAGTCGGCTGGAAGTACCTCGTCGCGCTGGTCATCCTCTTCTACGCGATGTTCCCGCTGCTCTACGTCATCTCGGCCGCGCTCAACCCGCGCGGCAGCCTCGCCGCGAGCAACCAGCTGTTCGGCGTCTTCGACCTCGCGAACTTCGCCTCCCTCAGCGGCACGTCGTACTGGACCTGGTACGGCAACACGCTGATCGTGAGCGGGGCGTCGGCGGTCGGCGCCGTCCTGATGGGGGCCGCGGCAGCGTACGCGTTCTCCCGGTTCCGCTTCCGCGGTCGCCGTCCGGGCCTCACGGCCCTGCTCATCATCCAGATGTTCCCGCAGGCGCTCGCCTTCGTGGCGATCTTCCTGATGCTCCTCGCCCTCGGCGAGGTGTTCCCCGCCCTCGGCCTGAACTCGAAGATCGCGCTCATCTGCGTCTACCTCGGCGGCGCCCTGGGTGTGAACACCTTCCTCATGTACGGGTTCTTCAACACGATCCCGATGGAGCTCGACGAGTCGGCCAAGATCGACGGCGCAACGCACGCCCAGGTGTTCTGGCGGATCATCATGCCGCTCGTCACCCCGATCCTCGCGGTCGTGGCCCTACTGGCGTTCATCGCATCGTTCGGCGACTACATCATCTCGAAGATCGTGCTGGTGTCGCAGGACAACTGGACCCTCGCCGTGGGCATGTACCAGTGGGTGTCGAACCAGCTCGCGAGCAACTGGGGCCTCTTCGCGGCGGGTGCGGTGCTCGCCGCGATCCCCGTGCTCGCACTGTTCCTCGGCCTGCAGCGCTACATCATCGGCGGGCTGACCGCCGGCTCCGTCAAGGGCTGACGCGAGAACGCACCATCCCCGCGAGAACGTGCCCGATACAGTGCGTTCTCGCAGGGTCGGTGCGTTCTCGCGCGAACGCGCCCGCGTCAAGACCCGGCGCGAGCGGCGAGAGCGGCCTGATACAGGTCGCGGGACGACAGGCCGGTCGCGGCCGCGACCTCGGCGGCGGCCTCCTTGAGCCGGATGCCGTCGGCGACGAGCCGCTGGACCTGCGCGAGCGCGTCGGCGGGGTCGATCTCGCGCGCCCCGGCGCCCTCCACCACGATGACGATCTCGCCGCGGACGCCGTCGGCAGCCCACGCGGCGAGCTCATCGAGCGTGCCGCGCGCCACCTCCTCGTGCAGCTTCGTCAGCTCGCGGCAGACGGCCGCTCGGCGGTCGCCTCCGAACGCCTCGGCCATCGCCCGAAGCACCTCGGCGATGCGCGACGGCGCCTCGAAGAAGACGAGCGTGCGCTGCTCGCCGGCCAGCTGGTCGAAGAGCCGGCGCCGGTCCCCCGGCTTGCGGGGCGGGAAGCCCTCGAAGGCGAACCGGTCCGTCGGAAGCCCGGAGACGGCGAGCGCGGCGAGCACGGCGCTCGGACCGGGCAGGACGGTCACGGTGACCCCCGCTGCCGCCGCCGCGGCGACGAGCCCGAACCCGGGGTCGCTGACCGTGGGCATCCCGGCATCGCTGAGGACGAGGACGTCCTCGGTACGGGCGCGCTCGACGAGCTCGACGGCTCGCTGCTTCTCGTTGTGGTCGTGAAGGGCGATCAGACGGGGACGATTGGTCGCCCCGAGGGCCTGGAGCAGGCGCTGGGTCGTGCGCGTGTCCTCGGCCGCGATGGTCGTCGCCTGTTCGAGCGCGGTCACGAGCCGCGTCGTGGCGTCGCCGAGGTTGCCGATGGGCGTCGCGGCGAGGATGATCACCGCCCCAGCATAGGCTGGCGACGTGACGACGACCGCTGAGCCGCTGCTCCCCGAGAAGCGTCGGCCGACCCTTCTCGACCGGTGGCACGCCCGCTTCAGCGGCGACCCGATCTTCGCGCGGCGGATGGCCTGGATCGCACCGCTGGTGATCACGCTGATCGCCGCCGTCCTGCGGATGTGGAACCTGGCTCATCCCCACGACGTGGTCTTCGACGAGACCTATTACGTCAAGGACGCCTGGAGCCAATGGGTGCTCGGGTACGCCGCAACCTGGCCGGACGGCGCCGACGAACGCTTCCTCGCGGGCGAGACCGACATCTTCACGACGACGGGCAGCTTCGTCGTGCACCCCCCGCTCGGCAAGTACCTCATCGGTCTGCCGATGGCCCTGTTCGGCGCCGACTCGACCTTCGCCTGGCGCCTGGGCACGGCCCTCGCCGGCACGGCGTGCGTGCTCGTGCTCTACCTCCTCGCACGCAGCCTCACCGGCTCGATCGTCTTCGCGTCGCTGGCATCCGGCCTGCTCGCGATCGACGGCCTCGGGATCGTGATGAGCCGGGTGGCGCTGCTCGACATCTTCCTGACGTTGTTCACCCTGCTGGCGTTCTGGTTCGTCGTGCTGGACCGCGAACGCAGCCGGGTCGTTCTCGCCGAGCGCATCGCGGCGCGATGGGACGACGTCGGCGCCCCCGCCTGGGGACCGGTGCTGTGGAACCGCCCGTGGGTGATCGCCGCGGGTGCGGCGGCCGGCGCGGCGACCGCGGTGAAGTGGTCGGGCGTCTGGGTGCTGGCAGCGATCGGCATCTATCTCGTCGTCAGCGATGCCCTCGCCCGCCGCAGCGCCGGCATCCTGTTCTGGCCCGCCGACGCGACGGTCCGGCAAGGGGCGGTGTCGTTCGTGTTGCTCGTGCCGGTGGCGCTCGTGGTGTACCTCGCGTCGTGGACCGGCTGGTTCGTGACCGACGGCGGGTACGACCGACACGCTGCGGACGCGAACCCCGCGACCGGATTCTGGTCATGGGTACCCCTGTCGCTGCAGAGCCTGTGGCGATATCACGAGTCGATGTACGGGTCGACGGCCGGGATGTCGACTCCCCACGCCTACGCGAGCCCCGCGGCGCAATGGCCGCTCCTTCTGCGCCCGACCTCGATGTACGCGGGCAGCACGCCCGGCGGCACCGGTTCGTGCACCGACCCCAACGGCTGCTGGGAGATCCTGTACAGCATGCCGAACCCCATCGTCTGGTGGGCGGGCGTCGCGAGCGCGCTGTACCTCGTCTACCTGTTGTTCCGCACCCGTGACGGCGCGTACGGCATCGTCCTGACCGGTGTCGTCGCGACGTACTCGCCGTGGCTGCTCTTCCCCGAGCGCACGATCTTCCAGTTCTACACGGTCCTGATCCAGCCGTTCCTCCTGCTCGCTCTGGTCTTCGTCATCCGATCGGCGGTCCGGTCCGCGCGTCGCGATCGAGGAACCACCCGCGGCGTCGAACGCGTCGTCGTCGTGTTCCTCGGCCTCGTCCTGGTCCTCGCCGCATTCTGGTTCCCGCTGTGGTCGGCGATCTCGGTGCCCTACGAGTTCTACCGGCTGCACAACTGGCTGCCCGGCTGGGTCTGACGCCCACCGCGCGCGGCACCGTAGGCTAGGCGCGTGTTCCGCTACCCGACGCCCGACGACACCCGCGGCGCGGGGTTCGCGATGGTCACCGATCGCTTCGCCCTGCTGCTCGGTCCGGGTGCCGGCGAGGCGCTCGCCGCTGCGGTGTGGGAGGCGATGACGGGAAGGGATGCCGCGTTCGAGGACGTCCTCTCGGCGATCGCGGCCGTCGGCATCGGAGCCCTGCCCGATTTCGCCCTCGTCGAGGTCGTCGACGCCGGATCGAGCGCGGTCTCGGTCGCCGTCCGCGGCGCGGCCACGATCGACCTGCACGGTCCGCAGCGCAGCAGCTATGCCGGAACCGGCGTCGGGACGTGGGTCGAGGGATCGGCTCAGCACGTGGCCGGCATCTCGCTCGGGCTCGGCACCGAGCCCGGTCGCTCACTGCTCCCGATTGGTCGGGGCGTCGTCCGCACCGACGCCCTCGAATGGGGCGCGACCGCACGCGCCGCCGTCGCGGCGATCCCGGCTTCCGCCGCATCCTCCGCGGCCCCCGTTGCCGCGCTCGAAGACGCCGACCCGCTCGAGACCGTCGCCGTCGACCGACGCGCGCTGACCCCGCCCTTCGGGCCGCGACGGCGCCCGCAGCCCGAACCCGAGCCCGAACTGGTATCGGAACCGGAGTCACCTCGGGAGGCGGAGGTCGACGACAGCACCGTCCTCGGGTCCCGCCGCGCCCCCGCACCCGTAGCCGACGCACCCGCATCCCACCGGTATGTCCTGCGTCTCGAGCCCGGCGGCGACTACCCGCTCGACCGCCCCATCGTGCTGGGGAGGGCGCCCCGTGCGGCGCAGCATCCCGGCGCCCGGATCGTTGCCGTGCCCTCGCCACGCAAGGAGGTGTCGGGAACTCACGTGGAGGTCCGGCTCGACGATGGCGCGCTCGTCGTGCGCGACCTCGGCTCGACCAACGGCACCATCGTGCGCGACGCTTCGGGGGAAGCCGGCCTGCTGCGGAGCGGCGCTGCCTCGCGCGTCTCCCCCGGGGCCGTGCTCGATCTCGGCGACGGGATCCGCGCGACTTTCGAGTCGCTCTCGTGAGGCGACGACAAGCGATTTCCCGGCCCGACCTCGGTGTGTTAGAAAAATCTCACCGGATTCGGATTCCGGGGGACGATGACATCGTGCCCCCGTTGACAGGGGGTGCATGACTGTGGCGTCGAGACTGCCCTCCGCGCCGCCCGGTCTTGCGGGATTCACCTACGTCCGCCCCCTCGGAACCGGTGGGTTCGCCGATGTCTTCCTCTTCGAGCAGAACCTCCCGCGCCGTCCTGTCGCCGTGAAGGTGCTCCTCGAGGACATCGTCGACGAGAGCCTGCTCCGCATGTTCAATGCCGAAGCCGACGTGATGGCGCGTCTGAGCTCGCATCCCTCGATCCTGACCATCTACGAGGCCTCGATCTCCTCCGATGGTCGGCCCTACATCGTGATGGAGTACTGCCCCACCTCCCTCACCAATCGCTACCGCCGCGAGGTGATCCCGGTCGCGGAGGTGCTGCAGCTCGGCGTGAAGATCGGCTCGGCGCTCGAGACCGCGCACCGTTCCGGACTGCTCCACCGCGACATCAAGCCGTCCAACATCCTCATCACGACCTTCGGCACTCCGGTGCTGTCGGACTTCGGCATCGCCGCCGCCATCTCGGGCCGTTCCGATGGCGACGAGGTGTTCGCGATGTCGGTGCCCTGGAGTGCTCCTGAGATCATCGACGAGCGCATCTCGGGCTCGGTGACGGCCGAGGTCTGGGGGCTCGGGGCGACGCTGTACTCACTCCTCGCCGTCCGCAGCCCGTTCGAGCGTGCCGGCAGCGGCCAGAACAGCCGCGAGCAGCTGAAGTCGCGCATCCGGAAAGCGTCGTACACACCGATCGGCCGCGGCGACGTGCCCGAGCGCCTGGAACAGGTCCTCGCACGCGCGATGAGTCGCGATCCGGGTGCGCGGCACGCCACGGCAGCCGACCTCGCCCACGACCTGCAGCTCGTCCAGCACGAACTCGGACTCCCGCACACTCCGATGGAGGTCGCCGTCGACGAGTGGGCCGCGGCTGGCGCCAGCGTCGACTTCGCCGATGACCGTGCGCGCGGACCCGTCCGTCCGTCGGTGGCATACGAGTCGCGTCGCCCGGCGCGGGCAGCAAAGGCGGTCGACCGTCGCCCCGATGAGGGAACGATCCTCGCCGGGGCCGAGCCGACCCGCCGTCTCGGCACCGCCGCGCGGGTCGCGCTGATCGCCGGCGGCGCTCTGCTGGTGGCCGGAGCCGGAGCGGCGACGACGCTCCTCATCGTCGGCGGAGGGTTCTGAGATGGCGCGGCGCGAGAGCACACGACCCCGCGTGCGCCGGAGCACCTGGATCGCCGCGGGCGCGGTGACGGCGGTCCTCGCGGTCACGGCGACCCTGGCGGTCGTGTGGCCCGGATACGACGCGCAGCAGACGCCGCCCGACGACCCGACCGTGTGGGCGCTGCAGAACGGCGCCGGCAGCGGATACGCCCGTGTCAACCTCGAGCTCGGCGAGATCGACACCGTGAAGCAAGTCGACAACGGCAGTGCGGTCGCGCAGACGACGGACCGCCTATTCGTCTACAGCGACGGAGCCTCCCAGTTCTCCGATGTCGACATGGGACGCCCCGCCGACCTCACGGACGACGCGGAGGACGCCTTCACCCCGACGCCTCCGGGAACCGCCGACATCGCCGTGACCGGCGACGCGATCGCGTACCGGACGGACGCCGGCGCCGTGTTCGGGTCGAGCCTGTCCGGCGGCGGCGAAGGCATCCCGATCGATCCGTACGCCGACGCCGAGGTGCCCGAGGGCGAGGAGCGGCCCCGCTTCGTCGCCACCGCCGTCGCCGTCGACGCGGCAGGCGTGGTGTATGCCTATTCGGCCGACGAGGGTCGTGTGGTCCGCGCCGACTCACGCACGGGCAGCATCCTCGGCGAAGACACCGGACCGGCGGAGCTCGAGACGGCGCAGCTCAGTGTCGTCGGAACCCGCTGGGTGCTCCTCGACGAAGCGACCGGCGACGTCTGGCTGCGCGGCCGCGACGAGCCCATCACGACCGACCTCGCCACCGGCGCGCGGCTGCAGGATGCCGCTCCCGAGGGAGACCGGGCTTACGTCGCCGACGCCGAGGGCGTCGTGGCCGTCGACATCTCCGGCGGCACCGCATCGCGGGTGCTCGACCGCCCCGGCGCCGGCACCCCGGCCAAGCCGGCCGTGCTCGACACGACGGTGTACGCCGCGTGGCTCGGCGACGGTGAATCCGCCGGCTCGCTGTGGTCGAGCGCCGATCCCGGCGCCGTGACCGACCTGGATTACCGGGGCGCTGACATCGGCGACAACGTCGACCCGGCATTCGTCGGCAACGGCACCAGGCTCGCACTCAACGATCGCCGCTCCGGCTGGGTGTGGAACGTCCCGGACGGGGCCCTCATCGCATCGTCGCAGCAGTGGGACCTTGATCGCCAAGTCGAGGTCGAGCAGCAGGATGATGCCACCTCGGAGCGCGTGGTCGACCCCAAGCCGCCGGTGGCCGTCGACGACGCGTTCGGCGTCCGCGCCGGCTCGGTGACGCTCCTGCCCGTCCTGCTCAACGACCACGACCCGAACGAGGACGTGCTGAGCATCGACCCGGCCTCGCTCGAGAACCTCGATCCGGCATTCGGCACGGCCTCCATCACGGGCGCGCAGCAGCAGCTGACGGTCGCGGTCTCCCCCGAGGCCGCCGGCACGGCGACACTCCGCTACCGCGTGACCGACGGCACCGCCGCCGACGGCCTGCTCTCCGAGGTCGCCACCGTCACCCTCACGGTCGTCCCCGACGATCAGAACAGCCCGCCGGTGTGGTGCGGCGTCGAGGGATGCCTCGCGACGTGGCCATCGCTCACGGTGGCTCCCGGCGGAACCGTCTCAGCGGAGCTGCTCGAGGGCTGGGTCGATCCGGAGGGCGATCCGGTCTTCCTCGCCGGCGCGACCAACGACACCGGCGTGGGAACCGTGACGACGTCGCCCGAGGGGACGCTCACTTACCAGCATCCCGATCCCAACACGACGGAGGGATTGGCCGTGACCATCACGGTCACGGTCTCCGACGCGCGCGGAGCGACGGTGACGCAGCCGCTCACGATCACCGTGACCCCGACGCCCGAGCTCACCGCTGAGTCGTTCGCCGTTACGGGAGTCGTCGGTGAGCCCCTGGATGTGTCCGTGGCGCCGTACGTCACCGGCGCCGCCGGGCCGGTCTCCCTCACCGGCGTCGTCCCGCTCAACGAGGCGCAGACGACGGCGGCGGCGAACCCTGCCGCCCTCAGCATGGTCGTGAGCGCCTCGGCCCCCGGTTCGTATCTTGTGCAGTACAACGTGCGGGATTCGCTGACCGAGGCGACCGCGATGGTGCGCGTCACGATGCTCGCGCCCGAATCCGCGGGCATCACGACCCCGCCTCTCACGGCGTTCGTGCGGCCGAACGAGGACGCGACCATCGACGTCGCCTCGGCGGTGTCGAACCCCGCCGGTTCGGTGCTGCTGCTCAGCGACATCCGCCCCGAGAGCGATCCCTTCGCATCACTGGGCGTCGACCTGGTCGGGCAGAGCCTGCTGCGGGTCAGCGGGACGACCGACTCGGGAGAGCCGGGGCGCCTCGGCGTCGTGCGGTACACCGTCTCGGACGGGACCGGCAGTGCAGCCGCGACAGCCCAGGGCGAGCTCACGGTGGTCCTGCTGCCCTCGGCCAGTGCCGAGCCTCCCATTGCCGTCGACGATGCTGTGACGGTGCGAGCGGGCACACAGATCGACATCCCCGTGCTCGCGAACGACACCGCCCCGTCGGGCGCGCTCATCGCGATCGACCCGTCGTCGATCGTGAACGAGACCGGCGGCGGACTCGCCTTCGCCACCAGCCGCCTGCTGCGCTACCTCGCGCCCGAGCAGGCCGGGACGTACGCGCTGACCTACACGGTCTTCCGGCTGGGCTTCCCCGAGGTCACCGATACGGCGCGCGTGACGGTCACGGTCGTGGGCGACGAGTCGAACCAGGCTCCGCTCCCGCGCACGCTCGTCGGCCGTGTCCTCAGCGGGCAATCGATCAGCATCCCCCTCGACGGTTACGCAGTCGACCCCGACGGCGACCCGGTCGTGCTCGATCGGATCGTCGCGCAGCCCGAGCAGGGGTCGGCGACGATCTCCGCAGACGGCTCGGCCATCATCTACACGAGCCCGGACGGCTTCAGCGGTCAGGTCAGGTTCCCGTACGCCGTCCGCGACCCCAGCGGTGCAACCGGCACGGCGGACGTTCGCGTCGGTGTCATCGACACGCAGACCGACCCGAGCCCGGTCACCTACAGCGACTACCTCCAGGTGCAGGTCGGCGCCGAGAGCACGGCGGTCGTGCGGCCCACCGACAACGACATCGACCCCGCGGGGAGTGACCTCGAGCTGATCGACGTCGCCCCCAACGCTCAAGAAGGCTCGACCGAGTACGAGACCCTGCAGAGCCTGATCGGAACCGTGGAGAACGGCGCCGTGACGCTGCGGGCCGGCGACGTGCTCGGCACCTTCTCGTACACCTACACCGTGAGGAACGAGCGCGGCGACACCGCCATCGGACTGATCGTCGTCAAGACGGTGCGTGAGCCGGTGCCCGACTATCCCGTCGTACGCGACACCGTGCTGACGCTCGAGAACCGTGAGGACTTCCCGCAGGGCGTCGATGTCCTCGATGGCCAGGTGTCGTGGAACACCGGCGATGTCTCGGGCCTGCGTCTCTCGCTCTGGGGCGAACCGACGGATCTCGACGTCGACGGCTGGAAGATCTCGGGTGAGCTGCCCGAGCGATCACGCCTCATCCCCTTCGAGGTGACCGGAACCGCCTTCGACGGCACCGAGGTCACGTCCTACGGATTCCTCCGCGTGCCCGGTGAGGCCGACGTCCGGCTCGCGCTGCGTGAAGGCTTCCCGCCCCTGCAGGTGCGCGAGAAGGAGAGCGTTGAGGTCGACCTCGCCGACGCGGTGCGCGTGCCCCGCGGCGCGACCCTGGTCATCGACGACGGCATCCGCACGGGCGGCGCGCGCGGCGAAGCCGTCTGCAGCGTCGTATCGGGCACCACGATCCGGTACGCCGCGGGCGCCGGTGCGCCGTGGACCGACAGCTGTATCGTGCCCGCTCGGCTGAGCACGCAAGAGGACCCGACCTTCCTCACGCTCCGCGTGACCGTCGAGGCCGAGATCCCGCAGCCGACTCTGCGGAGCGCGTCGCTGACCGTCAGCCCGGGGTCGACGCAGACCTACGACCTCGCGCAGATGGTGCAGTGGGCCGGCCGCGCCGACTGGGACTCGGTCCGCTACGCCGGTTCGTACGGCGGAGACCAGTTCACCGTCACGGTCGACGGAAACACGGCGACGGTGACGGCAGCGGATGCCGCGCGCCCCGGTCGCCAGGAACCCGTCGCGATCTCGCTCCCGAGCCACTCCGACGCCGCACCGGCGAATCTCCTCCTGACCGTCGGTCCGGCACCGTCGACGCTCCCCAAGGGCGGGTCGGCGGTGCAGACCTGCTCGCAGTCCGGCGGCGCGACTTCGTGCACGATCGAAGTGATCGGCGGCGCCGGCGAGGTCAATCCCCTGCCCGGCACTCCCCTGCGGCTCGTCGGCGCCAGCGGCCCCGGCAACTGCACCGGGGTGTCCTTCTCCCGGGCGAGCGACACCGCGGTGCGCGCGACGTGGAGCGCGGATGCACCGGGAGCGGCCGAGTGCACGGGGAGTTTCACCGTCGAAGACGCGCAGGGGCGGCAGTCCAGCGGTGCGCGCAACGGACAGGTCATCCTCGACCTGCAGGGCCTTCCGGCGAACCCCGCCCGCATGGAGTGGACCGCGTACACCGGCGACTCGGTGAGCCTGCGTGTGACCTCCGATGGCGGCTCCTACCCCGCAGTCCAGGGCTACCGCATCACGGCAGACGGTCGCGAGGTCGCCACCTGCCCGGCATCCGGGTCGTGCTCGCCGATCTCGGCGCCCGTCGGCGAGAAGATCACGTACGAGGCCCGCGCGTACAGCTCGGTCGGCGAATCGCGATCGACCGTCCGCGCGCAGGCCTGGTCCTACCGCCCGCCGGCACAGCCCGCGGGATCGTCGTTCGAGCCGATGCCCAACGGCCGCGACGGCGGACGCGCGACCATCACCGTGACGGGACTGGATGCCACCACCGGCAGCGTCCGTCTGACGGGCGGGCGCGCCGGATCGCACACGCGTCCCGTCGTCGGCGGCACCGCGACCTTCACCAACTACGACGTCGGATCGAACTCGGCGACCACTCTCACCGCGACGCCGCTGACGACCTTCGACCTGCCGCCGATCGCGGCGGGCTCGAGCGAAGGGCAGTCGCGCGCGGTGACCGCCCACGGCGTCGGCGCTCCGGGCCTGACCCTGTCGGAGACCAACACGTCGAACTCGATGCGCGTGACCGCATCGGTGTCGGCCAACGGCGACGGGACGCAGACCCTCATCGGGTTCAGCGACGTCTCGGCCGACGCGTGCGTCCCCACCGGTTCGGCCACGAGCCAGCAGTTCGAGGCGCAGGCGTTCAAACGCAAGACGGTGTGGGCGTGCGCGGAGCACACGTTCAACGGCAAGCGGGGCTTCGGGGTCACCGGCGCCGAGATCTCGGCGCGTCCCGTCGGCAACGTCGAGGCGCCCGCGGGAATGACGTTCCGGGTGTCGTCCACGGCGAGCGGAAACGCTCAGAGCGGCTACACCTACGCCCTGCAGGGCACGCACAGCGATCCCGGCGCCAAGCCCTTCGACGACGCCCGACTCGTCTACTACGTCAACGGCAACCGGCGCGACTCGTTCTCGCCGGAGTTCAACCGTCCCGACGATCAGTGGACGGCCAAGTGGTGCGACAGCTTCCTCGGGTTCGACAACAACTGCTCCGACCCGATCGCGATCTCGCCCTCCTCCGGGAGCGCGTCGAGCCCCGTCTCTGTGGCGATCCAGAACCCCCCGACGTGCCGGAGCACGGACAAAGCGGCTGCCCCCTGGGACCCCCGCTGGACCGGCCTCTCGTACGAGGTCACGTCGCAGATCGGCGGCGCCGCCGAGGCGATCACGCACGTGGACTACACCGTGACCTGGACCGGCAAGCTATCGCCGCTGGAGCCGATCACCGTGCGCCAGACCTGCGAGCAGATCGCCGCACCGGAACCGACTCCCACCGACCCCGCCGGCGGTGCCGGCGACGGCACCCCCTGACCCCGCCGCACGGCGAAGCGAGAGGACCCCATGAGCATCACACCGGAGCAGACCGCCTGGTTCCAGGAGACGTTCGCGACGCTCGTCGACAACGTCGAGAAGGTCGTCCTCGGCAAGCGGCATGTCATCGAGCTCGCGTTCACCGCGATGGTCTCCGAGGGGCACCTGCTGCTGGAGGACTACCCCGGCACCGGCAAGACCTCGCTCGCCCGGGCCATGGGGCAGACCGTGCAGGGCACGAGCAGCCGCATCCAGTTCACCCCCGACCTGCTGCCCGGCGATGTCACCGGCATCACGGTCTACGACCAGAGCCGCGGCGAGTTCGAGTTCCACCAGGGCCCGATCTTCGCCAACGTCGTGCTCGCCGACGAGATCAACCGCGCCTCGCCCAAGACGCAGTCCGCACTGCTGGAGGTCATGGAAGAGGGCCAGGTCACCGTCGACGGCGTCAGCCGCCGGGTGGGTGTGCCCTTCCTCGTCGTCGCGACGCAGAACCCCGTCGAGCAGGCGGGCACCTACCGGCTGCCGGAGGCACAGCTCGACCGCTTCCTGATGAAGACGACGCTCGGATATCCCGACCACGCGGCAACGGTGCGCATCCTCGAGGGTGCTGCCGAGACCCGCCGCGAGGTCTCCCCCGTCATCACCCCCCAGGGCGTCGTGAGCATGGCCGACATCGCGCGCGGGGTCTACCTCGACGCGCTCGTGCTCGACTACATCGCCCGTCTGATCGAGGCCACCCGCCTCGCCACCGAAGTGCGCCTCGGGGTGAGCGTCCGCGGCGCGATCGCGCTGACGAAGGCGGCGAAGACCTGGGCGATCGCCCACGGTCGCAGCTACGTCACGCCCGACGACGTGAAGGCCCTCGCCGAGCCGGTGCTCGCGCACCGGCTGATCCTCGACCCCGAGGCCGAGTTCGACGGCGTGACGGCCGGCGCCGTCATCGGGCAGGTGCTCCTCGACACGGTGCCGCCCAGCCAGAGAGAGACCGTGTGAGCTTCGACACCGAGTCCCGCCTCACCCGCACCTCCTTCTCGGAGGGCACGGGTTTCGCGCGCACGCGGTTCGGCACGACCGGCCGCACCACCGTGCTCGCGGTGCGCGGCGTGCAATCGTGGCGGCGTCTGCGACGCGCAGCGACGGCCACGGCGCGATGGATCTCCGAGACGGTCACGGTGGCCGGGTGGCTCATGGTCATCACCGCTGTCGTCGGGCTCGGTGTCGGACTGCCGCTCGGTCTCATGGAGCTCGCCGCCGCCGGTGTGGCCGCCCTCGTGCTCCTCGCACTGTCGGTGCCCTTCCTCTTCAGCGCACGCGCCTACCAGGTCGACCTGCAGCTCGAGCACGACCGGGTCGTCGCCGGAACGCAGGTCGAGGGGACGCTCGTCGTGACCAACGTCGGCACAGCGCCCGCCCTGCCCGGTCGCATCGACGTCCCGGTGGGCGACGGCATCGTCGATGTGCACGTTCCCCTGCTGCGCCACGGACACACCCACACCGAACAGGTCGTGGTGCCGACGCACCGGCGCGGCATCATCACGGTCGGCCCCGCTCGCACCGTGCGGGGCGACCCCCTCGGCATCCTCAAGCGGGAGGGGACGTGGGACGACGTGCACACGCTCTACATCCACCCCGTCACCACCACGCTGCGCAGCACCACGACCGGTTACATCCGCGATCTCGAGGGCAGCGCGTCGCGCACCGTCGTCGACGCGGACTTCTCCTTCCATGCCATCCGGCCGTATGTCGCCGGTGACTCGCAGCGCCAGATCCACTGGAAGTCGACGGCGAAGACCGGCACCCTCATGGTGCGCCAGTACGAGGAGACCCGGCGCAGTCGTATGGTCATCGCCCTCGCGGTCGGTGACGACGAGTACGCCTCCGACGACGAGTTCGAGCTCGCCGTCAGCGCCGCCGCCTCACTCGGCATCCGCGGCATCCGCGACGGCCGCGACGTCGACGTCGTCGTCGGCGGCGAGGTGCCCGAGTTCGCACGTCGGCGCATCCGCACCATCCGCGAGCTCACCACCATCACGACCCGCACGCTGCTCGACGACCTCGCCGGGCTCGACCGCATCGAGCATGTCAGCCCCCTGCGCGATGCCGCGTCGCTCGCTGCGGAGAGTCACCCCGACGTGTCGATCGCGTTCCTCGTCTGCGGCTCGACCCTGACCGCCGCGCAGCTGCAGTCCGCCGCGCTGGCGTTTCCCGCCGACGTGGGCGTCATCGCGGTGACCTGCGCGCTCGAGGCCGAACCCGGCTTCCGAACCCTCGGAGCGATGTCGGTGCTCTCCATCGGGCTTCTCGACGACCTCCGTCAGCTGCTGTCGCGGGCGGCGCAGTCGTGAGCGCCCCGGCACGGCGCGACCTGAGGGCTCGACGCACCCCCCGAACCGCGTGGCGATTCCTCATCGCGCAAGCCGCGGTCCTCCTGCTCGTGATCTCCGTGGGCGCTCTCGCGGCCTGGCCGATCTATCGCAGCGCCGCGTTCGTCATCGTCGTCGTCGCCGCGATGCTCGCGGGGACGGCCCTCGCAGCAGCCGGCCTGCGCTGGCGCCTGAACGGCTGGTGGCTCGCGCTCGCGACGATCGCGACGTACGTCGTCCTCGGCCTCCCGCTCGCGGCCCCCGGCTCGCTCGGCTCGGTGTCTCAGGCCCTTCAGGGACTGCGGGGAGTCGTGACGGCCCCGGTCACCGGATGGAAGGACCTGCTGACGCTCGAGCTGCCGCTCGGCAGCTACCAGGCGACACTCGCACCGGCCTTTCTGGTCTTCCTCGCTGTGACGGTGCTCGCCCTCTCGATCGCATGGCGGGGCGGACGATGGTGGCCGCTGGCCGTCGTCACGACACTCCTCCCGACCGTCTTCGGAATCGCCTTCGGCGCCACCGCACCGATGCCGGGCCTGAGTGTCGGGCCGGTGTCGCTGAGCCGGGAGGCGCTGGTCGGAATGGCTGCGCTCGTGATGGCTCTCGTCGCGATCGTGTGGCGCACCACGGCGGATCGCCGACGCGCGATAGCGGCCGCGACGGCCGCGACGGGGGTGCGGAGCGGAAACCGCCCCTTCCGAGGGCTCGCCGGCCGCGCCGCGACCGCGGCGGGAATGGTCGCCGTCGGGCTGGTCGCGGCGACCGTCGTCGCGCCGTGGGCGCTCGCCGGCACCTCGCGCGACGTTCTGCGAGCCGAGGTCGACCCGCGACTCGAGATCGCCGCCGAGCTGAGCCCCCTCGGGCAGTACCGCACCTGGTTTGGCGACGACCGGTTCGACCAGACGATGTTCCGCGTGGCCGCGCCGGCGGGTGTCGATCGCGTGCGCCTGGCCACGCTGCCGTACTACGACGGCCGCTCGGCGCGGGTCGTCGACCCCGCCGCAGCGCCGGGCGACACGCGCTCCTCCTTCACCCGGGTCCCGTCGGCGCTGCCTGCCGATCCCGGCTCCGCGGCCGGTGCGGGACGCATCGTCATCGAGGGGTGGGACGAGGTCTGGATGCCGACGCTCGGCGCCGTCGCCTCGGTCGACTTCGACGGCACGGATGCCGCAACCCTCGGCGACGGCTTCTACTACAACGCCGAGACGGCCGCGGGCGTCCAGCTGGCCGCGCCGGGGCTCGCGCCCGGGGCGGAGTACCGACTGGGCACCGCGTATCGCGAGGATCCGCCGACTCTCGGCTCGCTCGAGCCGGCACGGTCGGGCCCCACCCTCGGCGAGGATGTCGTGCCCGAGACTCTCGTGCGGTGGGTGGACGAGCACGCGAGCGGGTCCGGAGGCGCCGGCCTCGAACAGCTCGTGGAGCTGCTGCGCGCGCGGGGCTTCCTCAGCCATGCGCTCACGATCGATCCGGCGGCACCGCCGGCGTGGACTGCCGAGCTGGGCGACTACGCGTTCCAGCCGAGCCGGGCCGGGCACTCCACCGATCGCATCGACCAGCTCTTCGCGGATCTCCTCGCGCGCGAGGACGAGGTGGGCGGTGACGACGACGCGGCGCTGGTCGCCGCGGTCGGCGACGACGAGCAGTTCGCCGTGGCGGCGATGATGATCGCCGATCGGCTCGGCTTCGACGCCCGGATCGTCATGGGCGCGCGGCTGGATTCGACCGACGACACGCTCGCGACCTGTGACGAGGGGGTCTGTGCGGCGGGCGACATCTCAGCCTGGCTGGAGGTGCGCGGCGTCGGCCCCGAGTGGGTTGCCGTCGACGTCACTCCCCAGCACGCGGTGTTCCCCTCTCCCGATACGCAGCAGCGGCAGGACCCGAAGATCCCGACCGACGTGCGGCAGGAGCAGGCCGAGACGGTGCAGCCCGCCGACGCGAATCCGAGCGACGGCGGGCGGAGTCCGAACGACGATTCCGCGACCTCGCAGGACCTCACCGCCCTGTGGACGGCGCTTCGCATCGGCGGGGTCTCGCTGCTCGTCCTGCTGCTGCTCTTCGGACCGTTCGTGCTCATCGTGCTGGTCAAGCTCGCGCGGCGCAGGGGACGCCGCGCGAGCACCGACCCCGTCGCGCGGTTCACCGGCGGCTGGCAGGAGTTCGTCGATTCCGCGGTCGACCACGGCCTCCCCGGCCCCGGCTCACGGACGCGGCACGAGCTCGTCACGGCGTACGGCGGAGCAGCCGAGCTGGCGACGCTCGCGGACCGTTCGGTGTTCGATGTCGCGCCGCCCGATGAGGACGACGCCGAACGCTTCTGGCGGATCGTCGAGTCGGAGCGCTCGCGGCTCGACGAGGGGCTGAGCTTCTGGGCTCGGCTCCGCGCGCGGGTGTCGCTGCGTTCGCTGATGCGACGGGAACGTCGCATCGGCCGTACGCAACGACTGCCGCGCAGCCGACGGGATCGATAAGGTGGCACGCGGCACGCGCGGGATGCACCGCGCTCGAGGGCAGGAGAACAGGTGAAGGCACACGGCTTCACGATCGACGCTGCGACGACGGTCATGGCGCTCGGCGGTGGGAACGGCGGGCCCTCGGGCGCGTTCGCGGCGCTCGGAATCGTCCAGGTGGTGCTCGGCATCGGCATCTATGTGTGGACCGCGCTCGCGCTGACGGCGGTGTTCCGCAAGACCGGTGTCGATCCCTGGCGGGCGTGGGTCCCGGTGCTCAACTTCTGGGAGCTCTACGTCCTCGCCGGCATGCGCGGCTGGTGGGCGGCGGTGCTGGCAGGCGGTGCCGTGCTGGTCACGATCATCTCGGGGGTCGTCGCCGGGCTTTTCGCTGGGATCGCCCTGAACGCCGGCTTCGGCGGCGACGCCGGAAGCGCCGCCGGCGCACTCGCTGCCGCGGCGGTCGTGCCTGCTCTCATCTGGCTGGGCTTCCTCGCCTTCGCGCTCGTGATCCAGATCCGGATGCTGCGCTCCCTGTGCCGCGGGTTCGGCCTGGGCACGGGGTTCGTCGTGCTGGGCGCCCTGCTCTTCCCGGTATGGGCGAGCGTCGTCGGCTGGGGATCCGCCCGGTGGCTCGGCCGCGAGGCGCCCGCTGAGCCGGCGCCCTTCCGCAGTCCCCCGACGGATGCCGGTGTCCCCTCCGCCCCGGTCACGGCCGCTCTCGCGTCGCCCGCACCGGCCGCGCCACCGGCACCGCCGCTCTTCGCTCCCGCGAGCGCCGCGCCGTCGAACGCCGCGCCCGGCGCACCGACGCCCGCCCCCGCAGCCGAGCCGATCAGCGCGAGCCCCTGGGCTCCGCCGCCTCCGCCCGCCGGACCCGGCGTTGCGGATCCGGCCCCCCAGTCGTGGTCCGCTCCGACGGCTTCGCCTTCGCCGGCACCGCAGCCGGTTGCGCCACCGGTCGTGCAGGCCGCGCCGTTGGCCGCGCCGGTGGCCGCGCCGGTGGCCGCGCCCGTCGACGATGAGGCGGATGTCGATGAGCGCACCGTGCTCGCGGCCCGCCGCGGACCGCAGGCCACGCTTCGTCTGCCGAACGGGTCGTCCGTCGCGCTCTCCGCTGCGGCCGTCGTCCTCGGCCGGAACCCCGTCGCCCCCGACGCAGCGCCCGACGCGCAGATCATCGCGATCGACGATGTCACCCGCACGGTGTCGAAGACGCACGCGCTGTTGCAGCACACCGGTACGGTCTGGACGATCACCGACCTGGCGTCCACCAACGGCGTCTTCGTCGGTCCCGACGACGTCGAGGCTTCCGGGCCTACGCCGGTATCGGGCATCTTCCACTTGGGCGACGCCGAGCTCCAGCTCACCGAGGCCTGATGACCACCGCCACTCCTCCGATCGACGTCCATGTGACCAGCGGCAGCCGCACCGACACGGGGCGCCGCCGGTCGGTGAACGAGGACGCTCTGCTGGCCGAGTACCCCGTGTTCGTCGTGGCCGACGGCATGGGCGGACATGATGCCGGCGATCGCGCATCTGCCGCGGTCATCGAGGTGTTCCGGCCGCTCGTGGGCCGCGACGACCTGCGCCCCGAGGAGGTCGCCGACGCTGTCGAACGAGCCCATTCCGCGGTGTCCGTCGTCGCCGCCGGAACCTCCCGCGGTGCGGGCTCGACCCTGTCCGGCGTCGTCGCCGTGCAGCAGGGCGGGGTACGGCGCTGGCTCATCGTCAACGTCGGCGACTCGCGCGTCTACCGTCTGCTCGCCGAGCGCCTCGAGCAGTTGACGATCGACCATTCGGTCGCGCAGGAGCTCGTGGATGCCGGGCAGCTGACCCGTGATCAGATGTCGACGTACGAGGGCCGCAACGTCATCACCCGAGCGATCGGCGGCGAGCGCAGCCGCGCCGATTTCTGGCTCATCCCGATCGTCACCGGTGAGCGCATCGTCGTCTGCTCCGACGGGCTCACCGGAGAGCTCTCCGACGAGGCTCTTCGCGCGGGGCTCATGATGGGCGGCTCCCCCGCGCAGACCGCGGAGTCCCTCGTCACGCAGGCCTTGGCTCACGGCGGCCGCGACAACATCAGCACGATCGTCCTGGACGTCGTCGCCGGCGGCATCAGTCCTCGGCTCGAGGACACGACCGGCGGCTTCATGAACAGCGAGTCCGTCACCGCGACGGTCGAGGTCGCCACGGCGCGCTCTCGACGTCGCCGAGCGGACCATGGCTGAGTTGCGTCGTCGGTCCCGCCCGCCGGTCCCGGTCCCTGCGGCGATCGACGGCCGGAACCCCGACCGGGTGCTGTCGTCGAGCGACCGCGCGGACGTTCACCTGTATCGGGATGCCGCCGGCAGGAAGCCGGTAGCGGTCAAGGTCTTCCGCGATCCGCTCGGGGAGCGCGAGCGCACGGCGTTCGCCGCAGCCGCAGCGCGCTTGATCGCCCTGACGACGCATCCGAGCGCGGCGACGGTGCACTCCGCTGACACGACCGACGACGGCAGACCGTACCTCGTGATGGAGTACTGCTCGCGCGCCGCCCTCGCCGAGACCACCTCGCGGCGTCCGATGAGCGTGCCCGAGACCCTTCGGCTGCTCGTCCGCCTCTGCGGCGCTGTCGAGACCGCCCACAGGAGCGGAATCGCCCACGGCCGCATCCGTATCGAGAACGTTCTGACGACCGATTACGGCTGGCCCGCCATCGTCGGCTTCGACAGTGACGATCTGCTTCTTCGCGACGGGCATGACGTGTCACCTCGTGCCCGAGCCACCGATGTGCACGGCCTCGCCGTGGCGGCCACCGAGCTCTTGACGGGGCGCCCCGTCGCCGACACGGCATCGCCGCTCGAGGGAATCGACTCGGTTCCTGCTGAACTGGAGACGCTCGTCCTCGCGACCCTCGAGTCGACGGAGGCGGGGCGAGGTCCGTCTGCCGCCGAGTTCGGTCTCGAGCTGCAGCGCATCGAGTCGGACTGTCACCTCCCGGTCACGCACCTCGACGTCCGTGAGCCGGTCGAAGAGGATGCTGCGGCTACGGCGGACGCTCCGCCCGACGAGGACGAGCGGACCGTGCTGGCGAGTCGGCGCCGACCCGAAGGCGACGACGACGACGACGACCACACCGTGCTCGCCGACCGCACCGTGCTCGCCGAACGCCGCCGCGGCCCGGTCGACGACTATTCCGACGAGCGCACCGTGCTGGCCGCGCGGCGCACCGGCCCCGACGACGACCGCACCGCTCTGGCCGTCCGTCACGCCGCCGAGGCTGACGACCGCACCGTCCTGTCGGCCCGGAGCAGCGACCCCGACGACGATCACACGCGTCTGGTGTCGCGGTCCCTCCCCGGCGTGCAGGGATCCCGGCCGCCGCAGGACCTCCCCCTGGCTGGTCCCGACAGCGAGCCGACGGCCCTCGTGCGGCGAGCGCTGCGGGATGAGGTGGTGCGCGGCCGAGTCGACACCGAGCGTCTCGCGGTCGGGCCGGATGCCGACGGCGAGCGCTACCGGGCCCGCGCGCCGCGCGAGGTCCCCGAGGTCGCGCGCGTCCGCGTGGAGGCGCCCGTCCGCCAGCCCGCGGCGACCGCCGCGAAGCGCCGCGGGAACGGCACGGTCATCGCGGTCGTCGGGGCCGGGGTCATCCTCCTCGGCGCCGCCGCGACGGCCATCGTGATGATCATCGGAGGAGGAGCATGACAGCCATCGAGCACGACACCGACGAGCACGACCGCGAGGAGGTGGGCGCCGCCGCCGGCGAGAACGCCGAGAGCGTCGCGATCGAGTTCTGCGGCGAGTGGTTCCGTCCGGTCGCGGGGACCACCTACGCGATCGGCCGCGACGCCGACCTCGTCATCGACACGAACCCGTACCTGCACCGTCGGCTGCTCGCCATCGATGCCGAGCACGGCCTGTGGTGGCTGTCGAACATCGGACAGTCGATCTCCGTCAGTCTCGCCACTCCCGACGGCGCCTATCAGGCCGTACTCGGCCCGGGAGCGCGGGTTCCCCTCGTGTTCCCCGCTCTCGTGGTCATGTTCACGGCCGGCGCGTACACCTACGAGCTGACGGTCCACACCGACGGGTCTCGATTCACCGTCCGTGACAGCTTCCCCCGCACGACGGACGACCACGTCGGCACGACGACCGTGGGCGCCGTCGCGCTGACCTCCAGCCAGCGTCTGCTGCTGCTGGCATTGTGCGAGCCGATCCTCCGGGGAGGCATGGTCGGCTCGAGCCAGGTGCCGACGTCGGCTGCGGCGGCGGAGCGTCTCGGCTGGCCGCTGACGACGTTCAACCGCAAGCTCGACAACGTCTGCGACAAGCTCGACCGTGAGGGCGTGCGCGGCCTCCGCGGCGGCGTGGGCAAGCTGGCCACCAATCGGCGGGCGCGACTCGTCGAGCACGCGGTGCTCTCACGCCTCGTGACCGCCGCAGATCTGCCACTGCTCGACGAGATCCGCAGCGAACAGGCCTGAACCGCGCCGGAGCGCCGTACGATGGAGGGCTGTGTCCTCGCCCGCCCCTGTGATCTCCTTCCCGCCTGAGCTGCCCGTCAGCGGGGCACGGGAAGAGATCGCGCGCGCCATCCGAGACCACCAGGTCGTGATCGTCGCGGGTGCCACCGGGTCGGGCAAGACCACTCAGCTGCCGAAGATCTGTCTCGAGCTCGGACGCACGAGCATCGCCCACACTCAGCCGCGTCGGATCGCCGCGCGGACGGTGGCCGAGCGCATCGCCGCCGAGATGGAGGTGCCCCTCGGCGGCGCCGTCGGCTACAAGGTGCGGTTCACCGACCAGGTCTCCGCCGACACGCAGGTGGCGCTGGTCACCGACGGCATCCTGCTCAACGAGATCCACCGCGACCGAATGCTGCGCCGCTACGACACGATCATCATCGACGAAGCGCACGAGCGTTCGCTCAACATCGACTTCCTCCTCGGCTACCTGCGCCGCATCCTCCCCCGCCGCCCCGACCTGAAGGTCATCGTCACCTCTGCGACGATCGATCCGGAGAGCTTCGCCGCGCATTTCGCCGACGCCCAAGGCGCCCCCGCGCCGATCATCGAGGTCTCGGGTCGCACCTACCCCGTCGAGGTGCGGTACCGGCCGCACGACGACAACGGCGAGGACGAGAGGACCGCAGACGATGTCGACGGGCTCATCGCGGCCCTGCGGGAACTCGACCGCGAGGCCGACGGCGATGTGCTGGTCTTCCTCCCCGGCGAGGCGGAGATCCGCGACGCGATGGACGCCGTGCGCTCCGCATACGCGAAAGACGCACGCCCCACCGAGGTGCTCCCCCTGTACGGGCGACTCTCCGCCGCGGAACAGCACCGCGTCTTCGAGCCCTCGCGGGTCGCCGGAGTCCGGCGCCGGGTCATCCTCGCGACCAACGTCGCCGAGACGAGCCTCACCGTCCCCGGCATCCGCTACGTCGTGGACGCCGGAACGGCGCGCATCTCGCGCTACAGCAACCGGTCGAAGATCCAGCGGCTGCCGATCGAGGCCGTGTCGCAGGCCTCCGCGCAGCAGCGCGCCGGGCGTGCCGGCCGAACCTCGGCGGGTATCGCGATCCGCCTCTATGCCGAGGACGATTTCATCTCGCGACCCGAGTTCACCGAGCCGGAGATCCTGCGGACATCGCTCGCGTCGGTGGTGCTGCAGATGCTCGCGCTCGGGTTCGGCGACATCGCCGACTTCCCGTTCCTGACGCCGCCGGACTCCCGCGGTGTGAAGGCGGCCTTCGATCTGCTCGTGGAGCTGCGGGCGGTGCGCCGCGACGAGAAGGGCGCCTGGCGCCTGACGGACACCGGCCGCGAGATCTCGCGTCTTCCGATCGATCCGCGTTTCGCGCGCATGCTCGTCGAGGCACGCACCCTCGGCGTGACGCGCGACGTCCTCGCGATCGTGGCGGGCATGTCGATCCAGGACGTGCGGGAGCGCCCCGAAGAGCGGCGCGAGGAAGCCGACCGGCTGCATGCCCGGTTCACCGATCCGACGAGCGACTTCCTGACGCTGCTCAATCTGTGGAACCACCTGCAGGACCAGCAGCGCGAGCTCGGTTCCAGCGCGTTCCGCCGCACCTGCCGCGCCGAACACCTGAACTACGTCCGCGTGCGGGAATGGTTCGATGTCCACCGCCAGCTGAGCGCGCTCGCCCGCGGAGACCGCGACCGCGGGAAGCGCGGACGCGACGAGCCCATCGCGACGACGGGCGCCGCGCAGCCCGACCATGTGCACCGTGCGATCCTGGCCGGTCTCCTCTCGCAGATCGGCATCCTCGACACCCGGAGCACCTCGGCCACGCGGACCGCGGCCGGTCGAAGCGGCGGCGGCAAGCCCCAGCGCTCCCGTGCCGAGTACCGCGGCGCCCGCGGCGCGAAGTTCGCGATCTTCCCCGGCTCGGGTCTGCGCAAGGCGTCACCGGACGCCGTGATGGCCGCTGAGCTCGTCGAGACCTCGCGCCTGTACGCCCGTACGGTGGCGGCGATCGACCCCGCCTGGGCCGAAGAACTCGCCGGAGATCTGGCGCACCGCTCGATGAGCGATCCGCATTGGTCGAAGGATGCCGGAGCCGCCGTCGCCGCCGAGAAGGTCACCCTCTTCGGGGTCGAGATCGTGCCGCGCCGGCGAGTGCAGCTGGCCGGGCGCGACCGTGAGCTCGCCCGCGAGCTGTTCCTCCGGCACGCGCTCGTCGAGGGCGACTGGAACTCCGCGCACCTCGACAAGCGCCTGACGGCGTTCGAGCGCCGCAACCTCGAGCTGCGGCGACGCCTGGAGAAGATCGAGGAACGCGAACGGCGTCGCGATATCCTCGTGGGCGACGAAGCGGTGTTCGCGTTCTACGACGCCCGCATCCCGCGCGACGTGTTCGATGTCCGATCCTTCGAAGCGTGGTGGCGCGACGCCGCCGCCCGCACGCCGCGTCTGCTCGACATGACCGAGAGCGACCTCGCCGGGGACGCCGCGGGCAGCGACGAGCGCGCCTTCCCTGCCCGCTGGCGCCAGGGCGATCAGGTGCTGTCGCTCGCGTACCGATTCGAACCCGGCGCGCCCGACGACGGCGTCAGCGTGGTCGTCCCCCTCGCGCTGCTCGCCTCGCTCCGCCCGGACGGGTTCGACTGGCAGGTGCCGGGGCTGCGCGACGAGGTGATCGCGGGCCTCCTGCGCGCTCTCCCCAAGGCGATCCGCCGGCACGTCGTGCCCGCCGCGGACTGGGCTTCCCGGTTCGCCGAGGAACTCGCCGGCGATGGACCCGAGTCGCGGAACGGCCTGCCCGCCCTGACGCTGCGCGACGCGCTCGCTGCGCGCATCCAGCGGGTCGCGAATCAGCCGGTCACGTCATCGGACTTCGACCTCGAACGCGTGCCGGCGCACCTGTCGATGTCTTTCCGCGCCGTCGACGAGCGCGGGCGCCCGCTCGGCTCGTCGCGCGACCTCGCCGAGCTGCAGCAGCGACTCGCGAACCGCAGCCGGGCCTCCGTCGCCCGCTCCCTCGCGAAGGCCGCCCCGCGTCCCGGCGCCCAGCCCGCCGCGGCGTCACCGGCCGCGCCGACGGGTGCCGGACGGGAAGGCGACCAGCGGACCGGGATCGTCGAGCAGACCGGCCTGACCGACTGGACCTTCGGCGATCTTCCCGGGCTCGTCGACACCAGGGTCGCCGGCGGCGTCGTGCGGGGGTATCCCGCCCTCGTCGACGAGGGAGCATCCGTCGCCTTGCGCATCGAGGCGACCCCCGAGCGGGCCCATCGCCTGACCCGCGCGGGCGTCAGGCGACTCGTCCTGCTCTCCGTCCCCTCTCCGGCCACGTACGTCCTCGACCACCTCACTGCGCCCGAGAAGCTCGCGCTCGCGGCATCCCCGTACGCGTCGGCGAAGGCTCTCATCGAGGATGCGCGTGTCGCCGTCGCGGATGCTGTCATCGACCGCACCGCGGCATCCGTCCGCACGCCGGCGCAGTTCCAGGCGGTGCGCGCCGCGTTCTCGGCGGCCGTGGTCGAGGAGCTGTTCCAGACCGTCTCGCTGAGCGCGCGGATCCTCACCCTTCAGCGCGACGTCGAGCGGGCGATCCGCAAGGAGAACTCGATGGTCCTGCTCGCCGCTCTCGGCGACGTGAAGCAGCAACTGGCCGGCCTGGTGTTCCCCGGCTTCCTGTCGCGGACCGGCACGTCCCGGCTCGCGCACCTGCCGCGGTACCTCCAGGGCGCTCTCGAACGGGTGTCGTCCTTGAGCGACAACCCCGGACGCGACCGGCAGCGCCTCACCGAGTACGAGCGCGCCGCGACGCTGTTCACCGAAGCAGGCGGGACGATCCCACCAGCGGACGACGCTCCGCCGAACCTGCGACACGCGCGCTGGCTGCTGGAGGAGTACCGCGTCAGCCTCTTCGCACAGCGTCTCGGCACCGCCGAGCCCGTGTCGATCCAGCGGATCACCAAGACGCTGGCCGGCACGGGCTGATCAGTCGGTAGCGTGGCCCCATGGCTCACGCAGTGACGTATTCCGAGTTCGGCGGACCCGAGGTCCTCACCCTCAGCGAGATCGAGGTGCCCGCTCCGGGCCCCGGTCAGGTGGGTGTACGCGTGACAGCGGCCGGTGTGAACCCGATCGACCACAAGCTGCGGGCGGGCCTGCGGCCGTCGGCCACGATCTCGAAGCCGCGGCGCGTCGGTAATGACGGCGCCGGCGTTGTCACGGCGGTCGGCGCGGATGTCGACGGCTTCCGTGTCGGGGACGAGGTCGTGGTCTTCGGGGCGAGCGGCGTCTATGCGACCGACATCGTCGTCACGCCCGACAAGCTGACGCCGCTCCCCGCCGGGGTCTCCCCCGCGGTCGGCGCCGCTCTCGGCATCCCCGTGGCGACGGCGTATCAGTCGCTGCGCTCGCTCGACGTCGGACCCGCCGACACCCTGCTGCTGCACGGCGGCAGCGGCTCGGTCGGTCAGGCGGCGATCCAGTTCGCCCGACTGAGGGGAGCTGCTGTCATCGCCACGGCGAGCGAGGCCCGCTCGGACCGTGTCCGCGATCTTGGCGCGACACCCGTCGGGTACGGCGACGGCCTCGCCGACCGTGTCCGCGCGGCCGCCCCGCAGGGGGTGACCGTGGCCCTCGACTGCGCCGGCACCGGCGAAGCGCTCGACGTCTCGCTCGAGCTGGTCGGCGACCGCTCCCGCATCGCGACGATCGTGCGCGGAGCGGATGCCGCGGGGCTCGGCATCCGCGCGTTCTCCGGGGGAAGCCCCGAGCCGCTCACCGAGCAGCAGGTGGCCTGGCGGGCCGAGGCGATCCCGGTGGCCGCGGCGCTGCTCGCCGCCGGCGCCTTCCGCGTCGAGCTCGGACCCGAACTGCCCCTCGCCGAGGCCGCGGAGGCGCACCGTCTCGTCGCCGCACACACTCCGGGCAAGATCACGCTCCTGCCCTGACCGGCAGCTCCCCCGACCACAGCGAAGCGGCGCCCGCACCGGCGATCCTCGGAAGGATGCCGGCGCGGGCGCCGCTTCGCTCAGGCGCGGGTCGTCAGTTGCCCGAGCGCCGCTTGTTGTAGACGTCGAAGGCGACGGCCAGCAGCAGCACCAGACCCTTCACGGCCTGCTGCCACTCGATGCCGATGCCCATGATCGACATGCCGTTGTTCAGCACACCGATGATCAGACCACCGATGATCGCGCCGCCGATGGTGCCGACACCACCCTGCACCGCCGCACCGCCGATGAAGGCCGCGGAGATCGCCTCGAGCTCGAATCCGTCACCGGCCTTGGGCCCGGCGAGGTTCAGTCGGGCGGTGAAGATGAGACCAGCGAGAGCGGCGAGCACGCCCATGTTGACGAACAGCCAGAAGTCCGCGCGGCGCGTCTTGATGCCCGAGAGCTCGGCCGCGTGGCGGTTGCCGCCGATCGCGTAGATGTGACGGCCGAACACGGTGCGGTTCATGACGATGCCGTACACCAGCACCAGCACCGCGAGCACGATCAGGGTGACGGGGATGCCCTTGTACGAGGCGAGGGCCCACGTGAACCACCCGATGACGACCGCGATGAGCGCGAGCTTCGCGACGAACCAGACGAGCGGCTCGACGTCCTGCGAGTACTTCTGGCGTCCGGCGCGAGTCCGCCACTGCTGCACGATCAGCGCGACGATGCCGAGCGCACCGATGACGAGGGTGAAGAGGTCGGGATCGGATTCACCGAAGATGCCCGCCAGGAAGCCGTTGCCGAGCGCTCGATACTCCGTGGGGAACGAGCCGATGTTCGCGTTGCCCAGCACCACGAGCGCGAGCCCGCGGAAGATGAGCATGCCCGCCAATGTCACGATGAACGCGGGTATGCCCACGTAGGCCACCCAGAAGCCCTGCCAGGCTCCCACGAGCGCGCCGATCAGGAGGGACAGGACGATGGCGAGCCACCACGGCATCCCCATCTTGACCGCGAACACACCGGACACGGCGCCGATGAAGGCTGCGACCGAGCCGACGGAGAGGTCGATGTGGCCGGCGATGATGATCATCACCATGCCGATCGCCAGCACCAGGATGTAGCCGTTCTGCACCACCAGGTTCGACAGGTTCTGCGGGCGCAGCAGGATGCCGTTGGTGAGGATGGCGAACAGGGCGACCACCGCGATCAGCGCGATGAAGATGCCGTTCTTGCCGAGGTCGGCGAGGATGTGTCCGATCCAGCGTGTGAAGCGGTTCTCGGTCGGGTTGAGCCCGCCGCCGGCGGCGGTTTCAGGGGCGTTGTTCTGAGACATTCGAGGATCTCCTGCGGCCCCGCTCAGCGGGGCTTCTCCATGGTCATGAGTTTGAGGACCGACTCGGGAGTCGCGTCGGCGATGGGCAGCTCACCGGTGATGCGCCCCTCGGAGAGGGCGTACACACGGTCGGAGATGCCGAGCAGTTCGGGCAGCTCGGACGAGATCACGATGATCCCCTTCCCCGCTGCGGCGAGCTTGTTGATGATCGTGTAGATCTCGTACTTCGCCCCCACGTCGATGCCGCGCGTGGGCTCGTCGAGGATGAGCACCTCAGGGTCGGAGTAGATCCACTTCGACAGCACGACCTTCTGCTGGTTGCCGCCCGAGAGCTTCCCGGTCTTGGCAAGGACGGTCGGCGCCTTGATGTTCATGCTCTTGCGGTACTGGTTCGCGACGGAGAACTCCTCGTTGTCGTCGACCAGACCCGCCTTCTCGAGCTTCTTCAGCGACGCCATCGAGATGTTGCGCTTGATGTCCTCGATGAGGTTCAGCCCGTAGGTCTTGCGATCCTCGGTGGCGTACGCGAGCCCGTTGGCGATGGCCTCCGAGACGGTGCGCGTGCGGATCTCCTTGCCGCGCATGAACACCTTGCCCGAGATGCGGGTGCCGTAGCTGTGGCCGAACAGGCTCATCGCGAACTCGGTACGTCCGGCGCCCATGAGCCCGGCGATGCCGACGATCTCGCCCGCACGGACCGTCACCGAAACGTCGTCGACGACGACGCGGGTGGGGTCCTGCGGGTGGTGCGCGGTCCAGTTCTCGACCCGCAGCAGCTCGTCGCCGATCTGCGGCTCGTGATCGGGATAACGGTGCTCGAGGTCGCGCCCCACCATGTCCTTGATGATGCGGTCCTCGGTGACGTCGTTCTTCGAGATCGTCTCGATCGTCTTGCCGTCGCGGATGACCGTGACGGTGTCGGCGACCTTCTTGATCTCGTTCAGCTTGTGGCTGATGATGATCGACGTGATGCCCTGCTCGCGCAGGCTCAGGATCAGATCGAGCAGGTGGTCGGAGTCCTCGTCGTTGAGCGCGGCGGTCGGCTCGTCGAGGATCAGCAGCTTGACCTCTTTCGACAGGGCCTTGGCGATCTCGACGAGCTGCTGCTTGCCGACGCCGATCTGGTTGACCTTCGTCGTCGGGTTCTCCTTGAGCCCGACGCGACGCAGCAGCTCGGCCGCGGCGAAGTTGGTCTTGTTCCAGTCGATGAGGCCGCCGGCGCCCTTCCGCTCGTTGTTCAGGAAGATGTTCTCGGCGATCGACAGGTACGGGCTGAGCGCCAGCTCCTGGTGGATGATGACGATCCCGCGCGCCTCGCTGTCGCGCAGATTCTTGAACTCGACGGTGTCGCCCGCGTAGACGATCTCGCCGTCGTAGGTGCCGTGCGGGTAGACCCCGGACAGCACCTTCATGAGGGTCGACTTCCCCGCGCCGTTCTCACCGCAGATCGCATGGATCTCGCCGCGCTGGACGGCGAGATTGACATTCGAGAGGGCCTTGACGCCGGGGAAGGTCTTGGTGATCCCGCGCATCTCGAGGATGGTTTCGCTCACGTCTCCGACTTCCTTGTGGGGGTGGATGATTTCTCGGGTGCGGCGGCGGGAGCGGTTCGCTCCCGCCGCCGTTCCGAGGATGGGCGGATGCCGCGGCTCAGAGACCGAGCTCTTCGGCGGTCCAGTAACCGGTGTCGACGAGCGACGACTCCACGTTGTCCTTCACGACGGGAACCGGCGCCAGCAGGAAGGAGGGCACAACCTTGACGTCGTTGTCGTACGTCTCGGTGTCGTTGACCTCGGGCTCCTCGCCCTTCAGGGCGGCGGCGGCCATGTCGGCCGCGACCTTGGCGAGCTCGCGGGTGTCCTTGAAGATCGTGGCGTACTGCTCTCCGGCGAGGATCGCCTTGACCGAGTCGACCTCGGCGTCCTGGCCCGAGATGATCGGCCACTCGGCGCCGGTGGAGTATCCCGCACCCTCGAGCGCGGAGATGATGCCTCGCGAGATGCCGTCGTAGGGCGAGAGGACGGCGTCGACCTGCGTGCCGTCGGAGTAGTTGGCCGTCAGGATGTCCTCCATGCGGCTCTGGGCAGTCTCGCCGTCCCAGCGCAGCGTTGCGGCCTGCTCGATGTCGGTCTGACCCGACTTGACCACGAGGGTGCCGTCGTCGATCAGCGGCTCGAGGACCTCCATTGCGCCGTCCCAGAAGAAGAACGCGTTGTTATCGTCGAGCGAGCCGGCGAACAGCTCGATGTTGAAGGGGCCGGCCGGCGCGCCGTCGAGCGGCTTGCCCTCGAGGTCGGTCAGCCCGAGGCCGTTCAGGACCGTCCAGGCCTGCTGACGGCCGACGAGCGCGTTGTCGAACGTCGCGTAGTAGTCGACGTTCTCGGTGCCCTTGATCAGTCGGTCGTAGGCGATGACGGGGATCTCGGCGTCGGCGGCGTTCTGCAACGCCTCGGTCAGCGTCGTGCCGTCGATCGAGGCCACGATGAGCGCCTCGGCACCCTTGGTGATCATGTTCTCGATCTGCGAGACCTGGGTCGGGATGTCGTCCTCGGCGTACTGGAGGTCGACCTGGTATCCCTGGTCCTCCAGGGCCTTCTTGACGGCGTTGCCGTCCTGGATCCAGCGCTCCGAGCTCTTGGTGGGCATCGCGACGCCGATGAGGCCGCCGTCTCCGCCGCCCTCACCGCCGCCGGCGCCGCCGCCGGTGCTGGAGCATGCCGAGAGCGCCAGGGCGCCGACGGCGAGCGTCGCTGCTGCGTACAGGAACTTCTTGTTCACTGTGTGTCCTTTCCAGTGACTTCACTGTCTTGCGGGAAATGGTGACCGCGCCCCGGTGCGGGGCTACCGGCGGTCGTCGGTGGTCTGTCCGTAAACGTTCTGATACCGGTCGTACAGCGCATCGATCGCGTCCTGCGGAATCGGGAGCAACTCCCCCGCCTGCCGGGCGATATGGACCGTGCGAGCCACGTCCTCCACCATCACCGCAGCCTTGACCGCATCCTTCGCGCTCGACCCGATCGTGAACGGCCCATGGTTCTGCATCAGCACCGCCCGGGAACGATGCCCCCGAAGCGTGTCCACGATCCCCCGGCCGATCGAGTCATCACCGATGATCGCGAACGGACCCACCGGGATCGGCCCCCCGAACTCATCAGCCATCGCCGTGATCACACACGGGATCTCCTCACCCCGCGCCGCCCACGCCACCGCATACGTCGAATGCGTGTGCACCACACCACCCACCTCGGGCATGTTCCGATACACATACGCATGCGCCGCCGTATCACTGGAGGGCGACCGGTCACTGCCCGGCGTCCCCGGCACCACATTGCCGTCCAGATCGCACACGATCATGTTCTCCGGAGCCAACTCGTCATACGACACCCCCGACGGCTTGATCACGAACAGATCAGCCCCCGGAACCCGCCCCGACACGTTGCCACCGGTCCACACGACCAGCCCGTAACGCACCAGCTCCGCGTGCAACGACGCCACCTCGGCCCGAACCCGCGCCACCGCGACTTCGACCTTCACGCCGTCGACGTACTCGCTGCTGATCGCTGCGTTGCGTGCCACTCGAGTGCTCCTTCGCCCGGCCACCATCGGCGGGCCTCGATCGTGTGACGATCGATGTGACCGTTCACATTGCGACACTATAGCCACGGTCCGAACGGGGGTGTCAACTCCCGGCGTGTCTCGGATCGATAACGACGACTCAGCGGCGCGGGCCGGTGGACGAGCGAACGACCAGCGCGGGCACGAGCACCGCCGGGTCCACCTCGCCTGAGCCCTGGCCGAGCAGCAGATCCACGCAACGGCGCCCCAGCTCGGCGAAGTCCTGACGCACGGTCGACAGCGGCGGCCAGAAGTGCGCGGCCTCGGGGATGTCGTCGAACCCGATGATGCTGATGTCGCGCGGGCAGTCCAGCCCCTCATCGCGGATGGCGTGCAGGAGCCCGAGCGCCATCTGATCGTTCGACGAGAAGATCGCGGTGAAGTCACGGACCCGGAGCAGCTCGCGCCCGGCGTAGTAGCCGAATTCGGCCGTCCAGTCCCCCAGCACCGGCGCCGTCGTCGGGATGTCGGAATCGCTCATCTCCTCGAGAAATCCGCGCATCCGCGCCTCAGCCTCGATCCAGTCCTGGGGGCCGGCGATGTGGTAGATCGACCGGTGGCCGAGCTCGATGAGGTGCCGTGTGGCCAGTCGGGCGCCGGCGATCTGGTCGACCGACAGGGCGTGGCCGGGATCCACCTCGGTGGACTGTAGGGTGACGTACGGGATGCCGATCGGCTGGGCGGCCAGGGCACGGAACACGCGCACCTGCGGCGCGATCACGACGAGTCCCTCGACCGCCTGGGCCACCAGGTGCGCGAGCCCGGCCTGGATCGAGCTCGGATCCCGGGCGTCGACGTTGGCGGTGGACACCCAGTAACCGCGTTCGCGCGCGGCCGCCTCGATCGCCGCGATCGAGGACGCGGGACCGTACTGGGTCGCCGACGACGTCAGCACTCCGATCGTGTGCGACCTGCTCGTGACGAGCGCGCGGGCCGCCCGATTGGGGCTGTAGTCGAGTTCCGCCATGACCGCGAGCACGCGATCCTTCGTCTCCGCGCGGATGCTCGGATGATTGTTGAGCACGCGCGAGACCGTCTGATGCGATACACCGGCCAGACGCGCGACATCGCGAATGCTCGGGCGACGGCCCGTAGCGTCTTCGCTCATGGTTCCTCCGGCCCGATGCGCACGTTCACATCGGCTCGTGCCCATTATGCACCGCGGGTTTCGAAAACACGTGGTCCGCTCTATGTGACAGTCACACGGAGCGCTCCGCGGCCATGTGACGACCGCGGTTCGCGTCACACCCGAGGCGAGAAGCCCTCCCGCCCCGACACCGCCGTATGCTGACCGCATGTCCGACCTGGCGCGCTTCCTGCCTTTGAGTCACCGGTCGGCGGATGACGCCGCGGCGGCCCCCTCCGACCGTCGTGGGCAGATCGCGACGGTGGTCGTCCTCGCAGCCTCCGCGCTCGACGGTGCTCCATTCGATCGCCGCCGCGCCTTCGTCGACGAAGCAGGCCTGTCGGGCGACGACGACGGCGCTTCCCTCGCCGAACTCGCCGGCCGTATCGCGCGGGGGCGACGGCGCAGCGTCCGAGAACTCACGGCGGTCGCGCGCGCCTACCTCCGTTTGCCGAGCGACCGGCGTCCGCTCCCGTTCGATATCGCGGGCGCGGTCGCGCTCGCGGCCTCGACGAGCGCCCCGTTCGCACGACGGGCCGCCATCGCAGGCCACACCGTGCGCGCGACCGACGCCGGCTGGACCTTCGGTCGCGGACCCGAGATCTCGGCGAGCGCCGACGAGATCGTCGCGTTCCTCACCGGCGTCTCCGATTCGCCGCCCCGGCGTTCCCCCGTCAGCTGAGTCGCAGCAGGTCGCGGTAGAACTCGATCCCGCGAAGCCACACGTGCACACGGATCCGCTCGTCGTGCGCGTGAAGCGCTTCGCGCTCGGAGGCGGTCAGCCGGAACGGCGCGAATCGGTAGACGTTCTCGCAGATCGCGGTGAACCACCGACTGTCGCTCGCCCCGAGCTGCAGGTACGGCGTGGCGACGACGTCCTCGCCGAGAGCGGAACCGACCGCACGCGCGATCCGGCGCCATCCCTCGCCGCGCCAGGGTGACACGGGCGATGGGTCCGAGCCGTGGCGAACCTCGATCTCGATCCGGGGATCGGCGATCGCTCGCCGCGCGCGCTCGGTTGCCGCAGCAACCGAGTCGCCCGTGAGCAAGCGGATGTTGACGGCTGCGCGAGCAGCCGTGGCGAGCACGTTCTCGCCATCCGCCCCGTCGAGCTCCGTCACGACCGCGGTCGTCCGCACCAGTGCGTTGGTCTCGGCGCCGAAGCGAGGCAGCGCCCGCGCGAGCAGCGCTCCGGTGACGGACAGGTTGGTGAAGATGGAGCGGAACGGCTCGCGGGCGAATGGCGCCAGGGTGCGGAACATCGCCCGCACCGGCGGCACGAGCCGCACGGGCGCCGGGT
Source organism: Microbacterium sp. H37-C3 (assembly GCF_027157935.1). Classification (NCBI taxonomy): domain Bacteria; kingdom Bacillati; phylum Actinomycetota; class Actinomycetes; order Micrococcales; family Microbacteriaceae; genus Microbacterium; species Microbacterium sp. H37-C3. The sequence goes on along the minus strand of NZ_JAPVLR010000001.1, from coordinate 9,279 downwards.
GTCGACGCAACCGGTCGATCGCCCGCGCCAGTCGCGCGGTGGCCGGCAGCGGGGGCGGAGTGGACGCGTGCCCTCCCGCCTCGCGCGCCGTGAGCCCGAGCGTCATCACCCCGCGCTCGGCGACGCCGATCATCGCGGTCTCGGAGTCGACGCCGGGCACGGCACCCGCGACGACTGCCCCGCCCTCGTCGAGGACGAGCGCCGGCCGGACGCCACGGGAGCGCAGCACCTCCACGATCGCGGGAGCACCGAGACCGGCGACCTCCTCATCGTGCCCGAAGGCGAGATACACGTCGCGCGCCGGCCGCCATCCTTCCTCGACGAGAGCCTCGACGGCTTCGAGAATCGCCACCAGTGAGCCCTTATCATCGATCGCACCGCGCGCATGGATCGTCCTCTCCTCGCCCTCGCCGGCCAGGACGGCGTCGAATGGCGGATGCCTCCATTCGCCGGGAACGACCGGAACGACGTCGTAGTGCGCCATGAGTACGAGCGACGCGTCCGAGGCATGGCCCCGCCACCGGTAGAGCATCGCGTGCTCCCCCACCGTCTCGTACTCGAGCTCGTCGTGCAGGCGCGGGTAGAGCCGACGCACCGCTTCGCGGAAGCGCACGAGCTGAGCCCCATCGGACGAGGCCGGCTCCGCGTGCGAGACGGTGGGGATCCGCAACAGCTCGCGGAAGCGATCGACGGCAGCGGTGTCCACCCTGCGAGCCTACGCCGCGCGGGTCGGTCAGCCGCTGGCTAGGCTCGCGTTATGACGAATCAGACGACGTCCGGCAGCTCCGACACCGGCCTGCGATGGGGCATTCTGGCGACCGGCGGAATCGCCCACGCGTTCACCCGCGATCTGCGAACAGCGGGCCGCGAGGTCGTGGCCGTCGGCTCACGCACACAGGACTCGGCGACGCGCTTCGCCGAGGAATACGGCATCCCCCACGCTCACGGCTCGTACGAGCAGCTCGCGGCCGACCCCGACGTCGACATCATCTACATCGCCACCCCGCATCCGGGTCATCGCGACGCCGCCGCGCTCGCGATCCAGCACGGCAAGCACGTGCTGGTGGAGAAGCCGTTCACCCTCAACCGTGACGAGGCCGTGGCGCTGCGCGATCTGGCAGCCGACGCGGGCGTCCTCGTCATGGAGGCGATGTGGACTCGCTACCTCCCGCACATGGTCCGCCTGCGCGAGATCGTCGCCGCCGGAACCCTGGGCGAGGTCCGGACGGTGTTCGCCGATCACACGCAGCGGATCTCCGACGATCCCACGCACCGTCTCAACGATCTCTCGCTGGGTGGCGGCGCGCTGCTCGACCTCGGCATCTACCCCGTGTCGTTCGTCTGCGACCTCCTCGGGCTCCCGACGCAGGTGAGGGCGCTCGCGCGGCTGATGGAGACGGGTGCCGACGCCGAGGTCGCGACGGTCATGACCCACCCCTCGGGTGCGGTCTCGACGACCGTGTCGTCTTCCCGCGGGGCCGGGCCGAACACCGCTCACATCGTCGGGACCGAAGCGCGGGTCGAGATCTCGGGCGTCTGGTACGCGGCTACCGACTTCCGCGTCGTATCGCACGACGGCACGATCCTCGAGGAGTACCGCTCGGAGATCGAGGGGCGCGGCATGCAGTTCCAGGCCCTCGAGGCGGAGGCCCTCGTCGCCGCCGGACGGACCGACGGCGACGTTCTGCCGATCGCAGAGACCGTCGCGATCATGGGCGTGCTCGACGATATCCGCGATCAGATCGGCGTGCGCTACCCGCAGGAAGGGTGATCCCGCTCAGGCGGCAAACGGCACCACGCCCACGAGCACCGCGACGGCGAGCATGACGAGCGACACGATCGACGCACGCCACAGCACCTTCTTGTGGTGGTCGCCCAGATTCACGTTCGCCAGCGACACGAGGAGCAGGATGGCGGGCACGAGCGGGCTCTGCAGGTGGACAGGCTGCCCCGTGATCGACGCACGCGCCATCTCGACCGGCTCGATGCCATAGGTCGCGGCGCTCTCGGCGAGGATCGGGAGGATGCCGAAGTAGAACGCGTCGTTCGACATGAAGAACGTGAACGGGATCGACAGGACGCCCGTGATCACTGCGAGGTGCGGTCCGAGCTGCGACGGGATCACTTCGGTGACCCACGAGGCCATCGCGGCCACCATCCCCGTACCGTTCAAGACGCCCACGAGCACGCCCGCCGCGAGCACCATCGAGACCACGCCGACGATGGAGGGAGCGTGGGCGATGATCTCGTCCGCCTGCTGCTTGAGCTTCGGGAAGTTGATGACGAGGGCGAGCGCCGCGCCCACCATGAACACGTACGCGAGCGGGAACAGGTCGAGGACGAGCAGGACCATGACCACGAGCGTGAGCGCGAGGTTGACCCACACCAGGCGCGGACGCAGTGTCGCCCGATTCGGGTCGAGCATCGTGTCGGCCATAGCGGTGTCGCGCTCCTCGACCCACTGCGCCGCCGGAACGGGCTTCCGGCCGCGCACGGTCACGACGTTCCCGGTGCGCAGCGTTGCCAGCGCGCCCGGTCGCGGGTCGGCACCGCGGAAAAGCTTGGGCCCACCGAGCACACCGTCTCCCCCGCCGAGACGGGACGTGTCGATGCTGCCGGCGAGCCGTCGACGCTCCGAAAGTCCCAGGAACCAGGCGAAGGTCAGCGAGACGACGATGCCTGCCGCGAGCGAGGGCAGCATCGGCACGAACACGTCGGTCGGCTGCAGACCGAGCGCCGACGCCGCACGCACGGTCGGCCCGCCCCACGGGACGATGTTCATCGTGCCGTTCATCAGGCCCGCGACGCAGGTGAGCACGACGGGACTCATGCCCAGGCGGAGGTATATGGGCAGCATCGCCGAGGTCGTGATGATGAACGTGGTCGAGCCGTCGCCGTCCAGCGAGACCACCGCCGCGAGCACAGCGGTCCCGAGCACGACCTTGGCGGGATCGTCCTTGAGCACGCGGGTGATCACCCGGATGAGGGGGTCGAAGAGCCCCACGTCGATCATGATGCCGAAGTACATGATCGCGAACATCAGCAGAGCCGCGGTCGGCGCCATGCTCGTGATGGCGTCGATGATCATGTCGCCGAGCCCCAGGCCGGCGCCGGCGAAGAGGCCGAATGCCGTCGGCACGATGATGAGCGCGACCATCGGGGTGAGCCGGCGCGTCATGATGAGCGCCATGAAGGTCAGCACCATCGTGAACCCGAGCGCGACGAGAACGCCCTCGGGCGGGATGAAGGCGAGGTCGTACCCCTCTTCGGCCGCGGCGGCGGCCACGAGGTTCACAGGATTTGTCATGTCGACTCCTTCGTCGGCGGGCGCACGGACCCACGGTGCGATCGGTCGAATCTAGGTCGCTTCGCCGTCGACCCGCGCGCTTGGGCTCATTCCGGCGACTTGAGCGCGTAGCGTGTGTTCTGCGCATTCTGCGCGCGAGCAAGGGGGGTCGGATGCGCTTCACGACGCGGCTCTTCCTCGTGCAGCTCGGCGTCGTCGCGACCGTGCTGCTCGTGTGCACGGCGGCGTTCGCGGTGATCGCGGTGACGCAGGTGCGAAACGCCGCGGAAGAGAGCGCACTCAACATCGCGCGCTCGGTCGCAGCGACCCCGGAGGTGCGCACCGCCGTCGCCCGGTGGTCCGACGACCCCGGTACCCCGGATGCTGCCGACCTCGTCGGCGGATCGTTGCAGAGCACGGCTCTCTCGATCGCCGAGCGCACGGACGCGCTCTTCGTCGTGATCACCGACGACCACGGCATCCGGCTCGCCCACCCCGATCCGCGTCGTCTCGGCGAGACCGTGTCGACCCCGTTCGACCGCGTTCTCGGCGGCGAGGAAATTGTCGACTGGGAGGTCGGAACCCTCGGGCGCTCCGCACGCGCCAAGGTGCCCGTCCTCCCGCCCGACGGCGGCGAGCCGGTGGGTGAGGTGAGTGTGGGTTTCGAAGAGGGCAACGTGCTCGACGACCTGCCGTCCGTGCTTCTCGCGATCGGGATCGCCGCGCTTCTCGCACTCGGCATCGGCATCGCCGCGGGCTCGGTTCTGCGACGCCGCTGGGAGAAGACGACGCTCGGGCTGCAGCCCGAGGAGCTGACCGCGCTGGTGCAGCAGCAGAGCGCGGTCCTCGACGGCATCGGAGACGGCGTGCTCGCCCTCGACGAGAGCGGTGTCGTGCGGGTCGCGTCGACGACTGCCGAACAGCTGCTCGGTCTCGAGCGCTCCGTGGGGCAGCCGCTCTCCGCTCTGCCCCTGCCCGCGCCTGTCGTCTCCGCGATCATGGAAGGGCTTCCGCTGCACCGTGTCGTCGTAGGCCACCGCGTGCTGGCCGTTGACGTGCATCCGGTGCGGCGCGGTGACCGCGAGCTCGGGGACGTGGTGATCGTTCGGGATCACACGGATGTCGCCGAGCTCGGCGAACAGCTCTCGTCGGTTCAGACCGTGACCGGGGCGCTGCGGGTGCAGCGGCACGAGTTCTCGAACCGCCTGCATGTCGCCGCAGGCCTGATCGACGCCGAGCGGGTCGGCGACGCCCGAGCGTTCCTCGACGAACTCCTCGAGCGCGGCAGCGTTCCGATCGCCGTCGCCGGCATCGAGCGGGTGGACGACCTGTTCCTCCAGGCGCTCCTCGCGGCGAAAGCGACCGAAGCAGCCGCGAACGGAGTGAGCATCGCCGTCGGCGACGACACCCTCGTCCTCGGAGAGCTCGCGCGTGTCGAGGATGCCGCAGCCGTCATCGGGAATCTCATCGACAACGCCGTCGCCGCCGCGGCGCGCGAAGCCGAACCCCGCTGGGTAGAGGTCACCTTCTTCGGCGACGGCGACGCGCTCGTGACGACCGTCGCCGACTCGGGGTCCGGTGTGGCGGACGGCCGCGATGTCTTCGCGCCGTCTGCGGAACCGGGCGACGACCGCGTCCGCGGGCGCGGGATCGGACTGCCGCTCTCGCGAGAGCTGGCGCGCCGTCTCGGCGGCGACGTGTGGCTGATCGATCCGGGCGGCCGCGGCTCCGCGGCATCCGGAGCGGTTTTCGCGGCCCGGCTGCCGGGCGTGCTGCGCACCGCGGCGCCCGACACGACCGCGACTACCGAGCCGACCGCACCCCGCCCCGAGGAGGACGATTCATGACCACGACAGCCCCGCTCCGGGTCCTCGTCGTCGACGACGACTTCCGCGTCGCGGATCTCCACCGCGACGCCGTCGACGCGGTTCCCGGGTTCCGCGCGCTCGAGCCGGCCCGGTCGATCGGCACGGCTCGCTCCGCGATCGCCGAGCACCGCCCCGACCTCGTTCTCATCGACAACTACCTGCCCGACGGCGAGGGCGTCGAGCTCGTGCGCTCGATCGACACCGATGCCATCGTGCTGTCGGCGGCCTCCGATGCCGAGACGGTGCGCCGCGCCCTGCGTGCGGGGGCCATCGGCTACCTGATCAAGCCGTTCGATTCCCGCGCTCTCCGCGAGCGCCTGGAGCGGTACGCCCGCTACCGGAACGTCCTCGACACCGCCGACGTGGAGCAGGACGACATCGATCGCGCCCTGTCGATCGTCCATGGCGGTCCCGCCACCACGACGCGCTCGGCGACCGAGCAGATGATCCTCACGACCCTCGGGGCGCGGGAGGCATCGGCGGGCGAGATCGCGACCGAATGCGGTATCTCACGGGCGACGGCTCAGCGCCACCTCGCGGCGATGGCCGCGCGCGGGGTCGTCGACGTGCGGTTGCGTTACGGATCGACGGGCCGCCCGGAGCACCGTTACGCGGCGTCGCGCGGTTGACGCGTCGACCACCAGGCCCACGCGACGAGAACGGGCTGGAAGAAGAGCCGGACGAATCGACGCCGATCGGTGTCGAGCCCGAAGGCGCTGCGTCCCTTTCGCCACTGATCGACGTTGCCGGGGAAGACGGCGATGAAGAACGCGGCGAGCAGCGCGCCGATGCGCGAGCGCTCGCGCGGCAAGGCGAGCAGCGCCACCCCGAACAGTGCCTCCACCGCTCCGGAGGCGACGACGACGCCATCACGATCGATCGGGAGCTTCTCGACGACCGCGTCAGGCACCTGGGCCTGGAAGTCAGGGCGCGCCCAGAACAGGTGGCTCAGGCCGGCGAAGATCATGGCGCCGGCGAGCAGCCAGCGGAGCGCGGTTCTCATGCGTTCAGTCTGCGCGCTCCACGGCCGCCCGGCGAACCCTTGCTTTCTCCGCACTAGGCTTACCCGGGTGTCCGGCGCGCTCGATCTTTCCCTTCTCCGCCGCTGGCCCGACGTCGAAGCGCCCGGTCTCGTCGCCGCCGATGCCGCCGATCTCCTGATCCTGGATGAATCGGAATCTGCCCGCGCCGAAACGGGCCCCGACGAGGTCACCGTCATCGGAGACAGCTACGGCGCGCTCACCCTGGGCGCTGCGGCCGCCGGGGCCGAGGGCATCCGAGTCCACCAGGACCCCCTCAGCGGCGAGGCCGCTCTCGCCGCGAACGCGAAGCGTCTCGTCCCCCAGGCGACATTCACCTCTCTCCCGCTCGATGCCGCGCTCGTCGCGGGCGCGCGAGTCGTGCTGCTTCGGCTGCCACGCTCGCTCGATGCTCTCGCCGACATCGCCGCCACCATCGCGGCGGCGGCCTCCCCCGACGTCGTCGTCTACGCCGGAGGGCGAATCAAGCACATGACGGTCGCGATGAACGACGTTCTCCGCGGCTCCTTCGAGCGCCTCGACGTCACGCATGCGCGTGGGAAGTCCCGGGTGCTCGTCGCCCGCGGTCCACTCCCGCAGACGACGCTTCCCGAGGCGCGATCTGGACGCAGCGACGGGATCGAGATCCGTGCGTACGGCGGCGCGTTCGCGGGTCCGCGCCTCGACATCGGGACACGACTCCTCCTCGCGAACCTGCCCGAGACCGCGCCGGGCGGAACGGCAGACGACCCGTGGATCGACTTCGCCTGCGGCACGGGAGTCGTCGCGGCCGCGTGGGCCACCCGTCACCCCGACGTCCGCGTGTATGCCTCGGATCAATCGGCCGCAGCCGTGGCGTCCGCGGCGGCCACGATGCGGGCCAACGGTGTGTCCGAGCGCGTCGAGGTGGTACGCGATGACCTGCTCGCCCGGCGCCCGGATGCGAGCGCGTCGCTGATCGCGCTGAACCCGCCGTTCCATTCCGGTGCCGCGGTGAGCGACCGCATCGCCCCGCGCTTGTTCCGCGATGCGGCGCGTGTGCTGCGGCCGCGCGGCGAACTGTGGTGCGTCTGGAACTCCGCGCTGCAGTACCGAGCGGAGCTCGAGCGCGTTGTCGGCCCCACCCGGCAGGTGGCCCGAGACCCGAAGTTCACGGTCACGGTGTCCACGCGCCGCTGACCGTCTCAGTGGTAGCGGCCGCTGTAGGCGTTGATCGCCTGCTGCCCGCCGAGGTGCGCATAGAGCACGTTCGAGTCAGCGGGGATGTCGCGGGATGACACGAGGTCGATCAGTCCCGCCATGGACTTTCCCTCGTAGACCGGGTCGAGGATGACTCCTTCCAGGCGCCCCGTGAGGTAGATCGCCTCATCCGTCGAGTCCACGGGTATGCCGTAGCGCTCCCCCGCCCAACCCTCGAGAACCTGGATCTCATCCTCGCGCAGCTCACGGCCGACACCGATCAGCTCCGCCGTGCGACGCGCGATCCGGCCCACCTGGTCACGGGTCTTGTCGATCGTGGCCGAGGCGTCGATGCCGAGGACCCGCCGGCGACGGTCACCGAAGTTCTCCGCGAGGTCGGCGAACCCGGCCACCATTCCGGCGTGGGTCGACCCCGTCACGGTGCAGACGACGATCGTGTCGAAGAACACACCGAGCTGCTCTTCCTGCTGGCGCACCTCGTGCGCCCAATTGGCGAACCCGAGTCCGCCGAGGCGGTGATCGCTCGCGCCCGCGGGAATCGCATAGGGCTTGCCGCCGGCGGCCTCCACGTCGGCGATCGCTTCCTTCCACGAGTCTCGGAATCCGATGTCGAAGCCCGCGGGCGACAGCCGGACATCCGCTCCCATGAGCCGCGAGAGCAGGATGTTGCCGACCCGGTCGTTGACAGCGTCCGGCCAGTCGACCCAGTTCTCCTGAACGACGACGGCCTTCAGCCCCACGTGCGCCGCGACCGCCGCCACCTGGCGAGTGTGGTTCGACTGGATCCCGCCGATGGAGACGAGCGTGTCGGCGCCCTGAGCGAGAGCATCCGGAATGATGTACTCGAGCTTGCGAGTCTTGTTGCCGCCGTATGCGAGGCCGCTCGACACGTCTTCTCGCTTCGCCCAGACACGGGCACCCCCGAGATGGGCTGAGAGGCGATCCAGCGGGTGCACGGGGCTGGGTCCGAAGGTGAGCGGGTGACGCGGGAAGTCTGCGAGGGACATCGGTTCTCCTGGAGTCGGGTGGGGCTCAGGCGGGATCGGGATGGGTCAACAAGCGTTCGAGCGTCAGCCAGTTCTCGCGCGTCGCTGCAGCGGCCGCCTCGCCCTCGCCGGTGGCGCAGAGCTCGATGATGCGGGCATGGGCCGCCACCGAGTCGCGGCCGGCGAGGCTCGAGAACCGAGCACGCTCCAGGCGTCGCAGAAGGGGTGTCACCTGCTCGAGCAGAGTGCCGAGAAGAGGGTTGGCACTCGCCGAAACCGCGACGCGATGGAAGTCGTCGTCGGCCGCGAGCGCTGCGTCGATGTCATCCGCGCGCAGTGCGTCCGCGAACCGGTCGTTCGCAGCACGCATCGCATCGAGGTCCGACGCCGTGAGCTGGCGCACTCCCTCGCGCACCGCCAACTCGTGCAGTGATGCCGCGATACGCTGCGCCGAGAGAGCCTCGCGCTCATCGAGCGGTGCCACCTCCGTGGCCTTCGCCCGCCGCGTCCGGACGAGCCCCGCGGCCTCCAGCCGTGCAATCGCCTCACGGATCGGCGTACGGCTGACCCCGAGCCATTCCTCGAGCTCGCTATCGCGGAGACGAGCGCCCGGCTCGAGCCTGCCACTGACGATCGCATCGCGAAGCGCCGTGTACGCATGGTCGCGCAGAGACGCTGGACGAGAGACGGGAACGAGCGGCATGCAATATATTGCACACTACCTGGCTCCCTACGTCAAGCGAACGGCCCCGGGGGCACGAAAAAGGGCCACCCAGCATTGGGTGGCCCTCTTACGAAAGAAGTCCGGCGGTGTCCTACTCTCCCACAGGGTCCCCCCTGCAGTACCATCGGCGCTGTGAGGCTTAGCTTCCGGGTTCGGAATGTAACCGGGCGTTTCCCTCACGCTATGGCCGCCGAAA
>NZ_JAPVLR010000011.1:3532-5461 GCF_027157935.1 Microbacterium sp. H37-C3 | reverse complement strand
CGGTGGGGTATGGTTGTGAAGTTGCCCTCTGGGCTGGCTGTGAGGTCAGTTGGGGGAGCGTCCGATCCTTGAGAACTCAACAGCGTGCACTTGTCAAATGCCAAATAACCTCGACTCCACTTCGGTGGGGTGAGATTCCTTTGGATCAAAGACCTTCCCTTCGGGGGAGGCAACGGATAGTCAGCAATGATTTATCTCTTTGGTCAGCATCAAACTCGCTGCTCCAGTCTTTTTCCGGCTGGTCGCAGCAAATTTTCTTTACGGAGAGTTTGATCCTGGCTCAGGATGAACGCTGGCGGCGTGCTTAACACATGCAAGTCGAACGGTGAAGCAGAGCTTGCTCTGTGGATCAGTGGCGAACGGGTGAGTAACACGTGAGCAATCTGCCCCTGACTCTGGGATAAGCGCTGGAAACGGCGTCTAATACCGGATACGAGCTGCGACCGCATGGTCAGTAGCTGGAAAGAATTTCGGTCAGGGATGAGCTCGCGGCCTATCAGCTTGTTGGTGAGGTAATGGCTCACCAAGGCGTCGACGGGTAGCCGGCCTGAGAGGGTGACCGGCCACACTGGGACTGAGACACGGCCCAGACTCCTACGGGAGGCAGCAGTGGGGAATATTGCACAATGGGCGAAAGCCTGATGCAGCAACGCCGCGTGAGGGATGACGGCCTTCGGGTTGTAAACCTCTTTTAGCAGGGAAGAAGCGAAAGTGACGGTACCTGCAGAAAAAGCGCCGGCTAACTACGTGCCAGCAGCCGCGGTAATACGTAGGGCGCAAGCGTTATCCGGAATTATTGGGCGTAAAGAGCTCGTAGGCGGTCTGTCGCGTCTGCTGTGAAAACCCGAGGCTCAACCTCGGGCCTGCAGTGGGTACGGGCAGACTAGAGTGCGGTAGGGGAGATTGGAATTCCTGGTGTAGCGGTGGAATGCGCAGATATCAGGAGGAACACCGATGGCGAAGGCAGATCTCTGGGCCGTAACTGACGCTGAGGAGCGAAAGGGTGGGGAGCAAACAGGCTTAGATACCCTGGTAGTCCACCCCGTAAACGTTGGGAACTAGTTGTGGGGTCCATTCCACGGATTCCGTGACGCAGCTAACGCATTAAGTTCCCCGCCTGGGGAGTACGGCCGCAAGGCTAAAACTCAAAGGAATTGACGGGGACCCGCACAAGCGGCGGAGCATGCGGATTAATTCGATGCAACGCGAAGAACCTTACCAAGGCTTGACATATAGAGGAAACGTCTGGAAACAGTCGCCCCGCAAGGTCTCTATACAGGTGGTGCATGGTTGTCGTCAGCTCGTGTCGTGAGATGTTGGGTTAAGTCCCGCAACGAGCGCAACCCTCGTTCTATGTTGCCAGCACGTAATGGTGGGAACTCATGGGATACTGCCGGGGTCAACTCGGAGGAAGGTGGGGATGACGTCAAATCATCATGCCCCTTATGTCTTGGGCTTCACGCATGCTACAATGGCCGGTACAAAGGGCTGCAATACCGTGAGGTGGAGCGAATCCCAAAAAGCCGGTCCCAGTTCGGATTGAGGTCTGCAACTCGACCTCATGAAGTCGGAGTCGCTAGTAATCGCAGATCAGCAACGCTGCGGTGAATACGTTCCCGGGTCTTGTACACACCGCCCGTCAAGTCATGAAAGTCGGTAACACCTGAAGCCGGTGGCCCAACCCTTGTGGAGGGAGCCGTCGAAGGTGGGATCGGTAATTAGGACTAAGTCGTAACAAGGTAGCCGTACCGGAAGGTGCGGCTGGATCACCTCCTTTCTAAGGAGCATCTGACTCTTCGGAGTCCAGAACCCAGTTCGAAGGCACATGTTCTTCGCTGGGAGCTCATGGGTGGAACATTTGACATGGTGCGAAGGATGAGGTTCTTCTCTAGTACGCCGCTTGCGGTGGGAACGGGGAGGGTTTCGGGT
>NZ_JAPVLR010000011.1:1679-3435 GCF_027157935.1 Microbacterium sp. H37-C3 | reverse complement strand
CATTTTTTGACGATTCAACTCATGTGATTTCAAGTCTTTAAGAGCAAACGGTGGATGCCTTGGCATCTGGAGCCGAAGAAGGACGTAGCAATCTGCGATAAGCCTCGGGGAGTGGATAAGCACACTGTGATCCGAGGGTGTCCGAATGGGGAAACCCCGCTGGGCGGCGTGCCGACCTAGTGACTCCCGCCTGAATATATAGGGCGGGTAGAGGGAACGTGGGGAAGTGAAACATCTCAGTACCCACAGGAAGAGAAAGCAACAGCGATTCCGTTAGTAGTGGCGAGCGAAACCGGATCAGGCTAAACCTTGCGTGTGTGATAGCCGGCAGGCGTTGCACGTTGGGGGTTGTGGGACTTTTCTGATCATTCTGCCGAGTGGTCGACGTTACAAGAAGGTATAGACGAACAGGTTTGAATGCCTGGTCATAGAGGGTGCGAACCCCGTAGTCGAAATGCTTCTCTTGGCGTGAAGAGTATCCCAAGTAGCACGGGGCCCGAGAAATCCCGTGTGAATCTGTCAGGACCACCTGATAAGCCTAAATACTCCCAGATGACCGATAGCGGACAAGTACCGTGAGGGAAAGGTGAAAAGTACCCCGGGAGGGGAGTGAAATAGTACCTGAAACCGTTTGCTTACAAACCGTTGGAGCCTCCTTAGTAGGGGTGACAGCGTGCCTTTTGAAGAATGAGCCTGCGAGTTAGCGATACGTGGCGAGGTTAACCCGTGTGGGGTAGCCGTAGCGAAAGCGAGTCTGAATAGGGCGATTCAGTCGCGTGTCCTAGACCCGAAGCGAAGTGATCTATCCATGGCCAGGTTGAAGCGACGGTAAGACGTCGTGGAGGACCGAACCCACTTAGGTTGAAAACTGAGGGGATGAGCTGTGGATAGGGGTGAAAGGCCAATCAAACTTCGTGATAGCTGGTTCTCTCCGAAATGCATTTAGGTGCAGCGTTGCGTGTTTCTTGCCGGAGGTAGAGCTACTGGATGGCCGATGGGCCCTACAAGGTTACTGACGTCAGCCAAACTCCGAATGCCGGTAAGTGAGAGCGCAGCAGTGAGACTGTGGGGGATAAGCTTCATAGTCGAGAGGGAAACAACCCAGACCACCAACTAAGGTCCCAAAGCGCGTGCTAAGTGGGAAAGGATGTGGAGTTGCTCTGACAACCAGGAGGTTGGCTTAGAAGCAGCCACCCTTGAAAGAGTGCGTAATAGCTCACTGGTCAAGTGATTCCGCGCCGACAATGTAACGGGGCTCAAGCACGCCACCGAAGTTGTGGCATTGACATTATTGGTAGGCCTTCGTGGTCCAGCCGTGTTGATGGGTAGGAGAGCGTCGTGTGCCGGGTGAAGCGGCGGGGTGACCCAGCCGTGGACGGCACACGAGTGAGAATGCAGGCATGAGTAGCGAAAGACGTGTGAGAAACACGTCCTCCGAAAGACCAAGGGTTCCAGGGTCAAGCTAATCTTCCCTGGGTAAGTCGGGACCTAAGGCGAGGCCGACAGGCGTAGTCGATGGACAACGGGTTGATATTCCCGTACCGGCGAAGAACCGCCCAAGCTAATCCAGTGGTGCTAAGAGTCCTAACCCGGGCTTAGTTGATCCCTTCGGGGTGAGACGGTCCGGTCTAACGCTCGACCCCATGCTGGTGCGGCTAGCGTATTAACAGGTGTGACGCAGGAAGGTAGCCCAACCCGGGCGATGGTTGTCCCGGGGCAAGTGCGTAGGCCGAGTCATAGGCAAATCCGTGACTCA
>NZ_JAPVLR010000011.1:0-1581 GCF_027157935.1 Microbacterium sp. H37-C3 | reverse complement strand
TAAAAAGTGGGTGATCCTATGCTGCCGAGAAAAGCATCGACGCGAGGTTCTAGCTGCCCGTACCCCAAACCGACTCAGGTGGTCAGGTAGAGAATACCAAGGAGATCGAGAGAATCGTGGTTAAGGAACTCGGCAAAATGCCCCCGTAACTTCGGGAGAAGGGGGGCCTTCCACTTATTAGGATTTACTCCGAAAGGGTGTGGAGGCCGCAGAGACTAGTGGGTAGCGACTGTTTACTAAAAACACAGGTCCGTGCCAAGTCGCAAGACGATGTATACGGACTGACGCCTGCCCGGTGCTGGAAGGTTAAGAGGACCGGTTAGCCGCAAGGCGAAGCTGAGAATTTAAGCCCCAGTAAACGGCGGTGGTAACTATAACCATCCTAAGGTAGCGAAATTCCTTGTCGGGTAAGTTCCGACCTGCACGAATGGCGTAACGACTTCCCAACTGTCTCAACCGCGAACTCGGCGAAATTGCACTACGAGTAAAGATGCTCGTTACGCGCAGCAGGACGGAAAGACCCCGTGACCTTTACTACAGCTTGGTATTGGTGTTCGGTGTGGCTTGTGTAGGATAGGTGGGAGACTGTGAAGCGGTGACGCCAGTTACCGTGGAGTCATTGTTGAAATACCACTCTGGTCACTCTGGATATCTAACTTCGAACCGTAATCCGGTTCAGGGACAGTGCCTGGTGGGTAGTTTAACTGGGGCGGTTGCCTCCCAAAAAGTAACGGAGGCGCCCAAAGGTTCCCTCAACCTGGTTGGCAATCAGGTGGCGAGTGTAAGTGCACAAGGGAGCTTGACTGTGAGACTGACAGGTCGAGCAGGGACGAAAGTCGGGACTAGTGATCCGGCAGTGGCTTGTGGAAGCGCTGTCGCTCAACGGATAAAAGGTACCTCGGGGATAACAGGCTGATCTTGCCCAAGAGTCCATATCGACGGCATGGTTTGGCACCTCGATGTCGGCTCGTCGCATCCTGGGGCTGGAGTAGGTCCCAAGGGTTGGGCTGTTCGCCCATTAAAGCGGTACGCGAGCTGGGTTTAGAACGTCGTGAGACAGTTCGGTCCCTATCCGCTGCGCGCGTAGGAAATTTGAGAGGATCTGACCCTAGTACGAGAGGACCGGGTTGGACGAACCTCTGGTGTGCCAGTTGTTCCGCCAGGAGCACCGCTGGTTAGCTACGTTCGGGATGGATAACCGCTGAAAGCATCTAAGCGGGAAGCCGGCCTCAAGATGAGATTTCCATGCCTTCGGGCGAGAGGCTCCCAGCCAGACTACTGGGTTGATAGGCCGGATGTGGAAGCGTGGTAACACGTGAAGCTGACCGGTACTAATAAGCCGATGACTTGATAACACACCGTTTTTGGTGCTTGCGTCCACTGAGTGGTTCTCGATGTACGGTCGAGAACCGCATAACGAATTGATCGTTGTGCAGACTGAAACATCAATAGTGTTTCGGCGGCCATAGCGTGAGGGAAACGCCCGGTTACATTCCGAACCCGGAAGCTAAGCCTCACAGCGCCGATGGTACTGCAGGGGGGACCCTGTGGGAGAGTAGGACACCGCCGGACTTCTTTCGT
>NZ_JAPVLR010000010.1:0-22602 GCF_027157935.1 Microbacterium sp. H37-C3 | reverse complement strand
AGCCACTCCGTCCTAAGGAGCGGGTCGGCGGTTCGAATCCGTCCAGGGGTACTACGAGAACCGCCAGAATCCGCATGATTCCGGGCTTGCCCGGTCCAATGTCGGAGGCACCTGCAAACCTAGGTATTGCAAGTGTATGTGTGCACCTATGTGTGCACGGGCGGGAGAAACGATGCCAAAGAAACGGGGCGCGGGCGAAGGGGGCCTCTACCAGCTCAAAGGGCGCGGCCTGTGGCGTGGCGTCATCGACGTTGGATACGGGCCAGACGGGCGTCGCAAACAGAAGTCAGTGACGGCCAAGACTCAGGCAGCCGCGCGCGCGAAGCTTGACGCTCTGAAGGTTGAGATGAAGCAGTACGGGGCGCCGCTCGACAACGCGCGGACGGTTGAGTCTTGGGCGACTCACTGGCTGGACACCGTGTGCCGCAACAACCTGAAGCCGCGGGCGCTTGCGTCGTATCAGTCCGTGGTGCGGGTGTGGATCATCCCGACGATCGGGAAGAAGAGGATCTCGCTGCTCAAGCCATCCGACGTGCGCGCCGTCATGCAAGCCGCCATCGATGCGAACCGCGGGCCGGCGACCGCCGAGAAGATCCACACCGTACTGAGCTCCATGCTCGAATCTGCGCGCCTCGACGGACTCATTGGCAGGAACATCGTCGGCGACGTGAAAGCCCCCAGCACGGGGGAATCCTCTCGCGGTTCCTTCTCGACCGAAGACGCGCTACGGATCCTCGAAGCGGCCGCGTCTCTCGTCGATGGGACACGGTGGTGGGCGGCGCTCCTCGCGGGCATGCGGCAGGGCGAACGGTTGGGCGCGACGCTCGACAGCCTCGACTTCAACAACCACCGCTTCACAGTCCAGTGGTCACTGACCGAAGCGACCTTCGAGCACGGATGTGGCGGCACGTGCACGGTGAAGCGTGCGGGTTCGTGCCCGCAACGCCGACTCATGATCAAACCCGGCCTACGTCACAAGCAACTCGACGGACGACTGGTGCTTGTGCCGCCGAAGTCGGGGAAGCCGCGCACCTTCCCGATGCTGCCTCAGCTCGAGCAGGCGATGAAGCGATACCTCGAAGCTACCGCCGATGTCCCGAACCCGCACGGGCTCATCTGGCGCAACTCGGATGGTTCACCCATCACCGCCGGTCAGGACCAGGCGGCATGGCGCGACCTCCTCCTCACTGCGGGTGTCATCACCGCGGAGCAGGCGAAGCCTCTAGGAGAGAGGGAGACTGGAACCCCGAGCACGCCTACAACGCACTGGTCACGACACACCACCGCGACGGTACTCATGGAGCTCGGTGTCGACGCTCGCATCGTCGGCGAGATCGTCGGCCACGCATCCACGCGAGTCACTCACGGGTACCAGCACGTCAGCTCGGAAGCGGCACGAGCTGCTATGACCGCGTTGGGTAGCCACTATGCGAAGGCCCTGGGAGCCCCGATGTCCGAAGTCGAAAGTATGTTCGACTAAAGACACACCGATTCATGTGGGGGAGACCTGTTGATCAACAACGAAGCGCCAACGGTGGCGCAGGCAAGTGCCGTAGCGGCGACTCTAGGAGTCAGCCTCGAGACGCTTTTGGAGGTGCTTCTCTCGCGCTTCCGCGACTAGCGCTTCCGGGGTGGTCCCCAACGCAGTCGCGGCTTCCATGAGGAAGTCGAGCGGCAAGCGACGCTCAAGGGTGAGGTAGTTGCGCGTGGAGTCGTAGGGTCGCCCCATCTTCCGGGCGAAAGCGGCAATGCTGGTGCGATCCGACGCGCCCAAAGCAGCGTTGAGGGCATCCACGATGGCGCGTTCCAGCGCGAGGTGTTCGTCGATCATGCGTCCAGGGTACTCGCCCGTCGGCCAACATTTCTGGGTCGAATGACCATAATCTGCTTGCAGTTGGCCGTTTGACCCAGTATGTTGGTCGCATGACCACAGCAGACAGAATCGTAGAGCGGATCGAGGTGATCCGAGATGACCGGCAAGTGACCGTGAAGGACCTTGCTGACGTCACCGGCATCGCCGACAAGACGCTCCGGCGGCGGCGGATCAACCCCGCGCAGCTCAACTTTGGCGAGTTCGACGCACTCTGCGGCGCGCTCGATGTCAGACCTGAGGATGTTCTCGATCTGACGATCCCCGTCGACTCTCTTCTGAGGAGAGCGACCGCATGAACGCCGGCATTGTCCAGCGGCTCGAGTTCCCGCCCGCGCTGTTCACGCGGGAGCTCGCCGCTTACTACCTGTCCATGTCCCTGCGTGAGATCGATGATCTCCGCGCCACCGGAGCTCTCATCCCCACCGGCTCTGGCAAGCGCATCAAGTTCTCGAAGGCCGAGCTCGACCGTTACGTCGAGAACCTGCCGGAGCGTGTCGCATGAGCGCGCTCGACATCATCCAGCGCGACGGCGAGTTCGTCGTCACCTCCGAGACCGTCGCTGCCGGGGCCGGCGTCGAGCACCGTGCCGTCCTGCAGCTCATCGGCAACAACATCGCCGACTTCGAGGAGTTCGGAAGGGTCGCATTTGAAATGCAACCCTTCGAGACTCCGGGCGGCGTGCAACAGCGTCGCGTTGCGCTTCTGAACGAACCGCAGGCGACGCTCTTGATGACGTTCCAGCGGAACACCGAACAGGTCCGCCACTTCAAGAAGGCGCTTGTGAAGGCGTTCTTCGAGATGGCACGCCAAGCGGCGCCAGCTGTACCGCAGTCGCTGCCCGATGCTCTCCGTGCGTACGCGCTCGAGGTGGAGCAGCGTCAGGCGCTTGAGGCGAAGGTCGCCGAGGACGCGCCGAAGGTCGTTTTCGCCGACGCGATCGCCGTGTCGAACAGCGGCATCCTCGTTCGCGAACTCGCGAAGGTGCTGCACCAGAACGGCATCGAGATCGGCGCGACCCGACTGTTCGAACGCCTTCGCGCTGACGGCTACCTGATCCGTGCACGCGGCACGGACTGGAACATGCCCACGCAGCGGTCGATGGACCTCGGGCTGTTCACGATCAAGGAGACCCCGGTCGTTCACTCCGATGGGCGCGTGACGGTCTCGAAGACGCCGAAGGTGACAGGAAAGGGCCAGCAGTACTTCGTGAACCGTTACCAGGAGGTGGCGGCATGACCGTCCTGTACCGTGCCATCGCGACCGAGCACGTTGACGACGCCTTCACGGGTGATGTCGTCGCTTGGCCCGGCGCCGTGTTGGGTCGCCAGTCGGGCTACCTGTCCCGCTCCGCAGCGAAGAATGCCGGCGAGCGGTCGGGTATCGCGTTCGAGATCGTGAAGTCCGAGCCGGTCGTGTTTCTGACCGCGGAGCAGCGTCTCGTCCGGGATATCCGGGAACTGACCGAAGAGCTCGAGCGTGTCCGCCTCGGCGTCCTCAAGGCGGTGGCGTCATGAATCTGGATGGCCTGATCAAGCATATCGACCGAGCGGACCAGCGTCGCGGCCGTTCGCTGCTTCGCAACATGGTGGCAGGTCGAGCGATTCGCTCCTCCGATATGGGTGTCGTCGTGACAGTCGATCGGCTGAGTCGGAAGGCGCTTCGCGACGTCACAGTGTCTGACCTAGTGCGCATGGGCATTGTGAAGGCGGTGTCGTGATGTTCACCGGTCTCACTCTTCTCGGCGTCATCATCTGGGGTCTCTGCGTGTGGCGTGCGATCGCTACCGCCCCGGTCGGTGAGGGCGAGTACTCCCACCTGGACCGTCTCGACGGTCTCGGGGACCACGAGTTCATCCACGAACGCGTCAACGCTGTTGGGGGTTCCGCGGAGACAGCGACGTTCACCATCCGACACCACGGAGGTGCAGCATGAAGTACGACGTTCTCGCCCACATCGATCTCGCACAGAAGCGCTGGGCCGGACGCGTTCGGTACGCAAACCGCTCTGCGGGATGGGGCATGTTTGCGGCGTTGACCGCAGCTCGCGCTGAGATCGTGCGCCTGTCTGAACAAGGCTCCTGTTGGGATGAGGGTCCGATGATGTTTGTCCCCCCGGGCGAGTGCGCTCCGATACCTCCCCGGTGTGTCCTCTCGGCAGGACACAAGGGTGCTCATCGAGGCGACCGAAACGGCTTCGGTATTGCGTCTGAGTGGATGACTCGTGCGGATCGCAGCCAGCCGCTCGGTACGGAGACCGGCCATGCGTGACGTGATGACGGTCCCGTACGGCGAGAAAGTCACGATCAGCCAGTACGACGGCCACGTGATGATCGACGCCACGTTCAAGGGCATCGCGGAGCACCGGCTGATCATCGAGACCGGCAACGGGATCCACCGCATCAACCCGAACAACACGGGGCGGGTCGTAGTCCTGGACTTGCAGGGCCGTGAGCTTGGGTTCATCGACCCCGACCCGATCCTCCCCACCACAACACCCGACCTCGAATAACGGGTCACTGACCGGCTACCGGCGGCGCTCACAGATCGCGTCGGTAGCGCTACTTGGCGATCCCGGAAACAGGTCCGTCAAGTCACAACACCACATAGGTGGTTGCTGGAATCCGATCCCCGCTCAGGGGCCGGTCATGCAGGCGACCACCACCGAATAGAACCCCATCGACGGGCGTGCGCTGGTGAGATGCGCCGCTGTAGGGGGTGAAGAGAAGAACGCTGATGGACCTGCTGGACGAACCGTCGGGCACCGAACATACGGGGTGCTGAACGAACGGTCGGGCAGGTGAAAGCGAAGGGCTGACGGTCTACGTCGTGGTTCGACTCCACGAAGCCCACGACGCAATCAGCGTCACAGACAAGGAGAAATACACATGGAACTTCGCATCCGCAGCGCCAACGACAGCACCTCGCGCTTCCTCGCTGACATTCCCTTCCGTCCGGAGGTGATCGACAGTGTCATCCCGATCCTCGCCGCATGGGGAGTGTTCACCAATGACAACTCACTCGCTGGCGAAGCCGACATGACGGGGCAGTTCGTCGACAACGGCGAGAAGGCGTACTTCGAGATTGTGATTGGCGCCGAGGAATGAGCTACCCCGGGCCGCACGGGTAATCAGCGGTGGGCGTGACAGGAAGACACCCAGGTTTCAAGTCCCGGCACGCCACACAGAGGACAAACCGAAACAACAGGACAGGAGTGCACGATGAACGCTGACAAACAGGAACAGTCGCCTGAGAGCGTCGCAGCACCACTCAGCTACAACGACGCGCGTGACGCCATACTCGCGATTCTCGATCGCGTTCCCACGCACGCTCTGCCTGAGGGGCGCTTGGAGGAACGAAACGGCACGACCATCATCTGGTTCGGAGGTACTGGACGTCACCTGGGCTCCGCTCGTCGCGGAAACCACCGTGATCCGAGCATCTATCACCGCGACGCCGCCGAGACTGCGCTCGAACTGGAAGCAACGTTCCGGGCCGATGCCGCGTACGAACCTGCGGCTCCGGATCACACGGATCGGAGCGGGCGATGAACGGCAAGGTCTGCACGTGCTGGCGGCTCACCGCAGGCGAGCACGGTCGAGGGTGCGACTTCTACCGCCCGCCGTACGATCCCATGCCGCCCGCGCCCTCGGGTTTCGTGGCGTGCCGCGTGATCGGCCGCGCTTCACTGACGACGCACCTCGTTGCGCTCGACGCTGCGGGGGCCAACGGCGGACGACCTACGATGTGCGGCCTGACCCGGTTCGACACCCGAATCGACGGGAAGCCGATTCCCGGTAGCGCGGGCCTTCCTGGCTGGGGCATGGGCGACTCAGGTGTCACCGGGCCGGGCGTCGAGCAAATCAAATGCGCACGGTGCTACGAGCGCGCAGGCACCTGTTCGACCGATTCGGAGCGGGGATGAATCTCCTCGATGTTCCGAGAGGCACCCACGTTCACGCCGCTTGTTTCGGTGACCGGCCGGTGACGTTGCTTCGTTCCCGCCGTACCGGGATCGCCACGTTGGAGTGCGTGTTCCGGAGACCCGACGGCACGGACCTGCATATCGACCTGCACCCGTACATGGAGGTGACCGTCGCATGACCTGGGACGCAGCAATGCAACACGAACAAGCCCTGGACCGTATCCGCACCGACCACGGTTTAGTGCAAGCGGCACATGAAACGGCGGCCGTGGAAGCCATGCAGGGGCGTTACGGGACGGTCTCGTACCGGCAGGGGCACCGGCGCGGGTTCTGGGACGGGGTCATGTGGCTCCTACACCAGCAGACCCGGATCGATGACCTGTCCGGTGGGGAACTCGCCCGCGAACTCGCCAAAGGCACCGGGTCGATCTTCTGGCCGGTGAAAGCGGCTGATCCGAAGTTCTGGTGGCTGTGCGACCGGTGCCGCACGAGACAGCTTTTCGACGCGCGGGGTCTTTGCGACAACTGCGGTCACGACATCACGGAGGAACCATGACCGACCATCCCAACCTCACCGCGGCTCTCGTCGCGTTCCAGCTCGAGCTACCCGACGTGTCGAAGGGGTCCACGAACCCGGCTTTCAAGTCGAAGTACGCCGACCTCGCGGACGTGACGAAGGCGGTGTTCCCGGTCCTCGCGAAACACGGTCTCGCGTTCACCACAGCCCCCGACGACACCGAACACGGCATCGTCCTCCGCTACTCCCTCCGACACGTTTCGGGAGAGTCGATCGATGGCGTGTGGCCGCTCCCCGACGGCGCGAAAGCGCAGGAACTCGGGTCGTGGATCACCTACGGTCGCCGCTACTGCCTATCCGCAGTCACCGGCATCACCCCGGATGAGGACGACGACGGGAACAAGGCGACCGGTGCGGCGAGATCGCAACGGCCGAAGCCGGGGGAGAAGATCCCCGACGCGATCAAGGCGATCGAGGGCGCCACGACACCGGAGAAGCTCGACGAGATCGAGGACTACGCGAAACGCATCGGCATCGACGGTGTCGCACCCGTGAAGGCCGCTCTCGCGGCGAAGCGGGCCGAGCTCGGGACGGCGACCACGGATCAGTGGGCTACTGCGGGGGTGCCGGCGTGAGGTCCCGGTGGGAGGTCCGGTACGACAAGGGACTGCGCATGTGGGTCGCACGCCCGGTCGGACGGACGGACGGGGCCCTGTTCAAGCGGTGGAGGAACGCATGGGACTACGCACGATGGGCAGTGAAAGCATGAACACCAACCACACAGATGGGGCTCATGACGTGAGCGCGTACAGCATGAGCCGCTTCCAGCGGGTCGTCGGTACTGATGGGCGTCTTTCGGGAACGTGGGTCGTCATGCTCGCGAGCGATCGACACCGCGCGAGTGTCAGACCCCACGACGTGACGGTCTACGACGAGGGCCGCCACTCTGGTCGCATCTTAGGGCCCGACTCTCTTCTCGCGTGGGTCGCCAAAGACGGCACTGTAGACCTGCCCGAGCACATGATCCGCGAATCGATCCGGGACGACGTGCTCGACGCGAAGGAAGAACTACTCGAACTGCTGCCGAGGATTGTCGAGGCCGCCGGTTCCACCGATCAGGAGTCTTCCGATGGCTCGTCGTGATACCGGGTTTCCGCCGTGGGTGGCGGAGGTCATCGTGGAACGGGATTCGGGGGCGTGCGCGAGATGCGGCGCCCCTGTCGCACATCTAGACCGCGGCGTTGGGTGGTCCATCCACCATCGTCGTCCTCGCAAGATGGGTGGCGCCCGCGACGCATGGATCAATGAGCCTGCGAACGGGGTGGTGGTGTGCGGGCACGCGACTACGCCCGGGTCCTGCCACGAGTGGATTGAACGGAACCGGGGCGAAGCGATCGACACGGGCTGGTTGATCCCGATGGGTATTCAACGGCCGGACACGACCCCGCTTGTTCATGCCCGGTTCGGTTACGTGTATCTCGACAACATGGGCGGCTACGAACGCCTCACAACAACGGAAGGAGGTGGTCCCGATCCCATGGTTCAAAGTAGATGACGGCTTCCACGGGCACCCCAAAGTCTTCGACCTGTCCCTCGCATCGATCGGGCTGTGGACCCTCGCCGGGTCGTGGTGCGCGAAGTACCTAACGAACGGGTACGTGCCAAACCGCACCCTGCCCCGGCTAGGTGGCAGCGAAGCAGAGATCCGCGAGCTACACCAGGCAGGACTGTGGGTTCCCGCGGAGGGCGGTTGGCAGTTCCGGGACTGGGCCGACTACCAGCCGCTGAAGGAAGACGTCGAGGCCGAGAGGGATGCCGCTCGCGAACGGATGAAGAAGGTCCGTGCTGCGAAGAAGGGCGTCAACAAGGGCGGTTCGGGCGAACAACCCGCGAACGTTCCCGCGAACATCGGCCGAAGTTCGGAAGAAGTTCGCATTGCCCCATCCCAGTCCCAGTCCCATCCCGAAACTTCTTCTTCTAACGAAGAAGAAGTGAAGGAACTCAAACGCGCAACGCAGATCACCGACTCATTCACCATCAACGACCGGATGCGGCAGTGGGCAGCGGAACAAGCACCAGACGTGGACATCGACAAGAGGCTCCCCGAGTTCATCGACTACTGGCGCGGTGTCGGGAAAGCGAACAAGGACTGGGAAGCGGTCTGGCGCAACGGCATGCGCAAACGCCAGGAGTTCGCAGAGCGCGACAGACAGCGAAGACCGAACAGGGACGACGAGAACATGGCGGTCGTCGCACGGCTCGCCGCACAAGAACAGGCAGGCATCGAAGCATGAACCGAACAGACGCAGCGAAACTCCTCACCGTAGCCGCGGGCTTCGACCGGAGACAGGTCACCGAGGTAACCGCCACCGCGTGGGCATCCGCGCTTCACGGGTACGACTACCGGGAATGTGAGGCCGCGATCATCCAACACCACCGCGACCCAGCAACCCGATCCCAGTACCTCACCGTCGGGCACGTTCTCGACCGTGTAGAGCAGGACAACCGGGCGAAACGGTCCGACGTGGAAGCCGACGTGAGATCAGCGAAAGCACGCGGCCTCATCGCCGACACGTGGCCGAAACGGGAACCGCTCCCCGGCGACGTCGCAACACTCCTCGCCGCCGCACGGGAACGCGACCGGCAAACAGCAACACGGTTCCTCGAGCTCGACTAACCGGAACCGAACCCAATCATTCACGGCCTCCACCCTCCCGGGTAGGGGGCCGTTACTCGTACCCCACAGGAGGGGAAATGGAACCCGACGACCTGGACGTGTTCATCGCGAACGCGTGTCTCAGATGGGAGAAGGACCGGAAGTTCCGTGCCGCGCTACTGCGTGAACTGGAACCCACGATCGCTGAAACGTTGAGGAGGCGTCGTGCCGCGTAAGGGAACAACCCGCACCTACCGGTGCCCCGACACTCACAGTCACCGGATCAACTGCTACCAGAACCACAAGTGCGGGTGTGACCGGTGCGTGGAAGCGAACACGGTGTCGGCTCGGGAGGGCCGGAAACGGGCCGCGTACGGCCGGAAACGAGAACAACGCAACCCAGGTCCCGCCCGCGACCATCTGATCGCCCTGAAAGCGGCTGGGTGGACGAAGACGATGATCGCTGACGCGACCGGGATGAGCACGGCGCACCTGCAACGGATCATCGCCCGCCCACCGTTGTGGATCACCCCGGAGACCGAGGAGCGGATCCTCGCCGCGAAAGAGGTGGCACGCAGGCCGGAAGCGTTGATCCGCAACATCGCGACCGCACGCCAACTGCAGGGCCTGCACCGTCACGGGTTCACCCTCACCTACCTCGCCGAACGACTCGGGAAGTCGGTGCAACACGTGTGGGTGCTGATGCGTCAGGAGTACGTCACCGAACACACCCGCCGGCTCGTCGACGACCTGACCGTTGAGCTCGCGACCGTGCGACCGACCGGACCCCAGGTTGCCCGGACGATCGCACGCGCCCGGAAACACGGGTTCGTGTCCCTGTACGCGTGGGACGACATCACCTCGCCCAACGAGACACCGAAGGGCATCCAGGAGGAAGCCGCATGAATGCTGACACGCTTTGGGTCGACGAGTCACCCCAGAAGCCCGCTCGCCAAGCGGAACTCGTCTATGAGTCGGAGAGCGCTGCTCTGTGGCTCGGCGACGCGCGCGACGTACTCGCGGATATCCCGAAGGAGTCGACGCACCTGATTCTCACCGACCCGCCGTATGGGGTCGAGTGGCGCTCGAACCAGCGCGCGGAGCGCTTCAGTCAACTCGTCGGCGACGGAGCGAGCGAAGACGAGCGCGCGATCGTCCGGGAAGTTCTGCGGCACTGCGTCCGGATCGTCGGCCAGAACCGACACCTGTACGTCTTCGGTCCGTCCGATGTCCTCGACGGGCAGAAGGTCTCCGAAGTCGTCGAGCTCATCTGGGACAAGGGCACTCTCGGCTCTGGCGACGTCACATCAGTGTGGGGACCGCAGCACGAGCGAGTCAGTTTCTGCACCTCGAAGTTCCGTCACGCCGGCCAGACCGGCGGTTCCGGAGTTCCAACGCGATTACGCAAGGGGTCGATCCTTCGGTTCACGCGCCCCACGGGCCGCAAGGTGCGACACCCGAGCGAGAAGCCGGTCCCGCTACTCACTGAGCTAATCGAGTCTTCGTCGCGTCGGGGGGAGCTCATCGTCGACCCGTTCGCGGGCGTCGGGTCGACCGGTGTGGCGGCCATCCTGTCCGGTCGGCGGGCGCTGCTCGTCGAGAAAGACCCGCAGTGGATCCCGATTGCCGTCGAGCGCCTCAAGCGGGCGGAACATCTGTCGCGAGAGGAGGCGTCAGCATGACCCATCTGTATGTCGCGGGCCCGATGACCGGCCTGCCCGAGTTCAACTACCCGGCGTTCCGGGCGGCCGCCGCGGCGCTGACCGATGCCGGGCACGTCGTCGAGGACCCGTCGATCAACGAGAACCTGACCCCCGGCGACTACCACGGGTGGCTCCGCGCGGGCCTCGCGCAGCTCATCAGATGCGACGGTGTCGCGCTGCTCGACGGGTGGGAAGCGTCCGGCGGCGCCCGTCTCGAGGTGAACGTTGCGGCGACGCTCGGAATGCGGGTGAAGCCGCTCGCGGAGTGGCTGACAGCGGACGGCGCCGCATGACTGACACGATCCGTACCCACACGGACGCACCCACCCCGTTCACCATCCGTCCCGAACCACGAAACCCACGGCATCTACGGCGGCCTACCCGCACGCACCCGGCAGAAGCTCACACGAAAGGACACCCCATGACCCCGGAAGAGGAAACACAGCCCGTACCAGCCCGCTGCGTCGTCTGCGGGAAACCGTACAGGCCCTGGATGGGAACCGACATGACCACCGGAAAATCGATGTGTCTCACCCATCGCAAAGTCACCGATCCGGATCCGGAGAAGCTGCTGACCGAACGATGGGTTGTCGGTCCCCAGTCACAGTGGCCCTACGACCAACAGACCGATCAGCAGGTAGACCGATGACCCCAGAGCAGATGGACGCGTGTATGGACGCGTATCGCAAATGCAAAGAGGAGGGCTTACCCCTTCACGATTTTCAGGCTTTCAGCCAGGGCTGGGCGAACGCGCTGGCCGCGACTGATCGGCAGGTAGACCAATGACCGTCAACGTGCTTTTGCGTAAGGTGATCTGTATTTTTCGTGGGCACCGATACGACCGCAACGCCATGCGTCTTTGCCCGATCCCGAGGATCCACTGCGACCGGTGCGGAGTTGAGCTCTGATGGGCGCGAAAGATCCCCGCGCAAAGCGCCCGAAGCCCATCACCTCAGACCAGTTTGAGGATGCGCGTCAGCGTGCACGCGAGATGTTCAGTGCTGAGAGCGACCGGCTCGGGGACGCTCTGCGCCAACTTTCGACCGATCGGCAGGTAAAGCTATGAGCCGGTTCTATATCGACACGCCCTACAGTGACGCCGCTCCCGCCCCGGCGAAACACGATGAGGTCGGCTGCATCGAATGGTGCAATCACTGCGCTCTATGCGGCGCTCCGGTGGTTTACGGTGCGCGTTGCCGAGAGCACTACGGCGTGTATCCGATGAGCGCCAAACCGACCGAGCCAGACCCGACTCCCGTGGGGGTGAGTATCGCCGGCCGCTCAACTACGGCGACCATCCCCACGGGTCACCCCGACGTCCACCCGTTCACGTCAGACCCGGAAGGGTACTGCGTTGAGTGCGGCGAGGAACGCGAACACGTCAACGTCATCACATCGAATGACCACCGATGCGCGTGGGAAACGACTCGCCGCGGCCAACTGCAACCATGCGACCGAGACACCGTCGCCATCCGCTGGGACCACACCAACCACGTCCTTACCCAGGTCTGCAAGGGGCACGCACGCGGCATCCTCGTGCCCCTGTCTTTCATCACCGAGGTTGCGATGGTCCCCCGAGAACGGAGACAAGCATGAGTGCGAACAAGGCGAAAGGCACACGCCTCGAAAGACAGGCCGCCGACTACCTCGCCGACGCGCTGAATGACGACCGGATCGACCGGATGCCACTCCACGGGAAGGGGGACCGGGGCGACATCTCCGGCATCCGCACCGTCCTAGGCGAACGAGTCGTCGTCGAGTGCAAGAACCACAACCGGCTTGAACTCGCCCAATGGGTGAAGGAAGCCGAAACGGAACGAGGCAACGCTGACGCCCACGCGGCTGTCGTCGTCCACAAACGCCGCGGCAAGGGCGACCCAGCCGATCAGTACGTGACGATGACGCTCCGCGACCTCGCGGTTCTCCTCGGCGCGCAAGCCAATCCGAACCGACCCGACGCCATCGATCAGGTGGCAGAAACGAGACTCACATGACCGCACCATGGCACGACGCGCAGCCGAAGACGATCTGGAAGATCACCGGGCGCCTGTCCGAAAACCATTCGTTCAGCCAGTGCGCCGCGATCGCCCTCCCGCACTCCGTTACCGGCGGCGAAGTTCTGTTCGCGATGCTTCCCCCGCTGGACTACGTCGTCACGCCCGACCAGATCACGGATGCAACCGAGTTCGCGACGGTGCCCGCTTCTCAAATGCGCTGCGACGGCTCCTGCTCGTACAACGACGGTCCGGACGAAGAGTGTTCGCTTCATGAAAGGCCAGTACGAGACGTGTGGAGGATTGCCACCGGGGCGATCCGAGAACGGGACCAACGTATCGATTTGCTGTCTCGGATAGCGGAGGTCCTACGGCCGCATGCGTCCGGACATGACGGCGACGACTCCCAGCTCGTCCGCGACGACTACATGACCCGAGCGCAAGCAGCTGATTCTGCGTGGGCGCTCCTGCAGGAAGGAACGGAAACGGCATGACCGGAGAAACGATCATCACCGTCGTGGGCAACCTCACGGCAGACCCCGAGCTGCGCTACACGCAGAACGGCCTGCCGGTGGCGAACTTCACGATCGCCTCGACTCCTCGCACTTTCGACCGTCAGGCGAACGAGTGGAAGGACGGCGAAGCGCTGTTCCTCCGCGCGTCCGTGTGGCGCGAATTCGCCGAGCACGTGGCGGGTTCGCTGACCAAGGGCATGCGGGTCGTCGCGACCGGCCGCCTGCGTCAGCGCTCCTACCAGGACCGTGAGGGCCAGAACCGCACCGCGATCGAGCTGGAGGTCGACGAGATCGGCCCCTCGCTGCGCTACGCGACCGCACAGGT
This sequence comes from Microbacterium sp. H37-C3, assembly GCF_027157935.1. NCBI lineage: Bacteria > Bacillati > Actinomycetota > Actinomycetes > Micrococcales > Microbacteriaceae > Microbacterium > Microbacterium sp. H37-C3. Next base: position 9,098 of record NZ_JAPVLR010000010.1, on the reverse strand, counting down.
CACGCGTGCGGCGTCTGGTGGGGGCAACAACGCACCTGCCGCACCCGTCCCGTCCGATGAGCCGTGGGCGACGCCTGGCGCGTCCTACGGCGACGACACGCCCTTTTAGGAGCCGACCATGACGTTTCAGATGTTGCGGGGTGGGGGAGCTAGTACAGCCCCCACCCTTCGTGTTTCGGGCGAGTGCGGTAGGTGCCGCGGTTGTCATCCCGGTCGCCAGTTCGGGGGGGGACTCGTTCTGCCAGAACACCGACTGCGGATGCCACAGGAGAGAGTCATGAACCGGTCACTGTTCTTCTGGATAGGAGCCTGCTGATGGGTTGGGGTGCGCCGCTCGGCTTCAGTTCGGGGAAGACGCCGTTCGAGACGATCTGTGCGGCGTCATGCGGGGAGCCGGGGTTCTATCTCCGCTTCCGAGCCATGCCGAAACCGGGGATGCCGCACAGGGGCCGGGTGAGCTTTCCGTGTGGGCAGGCGACCTTCGACAGCCCGGAGGATGCGGAGCTTTACCTCGATCATCCGGGCGACGTCCCGGTTGCCGCTCAGTTCTACATCGATCACATCCGAGAGCAGGCACCAGCATGACCGAACGCCAGAGGCAGATCGATGCAGCTCGCTCCGCGATCCGCTCACAGCGAGGTTTCGATATTGGCCGCGAGACGCGCTGGCAGTACGAGGAACGGCTAGCAGTCGCGGCATACGAAGCGATAGCACACGTCCGAGAGGTAGAAGGAGAAGCCCAGTGACCAACCCATACACACCGACCACCGGAGACGTGGAGCGCCAGTACAGAGCGTTGGCGCAGACGAGGCGCCTCGGGGTGACGTACACCACTGCTCTTCGAGAGCGGCGCGCGGAGTTCCAACGGTGGCTTGCTGCTCATGACGCCCAGGTACGGGCAGAAGCCCTCCTAGACGTCGCACGCGAGATCGAGAGCAACTACCCGGCCGACCTCTTCCCGCCGGCATCGTCAGAGCAGCTCGAGGCGCTGCACGAGTTCGCTGCGGAGATCGGCCTTCCCGACGGCTCCCGATTCCACGTCGGCGGCATCCGCCACGCGATGGCCTTGCTGCGGTCCGAGGGTGACTATGTCAACTTGAATTGGCCCAGGGGTGTCGCTCTGATCTGGCCCAGGGCGTTGTCTCCTGGTCAGTATCCTGAGGTCGCGGCTTTCGCTCGGCGTGAGAGAGGGCTTTGAGTTCTTCACCCCGGGAACAGGATGTATTGATGACGCAGGCGTCGACGGTCACCGCTCGGAGCTCGGTGTGGGAGGTGTTCCTGGTTTTCCTGCGACTGGGAGCGACATCGTTCGGTGGGCCGGTCGCGCACTTGGGCTATTTCCGCACCGAGTTCGTGGAACGCCGGAAGTGGATGGACGATCGCGAGTACGCCGACCTGGTCGCGCTGTCGCAGTTCCTGCCCGGGCCCGCGTCCAGCCAGGTGGGGTTCGGTGTCGGGCTGTTGCGCGCCGGTGCTGGGGGTGCTGCCGCCGCGTTCGTGGGCTTCACCTTGCCCTCTGCGGTGTTGATGGTCGGTTTCGCGTATGGGGCGGCCTGGTTCGCTGGTCCGGTTGGCGACGGGCTGCTGACCGGTTTGAAGATCGTCGCGGTCGCGATCGTCGCCCAAGCGGTCTGGGGCATGGCGAGAACCCTCACCCCCGACAAGCCTCGCGCCGGGATCGCCGTGATCGCCCTGATCACCACCATGGTCCTGGTCGGGTCGGTCGGGCAGATCGCCGCGATCCTGATCGGCGCCACCGGTGGACTGATCTTCTGCGGGAATGCTGAAGCGTTGGTTGACTCTGGGACTGCTTTGATCTGAAGGATCGGGGCGGGAAGGATGAAGTCATGCCGGTGAAGTTTTCGGAGGAGTTCAAGCGCGACGCGGTCGCTCTGGTGCTCACGCAGGGAATGTCGCAGAAGCAGGTCTGCGCGGATATGGGGATCTCGAAGTCGGCGTTGCAGGCGTGGGTGCGTAACGTCGAGCTGGCCGGCCGCGGGATCGCGCCGGCGGCGTCGAGCGATCGGGACGGGCAGCGTGAGCAGGCGAAGATGCTCAAGCGGATCCGCGAGTTGGAGATGGAGAACGAGATCCTCCGGAAGGCCGCGGCGTATCTTTCGCAAGCGAACCTTCGGATCGGTGCTGCGTCCCCAAAATAGTGTTCCCGCTCGTCCGTGAACTGGCTGCGGCCGGCGCCCCCGTGAGGGTGTCGGTCGCGGTGGCGTGCAGGGTCCTCGGCTTCTCCAAGCAGGCGTACTACCAGTGGCTGGCCAATCCGGTCAGCGATCGCGACTGGGACGAGGCGCATCTGATCAACGCTGCCCGGGACGTGTGGGATGAGGACCGTTGTCAGGGGTACCGGCTCATCTCCGACGAACTCGTCGACGACGGCTGGCAGGTGTCTGAGCGTCGCGTGTGGCGGGTGTGCTCGCAGGAGGGCATGTTCTCGGCCGCGCACCGCCGCAAGGGCTCTCGGAAGCATCGCCGGCCGGGTCCTGCCGTGCACGACGACCATGTCAGACGTGACTTCACCGCCGACCGGCCCAACGAGTTGTGGCTCACCGACATCACCGAACACCGAACCGGTGAGGGCAAGGTGTACTTGTGCGCGGTCAAGGACGTGTTCAGCAACCGGATCGTGGGCTACTCGATCAGCGACCGGATGAAGGCCCGACTGGCCGTTGACGCGCTCACCGACGCGTTCCACCGGCGCGGTAAGCCAGCCGGGGTGACGGTGCATTCCGATAGAGGCAGTCAATTTCGAAGCCGTAGATTCCGGCGTGCCCTTCGACACTTCGGGCTGCGCGGATCGATGGGCAGAGTCGGCGCGTGCGCGGACAACGCGGCCATGGAGAACTGGTTCAGTCTGCTGCAGAAGAACGTCCTCAACCAGCAGCAGTGGACCACCCGTGACGAGCTTCGCCTCGCGATCGTGTACTGGATCGAGGCACGCTACCACCGATGCCGCCGTCAACGAAGACTCGGGAAGTTGACGCCCATCGAGTTCGAGACCATCATGAAAGACCCCGCCTGCCTGGCGGGATAAGGAAACGAGTCAACCAAAGGCTCAGCATTCCCGGTACGGCGACGGTGAACCATGGGCTGGGTGCTGTCCCGTCGCAGGTGATTGTGACGAACCGGTCGGGTGGTCAGCGGGCGTCTGATCGTCGTATCCGGGAGAACACACGCAACACGACGCAGATCCAGTTCGTGGTTGATGTGACGGATCTGGTCAGTGGGGCGTTGGTGACTTCAACGTTCGCGAACAACCAGGTGCAGTTCGATTGGGTGGCGTTCCTGTGACCGGGGAGCTCATCAACCCGTTCACCGCGTTCCGGATGTCGCAGGGGTGGCGAGAAGGCTCCCACGTGAACAACCCCGCAATGGACTATGCGACACCTATCGGGTTCGCGTACCGGGCACCCGCCGACGGGGTGTATCGGCGGCTCGCGTCGAACCTGTCGCAGACGGACACGTCGGCAGCGGGGCACCTCGGTGAGCTTCTGATCGTGGGGGGGAAGTGGGATGGCTACCGGATCCGGTTCGCCCACAACGACCATCATGTCGCCGCGCACGGCGCCCGGGTCGAGCGGGGGAGCACCGTGCTCGCCGCGACCGGAAACACCGGCTACGTGCGACCCCGCCCCACGCCTGCCTGGCCCAGCGCGGGCGTCCACGTCCACACCTACGGACTCACTCCGGACGGTGACCGATGGAACTGGACTCTCTACGCGGACGACCCCACGACTGCGGGAGACGGAGCACGCCCATTCGAACCCGAGGAGGACGACATGACACAGCAGGACGTCACCGACATCAAGAACCAGCTGAGCGCCCTCAGCGGCGAGATCAGCAAGATCAAGGACGCAATCCACGACCGGCGACAGACCGCGATCCTCGGTATCCCGGGTCACGGCATCTACGTCGTCGACTTCGCTGGCCGCACGATGTGGAACGTGGCCGCCGGGCAGGAAACCGTCGAAGCGGCGTTCGCGTTCCGCGACTACCTGTGGAAGAACCTCGGCTTGCCGTGGCTCGACAATCAATCGCCCGCTGTCGTTGCGGGGCTGAACGACATCACCGGTGAGAAGACGGTCAGCGAGGAAGTAGCGGCGGCGATTCGTCGTGAGCTCGGATCGCAGAAGGTGAGCTGATGCGGCGCCTACCGGCCCGCCACCGGGCATGGGTGGTCGCGAAACTAGCGGTGATCCTGTGGCTCGTCGTCTACGCGATCGTCACGCCACCCGCTACGAGCGCCCTCCTGGGCGGCTTCGTTTGGGTATGGGTTGGCGTCGCCGTCGCCGGGGTGGTCCTGTCGGTTGTAGGCATGGTCATGGCTGTGCAGCGCGGTCACGCGAAACGCGGCCGGATGCTCGAGCTCGCAGGACTCATCCTCGCGATCGTCGGACCGCTGATCCACGCCGTCACCCTCTGCTTCATCATCGTGCCGCTGTACCTCGACGGGGGCGATTGGACCGGTCGGCTAGGTCCGCTCGGCCAGTCGGTCGCGATCATCGCGTTCCTCCGTGTCCGGTACGTGGAGGTGCGTGACCGCATCGGAGGTGCCCGGTAGTGGAACCAGCACTCCTCGTCGCCATAGCCGCGGTGATCACCGCGCTCGGTAGCGCGTTCATATCCCCGTTCCTCGCGGAGCGGAAAGCGAAACGGGAGGCCGCGAAGGACGCCGCGACCGGGCAGCAGGCCACAGACGCCGCCGGCCGCGACTTCCTCCTCACTCTCGTGAACTTCTCCCGCGAGGAAGTGACCCGGTGGAAGGACGCGTACGACGCGGCCAGCACCGAGAACACCACCCTGAAGCAGACGTTGCGGACCAACCTCGAGCGGGCGCAGGAAACCGAGGAACGCATGCTCCTCGCCGTCGACTACCTCGTCGCGCTCGCGAACCGCCGCAAGTCTGTCACCTCGAGCGAGGTGTCCCGTTGGGCGACGATCGCCCTCGACCGCAGCATTCCGCGCGACGAGTTCGAGCGGCTGATGCAGGACACCGAGTTCGATGACACCGTCATCCCGAATTGACCCAGGAGGTCACCATGAACGTCGTCTTCTCTCTCGATCCGCTGACCGTTGTGCAGTTCGTGATCGCTTTCGTCCTGCCCGTCCTGGTCGGCCTCGTCACCACCCGCGTGTCGGGTTCGTCGATGAAAGCGTGGCTCCTCGCCGGCCTGTCGCTGGTGACGTCCCTCGCGATCGAACTCGCACGAGCCCTCAGCTCCGGTGAGGTGTACGACCTCGGCCTGGCTCTGTTCGCCGCGCTGCCCGCGTTCGTCGTGTCCGTCGCATCCCACTACGGGCTGTGGAAGCCGACCGGTACGTCCGCGAAGGTCCAGTCCGTCGGCGTCACCGAGAACAACCACTGACCCAGGGAGGGGTTTCGCATGACACTCGCGCAGATCACTATCCGCCGCGGCACAACTGCCGAGTGGGCGGCAGCGAACCCTGTCCTCGGCGACGGGGAAATGGGATACGACTCCACCCTGAAACGGGTGAAGGTGGGGGATGGGGTGGTGTCTTGGGTCGGTCTCGGCTGGTCGACGATGTCACCGGGGGAGGTGCAGTCTGTCCTCACCGCCGCGACGATCATCGACCAGGCTGACACTCCCACGGACGCGTCCGTCGCGAACCTGATCACCACCCCGGGATCACAGACCAACACTCAACTATCCGCCGCTTTTGGTGACGTTCTCGATGCCGCCGACTTCCCTGGCCAGGTCGAAAAGGTGGCCGGGGAGCTGGCCTATGCACAGTCGATCACCTCGACAACGCTCGCGGTCGGAACGGGAACACAGGGCCTCACGGGGGTGCAGATCAACTTCCGTGCTCCGGTCGGCCCTTTCGCCATCGAGATCGGCGGGCTGCTGCAGTACCTCCTCGCAACCGGCGACCCCGTACTCCGCGTCGTTGACGCGGCCGGGGCAACGGTTCGCGAGTTCCACCACAAGCGCAGCGCCGACAACGGCGAGTTCGTCTCGTTCGACGCGCGCTGCCGAGTGGCGGCGAAGCCGCCCGGCACTCTCCTCACGTACTCGCTCGCAGGTGTCCAGCGGGCATCAGGCACGTGGCAGGTACTCGGCTCGGCCGCGTACCCCACATGGATCAAGGCGGTGATCTCGTAATGTCCGCGATTTGGACTCACTACCAGCCCCTCTCCGCGGAGGGGTCGACGGCCATGGTCCCGAAGCTGTGGACAGGTGACCCCACTGTGCCTGGTCTGATCTACTGCCACGGCTACGCAACCACGAACCGTGAGCCGCTCGCCAACGCCGCTTCCGACGCGATCGCCATGTGGAAGCTCATTGCCCGGATCGCGGAGGACCGCCCCGTGCTGTCGTGCGATTTCGGGCTCGATGCCTGGGGGAACGCCAGCGCTGTCTCGAAGGTGACGTCAGCCGTCGCGCATCTCCGCGCGACGTACGGCGTGCATCCCTCGAAGGTGTTCCTGTTCGGCCAGTCGATGGGGCACCTCACCGCCATGAACTGGGCCGCGCAGAACAAGGCTCAGGTCGCGGGCGTCATCGGCTCAATGGGTGTGGCTGACCTGAAGCACATTCATGACCTGACGAACCCGGAGGGCGGCTACCTCTACCGCGCGAGCATCGACGCGGCGTACACGAACGGGTACACCGACGCGCAGTACGGCGCGGCCCACAACCCCATCGTGAACGCTGGCACGAAGTACGCGGGGATGCCGTGGCTGGACCTCTACGGCACCGGAGACACGGTCGCGAGCCCCGCCCGCGCCGAAGCGCTCAAGACTGCGATCGGCTCTACCGCACGGACTATTCCGGTCGCGGGCACCCACAACTGGCCGACGATCGACAACTACCCGGTGGACGAGGTGTTGGGCTTCCTCAACGACAACAGCTAGGCGTGGAAGCGGTTCGAGCAGCCGCATGGTCCGGCCATGCCGACACCGCTTTCAACCGCGTCGACATCTCGCGGGCAAGTCGGGCGCGTGCGGAACAGGCGAGCCACCCAGTCTCGCGTGCCGACCTCGTCGTGCCCGCAGTCGGGACACTCCGCGTCAAACAGGCCAGCGTCCAAGCTCGGCGGCATCGTGCGGGTGTCAGTCACGTGCGCGAGCATACCGCTGAGTTCACCACTTGCCCACATTACGTTGAACGCCCCCACCCGACCTCCATGGTTCGGGTGGGGGCGTTTCGGCGTAGGATGAGACCAGCCCAACGAAGGGCGCCCCCGCCCCGGTTGCAGCCGGGACGAGGGCAGACGAACACCAATGGTCAGATTGGAGCCGTCATGGCTGACATTACCGTCCCCAGCGCCGCAAACCGAAACCTCGCTCGAGCATCGTTCCTCGCGAGGCAGAAGGGTGGCACACGGTCCCTCTACGAGATCGACATCCGGATCCTGTTCGAGTGGTGCGATTCGATGGGACTTGACGTCCTCGCACTGAAACGCCCGCACCTCGAACTGTTCATCGAGTACCTGATGGGGGAGCGCGGCAACAGCCCCGTGTCCGTGCAGAGACGGATAACGGTGATCCGATCGTTCTACCGGCTCGCGCACTCCGATGAACTCGTGGACCGTGATCCGACGGTGATGTTGAAGATGCCGCGGGTGAGAAAGGACCCGGAGTCCATCGCATGGCTGGAACCGCACGAGGTAAGCCGGCTTCTCGACGTTGCGGCCGCCACGTCACCCGCACATCATGCACTGATCGCACTGATGTCGATGCTCGCTCTACGCGTTTCGGAAGCGTGCGCTGTCCGCCTCGAGGACTTCGCCGAGGACAAGGCCGGCTACCCCGCTCTGCTCGTTCACTCCAAGGGTGGCTACGAGGACGTGATGCCCGCGCCGATACCGTTGCTCCGGATCCGTGACGCAGCGGCGGGAGAACGGACCACAGGGCCACTCGTGACTACAAGAGCGGGCGCGAGGCAGACACGGAACGGCGCGTACGACTGGACGAGACGCCTCGCCCGGCGCGCGGAACTGCGATCCGATCTCCACCCGCACAGCCTCCGCCACAGTGCCATCACGGCCCTCGTCGACAGCGGCGCCGACATTCTCACCGTCATGCGATTCGCGAGGCACCGTGACCCGCGATTCGCCGAGCACTACTACCGGCGTCGGGACAACTTCGACGGGCACGGAGCTCACGCGGTCGCACGCATGTTCTCCCGCTGACCGTGTCTGGGGTGAGTGTCACACTCGATCGCATGGCTGACTGGCACGCAATGCTCGCTGCGGTCGAGGACCCGCCCGGCACGTGGACGATGGTCGCCCCCGACGGCCGCGAGTACGGGACGGTGCAGATCGTCCGTCGTGGCGGGGAGATCGCGTACCGGGTGACAGCGCTCGGCCGGCACGCAGGGTGGACATCGACGCTCCGGTCAGCGTGTGAACGGATCCATCACGCGTTCATCGCTTCTCACAGTCCCGGGCCGCCACCGGGCGGTATCTACCCCGACCTGAACGGCATCCTCAACGCCGGCAATGTCTGACCTCCACCCGATCATGGACGCCATGGTCAGCACAGAACAGCTGCTCGACTTCGAAGCAGCACACCCCACCTGGACAGGAAGCAAGGAAGAAGCCATCATCCGTGAGCTCGGGTTGCGTCCCGCACGGTACTGGCAGTTGCTGCATCGTGTCGTGTTGACGCGGGAGGCGGTCGAGCATGACCCGATGACATCCCACCGGATCGTCCGGCAGATCGAGGAACGATCGTCGTTCAACTGCCGGCTCTACTAGCGAACGAAGAGACCCCCTCTGCTGACTACTCACTGTCAGTCGGAGGGGGTCATTCGTCGTTACACGTCTGCAACGCGTTGCCTGTTAGCCCGAGGGCGGGGGGGATCCTTCTTGCCGTTGGCGCGGTCACCGTTGACCGCTCAGACTCTTCTGTCTGACAGCACTACCCGCCGGCCCGGTGTCGTTGTGGTCATGTGGCCAACGTATACCCACGAACGACCACAGCGCAAGTCATGTGACCAGCATCTTGGTGTGTGCACTTCTGTGTGCACTGATCTGGGCGGCGGTAGGGGTGTAGCCTGTGTTTGTGCGGGCGCTGGCGGTGCACGCGGTTCCAAGCCACTCCGTCCTAAGGAGCGGGTCGG